>JBBSEG010000022.1:0-65044 GCA_038239945.1 Burkholderiales bacterium
ATGCGCTCCACCAGATATGCCTTGAACGGATCCAATTTGCTCGGCCGCACGCTCGCCTGCCGTTGCGCTTGCGCACCCCGCAAATAGCGCCGCACCGTGTTGCGTGACATCCCCATCGTTTGCGCCAGCTGTCGGATCGACTCGCCGCGCCTCACCCTGACTCGCATCTCCACTACTTCCTCCTGGTTCAGCATCGCGGCCCAAAGCCGCTATCAATACCCCAGGTGGGTCAGTTTCACTTTGCCGGGTGGGTCACTCTACAATTGCCGGTAACACCGTCGGGGCGATGGCAGACATGGTCAAGGCCGGCTACGTGCGTTACGTCGGGCTTTCGGAAGTCAGCGCGGACACGCTGCTGCGCGCCCATGCCGTTCACCCGATCAGTGACCTGCAAATCGAGTACTCGCTGATCTCGCGCGGGATCGAGGCAGAGATCCTCCCACTGGCGCGCAAACTGGGAATCGGCATCACGGCGTATGGCGTGCTATCACGCGGCCTGATCAGCGGCCACTGGTCGAGAGCCCGCGCCGGAGAGCGTGATTTTCGTGCGATTAGCCCGCGCTTCCAAGGCGCCAACCTCGACCAAAATCTTGCGCTCGTCGAGCAACTGCGCGCAGTAGCGAACCGCATCGGCGCATCGGTCGCGCAAGTGGCGATCGCGTGGGTAGCGGGACAGGGCGCGCACATAGTTCCCCTGGTTGGCGCCCGCAGGCGGGAGCGTCTGATCGAGGCGCTAGGCGCGCTGGATGTTCATCTGTCGCCCAAGGACATCTCTGCACTGGCGAAGGCGGTGCCCATTGACGCTGTAGCGGGTGAACGCTACCCGGCAGCTCAACTGAACCATTTGGACAGCGAGAGAGGTCGACCAAATGCTCATACAGATTTATGACGTGGTCTGTACATGAGAAACGGAGGCTGTCCGAAAGACGCAAAGCCAGGGCGTCGGCCGCAGCCCAAGTTGGTTCTCCCTTCAACCGAAAGGAGAACCCGGTGAAGTCACCCCACGTTGCGTCTCCCAATAAGCATGTAACCAAGGGCAAGCTGGTCCGCCAGAAGGCCCCGTTCAGCTCCGGGGAGATCTGGGCCATCCTTATCCGCCTACAGGTGAAGGAACGGGTGCGGGAGCTGGCCATGGGTAGAGGTGTTTTACCTGGCGCGCAGCCGTGGGACGGCGAAGTCCACGAACGCGCGCACGTTGGGCGACGACAGCCTTGCATGCGGATACACCAAATGGATCGGCGATGGGGCCAGTTCGAAGACGCCCAAGACGCGTTTCAGTTTTCCGGCCTCCAGCAGCGCCTTCACCTGATAGCAGAGGAACTGCCCAAAGCCCAAGCCGCGCAGACAGGCGTCGATGGCGACGTCGAACTGGTTGGTGCGCAGGGCAGGATGGATCGGTATGCGCACCGCCGGCTTGCCGGCGAAGGACCATTCGCCCGGGGTGCTAAGCCCGGTGAAGGCGATCGTAGCGTGCGCAATGAGGTCCGCGGGAACGTCCGGCATGCCTGCGCGCTTGAGGTAGGACGGCGCCGCGCAGATGACGCGGCGCGTTTCTCCCACGGACACGGCAACCAGGGTGGATTCCGGCAGCTGGCCAATGCGCAAGCCGGCGTCGATGCCTTCCTCGACGAGGTCCACAACACGATCGAGTAACAAGAGCTCGACCTCCAGCGCCGGATATTTGGCCATGAACTCGCCGAGAACCGGCGCGACATGCAGGCGACCATACATCACCGGCGCGGTCAGCCTCAGTCGGCCCTTCGGCACGGCCCGGCGCGCGGAGAGCGCGGCGTCGGCGTCTTCCACCTCGGCCAGCACGCGCTTGCAGCGCTCGTAATACTCCCGGCCCTCGTCGGAAAGCGATGATCGGCGGGTCGTGCGATTAACCAGGCGCACGCCCACCGCGCGCTCTAGCGCAGCGAGCGAACGCACCACGGACGGAACCGACATGTCGAGCCCGTCCGCGGCAGCGGTCAGGCTGCCGCCCTCGACGATCCGCACGAAGACTTCCATCGCGCGCAGCTTGTCCATCCTTGGAGTATTTGTCCATATTCTGGATAAATCAAGTGCGCATTCCGGTATTTATTCTTTCCCGAGCAGCAATCATGATGCGCCCATGCTGACGTCGAGATCGTCGGTGCCCGTCCACAAGCCGCCTGGGAGCTCGCCATGAAATCCTTCGCCGAGGTCGCGTTCACACCTGCAGTGCAGGCGCTGCAGGAAGCGCATGGTTCGCGCACCGCGTATGCGCGCATGCAGACCCGGCCCGGCAAAGGGCTAGGTGCCCGCGAGATGGAATTCCTCGCGGGTGCCGACAGCTTCTACATGGCGACGGTGAGCGAGACCGGCTCGCCATACGTGCAGCACCGCGGCGGCCCGCGCGGGTTCCTGAAGGTGCTCTCACCCTCACGCGTCGCCTTCGGCGACTTCGGCGGCAACCGCGAGTTCATCAGCGCCGGTAACGCCTCGCGCAACGATCACGCGTCCATCATCGTCATGGATTACCCAAACCGCGCACGCCTCAAGCTTCTCGGCCGTCTGCGTTTCGAGGCGATGGGCAAAGCGGACCCGGAACTCGTCTTTGTCGTCGAACTTCCCGACTATCGCGCACGGTTGGAGCGCGTAGCGGTGATCGACGTTGAGGCCTTTGATTGGAACTGCCCCCAACACATTACACCGCGATTCACGCTCCACGACATCGAGGAAGCCTCGAAGCCACTGCACGACCGGATCAAGCAGCTCGAGACCCAAATCGCGGCGTTGCGCCGGAATTGACCTGGAGACTCAGGGGAAAATGACGCAGCTCGAGCATCAGAATCGGGTCGTCAGCTCGGTAAGCCAGGCGGGAGAGAGATCGACCAAATAGGCTTCAAGCGAGCGATCCCAGCCGGTCAACATGGTCAACCCGAGCAGGACCATCAATCCGCCCAGGATGCATTTGCCATATATCCCGACACGGACCAGGTTTCCCTTCGCGGCGGCGAAAATGTGCCGCGAAATCGAGCCGACAGCCGCCAATGGCAATGCTGCACCGACACCGAAAAGCGCCATGACCAGCGCGACTTGGCCGAGACTCTTCCCCTGGCTAGCCAGCGTCGCCGCGGCGCCGAGCGTCGGCCCGACGCAGGGTGCCCACACCAACCCCAGCAAAAAGCCGATTACCAGTTGTCCGCTCAGCCCTTCGATGCGCAAGCGGAGTAGCCACCGATCACCGTAGCTGCTGAGTGATGCGGTTGCACCCGCAAATCGCTGCTGCAAGAAGTCACTCATCAGGATGGCGCCGAAGCCGACGAGCAGTACGGCGGCAGCGCGCCGAAACCACTCGGCATCAAGCCCAATCGCAAACCCAACTGTGGCGACGAACACCCCGACCCCGGTGAATGACAGCGCGAGCCCGAGTGCGAGTGCCAACGCGCCCAACCGATGGGCGGCCACAGCGGTTCCGGCGACGATCGGCACCAGCGGTAACACGCACGGCGAAAGGATGGAGAGCAAGCCGGCGAGGAATCCGAAGCCGTAACTTGTCGGACCAAGCTCCATTTAGAATCGCTGTGACGCAGGAATCAGGAGACCGCCTTACGCAACGTCGCCGCAATGGAATCCTTGCTGGTATCGCCAACGGTGCGCGCCACTTCCTTCTTGCCGCGATAGATTATGAACGTGCTTTGCTCCGCCACACGGAGGGCCCGGCGCACGTCCTTCTGCGTGTCGAAGTTAACTCTGAGCACGGTGTAGTCCTTGAATTCCGGGCGTGCCAACAGTTCGGCAACGATCGGCGCCTGCTGCTTGCAGGTTGGGCACCAGTCTGCGTAAACGTCGATCAGGACCGGCTTGTCGGCCCCCTGCAAGGCATCGAACGTCGCTTGGTCGAACGGCTTGGTTTCCGCGGCCGGGGCGCTCGTGGATATTACGAGGGAAAGAACCGCGAGCAGCAATCGTATTCCAGCTTTCATTGAATGACTCCGCATGGGTTGGCTAAGTAACTGCGTTTGATTGCGGTTTCCCGCAACGGTTCCGGCAATGGGCCGCGCTTTCGATGATGACACCACTCTCGCATCGCACTGTGGCTCGCCATATCCCGAACAGTCGTTCGCCAAACTGCCGCCACAGCAGGCCATCGATTGACAGCTTGCCCGGGCCGCGGCGCAACAGGACCAACAGCACCGCCGCCCATTGGATATGCGTGGGCGCCGCCACAGGATAAACGAAGACCTCGATTCAAGCCGTCATACCAAGCGTGCCCGAGATCAGCGAGTTGCGCGACATCAAGCGGCAGCATATCGGGCGGCCGCCGGCGATGACGATGTGTGTCTCCGCACTCATGCGAGTCGCTCCCCTGGCCGTGTCCACGCTTCGTCGGACTTGGCGTTCGCTTACGACTCGTTCTCGGCAGTAAGGAAATCGGCCCTTCGGTGGACTATCGCAGCGATCGGGGCCGTCCCGCACCCCCGAACTGCGAGTGTCCGCGGTAATGCATGCCGGCGCCGCTTGGCTCGGATTCGGCGGGACTGAGCCTGGACCCCACATCAATCGACCCGGGAGTCCCTCATGTTCAAAGGAAAGACCGCGCTAGTCACCGGCTCGACCAGCGGCATTGGCCTTGGCATCGCCTCCGCATTCGCCGAACAAGGCGCGAACGTGATCGTGAACGGCTTCGGCGAACCCTCGGCAATCGAGCAGCTCCGCGCCAAGCTGTCCGCCGACCATGGTGTGACGGTCCGCTACGACGGCGCCGATCTTTCGCAACAGGCGCCAATCGAGGCGATGATGGGCAAGGGCGGGCGAATTCGGCGCGATCGACATCCTCGTCAACAACGCCGGCATCCAGCATGTCGCGCCGATCGACGAATTCCCGGTTGACAAATGGAACCTGATCCTTGCCCTCAATCTGACGGCGTCATTTCACACGATCCGCCTGGCGCTTCCGGCGATGAAGGCGAAGAGGGCAGGCCGGATCATCAACATTGCCTCCGCGCACGCGCTGGTGGCAAGCCCTTTCAAGTCGGCCTATGTCGCGGCCAAGCACGGCATCGCCGGTCTCACCAAGACGGTCGCGCTGGAAGTCGCCGCGCAGGGCATCACGATGAACGCGATCTGTCCCGGCGGGCTGCGACGCTGGAATGAGAGCAGGGCCAAGAAGTGAGGTGCTGGCGACGATTCCCCACGCGGTTCACTTCCCTGGCCGTCATCGTGCCGACTGGTTGCGGCGCGCTTCCGCATAGGCCGGAGACATCCAATTCGGCGGCGCTGCCGCCTTCTCCGGAAAGTCCGTTGGTCCGCACCGTCCAGGCGTCGCTACCGGCGCCCGACCTCACGGGGTTCCGGCTGATGCCCCTCGGCGCGTACTCGCTTGACGCCCGAATCCAGCTTGCGCGGCGGGCCCAATATTCGCTGAACGTCCAGTATTACCTCATCCAGAACGACATGACAGGCCGGCTGCTGCTGCGCAATCTGCGTGATGCCGCATTGAGGGGCGTGCGTGTGCGCGTGCTGGTGGACGATCTTTACACATCGGGCGGCGACCTGCTGTTCATTGGCCTGGCCGCCCTCCCGAACGTCGAGGTGCGCCTGTTCAATCCCTTCTGCTGTGGACGCGATATTCTCACCAGCAAGTACCTCGCTTCACTCGCCGATTTCGGAAGGCTAAACCACCGCATGCAGAACAAGCTATTCATCGCCGACGGGGCGATGGTTGTGGCCGGCGGCCGCAACATCGCCGATGAATACTTCATGCGCAGCGCGACCGATAATTTCGTGGATATGGACGCGTTTGTGGTCGGCGCGGTAGTCCCGCGGCTCGCCCTGATCTTCGATACCTACTGGAACAGTCCGCAGGTCTACCCGGCGGCCGCGGTCATCCGCACGAGCCTCGATCGTGAGCAGCTGCAGCGGCAGTTCAACGTCCTCGTTGACGAAGGCGAGCAGATGATGGCGGTTGCGCCGCCGCCGATCGACATCCTCGGGTACGGCCCGATCAGCGACGATCTCGAGGCAGGGCGCCTCGGCCTGGTGTGGGGGAAGGCCAACGCATAGGCCGACTCACCCGCCAAGGTGACGGCGACCTGGGACGAGATGGCGCGATCGATGAGCGTTACGATGAACGTCATGAATCTCGTCATGGCCTCTCGGACCGAGGTGGTCCTTTCGTCGCCGTACTTCATTCCGGGACCGAAGGGTGTCCAGGCCTTCGGCGACTTGCGGAAGCGCGATGTCAAGGTAACGATTCTCACCAATTCTCTCGCCTCCAACGACGAGCCTCTCGTTCATACCGGCTATGCACGCTATCGGGTCGAGTTGCTCAGGTCAGGCGTGGATCTCTATGAGCTCAGTCCTACGCGAATCGTGCGCAACAAGCGGCTTATGTTGCCGGGAGCTTCGGTCGGCCGCCTGCATGCCAAGACCGCGATCATCGATCGGTCGATTGTCTTTATAGGGTCGATGAATCTCGATCCGAGATCAGCCAGCAAGAACACGGAACTCGGAATCATCGCCGAGTGTCCGCAGCTCGCGAACGAGGTCCTTCGCGTGATTCACATCAGCAAATTCCAGAGCGCGTACCGCTTGCGCTTCGCGCCGGACGAGCAGAGTCTCGAGTGGCTGACCATGGACGATGATGGGGATGTCGTGCTGTCCGAGGAGCCGGATGTGACTCCAGTGATGCGTCTGCAGAACATGCTGCTCGCACCGTTCGTGCCGGAGCAGCAGCTCTGAGGTACCCGTCCCATTCATACGGAAGGCGGCTGATCGCCATCGCTTCGAAGGACGCTGTTTGGACTAGGCGACAGGTGTGACCTTGCCGTTCGATGAGGTGGACGGATGTGATACTGGCCGGGCGTGTCGCGCGCCTGGCGCTGTTGGGGGCAGCGCTGATCGAGGTCGTTCCATGGATCGATCGCGAGGCGAGAAAGCCGATCGAATGAATGACCTGTTGCACCGCTTGTGCGTCGCCCCCATGATGGATCGGCACGATTGACCAGCACTGGTGCGGCTTCCCAGCCGGTCGTGTGCACGGCGTGTGCAATTGAAATCACTGTGCGTCGAAGCTCCGGAATGCAGGGAACCGCCCAATCGTTTTGCGGCGGGCGTCGCGCATCTTCCCATCGTGTAGAAGGCTTCTTGAAGTAGCACAACTGTGCTACATTGCACTTTTCATTTGGAGCGTCGCATGTCCACAACCACCATTCGCCTGCCCCAGGATCTCAAGGAGCGAATCGCGCGTGCAGCAGAGCGCGCGGGAACCACTGCACACGGTTTCATACTGGAAGCGATTGCAGAGAAGACCGAACAGGAAGAACGCCGGGGGGAGTTTCGGGATACGGCCGAGCGGCGGTACGCCGCGATTGTTGCCTCCGGCAAGACAGTGCCGTGGAGTGAGATGCGTCGCCATCTCGAGCGGCGGCTATCCGGTGAAAAGTCTGCCAAGCCGAAGTCGCGAACGCTTGCGCGGTAGTCTTGTCGCGCATCGAGCTCGCACCGGAGGTCGGGGATGATTTCGATCGGATCCTGGAACACCTCCTTGCACATGAAGGGACGGACGCGCCCTCACACCTTGAAGACATCATCAAGGCTATCGATGTACTGGAGCGAAATCCGCTCATCGGTCGGGCAGCCCGGTCGGACTTGAGAGAACTGGTCATCGGGCGCCGAGCGCGTGGCTACGTAGCGCTGTATCGATACGTTGCAGAACTTGATGCGGTGTTTGTGCTCGCCATCCGGGCTCAGAAGGAGGCGGGGTACAGATAAACCCAGGCTTGAGCGGAATGGCAGCAACCAGTCGGATGACGCGCATCGGCCCGAAGCGGGCGTTGTGTGTAAATCTGCGGTTCGGTCAGAGTTCGCCGGGGTCCCGGGGAGCCAGAATCAAATGACAACTGACAAGAGGACCGAATATGCAATGGCCGACCATCGAAGACCTATCGTCTATGGTGCCGCTCCCGGACGGCTATCGCTACGAGATGCTCGCACGCCCGGTAATTCCTGCTCTCATAGGCGGCATCCGGCTCTGGCATCCCGACATCGCGGTTGGGGGAGGCAGTTGCTATTTGCAGGAAAATTTCTACAACAACGAAGTGGCGCTTGCTGGAGAGGCCGACAAGGACGTTTTCGTCGGCGTATTCAGGCGCGGCGACGAGCTCGTCGGCATGTGGTCCTGGGAGCAGGTTCCCGACACGCTGTCGCTGTATGGACGGTTGATCGTCGTCGCACCGGCGCACCGGGAGGCAAAATTGGCCTCGAAGGTCATGCCGCTGGCGGAGCTTGCCGGGCGGGCGATGGGCGCGGAATTCCTGTTCGGCCTTGCCACGCTGAAGATTCCCCATATGCAGCGCGCGCTCGAGAGCGCGGGGTACCAGCTCATCGGCTTCACTTCCGGCTACGACCGCGAGCAGGTCGCGCCTGGCGTCGTAAAACGCGTTTTTGAAGCGGTCTTCGCGAAAGTGCTGGTGCCCGAGGCGGAGCTGGTTCGTCCCGACCCGAATAACCTGACACCGACTGCGCGGGCGCTGTTCGAGGTGTTGTTTCCCAGCCCACCTGCCACGATTTCGCAGCCTGTAACGGAGGGCGGAGCGTGAAATGGCCCGCCATCGATGAACTATCGACAATGATGCCGTTACCGGACGGCTATCGCTACGAACGGCTCGATCGCGCGAACGTTGCGCCCCTCATCGCAGCGCTCAAGAGCTGGCATCCGGCTATCGTCGTCGGCGCCGCCAGTTGCTTCGTGCGCGAGGAGTTCTATCCCGCAGGAGTATGTCTGGACGGTGGGGTGGACAAGAACATCCTCGTGGTCCGGATCATGTTCAACAATGAGTTGGTGGGCATGTGGTCGGTGGAACGGGAAGTGGACGCGTTGGCGATTTACGCCCGGCTCATCGTCCTGGCGCCAACCCATCGCGGTATGAAATTGTCAGTACTCACTTCGATGGGTTCCGAAAACGTTTCGAGATCGATGGGAGCTCAGTTCCAGTATTCGCTGGCAACGCTGACGACCCCACATTTGCAGCGGGCTTTAGAGCACGCCGGATATCGATTGTTGGGCTTTTTTCCGGGCTATGGCCGCGAAGAGATTGCACCCGGTGTCGTGAAGCGTGTGTACGAAGCGGTCTACGCCAAATTGCTGGTGTCCGAGGACGAAGTGCATCGGCCAGACCCAAAAAACATGACGCCCAAGACAAGGGCGCTCTTCGACCTGCTGTTTCCTGAATGATCAGGCGCAAGCCATGACCTAGCTCATGAGTTTGCTCCCGGCTGACAAACACGCAACGCCATGATTGAATGAATCGTCTTTCGCATCGATTCTGCGTTGCGCCCATGATGGATCGGTACGACTTGCGAGCACTGGCACGGCTTCCCAGCCGGTCGTGTGCACTGGATGTGCACCCTTTCACCGAGCGTCCCCATTGAATCCACAGAATTGCGGCCCTCGCAGGGTCCCGTGGTGGATCCCGCTTCACCGCTGCAATTCATCATCAATGCCGCATCAGGTCACAACGATCGCGACGTGACACGTCAGGCGATCGAAGAGGCGCTGCGCGGCGCGGGAAGAACAGGCGAATTGCTGTACGCCCGTCCCGATGAAGTGGAGCGCACTGCGCATGTCGCTGCAGCAACGGCCATCGCGCGCCATACAGCTGTGATCGCGGTCGGCGGCGATGGCACGATCAACTCGGTGGCACAGGCCGCCCATGCCGTGGGCTGCGCCATGGGCGTGGTGCCCCAGGGCACCTTCAATTATTTTGCCGGGACCCACGGGTTTCCCGCCGACGCCGCCCAGGCGGTACAGGCGTTGCTGCGTGCAGCGCCCGCCCCAGTGCAGGTAGGCTTGATCAACGACCGGGTATTTCTCGTCAACGCAAGCCCCGGCCTCTATCCGCAAATGCTGGAGGACCGCGAGAAATACAAAGCGCGCTTCGGCCGGAGCCGGCTGGTGGCGGCCGGGCCGCGTTAGTTACGGTGCTGGGTACACACCGTCAACTTCGCTTGCGCATCGAATTCGCAACAAACGTTCGCGACGTGACGACACCGACACTGTTTGTCGGCAACAACCGGCTGCAGCTTGAGCAGGTGGGCCTGCAGGAGGCCGGTGCGCTCGACGAAGGGTCCATCGCAGCCATAATGTTGCGTCCGATCGGAACGCTCGCGATGCTCTGGCTGCTGTGCCGGGGGGCGTTCGACACCCTCGGCGATGCAAGTACGGTTGAGAGCTTCACGTTCAATAGCATGGTCGTCAAGCCGAGACTCGGGATTCGTGGAGATAAAGTCAAGGTGGCCATGGACGGCGAGGTGCGCTGGCTCCGCGCGCCTCTCGAAGTCCGCGTGTCCTCTGATCTGGCGTGCGATACTCGTAAGGTGCGGGCAGGCGTTCGGTAGCGCACTGACACTTCGCCGTCATCGAGCTCAAACTAAAGTAAGGAGACTCCAATTCATGGCCATTCACCATGCGCTGCCGGGTGAGCTGATCAACATTCGGCCGCTTGGCAGCGCAATCACGACCACCCGGTCCACTACGTTGTACAAAACGCAACACCTTGAGGTGTTCCGCATGGTTCTGCTCGCCGGCAAAGAGATGCGCGAGCACGATGTTGTCGGAGAACTGACGGTGCAGTGCTTGGAAGGCAGCATCGAATTCTCCATCGGAACCACGCGCGACGTGATGCGGCCCGGGGATCTCAAGTGCCTCGCGGGCGGCAGCCCGCATTCCCTCAGGGCAATCGAGGACTCGTCCGTTCTGGTCACCCTGCTGCTTCATGGTGCATAGGTGCTCCCACGCCGCAGGCGCAGTATCGACACATGGGTACCTCGATGCATGAATCCATGGTCTGCACCATCGGGCATTCGAATCGGTCGATCGAGGACTTCATTGGCCTGCTATGGACGAATGAGGTCGCAAAAATGATCGACGTAAGAACGATCCCACGTTCACGTCACAACCCGCAATTCAATCTCGATGCGCTCCCAGCGTCGCTCGCTGCCGCCGGTATCGACTATATGCACATGCCCGGCCTGGGGGGCCTGCGCCACGCACACGGCGACTCGCCGAACACTGGGTGGCATAACGCTTCGTTCAGAGGCTACGCGGACTACATGCAGTCCGCCAACTTCGCCGAGAACGTCGACCATGTGGTGGAACTCGCGCGCACCCGGAGGTGCGCACTGATGTGCGCCGAAGCGGTGCCTTGGCGCTGTCACCGCTCAATGATTGCCGACGCGCTCGTGGTTCGAGGCGTTCGCGTGGAGGACATCATCGGACCGCACGGGCGCAAGGCCCACGCGCTCACCTCATTCGCGCATGTCGAGGGCTTGCATTTGACCTACCCACCGCCGGCCTTTGGTGACGACGGTGGCGACGCACGGACCGCGGAGCCTGCCGTGCATGTATCGACCCGGCCGAAGCACGGTCGGGAACACCCATGAATGCGGCGAGGCGGTCCCGCGAACCCGTGATCACCACGCCGTCCCAGGATCTTCAAGCCCTGCTTGCCGCAGCGCAAAGCTGCCGCGTGTGCGAGGCGGACCTTCCACTGGGCCCACGGCCGGTGCTGCAGGCTGGTGCGTCTGCGCGCATCCTGGTGGTGGGACAGGCGCCCGGCGTTCGTGTGCACGCTTCGGGGATTCCATGGGACGACCCCAGTGGTGATCGCCTGCGCGCCTGGCTCGGCCTGCGTGGAGGTTCACCGTGAGCCGGAGCAACATGCCGCGGCCCGTGTTCTTTAACTTGACGCAGATTCAGATGCCTGTGGGCGCGCTCACCTCGATCACCCACCGCGTCACTGGCGTCGTGCTGGCAGTCGGTCTCCCCTTCGGCTTCTACGCCTTGCATCTGTCACTGGCCAGCGTGCAGTCGTACGAACGTCTGACGCGAATGGCGAACACAGGGCTGTTCAAGGCGGCGCTGATCCTCTTCACCTGGGCGCTGTCGCACCATCTGCTCGCCGGTGTGCGGCACCTGCTGATGGACATCGGCGTCGGCTCCCACCTGGCGGCCGCGCGCCGCAGCGCGTGGAGCGTGAATGTCGGCGCCTTCTTGATCGCGCTGCTAGCAACGAGAGTCGTGCTGTGAGAAGGCCACTCGGTGGCTTGCCCGCATGGCTGATGCAGCGCCTGAGCGCGGTCTTCATGCTGGGCTTCATCGTCTTTGTGCTCCTGCACTTTGTAGCCGATCCGCCCCACTCGTACGAAGCCTGGCGGGGCTGGGTCGGCAACGACGGCGTCAGCGTTGCTGCCATTCTCTTCGTTGTGGCCTTGGTGACCCATGCATGGGTTGGTCTGCGCGACGTAACCCTGGACTACGTCGCGCCGCTCGCCGCACGCATCGCCACCTTGTTCCTGATCGCAACGACGCTGTTGGCCCTGGGCGCGTGGGCTGTTCGGGTTTTCTTGCTGGCTCGCGGGTGAACGCCATTCCCAAAGCCCGCGTGCTTTGAAAGGCTCACATGAAATTCTCGATCTATCGATTCAATCCGGAGCAAGACCGCAAGCCCTACATGCAGGACTTCGACGAGCCTCTCAACGACGGGGATCGCATGCTGCTGGACGTAATCCTGCGCATCAAGGAGCAGGACGACTCGCTGACGATCCGCAAGTCATGCCGCGAGGGTGTTTGCGGCTCCGACGCGATCAACATCAACGGCCGCAACGGCCTGGCCTGCATCACCCGAGTGTGGGATCTGAAGGAGCCGGTGGTATTGCGCCCGCTGCCGAGCTTTCCGGTGATTCGCGACCTCGTCGTCGACATGTCCCGCTTCTTCACCCAGTACCACTCGATCAAGCCCTACCTGATCAACGACGAGCCCCCTCCAGAGAAAGAGAGGCTGCAGTCGCCCGAGCAGCGAGACAAGCTCAACGGCCTGTACGAGTGCATCCTGTGCGGTTGCTGTACCAGCCAGTGCCCTTCGTCCTGGTGGAACCCGGAGAAGTTCGTGGGACCGGCCGGCCTGTTGCAGGCGGAGCGATTCATCGTCGACAGCCGCGACCGGGCGACGCACGAGCGACTCGACGATCTCAATGATGTCTATCGTCTCTTTCGCTGCCGCTCGATCATGAACTGCACCGAGGTCTGCCCCAAGGGACTTGCTCCGTCGCGTGCAATCGAAAGCATTCGCCTGACGATGCTGAAGGAGGGGATGTGAGCACTGTGACAGCGAACGAGCCTGCGACCACGAACGTCGCGGCACAGCCGGTGGCCGAGGACGACGGCCCGCTGTCGCCCTGGTGGATACGCGCGATGGTGATCGTGATGGTGCTCGGCTTTGCGGGCCTGATCCTGATCACGACACTTTCGTACAGCAATGCGCCGCCGATCCCGGCACGGGTGGTGGATCAGGAAGGCTCGTTGCTGTTCAGCGCAGACGATGTCGGTGAAGGTCAGTCGGTATTCCTGCGCTACGGACTGATGGCCAACGGCAGCATCTGGGGTCACGGCGCCTACCTCGGACCCGACTTCTCGGCGTCCGCCCTGCACCGCATGGGGCTGGTCACCGCCGAGGCCATCGCGCAGGAGCGCAATCATCAAGCTTTCGGGGATCTGACCCGAGGCCAGGCCGCGGCGGTCCAGGCAGAGACGACCGTGGCGCTAAAGACGAATCGCTATGACGCGTCCACCGACTCACTGCAATTCACTGCCGCACAGGCGGCCGCTTTCGGCCAGGAGATCGCGCACTGGGCCGACTACTTTCACGACCCATCGCGCGACGGCGGCCTGAAGGCCGACCTCATCACCGACCCGACCGAACTGCGCCAGTTCACGGCCTTCGTGACTTGGGCGGCTTGGGCATCCGTCGCAGCACGGCCGGGAGAGGAGTACTCATACACCAACAACTTTCCCTATGATCCGAGCGTGGGCAACGTCGCAACGTCCGGTGCGCTGCTATGGAGTGCGGCCAGCCTGATGGTGCTGCTCGCCGGGATCGCCACGGTGCTGCTGGCCTTCGGTAAATTTGACTACCTGGGATGGATCACGCGCGGCCATAACGTCAAGCCACAGATGCTGCCTGGGCGATCCAGTCGAGGGCAGAACGCGCTCGTGAAATTCTTCGTGGTGGTCGCGCTGCTGTTGCTGGCACAAGCGCTCGTGGGTGGTGCGGTTGCCCACTACCGTGCCGATCCTGGCAGCTTCTACGGCTTCCAGCTCGAGCGCATCTTTCCCAGCAACCTGATGCGTACTTGGCATTTGCAGCTGGCGATCTTTTGGATTGCAACAGCCTACGTGGCCGCTGCGCTGTTCCTCGGTCGCTCGTTGCGAACCGACGAGCCAAGTTGGTTGGCAGGTGCGACTCATGTTCTGTTTAGCGCATTCGCGGTGGTCATTTTCGGCAGCCTCCTAGGGGAATGGGCGGGGCTTGCGCAACTACTGGGCCGCTGGTGGTTCTGGCTCGGCAATCAAGGCTGGGAGTATCTGGAGTTGGGCCGCGTCTGGCAGATCTTGTTGGTTGCCGGCTTGGTCGCCTGGTTTGCGTTGCTGTGGTCACTGGTGCGCCCGCGGGCGCTCACCGATCGCGCCGCGCAGCCCATCGTCAGGATGTTCCTGGTGGCGGCGCTGGCGATACCGGTGTTTTACATTCCCGCGATGTTCTTTGGCGCGACGACCAACTACACCGTGGTCGACACCTGGCGCTTCTGGATCATCCATTTGTGGGTCGAGGGCTTCTTCGAGTTCTTCGCTACGACCGTCGTGGCACTCACCTTCTACCAACTCGGCCTGACCCGCCGCAATGTCGCGTTGCGGGTCATCTACCTCGACGCCATCCTGTACTTCCTCGGCGGGCTGATGGGCACAGGGCATCACTGGTACTTCACGGGCCAGACGAACGTCAACATGGCGCTGTCGGCGCTGTTCTCGGCCCTGGAAGTGGTGCCGCTCACCTTGCTCACACTTGACGCGTGGGATTTCGTTCGCACCACCCGCGGGGACCGTGACGCAAACGGCAAAGAAATGGTCATCCCGCACAAGTGGACGTTCTATTTCCTGATGGCCGTGGGCTTTTGGAACTTCTTCGGTGCGGGCATTCTAGGCTTCCTGATCAACCTGCCGATCGTCAGCTACTACGAGGTCGGCACCTTGCTCACACCGAATCACGGGCACGCCGCGATGATGGGTGTGTTCGGCATGCTGGCGATTGCGCTGACGGTGTTTGTGCTGCGGCAGACGAGCAGCGATGCTCACTGGCCAAGGGTCGAGAAGTACATCCGCTGCGCTTTCTGGGGCACAAACGTCGGCCTGGCGATGATGGTGGTGATGAGCCTGTTTCCAGGTGGGCTACTGCAAGTCTGGGATGTGCTGGAAAACGGATACTGGCATGCGCGCAGCCTGGACTACATCGGCAGCGAACGATCGCACCTCATCGAGTGGCTGCGCATGCCGGGCGACGTTGTCTTTATTGTGTTCGGGGCGGTGCCGCTGGTGATCGCAGCGGTCAAGGTGTATTTCAACCTGCGGGCGGGCCCAAGGGACAAAACAATCGCACTGCTTCGTCCTGCTTGATCGAGCGCAGAACCTGCGATTTTCCGGTACATCATTCTTCTGCACCGTCCTCGCCTACCGATGGCAAGTCATTGTGAAGTAGTTGGCGACAGTGTTCTGCGTTAGCCAGACGGCCCGGCGAAGGAATGCTTGTGTTGGCCGCGACGACCCGCTTCGGATCGCATGCGCCCGAACCTGCGCTCCCCGCAGTCGTGAAATCGAGCGAACAGACACGACCGTGAGAGGGGCGCGTCAGCTAGGCTACACATTGGCTGTCATAGATTTTCCGGCTCAGACTGCTTCCTTATATTTCTTCCAAACAACCTATTCGTGGAAAGCATCGACCTTGACGCCGCCGATACGCTGCTGGTGCAGTGAATCATGAGTGCCTCACATTTTGAGTTGTTGCTTCATGCTGCCCGCTCGCAGCCGGAGCCGCCACGCCTCCTATTCGTCTTCACCGTCGCTACCCTGCCCCCGGACGCGACCGCCGAGCAAAAGCAGCGCTTCAAGGCCGGCGACGGTGGCGAACTCGAACCCGCCATAGTCGTGGACAAGGACCCCCATGCACCGACCACATTCGAGGCGCTGACGGCTGAATCGGAATACACGGGGAAGGGTTGGCGAGTCGTTTTTGTCGCGGGGCTCTCGGGACAGTGCAGCAGTGCGACGTCGGCGCAACAGACCGAGCATGCGTTGGATGAAATGGTCGAGGCCGTGCGTCATGGCAACTTCGGCCGATACGTCGCGTACGATTCTCGCGGGGAGCCGCTGGGTTTTTTCTTATGATTGCCCAACAAATACGGAAGTCGAATCCGGACTCCACAGACTTTGCGCTCTGGAACCTGGGCTTTAGGCCGTTCTATTTGCTGGCCAGTATCTTCGCCGCGCTGTCCGTCCCCCTCTGGGTGTGCCAATACGCGGGGTACTTGCCCGCGGCTTACCTGAGAAACCTGGTATGGCATGGGCACGAGATGCTTTTCGGCTATACGTTGGCGGTCATCACGGGATTTCTGTTCACGGCCGTTCAAAATTGGACAGGGCAACCCACCCCGAGGGGACCGACGCTGGCGGGGTTCGCCGTTTTCTGGATTGTCGGCAGGGTCCTGGTGTTGTCGCCTTATGACGTGGCGGCGGCCGCCGTAAATGCGGCATTTCCGGTCGCGGTTGCAATCGGCATCGGCATACCGCTGGTTCGGAGCGGCAACAAGCGAAACTACTTCGTCGTCGCGTTGCTACTCATGTTTGGCGCGCTCGCCTTGGCCCTGCATCTTTCGTTCCTGGGCGTCCTGAACTGGCCGGAGCTCGTCAGCCTTCAGGTCGGCCTCGACCTCGTACTGCTGATCATTGTTGCGATTGGCGGACGCGTGATCCCAATGTTCACCAACAATGGAGTACCGGGAACGCAAGCGGTCAGCAAGGCACTCGTCGAAAAACTGGCACTCGGCAGTGTCGTTGCATTAGGCGTGGCGGATCTCCTGCAGGCGCCCGATGGTGTGATTGCCGCGGTTGCGCTGGCGGCGGCTGCGGTGCACGGTACACGCCTCTACCTTTGGCAGTTCTGGCGTACGTTGCGAACGCCGTTGGTCTGGGTCCTGCACGGCGCCTATGCGTGGATCGTAATCTATCTCGTGCTGAGGGCAATCGCCGCGTTCGGTCTTGTCGCGGCGCCACTCGCGATCCATGCACTGACAATGGGCGCTATCGGCGGCATGACCCTCGGCATGATGACGCGCACCGCGCGTGGCCACACAGGTCGCCTGTTGCAGACAGGCTGGCCCGAGGCCATCTGTTTTTCACTGGTCTTTCTTGCCGCGCTGGTTCGAGTCGGTGGCGGAATGGTGCTGCCAGGGGTCTACATGGTCACCGTTATCGCTTCCGGCGCGTTGTGGTCCGCTGCATTTGCGATTTATGCAATCAAATACTGGCCGGTACTGACGCGCGCGCGGCTCGACGGCAAGCCAGGTTGATCCCGGAGCGAGGTGGGCGAGGTCGCCGTGCCTCTGCTCTCGGCCGCCGTAAGCGGCATGATCGCCGTCTGATGTTTCCATTCTCGGGGAAGGCACGCGCGTGGCCGATGCGTGTTGACCACTGAGCGGCCCGTATTCAGCCGTTCCGCGCGCGATGTCCGCTTTCAAGGACGTTCTATAACCGGAAAGGGTCGATAGCGGTCGCTACGGCTCGGGCACGTTCGCATGATTTCGTTTGCATTTGCGCGTGTGCGGCGGGTGGATAGGACACGACGGTCCGCGCGGGACACGGGATACAATTGTTCGCGATCCCGGTCGCCATGAACGACCGGGCGAACGACCTGCCAACCACATGAATCACCCATCACACCGCTTCTGCGTTGCCCCCATGATGGATCGGAAGGATTCAACTTCGGTATCAACTGCGTGCGAGGCGGCGTGTGCAAATCGTGTGCACGCACCCACTTAGCTGTGTGACGCCATAGCACTTTGGACTGCGATGAATCAGTTGCGGTAAGTGGGAAAACTGTCGGCATCAAAATGCGGGAAATTGTTTGAAGGGCAACTGGTTCGCTCGAGCACGAATGGATGCGTAGTTTCGAGTGTGAATTGTTGGTTTTCTTCGTCAGTCGGTGAGACCGCTCTCGTTGGCCGCTTTCTGGATGCCCAGCACTTACGGCCGCGGTATCTGACGCGGCCCCTATTCCTTCTTGCCGCGGCGCCCCTGCGCCATCTCCACCGAGTAGCCGTCCGGATCGAACGCCGTCATAGCGCGCTCCCACGGCTCATCGTGCGGCGGCACGTCGATGACGGCTCCCTTTGCGACCAAGGCGGCGTAAAGGCCGTCCAGGTCGTCGGTGCTAAATTCGACGTGCACCGCTCGCGCTTGCGCGCGCGAGAGTCGCTCCGCGCCTTCTTTCTCGGCCTCGGTCCACGCCAGCAGCCCCAGCGTCGCCGCACCACCGTTCACTCTTAGCATCGCGAATTGCGGCGCCGCGTTCCATTCGAGCTTGAACAGCCCCAACCTGTTGCAGTAGTAGTCGACCGAGGCCGCGCCGTCGACGACTGTCAGCGTCAGGCCTTCCATGCGAACCGGGTCGGTCATCTCGGGAGTTTTTTGAACAGGTGAGGCATTATATAAAAACCGCCGCAGACGAAAATCCCGCGAGACGAGCGAGGAGCATCGCCGCGCGGTGCGCGACGCGTGTCTGGACAAGTGCGACGCTGGTGGCCAAGCACAGGCTGCGGTCGGTGACGATGGCGCAGATCGCTGAACAGACCGGCATCGGCCGCGCGACTCTGTACAAGTACTTCCCCGATGTTGAAGCGATCCTGGTCGCTTGGCACGACGTTACGTCACTAGCCACCTCCAACACACCCCGCCGTCAGGGCGTCGGGCAGGACATCGGGTAGTGGCGTCGCTCTTCGGTCAAACGTCGGCTGCAGGGTCACCGAGTACAAACACGTGATCGTGGCTCCAAGCGCTCAAATCCCGCTTGTGCATCGACTTGTCTCCTAGCGTTGGTCTGACTCTTCGCGAACTCGAGACTGTCTCCGTTTGCTGCGGCGTGGACTAGCCGCAATGCACCTATCCGGCTACGCGCACCGCCACAAAAATGAACGCGGCCCCGAGGCACGTCAAAGCTATGAGGCCGCCCGCGGTGGCGGAACTGGCTTGGGAGTGCGCTTCCGGAAGGATGTCCGAGGCGCCGATATAGAGTAAGAAGCCGGCGAAGAATCCCAGATACAGCATTAAGATGAAAGGTGGCACGCTAAAAGCCAGTGTCGAAGCCGCACCGAGTACCGGAGCCGCCGCGTCAAGCGCGAGCATCAGGAACGAGCGCCGGCGCGTGTTGTGATTCACCAGCATCAGGCTGACCGTATTCAGACCATCACAAAAATCGTGAGCGATGACCGCAACAGCGACAGCGATCCCGACCGCTTCCGAAACCTGAAAGGCCAGACCGATGCCCACACCGTCCATAAAACTATGTCCGGCCAGGGCCAGCGCGGACAACATGCCCACACGCGGATGATGATGTGGCGAGTAGCTAGCTTCGTGACTGTGGTGTAGCAGGACAAATTTCCCCAAACTGTGAAACAGAAGAAATCCCACGACCAGCGCAATCATCCCGCCAATGGCATCAAAGCCGAGATTGTGAGCTAACTCGAAAATCTCCGGCAGGATGTCGAAACTGACAACGCCCAGGAGCACGCCGGCGGTAAAGCTGAGAATGTAGTGGAGCTGGCCGCGAAACCTCAGCGCGAACAGGCCGCCGCCGAGGGTCGAGAAAAACGTGATCAGCGACAGCAATATTGGCGTCATTGACTTAGCGCCGCCATCGACGTCGGCGCAACGCTGAAAGATCTGGTGCGCTCCCGAAAATCATCGAGTTGCACGGCCACTGTTACGGCGTCATCTGGATTGGCTCGGCATCAGTCAACCGATAAAGGAGACCCGCCGGATCGTCCCTGATCAATGCGAAATTGCCGCTCACCAAAATGGGCGCGAATCCGTAGGGCACTGGCTTCTTTGCCATGACTTCGACGATTGCTTCCGGGCCGGCGGGCATGCAATACGGGCATGACGCCGGCACCGCCGACACCAGGAAATGCCTTTGCTTCGCGCCGACGTCCAGCGGCATTATGAAACCTCGCACGACAACTTGTTGTTTGTCTAACGCCAGCACCTGATCAGAAAAACGCATAACAATCCTGCCGTTGCGTTTCACTGGCTCGACCTGGGCCAGAGCCCTCCAGGAAACGACCCCGCTTGTTTCGGGCATCATGGTTGCGGCGTAGTCCGAGGCACTCGGTAGTCCCTTGGACCCACCATTTGGATCGAAGGCGAATGCCGGTGCGAAGGCACAGCAGAGAAATGCCGCCGTTAGCGTTTTGATGCTAGCCATTGTTCGCTCCTTGAATGTTTGAAAAGCCCGAATCCGATGTAGCCGTCAATCGGGATGCTTCATTCCGCAATATTTGCCGTATGCAATTCCCGCACATGCTTTAGCAAGTTCGGCCATGCACACATCCTCGTCTTTCCCCGATTCCTGGCACTTCGCCGCAGTCTCGTGGGCCATAGCCATGATCCGGTGTCGCTTGACGTCTTCCTTCGTATGCTCCGCCTCTTTGACCGGATCCACGGCAGACCGAGCGGGCTTCGGCGGCGCCGTTTGCGCGGCGGTGCCCAGCGACAAGAACCCAAGAACAGGATTAATGCGAAGGATGGGTAGTTCATGGGTGTACCTTTCAGGTTAGTTGCGGCGAGCGAGCGTCGCCGAAATATCTGCTCGCGCAGCGCGCCAGCTCGGCAGCAGTGCCGCCAGCAGCGCTGCGAGTAAAGCCGGGGCCAAGAGCCAAAGTTCGCTCGCCTCGGACACGCTCGCATTAATGCGCAGGCTATCTTGCGCTGACATCCACCAAGCGAGCGCGGCGACGAGTACATGGGCAAGGGCTAGGCCAAGCAGTCCACCCGCCAAAGCCAGCATCAGCGCTTCGAGGATCATCAACACCGCAATGGTTCTCGGTCGTGCCCCTAGGGTGCGCAGGACGGCAATGTCGTAGGCGCGCTCATTCAGTGCGTGATAAAGGGCGATGAACAGCGACAGAGCAGCCGTTGCCAGCACGACGGCGCCAAATGCGCGGATAACGTCAGCCCCGACACCAATCATTTTGAACAGCCGCGCCGACTCGAGCGCGGGCGACGCGGCCTGCATGTTCGTGTCGGTGTTGATTTTGCGTGGGAGTGACGCGGCCGCGAGTGGGGTCGCGTATTGCACCAGTAGCACCGTGACTTGTCGCTCGCCTTCGACGACTTTTTTTCCTCCGGATCCGTGAGGTTGCCTTCGTGAACAAACCAGACGCTTTCCGAATTGACCAGAATGAGCCGGTCGAGCACCGTTCCCGTAGGCTCAAGGATGCCGACGACGGCGTAGATGGAATCGCCGTGGACCGGACCGCCCTCAGTCAGGCCATGCGACCCGACGAATCGACCGCCGACACCTATACCCGTCGCCGCCGCGACCGACGATCCAAATACGGCTTCCATCTTGCCCTGCCACAACTGGCCCGACGCCAGCAACCCGCCATACAGCGAAACGTAGTCAGGCGTAGTCCCAACGATACGGAAGCCGCGAAAGCTGTCGCCGAGTAATAGAGGAATCACCTTCTTGATCAGAGGATTCGCCTCCAGATCGCGGGCGGCTGCGAGCGGAATATTTCCGGTCGGTGCGTCGAGATGAAAAATGCCGGCGAGGATCAGTTGTATGGCGCTGCCTTTCGCACCGACGACGAGGTCGATGCCTCGCACGTCTCGCATGAAACTGTCGCCGATTTGGCTGTCAACGATAAGCACGAAGCCAATCGTGGCGACACCAAGCGCGAGCAGCAAGACGTTGAGCAATGTTCGCAGCTTGTTCGCGCGCAGGTAACTCCAAGCGACTTGCAGCGGACTCATGTCGCTGCACCCGGCTGTCGGCCAAGGATCAATTGGCGGTCGATCCGTGCGCGAAGCCGGCCATCATGAGTTGCGATGATCAGAGTCGTCCCGAGTGCTCGCGTCGAGGCGAGCAACAGATCGACAACGAGCGCACAACTTTCGTCGTCCAGGCTGGACGTCGGTTCGTCGGCGAGCACAAGTTTCGGCCGATTCACCATTGCCCGGGCAATCGCGACGCGCTGCTGCTGTCCGACCCTGCGGCACAAGCAGGCCAGCGAGGAGATGAAGAAGCGTTGTCTTGCCGCAGCCGGATGGACCGATGATCAGTACATTTTCGCCGACGGCAGCCGACCATTGGTCAATACGCACGATATCCGGGTTTCCTGCGAAGTGAAAACGCAGGTTTTCGACCACCAGTGCGTTCTCAGGAGAGGGGTAAGGCGCGCGCTCTGGGTCCAGCGACAGCGGAACGTGAAGGAATTCCATTGCAATCCTATATTTCAAACATGAAGTCCGCCAACCAAGCCTATTGCGACGCGTTCGCCATACGATAGGGCGAACCTCGTCGCTGCCGCAGCGCTCGGAAACGTGCTCTTGTGAAACGGTGAGTGATTGCCGTCAAACGTTTGAAGTGCGCCTTTATTGGCAGGGCGCATGCTCTTTATCCACAGCACAGGCTCCCACTCGTGGCAATCTATGCGAAAGCGTGTCCGTCCGGTGATAACGTAGCCCTCAAGGTTGGCGGACGGAATCGCGTTGAAACCGGTGTCGATATTGCTCACCCCCGGCGAATGAAAGGACGCGGCCTGATCAGGGTTGTTCGGGATCTGGAATTTGCCCTGATATGTACTCGCCATCATCGCGATGCGGGTATCGTCATCCACTACCTTCGACACGTAGCCAAAGCTGCGCACTTGTTCTGTGTGATCGTGAATGGCATTTCTTGAGGACGTCGGGTTTTCGATGCCTTGGTCGCTGCTAAGATATTTGCCGGTCACGTAGTAGTTCAGCGTCCCGCTGCTGCCGAGGAATTCCACGCTGGGCTGCCACAGGCTGTGACCACCGGCAAGCAACCCGACACTACCGCCCGGCGCGGTATCGATTCCGTCCTTGGTCTGGATCTCGACGATCCCCGCGGTCCGCTGGCCGAATTGCGCGGGCACGGCTCCGGTCACGAAGTCGATGTGATCGACGAAGCGGCTGTCGATCGACTGGCGGAAGCCGCTGATGCCTTCCGGCAGCGTCACGCCGTTGATGCGGAACTGCACATTGGCGTGGTCGTCGCGGACGTGGATGTATCCGGACGCCTTGGAGTCGTGGGCAACGCCGGGCAGTTGCATCAGGACTTCGTTCATGGGCGTATTTGCGCCCTTGCCATACTCGTCAATCAGCGCCTGATCGACGGTGTAGACGGTGGTCCCGACCTTGGGCGATAGCGCTATCTGCGCCTCCCTAAGTCGAGCTGCGGTGACGGTAATACTCTCGATTTGTGGCGCATCCGCCACGTTCAGCGCGACACTTACCGTCGCGGTCTCCGCCACGTTGACTCTTTGGGCACGTTGCTCGTTGTGACGCGGCCGCTGATGACCGTATATCGGCCACCGGGAATGTCCGCAAATCGAGCGACGCCGCTGCCATCAGTCGTCTGCTGCGCGATAGGGCTGCCCGAGGCGCTGCAATGAGACGAGTACGCCGGCTAACAATCTGCCCGGGGTGTCCTTGGTACTGACATTAATACTTGCTGCCGATGTGACTTGAATGGTGAGAAGGGTGCTGACGCAAAGAGCGCCGCACCGCAAAGTGCGAAACTGGCTCATGAAGACTCCACGATAGTCATACCTAAACGCCCCCGTTCCGCCGTTGGGCGGTGGGAGCAGATCGAGCATTAGGGTGCCAAGCCAGGCAGGCTTGGCGGACTTACGAGAAGTAGTGCGGGGGACCGCAGCTCGGGGGGAGAACAACGAGGGCGACGGATGCGAGGAGCGGTGCCTCCATCAGGGAGCACGAAGGAAAGGCGACTCGGGCCGGCTCGCATACCGAAAGTTCGGCGGTCGGACCTTCGACCTTGCCGGCAAACGCTACGCAGACGGCGCAGCCGGCATCCTCGTCTGCGGTGATATGAATGTGGCTCGCAGAAACAGAGACCAGGAACGCGAACGCCAGGGCCGTGACGATCGCCACCAGCGAGCGATGCGCACGCGCCTCTAAGAATCGTTGCAGGGATCGAGACATTCAGCTTGACGGAGGAAATGAGTCGCGACTAGCTCGGAGTCTATGTCTCCGCAATCCAGTTGCCAACGCCCTCATGGAGAGATAATACGCTAAGCCGCTTGCGCAGGAGCGTCAGCGTAGCTGCGCGCAGGTTCGCACCAGCCATGTCGACGGTAGGTGCCAACGCAACCCCCCCGAGCGTCGTGACGGGACACGTGGTCTATGGCGCTCGCCGGGCCGCTGTCCCGGAATTGCTTCAAGTCCTCCCGGACGCACCGGTGATCGAGCGCAGCGCGATGAACTGGGTTCTTCTACTTGGCGAAATGTCGAGCGTGATCAAGCTGCGGCATGAGAAAGGTCGCGAGATCTTCGATCACGCCTTCAAACGGACCCGTTGCGATCGCAAGTTCAGCGCTAAAGGCACTCCACTGACGATGTTTGCCTTCGTCCCTTGCGAACTCCGCCGTCAGCGCGTCGGGCAGGACATCGGGTAGCGGTGTCCCTCTTCGGTCAAACGTCGCTGCAATCGCTCGCGCTAGACGATCGTCGTTGAAGTCGTAGCTCTTGGCCAGAACCCACACATCGTAGAAATCCTTCATGCGGCTGTTGGCGCGACCGAAGGCAACCATGGCTTGAAACTTCTCGGCGATGACGGTCTCGCGGGCGTAGGCACGTAGGTGCGGCGTCGGCAGATCGAGCAGGACCGGCAGATCGATTTCTTCGATATCAGGCTCGACCGCATCGCCGAAGCCAATATCAATTACCACGCCTATCCGCGCACCGGCGATCGCTGCGGTCGTGCGCAGCCGCAGTCCCCCGTATTCCTGCTCCTCGCGGATCAGGTCGACGCGCAAGGCTTCGTTATCGAAGGTCAGACCGTCGTCCGCCGCGATGCTGGCAATCTCGCGAAATGTAGCGAGCATCGACTCCGGGGAGGGATCCCCGTAGCCGAGCAGATCAACGTCGCGCGTCGCGCGGTGCGGATCGTCGAACCACGTGGTGATCAGCATCGCTCCTTTGAGCACGAAGCGATCGCGATGCGGCGAAATGCTCAGACGGTAGAGCAGCCGCTCGAGCGCGTAGCGTGTCAGGAGCAAATCGAGCGCCTGGCCCTTCTCGCGCGACAATGTGAGCAGGCGCGCCCGCACCGACGCGCCAATGTCGCGAACCGGCTTAGCCATTGGACGTCAGAGTGGTCAAATACGGTTCCATCGTCTTCCACACGCCCGCCTCCACGGCACACTTGGCGATCTCTGCCGGCGTTGTCTTTCGTTTGCGCAGCGCTTCGCGTAGCCCTTCGAGGGCGAGGTTGATGCCTACGGTGCGGCGGTAGCGAAACAGATCGGTGATCGTCTTGGCAATTCCGAAGATAGGAACTCGGACGCCATCGATCCGATGGTGTTCGACATCCCGGTTCAGCTGCGCTTCGGGGAACCGGGCAAACCGAACCGGTGGATACTGAAATCGCGGACGCCAGTCCTTCGGACCGATCGCCATCCATACTTTCGGGGGTAGTTGATCGGTCAGTTCGTGGAAGGCAAGCGCCGAAGCAAGACAGATGACGCCCTTGGGAACAAGTTTGGAGGCTTCAGCGAGTGTATGGTTGGCGTCGACGGACGCGTCCGGGCGCTGATAGAGACCGCGCGCGAGGCGCACGACCGCGCCTTCGCGTTCAAGACGTGAAACGGTGGCCGCGGTTACGCCCAGCGTAAGAAACTCGGACAGGCGCACCATTCCTCGCCGCTTCAGTAGCGACAGTGCCTTGTCCCGCTGAGGAGGGCGGCTGACAGTCATATGATACAAATCCTTGTATAAGTGGCACTATTGTCCGATGTTTTGTATCACACTTCATCGCTTTTTTCAACCGTCGCACCCTCGAACCGCGTTCGGCGATGGCTCGTTCATCCGCGCCCCGACCCCAATTGCCGCTCCATGAAAAAGGGCGAGATAAGCGCAGTTCTCGCTATGCCACAATGCGCGAGAACCTCGTTGTTGCCAGCGTCATGCTCGACCTAGTTTGGACCTATGTGAGCCAGGATGCGCGATGACCCGGCACGACCACCTACTCTGTATTGCACCTATGATGGATTGGACCGACCGCCATTGCCGGTTCTTCTTCCGTCTCCTAAGCCGCCGGGCGCGTCTGTACACGGAGATGATCACCGCCCCCGCGCTCGTGCACGGCGACGTGCCGCATCACCTCGACTTCGACCCGCGCGAGCATCCGGTGGCGCTGCAGCTTGGCGGCAGCGATCCCGCGGCGCTGGCGCACGCCGCACGCCTCGGCGCCGCGTGGGGCTACGACGAAATCAACCTGAACTGCGGCTGTCCCTCCGAGCGCGTGCAAACCGGCAGCTTCGGCGCGTGCCTGATGGCGGAGCCGGAGCTGGTGGCGCGCTGCGTCGCGGCCATGCGCGGTGTGGTCGACGTGCCGGTGACGGTCAAGCACAGGATCGGGCTCGACGACATCGAGGACTACGGCTTCGTGCGCGACTTCGTCGGCGTCGTGTCGGAGGCCGGATGCGAGGTGTTCATCGTGCACGCGCGAAACGCCGTGCTGAAGGGACTATCGCCCAGGCAGAACCGCGAGGTGCCTCCGTTGCGCTACAGCGTCGTACGCGATCTTGCGCGTGATTTTCCGGCCGTGTCGTTCGTGCTCAACGGCGGGCTCGTCGATTGGGACGCGGTGGAGCTGGAGCTGCCGCACGTGGCCGGCGTGATGCTCGGACGCGCGGCGTATCACGACCCGTACCTGCTGGCGCAGGCGGACCGGCGGCTCTTCGGCGACGACGCCCCGGCGGATTCGCGCGACGGGATCATCGCCGCGTATGTCGACTACGCGGCCGATCGGCTGCGGTCCGGGACACCGCTACGCGCGCTGACCCGCCATGTGCTCGGCCTCTACCATGGCCGGACCGGCGGACGCCGCTTCCGGCGGATCCTATCCGACGCGGCGCGCCTGCGCGATGGCGACGAGTCGCTGCTGCAGGAAGCGGTCGATGCGGTCGAAGGCGAGCGCCTTGGGTCGGCTCGAGAACCCGTCACGAGCGCGGCCGCAGCGGCTGCGCATACATCGCCGTGACGGCGAGCACCACGAGCGCCGGCATCAGCAGCGGCACGGCGAGATGCCGCAGCGCGACGCCGGCGATCGCCGCGCCGCTGCCGTAGGCCACCCAGGTCCACGTCAGGAGAGCGCCCGGCATGCCGTGGCGCGGCGCCGTGCGGCCCCAGCGCCGCATCAGGCGATCGGCGGCCGATTCGGCCAGCCTCGCCATGGTGCTGGTCATCACGACCGTGCTGAGCGCGAAGCCGTGAAAGCGGGTCAGCGCGGTGGTCTGGATACCCATCGCGAGGGTGATCAGGAAGATCTCGACATTGGATTCCGCTGGGGCGAAGGCGGCGCCGGCCGTGAGCACGGCTTCGACGGCCAGCGGCAGGGTCGACCGGTTGCCGGCGGCGTTCAGCAGCACGCGCCCGATCACCGCGCCACCGAAGAACGTGGCGAGCGTGAGGATGCGCTGGAGCGCCTTGGCCCATTGCGCGTCGGCAAGCGCGAGGCCCGCGAGCACCGTGTTGCCGGTCATGTTTGCGGCAAAGACGCCGATCTGGACGTAGCCGACGGCGTCGGCCATGCCGGCCGCGGCGCACAGCATGACGGCGGCGGCGACGTCGCGATTCCATGGCAGCGGACGTCGGATCATGATGAATGCCCCGGGCGAAGCGGATGCGACGGCCGCTCGCCTGGCATGCGCGCAACGTGCGTGTCGACCGTTTCCACCCCCTGCATGATAACGTCCCGCGTTGACGATGCTCGCCTACGATCCCGCGGTGCTGGCGAAAATGCGCTGCGACAATCCGTCGTTCGACCGGGACCAGAGACTGGTCGAGGCAGTGGTGCGCGATTGCGCCATCGCCTATTTCTGGAATCCGTTCGTCGATCCGCAGGAATTCTCCTATATCGGCTGGAGCACGCAGCTGTACGCCGGTGTCGACGATGCGGCGCGCACCGCCCATGTTGTGTTCCGCGGCACCGATCAGCTCCTCGATTGGGTGGTCAATTGCGCATGCATGCCGTTGCCGTTGCGCCATCCCCTGGCCCACGGTGGCTTCGTCGCGGCCTGGAAGATCGCGAAGCGGCATCTCATGCCCTGGCTTCGTGCGGAGGCGACGCGCTTCGATGCCGTGATCGTGAGCGGGCATTCGCTCGGCGGCGCGCTCGCGCTGGTCTGCGCCTATGAGCTCGACACGGAGGGCTTTCGCGTCGAGCGCTGCGTCACGGTGGGCGCTCCGCGCGTCTACACCGTGCGCTCGGCGCCCGGGATGGAACGCTGGTTCGGCGACCGCCTGATCCGCGTCTGCAAGGCGCAGGACATGGTGCCGAAGGTGCCCCCGAATGGCTCGGTTTCCGCCATGTCGGCCCCTGCTGGATGTACCTCGTGGAAGTGCTCGGCCAGCGCGAGGCGCAGCCGCTGCAGGGCGTCGGCCGGCGGCTCGACCGCATGTGGTACTACCTGCTGGGCGGTCCGGTCGGCCCCTGGCTGGAGCAGCACGGCATTTCGTCGGACCTGCAGCGGCAGGCCGTGCTGTACGCGCTGCTCGGCTTCATGGGCCTCGGCGCGGCCGCCACGGCATTCGTCGAGATCTCGTTCGCCTCGCTCTACGCGGGTACGGTCGTGTTCCTGGCATTGTCGGGCGGGCTGCTCGCGCTCGCGGCGCACCGGTCGGGACGCTACGCCGCCACGCGCAAGGCCGCGAGCCTGGTCGAGGAGTGGCAGTTGCACACGATCCGGGGCATTTCTGCGGGTAAGACCCTCGACCCCGCGGGGGAGGGGCGCAGCTACGTGGACCTGCAGGTACGCCTGCGCGCATCCATCACTGATGATCAGAAGCGGCGGCTGACCCGCAGCTTCAGGCGCTTCTTCGGCCGTGCGGCGTTCCAGACGGTCCTCGGACGTGCGCTCGACGACGTCGCGCGCAACCCTCCGGGTGACACCGTTTACGACAAGATCAAGCGCTCGGTCCCCGACCGCCCCGTCGATCGGGAGTTCAAGCTCGCCTACATGTCGCTCCTGCTCTACGGGTATGCGTCGGAGGAGATCGACCGGATGCTCGACGATGGGGCGATCGCCCGGCCGCAAGCCTGGACTCGCTATTACGTCACACCGCCGGCGCCCCCGCCCGCGGTGGTGTCCACGATCGGGTGACGCGCCGAGCTGGCACGCGCGCGCGTTCCCGCGTTCCCGCCATCGCGCGGGCGGGCGGTGGCGCGCGCACGCCTGTTAGAATCGCGGCGCCGTTGCATGCGTCGCCGCTGCGCAGCCGGCCTCTTCGATGAGTCCCGTTCACGGTCCCCGCCGCCTCACGATCGCCACGCGCGAATCCGCGCTCGCGCTGTGGCAGGCGCAGCACATCCAGACGCGGTTGCACGCGCTCTATCCAGGCACCGCCGTCGAATTGCTAGGGATGACGACCCAGGGCGATCGCGTGCTCGATCGTCCACTGGCCGCGATCGGCGGAAAGGGCCTCTTCATCAAGGAGCTCGAGGTCGCGATGCTCGATGGCCGCGCCGAGCTCGCCGTGCACTCGCTCAAGGACGTGCCGATGCTGCTGGCCGACGGGTTCGTCCTGGCGGCGATCACGGCACGCGACGATCCGCGTGATGCGCTCGTATCCGATCGATACGCGAGCCTCGACGAAATGCCCGCCGGCGCCGTGGTCGGCACGTCGAGCCTGCGCCGCGAGGCACAGTTGCGCGAGCGCCATCCGGGGCTCCTGGTCGAGCCGTTGCGCGGCAACGTCAATACGCGCCTGCGCAAGCTCGACGAAGGCCGCTACGACGCGATCGTGCTCGCCGCGGCGGGGCTGAAGCGCCTCGGTCTCGGCATGCGCATCCGCGCATTGCTCGATCCCGACCGCAGCCTGCCCGCGCCGGGCCAGGGCGCGCTCGCCGTGGAATGCGCGCTGGCGCGCGGCGACGTCGCGACGATGCTGGCGCCGCTGGCCGACGCCGGCACGACGCTAGCCGTCACGGCGGAGCGCTCGTTCTCGCGCGCGCTCTCGGGCAGCTGCCACACGCCCCTCGCCGCCTACGCCGAGTGGGAGGAAGGCAGGCTGTGGCTGCGCGGCCTCGTCGCCAGCCGCGACGGTCGCGAAGTGATCCGCGGCGAGGACGAGGACCAGGTGTTCGAGCCCGTGGCTGCCGAGGCTCTCGGGCGGCGGCTGGCCGACGAGTTCCTGTTGCGCGGCGCGGCCCGCCTCACGGTCGACGTCGCCTGACGCGCATGGCCGGTGCGACGCGTGGCCGGGCCGCGGGTCCGCTGGCGGGTGTCGGCGTGATCGTCACGCGGCCCGTGCGGCAGGCCGCGGCGCTCGTGCAGCGTCTTGCCGCCTACGACGGGCATTGCATTGTCTGGCCGGCCATCGTGATCCTGCCGCCCGCCGACGCACCGGCGCTCGCTCGCGCGCACGAGTGCCTCGGCGAGTACGATGCCGCCGTGTTCGTGTCTGCGAACGCGGTCGAGTTCGGGGCACCCGATCCGCTGCGCTGGCCGCGCGGCTTGCCGATCTATGCGCCGGGCGCGGGCACGGCCGCGGCGATCGACGCGGTGGGCCTGCCGGCCGCGCACGTGCCGACCACCTCGTTCGACAGCGACGGCCTGCTCGCGCTCCCCGGCCTGCAGGCGGTCGCGGGACGACGCATCGTGGTGTTCCGCGGCGAGGACGGGCGCGCGCAGCTCGGCGACACGCTGCGCGCACGCGGCGCGCGCGTCGATTATGTCGACTGCTACCAGCGCGCGGCACCACGAGCTGGCGCCGCCGGCCTCGCCGAACGCATCGACGCCGGCGACGCGCATGCACTGTCGCTCACGTCCGCGGAAGGGCTGCGCAACCTGCTGCGCGCGCTGGACGCTACGCCGGCGCGCGCACGCCTCCTGCGCCTGGTCGCGTTCGCCGGCCATCCACGGATCGCCGCGGCCGCGCGTGCCGAGGGTCTCGACGCGCACGAGACGCCGCCCGGCGACGGCGGCCTCGTCGCGGCGTTGCTAGAATGGTTCGGCGCCCACCCCGTCAACTCGAAGAAGCCATGAACAACGTCGACATCCTGGTCACCGCCCCGCTGCCGCCCTTCCTGTACGAGCCGCTCAAGTCCGATTACCGGACGCACGACTACGCCGCCGCGCCGGACCCGCCGGGGCTGCTTGCGCAGGAGGGCGCCGGCGTGCGGGGACTCGTCCAGGGCGGCGGGACGGTTACGCCGACGACGCTGCTCGATGCGCTGCCCGGCCTCGAGATCATCTCGGTGTTCGGCGTGGGATACGACGGCGTGCCGATCGACTATTGCCGTGGCCGCCGCATCAAGGTTACCAACACGCCGGACGTGCTGACCGACGACGTCGCCGACGTGGCCGTCGCCCTCGTGATGATGACGGGGCGCGGATTCGTGCGGCTCAACCGCTTCGTGCACGCCGGGCTGTGGGAGAAGCGCACCCCGGAGCTCCGTACGCGTCTGTCGGGCAAGCGCGCCGGCATCGTCGGGCTCGGCCGCATCGGCAAGGCGATCGCCGCGCGGCTCAGCGTGTTGGGCATGGCGGTGTCGTACACGGGCCGCAAGCCGCAGGCGGTCCCCTACACGTTCGTGCCGGACGTGCGCGCGCTCGCGCAGAGCGCGGACTTTCTCGTCGTCGCCTGCCCGGGCGGTGCCGCCACGCGCCACCTGATCGATGCCGAAGTGCTGGCGGCGCTGGGCGCGAAGGGGACCATCGTCAACATCGCGCGCGGCTCGATCATCGACGAGCCGGCGCTGGTCGACGCGCTGCAGAAGGGCGTCATCAAGGGCGCGGGGCTCGACGTGTTCGCCGACGAGCCGCGCATTCCGCCGGCGCTGCTCGCCATGGACAACGTCGTGCTGCTGCCGCACGTCGGCAGCGCCACGCGCGAGACCCGCCAGGCGATGGCGGACCTGTGCAAGGCCAACCTCGACGCGTGGTTCACGAAGCGCACGACAGTGACGCTGATTCCCGAGCTCGCGTGAGCATTCGCCGTCGGCCCGCGCTCATTCGTCGGGCGCGGCCGGCGCGGCAAGCGGCGGCACGCGCGCGCCCTTCGGCTGGACCAGCACGATGAAGAGCGCCAGCACCACGAGCGCGAGCGCGAGCCATTCCTGCACGCCCGGCCGCTCGTTCAGCAATACGATGCCCGCGAACACGCCGACCACCGGCACGGGCAGCGACGATAGCGACGACACGGCCACCGGCAGCGTGCGCGCCATCCTGAACCACGCCCAGTGCGCGACCGTGCCGGCCAGGAATATGTTGTAGACGAGGGCGAACCACCCGCGCGCGGACAACGACCCCAGAGTCTGCGTCAGCGGCTGCGCGTCGAACAGCGGCGCGGCGACGAGCAGCGGAAACCAGCCGCCCAGCATCATCCAGCCCGACAGAGTGTTCTGCGCCATCGGTGGCTGCCACATGCGCAGCAGCACGGTGCCGATCGCCCACACGATCGCGGCGACGAGAATCATCAACGCGCCGAACGGCGCCTGGCGGATGGCGCGGATCTCCTCGCCGATGAGGAGCAGCATGCCGGCCGTGCCGAGCAGCAGGCCGAAGAGCTTACGCGTCGACAGCGGCTCGCGCAGCACGAACGCGGCGATCAGCGTTGCCCAGATCGGCATCGTATAGGCGAGGATCGCGCTCCGGCCGGCGGGCATCTGCTGCACGCCGAACAGCACGAAGCCGTTCCATGCGGCGATGTTGAACAGCGCGAGCACCGCCACGCGGCCCCACCATGCGCGCGGGATGGCGATAGGGTCGCCGGAAAGACGTGCCACCAGCAGCAGGCCGGCCGCGGCGAACGGGAGCGTGAGCGCCCGAAACGTCAGCGGCGCCATCTCGGTGACGCCCATCTTCAGGATCGGCCAGTTACAGCCCCAGATCAGCGTGAGCAGCACGATGGGGATGGCGGCACGACTCATATGCGGCTCCGCGAATGCCGCCGGCGGGGTCGCGCCGGGCACTACGGACGCTCGCCGTACTTGCGCGCGTGCAGCTCGCGCGCCTGCGTCACCCACGCGTCGCGCCGGATGCGACCGGGGAATTCGGCCAGCCGGCCGTCCATGTCGTCGATGTCGTGCTCGGTCCAGCGGGCGATCTGCCGATAGGTGCCGACGCCGAGCTGCTGCAGCATCCGCTCGAGCGCGGGCCCGATGCCGACGATCAGTTTGAGGTCGTCGGGCATCGCGCGGTCGTTGAGAATCGGCGGCGGCGCGTCGTTCTCGAGGTCGACGACGATGGCGCGAAAACGGGCAGCGTCGGCGCGTGCGTCGGCCAGGGCGCGAAACAGCGATCGCCGCTCCTCGGCCTGCTCGACGAGCGGGTAGGTCGCGGCTTCCCGGTCCGTCGCGCGCCGCGCTAGCCGTGCGGTCTCCGCTTCGTACGCGACGATGATGCGCGTCTTCTCCGCACCGATGGCCGCGGGCTCGCCGGCCACCGAAGCGTTCGAGGCAATCGATGGCGCAAGCGCCCCGGCGGGGGAGGCTGCATGCGGAGACTCGACGAGCCGCGCAGGCGCTGGCGGCGGCGCGGCGGGCACCGGGGGCGCCGGCGACGAGGGTGCGGAAGCCGGAATCGCAGAGGCGCGCATGGCCAGCGTAACGGTAGCCGGCGGCGCATCGCGCCGTCCGGTCATCCTTCCGTAGCGGTACGCGAGGGCGATCGCGCACGCCACGCCGATCAGCGCCAGCAGAGTCAAGCCGTTCACGTCGTCTTCAGCCGGAGTGACATGCGCGCCCGGATACCGGTCGGTGCGAATGGGATCGGATTGTATGCCGGCACGCCGCCGGCCGGCGCGCGGCGTCCGCGAAGCTTGCGCGCCGACTGCTAGAATCGGCGCCCTGCCACCATGCCTCAAGCTCCCGAACCCGATCGCGGCGCGTCGTCCATTCCGCCGGACGGGGTCCACGCGAGCGCGCCGCTCGCCACATCGACCTCGGCCGGACCGCGCGATGCCGTGCGCGAGCTCCCGCTGGCGCGGATCGCCCTCGCGGGCATGGTGGTGGTGGCAGCGCTCGTTGGATACGGTTGGTTCGACCTGCGCCGCGACGCCATGGCGTTTCGCAGCGACGTCGCCGAGCGCCTGACGGCGGCCGATGCGGCGATCGGCCAGGCGCGCACCCGTGAGGCCGACATGGGCAACGCGCTGCGCGATGCGCAGGCGAAGGTCGCGTTGCTAGAAGCGCGGCTGGCCGAGTCGCAGTCGCAGCAGGCCGCTCTGGAAACGCTCTACCGCGAGCTCGTGCCGTCGCGCGAGGAGCTCGCCGTCACCGAGGTCGAGCAGGTGCTCACGCTGGCGAGCCAGCAGCTCACGCTGGCCGGCAACGTGCAGGCGGCCCTCGCCGCGGTGCAGCTCGCCGATGCCAAGCTCGCGCGCATGGAGCGGCCGCAGCTGATGCCGTTGCGCCGTGCGCTCGCCCGCGACATGGAGGCGCTGAAGGCCGTGCCCTACGTCGACGTCGCTGGCATCGCGCTCAAGCTCGACCAGACGCAAAGCGCCATCGACGACCTGCCACTCGCGCGCGACGAGCGCCTCCCCGCGGCGGCCCCTGCGCGGGCGCCTGGCGACGATCCCGCATGGCTGCGCTTCCTGCGCGACGCGTGGGCCGACCTGCGCTCGGTCGTGCGCATCGAGGTGTCGGAGCGGCCGGCGGCGGCGCTGCTCACTCCGCAGGAAGTGTTTTTCCTGCGCGAGAACCTCAGGCTGCGGCTGCTTGCGGCGCGGCTAGCGTTGCTCTCCCGCGACGAGCGCGCGTTCCGCGCCGACCTCACTGCCGGCCGCGACTGGCTCGAGCGGTATTTCGACACGCGCGTGCGATCCGTCGAGTCGGCGTCCGCCACGCTCGCGCAGCTCGTCGCCACGCCGATGGTCACCGACCTGCCGGATCTCGCGCGGAGCCTCGACGCGGTGCGGCTGCTCCGCGCGAGCGGCGAGCGCGCGGAGCGGGTCGAGCGTCCCCTGCCTCCCGGCCGGGCCCGCTAGCGCCGGTGCGCGCACTGCTCGCCTTCCTGCTGCTCGCCGCCACGGCGGTGCTGGTGGCACTCCTGTTCAAGCTCCACCATGGCTACGCGCTGTTCGTCGCGCCGCCGTATCGCGTCGAGCTCACGCTCAACGCGCTGCTCGTGCTGGCCGTGATCGCCTTTGCGCTGATGCATGGCGTCCTGCGGCTGGCGTCGCGGCTCGCGAGGCTCCCGCACGAGGTGCGCGAGCACCGCCGTCGCCAGCAGCTCGAGCGCGCGCGAAGCCGCCTCGATTCCGCCGTGGTGGCGTTGATCGAGGGCCGCGCGGGCAAGGCACGGCAATACGCCAGCGAAGCGATCGAGATTCCGCAGTCCTCGCCGATCGCCGTCCTGGTCGGCGCGCGCGCGGCGCTCGAGCTGCGCGATTACGGCGGCGCGCAGGAGCTCCTCGCGCGTCCCGACGCGCAGGTGACGAGCCTGGCGGTGCCACGCCTGATGCTCGAGGCGGAAGCCGCGCTGGAGCAGGGCCAGCCGACGGTGGCGCTGGCGCGCCTGGCGGACCTGCGCCGCGAGGCCGGCCTGCATACCGCAGCGCTGCGTCTCGAGCTGCGCGCGCTGACGGCCACCGGTCGTCACGAGGAGCTGCCGGCGCTGGTCGATCAACTGGTCAAGCGCAAGGTGTACGACGCCGGACAGGGCCTCGTGCTTCGCGCCCGCGCGAATGCGGAGGCGATCGCGGCGCTTTCGACCGACCCGACGGGTCTGCGGGCCTACTGGAATCGACTCGGCGAAGCCGATCGCCTGCAGCCCGTGGTGGCCGAGGCGGGGGCGCGGGCCTTTCTGGCGATGGGCGGCGACCGCGAGGCGGCCGACCTCATCGGCCGCGCACTCGAGCGGCATTGGGACGCGCGCCTGGTGCAGTGGTACGCCGAGTGCCGCGGCCCCGACCCCATCCGCCAGCTCGAGACCGCCGAGCGCTGGCTCACCGCGCACCCGGAGGACGCCGCGCTGCTGCATACCCTGGGACGCCTGTGCGAGCAGCAGAAGCTGTGGGGCAAGGCGCAGACGTACCTCGAGGCGAGCCTCGCACTCGACAATCACTGGCGCACGCACGTGGCGCTCGGGGAGCTGTTCGCGAGTCTCGGCCGCGCCGACGAGGCGAACTCGCACCTGGCTGCGGCGCTGCGAATCGCGCTTGCGGCGCTCGACGCCCCACGCGGGTGAGCGCTGCGCGTCGATGGCCAATTTCGTCCCGCTCAAGCAATACATGCTGTACTGCCTCGACCGCTTCGTGGCGGACTACGGTTTGCGCGGGCCGTTCCTCGAGGTCGGGTGCGGCACCGGCGAGGTGAGCGCGCACCTGGCGCGCAAGGGCTGGCAGGGCCGCGCGATCGACTTCTCGGCGGCGGCGCTCGAGCGCGCCCGCGTGCGGCTCGCCGCCTTTCCCGAAGTAATCGTGGCGCAATGCGCGCTGGAGGACGTCGAGGGCCGCTACGCGTGCGTAATCCTCTGGGACGTGCTCGAGCACATAGAGGACGACCGCGCCGCGCTGGCCGCCGTCGAGCGACTGCTCGAGCCCGGCGGGCAGCTTTTGCTGGCGGTGCCGAGCAACCCCCGCGAATGGCGCTGGGACGACGATTTTTACGGACACTTCCGCCGTTATACGGTGCCTGAGCTCGACGCGAAGCTGGCGGCCGCCGGCCTCGTCTCCCAGGCCTTCTGGGATTTCACCTTTCCGTGGTTCTGGGTGATGCGGCGCGCCTACACGCGCCTCAAGCGGGCGGTCGCGCCCGCGCCGGACCGGGCGAGCGCGACCAAGGCCAGCGCGACCGTCAACGCGTGGGACGTGCCGCTGCTGTCGCGCTGGCTCGAGCGCAGTGCGATCCTGTGGTGGCCCCTGCATCGCATCCAGTTCGCGCTGTTCCGGCACGCGACACGAAGGGGTCACGAGCTATTCGCGCTTGCGCGGAAGCCGGCCGGCACCTGAATCGAGGAGCTCCGCGCGCTGGCCCCTCGTTGTGGTGCCGGCTTCAGGCGCCGGCCGCCGCCGCCGCGCCGCGAAACAACCGGTGCCGGTAGAGGCCGCTGCGCGCCAGCGCGCCGAGCACGGTGGTGCGCACCACGCCGCAGCCGTAGCGCACCGAGCGGGGGAAGTTGATGGAGCTGGCTTCGGGAAAGTAGCGCGTCGGAACCGAGACCTCGCCGATGCGGAACCGGGCGAGGATGCATTGCGCGAGGATCTCGTTGTCGAACACGAAGTCGTCGGAGTTGCGCTGCCAGGGCAACGCGTCGAGGAGCGCACGCGAATAGGCGCGGTAGCCCGAGTGATATTCCGACAAGTGTGCGCCGAGCAGCAGGTTCTCGAACAGCGTCAGGAGCCGGTTGGCGGCGTACTTCCACGCGGGCATCCCGCCGGCGAGCGCTCCGCCGCCGAGGATGCGCGAGCCGATCACCATGTCGTAGACGCCCGAGGCGATCATCCCGGCCATCGCCGTGACCATCCGCGGGTCGTACTGGTAGTCCGGATGCACCATGACGATGATGTCGGCGCGGCGCGCCAGCGCCTCCGTGTAGCACGTCTTCTGGTTTCCGCCGTAGCCCGTGTTGTGCGGGTGGAGGATGACGTCGAGGCCGAGCGCCCGCGCGACGTTCACGGTGTCGTCGTCGCTCGCGTCGTCGACGACCACCACTTCGTCGACGATGTCGTGCGGCAGGTCGCGCCACGTCGGCTCGAGCGTGCGGCCGGCGAGATAAGCGGGCATGACGACGACGATGCGCTTGCCGTTGAGCATGGGGCGGCCGGGCGGCGGGGGCTCATTCTACCGGCCGCGCCCCGCGCGAAACGCGATCAGCGTCGCGTCCTCGTAGAAGGGCGCGCCGAACCGTGCCCGCAGCGCGCCTTCGCAATGCGCCGTGTTCGCCCCGATCACCTGCGCCCGGCCGTCGATGGTAGCGGTGTACGGCTTCTGCCAGACGACATAGTCGACGCGCGCCGCGACGAGCGCGGCGTCGTCGGCCAGATGCACCGCGTTGCGCAGGCGGAACGCCGGAGAGCGCGGGGTTTCGCCCGGGCGCAGGTCGACGCAAAGTCCCGTCAGGAACCCGGGGATGACGGCCTGTCCGCCCAGTCGCTCCCAGCGCGGGGCGTCCCACAGGAAGCTCTCGAAGTGGAACGGCGCTGCCGCGATGCGCATGGTGCCGGGCGGCTGCGCGGCCAGGCTCGCCCAGAACCCCGAGAGCGGCAGCGTTTCCATGAACGTGCGGTAGCCGTTGTGCGCCGGCCGCCAGTCGAAGTGATTGACCAGATGCAGCGTCTGGTTGTTGGGATGGCGCAGCAGCGGCCATAGCGGCGAGCGCACTGCGAGCGCACCGACCACGAGGCCCGCCAGTCCGAGCGTCGCCAGGCGACGCGGCTTCCCCTCGGCGAGCCGCCCGCCGACCACGGTCACGCCGGCCGCGACCGCCAGCAGCGACAGCGGCACCGCGGGCAGCAGGTAGCGCGCGGTGGAGATCGGGTTGTAGCTGAACATCGGCCGGGTCGCGAAGATCGCCGTGAGCGTGAGCAGCAGGCCGAGCACGCCCGTGCGGGCGATCGCGAAGCGGCGCCAGACCAGAGACGCACCGGCCGCCGCCAGGCCGAGGCACACCGCTACGGCGGCGGTCGAAGAAGTGCCGAGCCACGCGTACCAGACACCGGCGAGCGTGGCGAGGGTGGGCGCGTCGATGCCGCTCTTCGCCGTCATCGAGTGGGCGTTGTGGACCAGCGGCGGCAGGATCAGCGTAGCGGTCAGCGCAATCGTGGGCAGCGCCAGCACCAGCCATCGCCGCACCGCGGCGCGCCGGTCGGGCGCAGCAGCGCGCAGCCGCCACAGCCCGGCAAGCGGCGGTGCGGCGACGAACGGCGCGACGATCGGATGCAGCCAGGTCGCGAGCGCGGCGCAAAGCGCATACGCGACGCCGGCGGCCGGCGCGAAGCGGCAGTGGGTGCGGTACTGCTCGTACGCGGCATGGGCGCTCCAGCCGAGCAGCAGCGTGATCGCATAAGGACGAGCCATGCGGCTGTAGATGACGAGCAGGGGCGACAGCGCGAGCAGCAGCGCGAACAGCGCAGCGGTGGCCGGCGGCGCACGCCGGGCGACGTAGAGCGGCAGCAGAACGAGCGTGGCGAGCCCGCATGCCAGCATCGGCACGCGCATCGCGACCTCGGACAGGCCGAACCACTGCGCTTCGTACCAGTCGAGGATGCCGAGCGGGATGCTGTAGTCGGCGAAGCCGAAGTCGAGCAGCATCGTCCCGGGCAGGCGATGGATCACCTGGTGCACCGCGTGCCATTCGTCGTCGATCAGCACCTGGCTCGCGAACTGGTCGAGCCGCAACCAGGCGCCGATCGCGGCCGCCACGGCGATCGCCGCGGGCAGGAACCACTTCGTTGCGCCGGCCGCGACGGGATGGTCGTTCACGGCCCCGCCCGCGGCGCGCAGCGCCGATCGCAGCGCGGGCCGCAGCGCAGCGCGGCCGATCCGCGTGGAGACGAGCGGCTCAGGGATCGGTCGACGCCCGTGCGGCGCGCCCGAGCGCGCGACCGAGCGATCGGCACCATTCGATCAGGGGCATCAGCGTGGCCTCGTACAGCGTATTGCCGTCGGTCGCGGCGGTGACGCCCGTGATCGCGGGGAACACGCCCCGGTCCGCGTGCCGGTAGGTTCCGAACAGGCGGTCCCACATCGGAAAGAACGCGGCGTAGTTCCGGTCGCCGTGCTCCGGCGTGTGATGCAGGCGGTGGAATTGCGGGCCGGACACCCAGCGGCCCAACGGCCCGAGCTCCGCCCGGACGTTCATGTGGATCCAGTAGCCCCACAGCGTGAACATCGACCAGAACCACGTCACCGTGACGGGCTTGAAGTCGAACAGGATGCCCATCGGCAGGTAGATGACGAAGAGCCGGAACAGCTCTTCGGTGAAGTGATAGCGATGGACGGTCGTCACGTTGATCCAGCGCTCCTGGTGGTGGAACCGGTGCTGTGTCCACAGCCACGCGTAACGGTGCTGGCCGCGGTGCCACCAGTAGAAGAAGAAGTCGAAGGTCGCGAAGAATGCCAGCGTCTGGAGGATCGATCCGATCTGCCCGTCGGGAAAGCGGATGGGAATGGCGTGCCCGAGCCGCGCGCGCAGAGGCTCGAGCGCAGCCGACACCGGGGGTACCAGGAGCGTGGTGAGGTAAAGGAAGACGAATGCGGCGACCAGGTTGAAGCCAAGCGCCCGCCACGAGCGATTGCGGCTGGCGGGGACCGTGAGCTCGACCACGAAGGCCAGCGCGAAGGCCGTCCCGGCGAGCGACAGCTGGCCTACGAAGAGCGGGGACCACCAGTCGAGCGTCATCGAGTCCGGCTGGCCACTGCGTTGCGGTGCTGCATGGGCATTGCGTCGACAAACGCCGGCACGCCGCCCGGCAAGGTCTCATTATGAGGGAGCGCGGGCGCGCGTGCCAAGGCGCCGGCGCGCCATGCCATCCCGCGCGGACAGGACGGCCCGATTGTGGCTACACTGCTGCGACCGATCATCACCCGCGCCCGCATCATGTCGACCCGACTTCGCCGCGCATCGTTCGTTCTCCTCGCCGCCGGATGGCTCGGCGCCGCACCGGTCCATGCGGCCGATTACACCGACCTGTGGGTGGTGCGCACGGAGCTCGGGTGGGGAGCGAACGTCGTCCAATCCGACCAGTTCCTGTTCGTCACCCTGTTCATCTACGGCGCCGACGGCAAGCCGACGTGGTACAGCGCCGACCTGGTCTTCGACGGGACGCGCTTCAGCGGGTCCTTGTACGCGTCGCAGGGCACGTACTGGCCGCTGGTCTGGAATCCCGCACAGAGCCCGCCGGCCAAGGCCGTGGGAACGGCGAGCTTCACGCCCGATGCGCTCAACCCCTACCAGGCCACACTGGTGTATGCGGTGAACGGAGTGGGCGCGGTCACCAAGGCAGTCGAGCGGCTGACGTTGACTGCCGTGCCGCTCGGCGGCGTGTACCTGGGCGGGCAGAGCGGCGGCTACTCGGGCTGCTCGGCGAGCAGCAACAACGGCGCGTACACCGACACCTTCGATCTCACCGTCGCGCACGCCGCGGGTGCCGCGACCTGGACGTTCACGTACGGCACGGGCGCGACGTGCACGATGGGCGGCACGCTCGAGCAGCACGGCCAGACCTACCGCATACCGGCCGCGTCGTACCAATGCACCGGCAGCCTCGCGTTCTCCACCACCGCAACGATGTACGAGCTCAAGGCCACGTCGCTCGGCATCGAGGGCCGGTTTGCCGCGACCCTGCCGAACGGCTGCCGCGAGGATGCCAACTTCGCCGCGGTCCTGCGCTGATTGGCCGCCCCCGCCGCCACCGCCGGCCTGCGGCTGCTGATCGCGGCGCTCTGCGCGGCCGCCAGTCCCGCGCTGTCGGCCGCAGTGACGGGCTATCACGACGGGACGAACGCTTCCGCGACCTGGGGATGGGCGTGCGATGCGGCCACGCCCGCCGCGCACTTGACCGTCGTGATCAAGGCCTATGTCAACGGCTCCTTCGGCGCGATCGGAGCGGTGGTCGCCGATCGCTGGCGCGAAGACGTGGCGGACGCCGCGGTGTGCGGCGGAACGTCGAACGGCAACCACGGGTTCGTGTTCACGGACTATCCGCCGTCGCTGGTGGACGGCCAGGCGCACGATCTCTACGCGTTCGCGCAGCTCGAGGGAGGCGCCCTGCAGCTCCTCGGCGTGTCGCCGCTGAACCTCTCGCTCGTGCCGCTCGGCCTGTGGGACCAAGGCCTCGTGAACGGGCGCTGGCGCACCGATTACTTCGCATCGGCGCACGGCACGGCGGCATCGCCGCTGCAGCTCGACCGCGATCTCGCAGGGGGCTGCTGGCTCGCAGTTCCCCCGGTGGTGCCTGGCGGCGCGAGCCCGGCCGGCAGCGGCTGCCTGGTGGCGCCGACGAGCTACGACGTCTCGAACGCCGCCTCCTCGGACGGCCGCTTCGACGACGCGCAATTCTGGGTGATCACCGCCAACTCCGAGCCGGCGTATCGCCCGGCGCCGGGCGACGGACCGCCCAACCAGACCGATCCCGTCTCGGCGCCGGGCGGCGGCCTGTACGCCGTGGTCACATTGCCCGACGCCGAGGGCGGCGTCCCGTCGCGGCGCAAGGCGCACCTGATCATCAACAAGAACGCCGATCCGCACGTTGCGGCGCAGCGGGGGCCGTTCCTCTCGTACGGGCTGCAGAGCGACTGGGGAAATGGCCACGGCGCGGTCACCGTGCTGCGCGCTCCAGGTGCGCCGAAGACCCTCGCGTTCGCAGCGACGCTGTTCGACATCAGCCCCGATCAGAGCCACGTGAACGCGGCGTATCTCATCGTCGAGGCGCAATGGGGCGGCGTCAAGCGCTGGGCCTACATCAGTCTGCTCGACCGCCACAACACGGTGAACGCGCGCGCGAGCTTCAACTGGAACATCCTCGGCGGGTTGTGGTTCCCGGGCGCGGACATCATGTTTCGCGATGCGGATGACCTGAACACGACCTGCCGGACGCGCGTGCCGGGGTGGACGCCCTTGCCCGCGATGCTGACCCCCGCGCAGACGTACGTGAACAGCGGGGCGGCGGCGCGGCGGTCCTATCTCGTCGACCTCGAGCTGCTCTTCGGCTGCCTCAGCCCCGACTTCCTGAGTCCGATGCCCGCCTCCGGGCCCATCCAGATCACCGGCGTGCATTTCGCGATCGAGCAGGATTTCCACGCCGGCAACTTCACGTGGGTCGCGTTCGACAGCGTCGCGCTGAACTAGACCGGACGAGGCGGCCCGCCGGGATGTGCGACGGGCCTAGCGCGTTTCCGTCTCGGCGGCATAGGTGAAGCTGTCGGCGAAGAACTCGTCGGCGGGCAGGTTGCGCAGCGTGGTGAAGTCGCGTCGGGCCGCGTCGATCATGGCGGGCGCGCCGCAGGCGTAGACCTGGTAACCGGACAGGTCGCGGAAGTCCTCCATCACGGCCGCGTGCACGAAGCCCGTCCGGCCCGGCCAGGCATCGGTCGCCGCCGGATCCGACAGCACCGGGATGTAGGTGAAGTCGCGTCCCGTCTCCTGCCACGTGCCGGGCAGGTCCGGCAGGTACAGGTCCTGCACGGCGCGCGCCCCCCAGTACAGCACCATCGGCCGCTCGACGCGGCTGTGCAGCGCATGCTCGATCATGCCCTTGATCGGCGCGAAGCCGGTGCCGCCCGCGACGAAGATGATCGGCTTGTCGGATTCCTCGCGCAGGTAGAACGCGCCGAGCGGTCCTTCCATGCGCAGGATCTCGCGCCCCTTGTAGGTATTGAACAGGGCGTCGGTGAAGAAGCCGTTCGGCACGTGACGGATGTGCAGCTCGAGCAGCTCGTCGCGATGCGGCGGCGTGGCGAGCGAGAAGCTGCGCCGCCGGCCGTCCTTGAGCAGGAAATCGATGTACTGGCCGGCGAGGAACTGCAGCCGCTCGGTTGCCGGCAGCTTGAGCTTGACGATCGCCACATCGGGGGCGACCCGGGTGATGGACTCCACGCGGCACGGCAGTCGCTTGATCTGGATGTCGCCGGCGCGGCGGACCTCGCGCACCTCGATCGTCAGGTCGCCGAGCGGGCGGGCGCAACAGAAGAGCGCAAGTCCGGCGGCGCGGTCCTCGTCCGTGAGCGTGGACTTTTGATAGGGGCCATAGTCGACACTGCCGGACACGATGCGCCCTTTGCAGGTGCCGCACGCGCCGTTGCGGCAGCCGTACGGGATCATCAGGTCCGCGCGCATCACAGCCTGCAGGACGGTCTCGTCGGCCGCGCAGTCGAGCGCGTGCCCGCTCGGCTCTATAATGATCTGCATGGGTGAACCGCTTCTCGATGCGCCCGCGCCGGTACCTGCGGCGCTCCGACCGTGGCTTCGGATCGGATCGCTCGAGTGCTGAGGATTCTGTTGGTGGGCTGCGGGGACATCGCGATGCGCACGGCGGGATTGTTGCGCGGCCGCGTGCGGCTCTACGGCGTCACCCGCCGCCCCGACGACGTCGCGAGGCTCCGGGAGCACGGCGTGGTGCCGATCGTCGCGGACCTCGACCGCGGCGCGACGCTCGCCCGGCTGCGGACCGCGCCCTACGGCGTGCTCTACTTCGCGCCACCGCCGCCTGAAGGTCGCGACGATCCGCGCGTCCGCCACCTGGTCGCGGCCCTTTCGAACGCGCGAATTATACCGCAGCGACTCGTGTATCTCTCGACGTCGGGAGTGTACGGCGACTGCGCGGGCGCACGCATTGCGGAGACGCGACCCCGCAGGGCCGAGACGCCGCGGGCGCGCCGGCGCGTCGCTGCCGAGTCGCGGCTGCGCGTGTGGGCCGCCGGCAACGGCGTCGCGCTCGCGATCCTGCGCGTGCCGGGCATCTACGCCGAGGGCCGGCTGCCGCTCGAGCGCATCCGGCACGGCGCGCCCGTGCTCGTGGTGGAGGACGACGTATACACCAACCATATCCACGCGGACGACCTCGCGCGGGCGGTGGTCGCGGCGCTCTTCCGCGGGCAGCCGAACCGGGCCTACAACATCGTCGACGACGCCGAGCTCAAGATGGGCAGCTGGTTCGACGCCATCGCCGATGCCTATCGGTTGCCGCGACCGCCGCGCGTTGCCTGGGAGGAAGCCGAGCGGCGCATCGCGCCGCAGCTCCTGTCGTTCATGAACGAATCGCGGCGTCTGTCGAACCGGCGCATGAAACGCGAGCTGCGCGTGACGCTGCGCTACCCGGAGCCGCAGGCACTGCTCGCGCGCATCGCCCCGCGCGAGCCGAAGAAGCAACTGCCCTTGCCGCTGGGCTAGGGTTGGCGAGCCGGGCTCAAATACCCCTCGATGGACGCGCCGCTCGACCCACCCACCCCGGCGCCGGGCTGGCTGGCACGCATCGATGCCTACGAGCGGCTGCTGCGTCTCGACAAGCCGATCGGTACGTTGCTGCTCCTGTGGCCCACCCTCTCCGCGCTGTGGCTCGCGGCGTTCGGCGCGCCCCGGTGGTCGCTGGTGATCGTCTTCGTGATGGGCACGTGGCTGATGCGCTCGGCCGGCTGCGCGTTCAACGACTGGGCCGACCGCGATTTCGACGCGCACGTGAAGCGCACCGCGACCCGACCGCTCGCGGCCGGCGTGCTCGCGCCCTGGGAGGCGCTGGCGCTGGGTGGCGTGCTGGCAGTCATCGCATTCCTGTTCGTGCTGTCGACCAACCGCGCGACGATTGCCTGGTCGTTCGCCGCACTGGCGATCGCCGTCGCCTATCCGTTCTTCAAGCGCTTCTTCGCGCTGCCGCAGGCCTTTTTGGGCATCGCCTTCTCGTTCGGCATTCCGATGGCCTACGCGTCCGTCTACAACGCCGTTCCGCAGCGGGCCTGGGTGCTGCTCGGACTCAACCTGCTGTGGGTGGTTGCGTACGACACCGAGTACGCGATGGTCGATCGCGACGACGATGTGCGCATCGGCATCCGGACCTCGGCGCTCACGTTCGGGCGCTTCGACATCGCGGCGGTGGCCGTGTGCTACGGTCTGTATCTGGCGGGAATGGCGTGGGTCGGCCGGACGGCCGCGCTCGGGCCGCTGTACTACGCCGGCCTCGGAACGGCTGCGCTGGTTGCGATCTATCACCTGTGGCTGATCCGCAGTCGCGACCGGACGCGCTGCTTCCGCGCCTTCCTGCACAACCACTGGCTGGGGCTGGCCGTGTTCGCGGGGATCGTCCTCGACCAGGCGGTGCGGCTGCGCAGCTGGCCGCGCGCCTGGTGAGCCCCGCGGCGGTGGCGGCACGCCACGACGGCCTGCCGCCGGTGGCAGCCCCGGATGCGCGCGTGCTGATCCTCGGCAGCTTCCCCGGCGAAGCATCGCTGGCCGTGGCGCAGTACTACGCGCATCCCCGCAACCATTTCTGGCGCCTGCTCGCCGCGGTGCTCGGCGAGCCCGTCGACACGCTGCCCTATGCGCAGCGGCTGGAGCGACTGCGCGCGCGGCGCGTCGCGCTGTGGGACACCATCGTCGCGTGCGAGCGGCGCGGCAGCCTCGACCAGGCGATTCGCGTTCCGGTGCGCGGCGAGGTCGCCCGCATGCGCGCGGTCGCGCCCGGCATCGCGGTGGTGGCCTTCAACGGCGGCACGGCGGCCCGCGGCGCGCCGGCTTGGCGGGCCGCGGGCTACGTCACGCTCGCGCTGCCTTCCAGCAGCCCCGCCTACACGCTGCCGCTGGCACGCAAGCTCGAAGCGTGGCGGGCGTTGGGGAGTTGGCTTTGAACCGCGGAGCACGCCTGGGTTTTGCACGCGCGGCCAGACGCGCGCGTTTGGCGGCGGTGTGGTGCGGCGCACCAACGGCGCCGCGACCGACCGCGCCGCCACATCGGTTAGAGTCGCGCCATCGTGTCGAGCGGCGGGGTCGGGTTGCGCTGGTTGAGTCTGGGTTTCGCGCTGTGTTTCGGCGTGGCCGCGGCCGCGGCCGCCGCCGCGCATGCGACGCGCGACCTGCACCGGGTGACGTTCGCGTCCGTCGATCGCGACGGAGTGGGCCGCAGCGTGCCGCTCGACGGGTTCCTGATGCTGCCGCGCACGCCGGTGCCGCCGGGCGGATATCCCGCGGTCATCGCCCTGCACGGCTGCGGCGGCCTGCATTCGACCCGCAAGGGGCACGATCTCGAGCTGGCGGACCGCCTCGCCCTGCGCGCCGACCTGTTCCTCGCCGAAGGCTACGCGGTGCTGTTTCCCGACAGCTTCGGCCCGCGCCACCTGCGCGAGGTGTGCACGATCCGGATCGGCGAGCGGACCGTGACGGCGATGCGGCGCCGGCTCGACGCGCTCGGTGCCCTCGACTATCTCGCCCACCGCGGCGACATGGCGGCGGACCGGATCGCCGTGGTGGGCTGGTCGCACGGTGGCAGTGCGGTGCTGCAGGCGATCAATGTCGCCGATGCGAAGGTGGCGGCATTCCGCGCCACGAAGGGCGCGCCGTTCTTCCGGGCTGCGGTCGCGTTCTACCCCGGCTGCGGTGCGCCGCTCAAGGCCGGCGAGCGCTGGGCGCCAGGCGTGCCGGCGCGCGTGCACATCGGCGAGCTCGACGACTGGACGCCCGCGCAGGCGTGCGTCGATCTCGGGCGGGCGCAGGCCGGGCGCGGCGCCGACTTCGACGTCGCCACCTACGCCGGCAGCTACCACGCATTCGACTCGCCCACCGGCAAGCTCATGCACCGCGACGACGTGCCCAATGGCGTTCACCCCGGGCTGGGCGTTACCGTTGGACCCAATCCGGCGGCACGTGCGATCGTCAACCTGCGCGTGCGAACGTTCCTTCGCGATCGCTTAGCCCCCGAATGAAAGGGAAATCGATGCTGCGCCTGCTGACTGCGACCATTCCCACGATCCGGTCGCTGCGCACGCTCGTGTATCTCGATTTCAAGCCGCTCAGCGCCGATCGAACCGAGCTCACGCTGCGCAACTTCGGCTACGACCAAGGCGAGGAATGGGGGCAGGCCCGGGCCTGTTTCGAAGCCGCCTGGGTAGGAGCGATGGACAGCCTGCAGAAGCGCTTCGCCAAGTGAGGACCTGATGGATCTCGGGCTCGCCGGGAAGGCAGTGCTCGTCACCGGCGCGAGCAAGGGCATCGGCCTCGCCTGCGCAGCCGCGTTCGTCAATGAAGGCGCGCGGGTGGCAATGGTCTCGCGCAGCCGTGCCAACCTCGAAGCGGCGCTGGCCAGGCTGGCGCCGGCGCGCACGCCGCCGTTCCTGATCGTGGCGGACCTCGCGCGGGCGGACGACGCGGCGCGGGCCGTGGACGAGGCGGAAGCCGCGCTCGGCCCGCTCGACGTGCTGGTCAACTCGGCGGGCGCGGCGCGCCGCTATCCGCCGGAGGAGCTCGACGCCGCCGCGTGGCATGCCGCCATGGACGCGAAGTTCTTCAGCTACATTCATCCACTCGACCTCGTGGTGCGCCGGATGGCGGCGCGCGGACGCGGTGCGATCGTCAACATCATCGGCTCGGGAGGCAAGGTCGCGAGCCCCGTGCACCTGCCCGGCGGCGCTGCGAATGCCGCGCTGATGCTCGCCACGGCCGGCCTCGCGGCCGCCTACGGGCCGCGGGGCGTGCGCGTCAACGGGATCAACCCTGGCGGCACCCTGACCGGCCGCGTGCAGGAGGGCCTGGCCGCCGAGGCGCGCATGACGGGCAAGTCCCCCGACGAGCTGCTCGCCGCCCAGCAGTCGCGCATCCCGCTGCGTCGCCTGGGCACGCCCGAGGAAGTGGCGAACGTGGTGCTGTTCCTCGCGTCGGATCGCGCAAGCTATGTCACGGGCACGATCGTGCCCATGGACGGCGGCAGCAATCCCGTCGTCTAGGAGCACGCGTCGACCCCGGGAGCGTGCGCGCGGATGCGCGACGCGCGAACCGCGGGTGCCGCGTTTCGACCATGGCCTACCGTGATCTCCGAGAATTTCTCGACCAGCTCGACGCCGACGGCGAGCTGCTGCGCGTCGACGCGCCCGTCGATCCGTACCTGGAGATGACGGCGCTGTGCGACCGGGCGTTGCGCGCGGGCGGACCGGCGCTGCTGTTCGAGCGGCCGAAGGGCGATTTCCGAACGCCGCAGGGCCGCTCGATCCCGGTGCTCGGCAACCTGTTCGGCACACCCGAACGAGTGGCCCGCGGGATGGGCGCCGATCCCGCGAGGTGGCGAGCGAGCCTGCGCGAGGTGGGCGAGCTCCTCGCCTACCTGAAGGAGCCGGAGCCGCCGAAGAGCCTGCGCGACGCCTGGCAGAACACGCGACCGCTGTTCCTCAAGGTGCTCGACATGGCGCCGAAGTTTCGCGCCGGCGGACCGTGTCAGGATGTGGTGATCGAGGCCGCGAACGTGGACCTTGCCCGGCTGCCGATTCAGACATGCTGGCCCGGCGACGCCGGTCCGCTCCTCACGTGGGGGCTGACGGTGACGCGCGGCCCGCTGAAGAAGCGCCAGAACCTCGGCATCTATCGCCAGCAGGTCGTCGGACGCAACCGCTTGATCCTGCGCTGGCTGCCGCAGCGCGGCGGCGCGCTCGACTTCCGCGATCATGCGCTCGCCCACCCCGGCACGCCGTTCCCGGTGGCCGTTGCGCTCGGTGCCGATCCCGCGACCATCCTCGGTGCGGTCACGCCGGTGCCGGACACGCTCTCCGAATACCAGTTCGCGGGTCTCCTGCGCGGCGCGCGGACGGAGCTCGTCACCTGCCTGTCTCACGACCTCTCGGTGCCCGCGAGCGCGGAGATCGTGCTCGAGGGGTTCATTCGCCCGGACGCCGGCGATCCGACCGGCTACGAGACGGCCGCCGAGGGGCCGTTCGGCGACCACACGGGCTACTACAACGAGGTCGAGCGCTTTCCGGTGCTGACGATCGAGCGCATGACGATGCGCCGCGATCCGCTGTATCACTCGACCTACACGGGCAAGCCGCCGGACGAGCCCGCGATGCTCGGCGTGGCGCTCAACGAAGTGTTCGTGCCGCTGCTGCGCAAGCAGTTTCCGGAGATCGTCGACTTCTACCTGCCGCCGGAAGGGTGCAGCTACCGACTGGCCGTGGTGTCGATGCGCAAGCAGTACCCCGGCCACGCCAAGCGCGTGATGTTCGGCATCTGGAGCTTCCTGCGCCAGTTCATGTACACCAAGCTGATCGTGGTGACCGATGCAGACATCGACGTGCGCGACTGGCAGGAAGTGGTCTGGGCGCTCACCACGCGGGTGGATTTCGCCCGCGACGCGCTCATCGTGCCGCAGACCCCCATCGATTACCTCGACTTCGCGTCGCCGGTGGCCGGGCTCGGCAGCAAGATGGGCATCGACGCGACCAACAAATGGCCGGGGGAGACCACGCGCGAATGGGGCCGGCCCATCGCGATGGACGCGGCCGTCAAGGTGCGCATGGATGCGCTGTGGGATGAGCTGTCGTCGCGGCCGGCGCGCACCGGCGCCCGCGACTCGTAAGCGACCCATGGGCGAACGGCGGCGCCGATCGCGACACCCGACGTCGCGCGAACGGTCAGCGGCGCCCCAGCATCAGTCCCAGCGCGAACCCGACCGCCGCGGCGGCGCCGATCGCGCGCCACGGGTTGTCGTGGACGTAGTCGTCGGTGAAGCGCGCGGCATCCTTGGCGCGATCGACGGCTTCGCCCTCGAGCTCCTGCATGCGCAGCTTCGCGGCGAGCAGCTTCGCCTCGACCTGCGCCCGCAGGTCGCGCGCCCGTTCGCCCGTCTCGGCGCTGGCCCTGCGCAACAGCTCCTCTGCGTCGGAGAGCACGGAGGCGAAGTCGTCGACGATTCGTTCGCGGATGGCAGCCATGGCGATTCCTTCTCTGGTCGTGGGCGCGGACGCTCAGCACTGCGGGGCCGCGCCATTATAGCCACTGGCGCGGGGGCGTTGCGCGCATCCCGGCGCTCGTTCAACATGCGCGCTTCGAACCGCAGGATGCGCCAATGCACGATTCGTTGAAGCTGCCCGCGCTCGATCCGGCCACGCTGCCCGAAGTGAGCCGTATCGGCTATCCCGAGCCCTACCGCACGCGCATGGGCGAGCGCTCCAAGCGGCGCCTCGGCGAGGCGTGCGGGCTGACCGGCTTCGGAGTGAACCTCGTCACGCTCGGCCCCGGCGGCCAGTCGGCGTTGCGCCACTGGCACACCCTCGAGGACGAGTTCGTCTACGTGCTCGAGGGCGAGCTCACGCTGATCACGAACGCCGGCGAGCAGCCGCTGCGAGCCGGGCAATGCGCCGGCTATCCCGCCGGGTCGGGCGACGCCCATCAGATGGTGAACCGGGGTGAACGCCCGGCGCGTTACCTGGAGGTCGGCACGCGCATCGACGCCGACCTCGCGATGTATCCGGACGATGATCTCATGTGGCTGGGCGTGGGCAACGAGCAGCGCGCCGCGCACAAGGACGGCCGGCTCTACTGACCGCCGGCCAAGCGGCGCCACTTGAAACGCGCGGCGGCCGCCGGAATCTTGCAACCGAGCGTCCGCTGCGCGCCATTCGACTTGCCGGGCCGCCTCGACGAAAGGAAGCTGCGATGGCCGACTACACCGTTGCACCCGCACGCCAGCCGCCCGTCGCGGCGGCGGTGGTCGCCTACGTCCTGTTCGCCGCCGCGGCGGTGCTTCAGGTCGCGGGGTCGGGGCTGGTCGTGCCCGCGCCGCTCCTCACGTTCGTCGGCGTGATCGGCGTGATCGTCGCGTACGTGAAGCGCAGCGAGGCGCGCGGTACCTGGGTCGAGTCGCACATGACGTGGCTGATCCGCACCTTCTGGTGGTCCACGGTGTGGGCGGTGATCGGATGGGTGGTGCTGATCGCGCTCGCCATCGTGCTCATCGGCTTCGCGCTGGGCCCGCTGGTGTGGGCCGTCACGGCGATCTGGGTGCTCTATCGCGTCATCCGCGGCATCCTGCGGCTCAAGGAAAACCGCCCGATCCCGGGCGTCTAGCGCGCTAGCGTTGCAGCGCCGGGTTCCACGTCGCGCCGTTCTGGTACACCCATTGGGCCAGGGCGTCGAGCGCGGGGCCGCCGCGCGCGGCGTTGGGATGATTGATGATGGCCGCGACAGCGAAGCGATGGCCCGTCGCGTCCAGCACGTAGCCGGCGAGCGCGCGCACGCCTTCGAGCGAACCCGTCTTCAGCAGCGCCTGGCCCGCCACGGGTCCGGAGGTGAAGCGGCGCTCCACCGTGCCGTCGACGGCCGCCACCGCCAGCGAGCTCGCGAAGTCGTCGCGCACCGCGCTCCGGTCGGCGGCCACCAGCAGCCGCACGAGCGCGCCCGCGGTGATCCGCTCGCGCCGCGACAGCCCGGCGCCGTTTTCCATCACGAGGCCCGGCATCGCCACGTTCCGAAGCGCCAGGACGCGTCGCACGACCGCCGCCGCCTTGGCCAGCGTAGCGGGCGGCGGCGCCGCTTCGAGCGCGAGCGTGAGGAACAGCTGCCGCGCCATGACGTTGTTGGAGAACTTGTTGACGTCGCGCACGATGTCGTAGAGCGGCGGCGATTCGAGCACGGCCAGGGGCGGCCCTTCGCGCGGCACGCGCCGCTCGACGAGCCCGCCGTCGAACCGTCCACCCGCCGCACGAAAGTACACCGTGAACATGCCGTGCACGTAATGCGGCGCGTCGAGGAGTGCGACCCACCAGTCGCGCTCTCCGCACGCGGCCGCGAACGTACCGCCGAACGAGACGATGGCGCGGCTGCCGTCGTCGTCGATGCGCGGCACCAGCGCCGCGCGCCAGTCCCCGCACGGCGCGGCGTCCAGCGGCGGGAATGCCGCGATGCGGATCGCGGGCAACGGCGGCTCGACGCGCACCGCCGCGCGGCCGGCGCCCGCGTCGGGGCCGATGGCGAGCTGCACCGCGCCGAAATTGACCAGCAGGGCGTCCGGTCCCACGTTGTAGGGCTTGAGCGGCTCACCGTCGAACGCCGCGGGGTCGTGCAGCGGCACGTCGAAGGCGCTGCGATCCACGCCCAGACGGCCCTCGACGGTATCGAGCCCCGCGGCGCGCAGGCGCGTCATGAAGGCCTGCCACTGCTCGACCGTGATCTTCGGGTCGCCGTGTCCCTTGAGCACCAGGTCGCCGTGCAGCACGCCGCCGACCAGCGGCCCGTCGGCATAGGCCTCGGTGCGCCACCGGTAGTCCGGACCGAGCAGCTCGAGCGCCACGAAGGTGGTGACGAGCTTCATCACCGACGCCGGATTCATGGCGCGCTCGGCGTCGTAGGCGACGAGGGGCCGCGGCCGGTCGACGTCCTGCACGACGATCGCGACGCGGTTGAGCGGGACGCCGGCGTCGAGGAACGCGCGGCCCACCGCGCGCGGCAGCTCGGCGCCGGCCGGCAGCGGCCACGCGACGGCCAGTAGCAGCGCGGCGCGGCGCAGCCGGGTCACGCGCGCTCCACGATCTGGAGCGTGCGCGCGACCAGCAGCTCGAACTGCGCGTCGTCGACGATGTAGGGCGGCATGAAGTACACGGTCGTGCCGATCGGCCGCAGCAGCAGCTCGCGTGCCAGGCCTTCGACGAAACACCACCGCGCGAAGTCCGCGCGCGGCGTGACCACCTCGAACGCGATGATCATGCCGCGCTGGCGGAAATGCCGCACCTTCGCGTGCCTGGCCAGGGGCTGCGCGAGCGCGGCCCAGCGACGCGCAGTCGCGCGATTCGTCGCGATGACGTCCGCGCGCTCGAACTCGTCGAGCACCGCGAGCGCCGCGCGGCAGGCCAACGCGTTGCCGGTGTACGAGTGCGAATGCAGAAAGCCGCGCGCCGCGTCGTCGGCGTAGAACGCGTCGTAGATCGCGTCGGTCGTGAGCACGCACGACAGGGGCAGCGTGCCGCCCGTGATGCCCTTGGAGAGGCACATGAAGTCGGGGGCGTACGCGCTGGAACAGGCCGCGCCGTCCGAGTCGGGCGCGCCGACCCGCGCGGCGGCCATCACCTGCTCCCACGCGAACATCGTGCCGGTACGGCCGAAGCCCGTCATGATCTCGTCGGCGATCAGGTGGACGCCATGGCGCGTGCAAAGCTCGCGTGCGCGCACCAGGTACGCGGCGTCATACATCACCATGCCCGCGGCGCCCTGCACCAGCGGCTCGACGATCAGCGCTGCCAGGGTGGCGTGGTCGCGCTCGAGCAGGGCCTCGAGCGCCGCCGCGGCCTCGCGCGCAAGCTCGGCGGCGCCGCGCGGCGGATGCGCCCCGCGGGCATCGGGGCATGGCACGGTCGCGGCACGACGGAGCAGCCCCCCGTAGGCGTCGCGAAACAAGGCGATGTCGGTCACGCCGAGAGCACCGAGCGTCTCGCCGTGATACCCCCCCGCGAGGCCGACGTAGGCGCGCTTGTCGGGATGGCCGCGGTTGCGCCAGTAGTGGTGGCTCATCTTGAGCGCGATCTCGGTGGCCGACGCGCCGTCGGAGGCGTAGAAGGCGTGTGAAAGCCCGCCGGGCGCGAGCGCGTGCAGCCGCTCGGACAGCTCGACAACCGGCGCGTGCGTGAATCCGGCCAGCATGACGTGCGGGAGCGTGTCGAGCTGGTCGGCGATCGCCGCGCGCAGCGCCGGGTGCGCGTGGCCGAACAGGTTGACCCACCACGAGCTCACGGCGTCGAGATAGCGTCGCCCGTCGAAGTCGTACAGCCAGGCCCCTTCGCCGCGCGCGATCGGCACCAGTGGAAGCGACTCGTGCACCTTCATCTGCGTGCACGGATGCCACACGGCGGCGCGGCTGCGCGCCAGCCAATCCGCGTTGACGCTCATTGCGGGGCGGGGCGCGCGCAGAAGCCGCCGTGACGCAGATCGCCGGGCAGGTGCGCGCTAGCGGCGCGGGGCATCGGTCGCGAGGCGATCCTGCATGCGCCGCACCGCCGCTACCAGCTCGCGCGTGACGCCGGGCTCGCGTACCGAGTGGCCCGCGTCGGGCACGACGACGTATTCCGCCTCCGGCCACGCGAGCGCGAGGGCGTCGGCGGTGATGGGTGGGCACACGATGTCGTAGCGGCCCTGCACGATGATGCAGGGGAGGTGCCGGACGCGATGCAGGTTCGCGAGCAGCTCGTCCTCTGCCAGGAAGCCCCGATTGACGAAGTAGTGCGCTTCGATGCGCGCGATGGCGAGCGCGGCGGCGTCGTCGTCGAGGCGCACGGGCAGCTCGGGTCGCGGCAGGAGCGTCGAGCACGCGGCCTCGTAGCGATCCCACGCGCGCGCCGCCGGCAGGTGGACTGCAGGGTCGGGATCGACCAGCCGCCGGTGATAGGCGTCGAGCAGGTCGTCGCGCTCGTCCTGCGGCAGGTAGCCCGTGAACGCGCGCCAGGCTTCCGGAAACACGTAGCGCATGCCGTAGAGGAACCATTCGATCTCGTTGGCCGTCGCGAGGAAGACGCCGCGCAGCACCAGGCCGAGCACCCGCTGGGGGTGGGCTTCTGCATAGGCGAGGGCGAGCGTCGAGCCCCACGAGCCTCCGAAGAGCATCCAGCGCTCGATACGCAGATGCGCGCGCAGCCGCTCGAGGTCGTTGATGAGGTGGGGCGTGGTGTTGTCGACGATGTCGGCGACTGGAGTCGAGCGGCCCGCGCCGCGCTGGTCGTACAGCACGATGCGCCAGAAGTCGGGATCGTAGAAGCGCCGGTGATGGGACAGGCTGCCGCCGCCAGGACCGCCGTGCAGGAACACCAGCGGCACGCCGGCGTGATTGCCGCACACTTCCCAGTGCATCGAATGGCGCGCCGACAGGCCGAGCAGGCCGCTTGCATACGGCTCGCACTCCGGGTGTAGCGGGTCGTCTGGCGCCGAGGCGCCGGCCGCGTCCGCCGTGATGCGCAGGCCTTCGGTCACAGGGCGGTCGAAGGAGCGGGATCCACCGTGAGCTCCATCGCGCCGAGCGGGCCGAACGCGATCGTGAGCGGCGTGCCGAGCGGCACGTCGATCGCGCCCGCGTAGGAGCCCGTCGTCACGATCTGGCCGGCCGTGAGCGACTCGCCGCGTGCGCGCTGGAAATTGGCGAGCCAGACCAGCGGGCGCAACGGATGGCCCTCCGGATGGCGGCCGAGCCGCCGGAACCGAAAGCCGTCGGGGCCATCGATGGCAAGCTCGATGGTCTCGAGCGGTTCGGCGAGACCGCGCGGCACCACCGGACCCACCACCAGCCCCTGGTTGTTCGAGCAGTCGGCGAGCATCTCGGCCGGCGGCACGTCGGCGGGCTCGTCGTACCGGTTGCCGAGCAATTCGAGAACGAGATGCGTCGCGCCGATGGCGGCGGTGACGTCGGCGTCGGTGAAGGGCGCGTCGCGCGGAGCGAGGTCGCGCGCCAAAACGAAGGCGATCTCGGGCTCGATCTGCGCCGTAGCGCTGCGCACGGCGACCGCGGCGCGCGTCCCGCGGACGATGGTCGAGGCGAAGATCGGCGCGGCGTTGAGGCGGTCGCCCGCCGGCAGCGAGCATTTCCAGCCGCCGATCGACCCCATGCGCGTGGCGATGCGCTGCTGGATCGCGAACGCGTCGGCGATCGACAGCGGGCGCAGCGCAGGCTCGAGGCGCGGCCCGCGGCGGCCCGCGCGGCGGCGGCGCGCCAGCTCCGTGGCGGCAGCGGCGACATCGATGGTCATGTAAGGCCCGGGGGTTGGGAAGAAGAGCGCTTCGCAGTATGCTCGCAGCCGGCCGCACCGCGCCTCGCGCAGCACCCATCATACGAAACGACGGCGCCCCCCGCAAACGCGTGGGCGCCGCGACCGGGGAATGCCACGATGAAACAGCGGCTCACGCCGTCCGCCTGCCTGCCCGTCGACGACGAGCGTGCCGTGCTGATCGGCCGCCTGCACGTGCCTGCGCTGGAGGGTCCTGTGCTCGTGCGCGTGACGCGCGAGGGGGTCGTCGACCTGTCGAACCTCGCCGCGACCACGCGCGACCTGCTCGAGCTCGACGATCCGGCCGCCGCCGTGCGCCGCGAGCGCAACGCGCCGCGCCTCGCCGACTCCGCCGCGGTGCTCGCCAACTCGGCCGAGGCGAGCCGCGACGGCGCGCTGCCGTGGCTGCTCGCGCCGTGCGACCTGCAGGCCGTCAAGGCGGCCGGCGTGACCTTCGTGTCGAGCATGCTCGAACGCGTGATCGAGGAGCAGGCGCGCGGCGATCCGGCGAGCGCGGAGCGCGTGCGCGCGGCAGTGGTGGGCGTCATCGGCGAGAACCTGCGCAGCGTGAAGCCTGGCTCCCCCGACGCGGCGCGGCTCAAGGATGCCCTGATCGCACAGGGCGTCTGGTCGCAGTACCTGGAGGTCGGCATCGGTCCCGACGCCGAGATCTTCACGAAGTCGCAGCCGATGTCGTCCGTCGGCCTCGGTGCCGACATCGGCATTCATCCCCGGTCGGCCTGGAACAATCCCGAGCCCGAGATCGTGCTGGCGGTGAACAGCCGGGGCGAGACGGTGGGCGCGTCGCTCGGCAACGACGTCAACCTGCGCGACTTCGAAGGCCGCAGCGCGCTCCTGCTCGGCAAGGCCAAGGATAACAACGCGTCGTGCGCGATCGGCCCCTTCATCCGCCTGTTCGACGACGCCTTCGGCATCGACGACGTGCGCAGCGCGACTATCGCGCTGACGGTCGACGGCCCCGAGGGGTACACGCTGCGGGGGTCGAGCTCGATCGGGGAGATCAGCCGCGATCCCCTCGATCTCGTCGCGCATGCGCTAAACGACTGCCACCAGTACCCCGACGGCCTGGTGCTGTTCCTCGGCACGATGTTCGCGCCCGTCGACGACCGCTACGGCCCCGGCCAGGGCTTCACCCACGCGGTCGGCGACATTGTCACCATCGCGACGCCCGCGCTCGGCGCGCTCGTCAATCGCGTCGAGCACGCCGACCGCGTAGCACCGTGGACCTTCGGCGCGGCGGCGCTGATGCGCAATCTGGCGAAGCGCAGGCTGCTGTGAGCGCCCCTAGCGCCGGCCCTTGAACGGGACCACGCGCTGGCGTTGCTCGCCCAGCCCGTCGATGCCGAGCGTGATCACGTCGCCGGCCTTGAGGAACTGCGGCTCGGGCTTCATGCCGAGCCCCACGCCCGGCGGGGTGCCGGTGGTGATCACGTCGCCGGGCACGAGCGTGCAGTACCGCGAGGTGTCCGCGACGAGCTCGGCCACGCCGAAGATCATCGTCTGCGTGCTGCCGGTCTGGCGCCGCTCGCCGTTGACGTCGAGCCACATCGCGAGGTTCTGCGGGTCCTTGATCTCGTCGGCGGTCACGAGCCACGGACCGATCGGGCCGAAGGTGTCGCAGCCCTTGCCCTTGGTCCATTGCGATCCGCTGCGCTTCATCTGGTAGTCGCGCTCCGACACGTCGTTGATGAGGCAATAGCCCGCCACGTAGCGCAGCGCGTCCTTGGCGTCGACGTAGCGCGCCGTGCGGCCGATCACGACGCCGAGCTCGACCTCCCAGTCGGTGGCAGTCGAGTCCTTCGGCAGCATCACGTTGTCGTTCGCACCGACCATGCACGCCGGCGACTTGTAGAACAGGATCGGGTTCTCGGGGATGGGCGCGCCCGTTTCCTTGGCGTGGTCGATGTAGTTAAGCCCGATTGCCAGGAATTTCTGGGGCATCGCCACGCACGGGCCGAGCCGCGGCCGCCCTTTGACCGCAGGCAGCCGGCGAACGTCGGCCTTGCGCAGCGCCGCGAGCGTCGTCGGCGACAGCGTCGCGCCGTTGATGTCGGGAATCTTGCGCGACAGGTCGCGCAGGATGCCCGCCGCGTCGATCAGGCCCGGCTTTTCCTTGCCGGGCGGCCCGTAGCGAACCAGCTTCATGGTCGAGTCTCCTCCGTGGGATGTGGATGGGATGCGGCCGGCGCTCAGATCGTCATGCCGCCGTCGCACGAATAAGCGTTGCCGGTGACGAACTCGGCTTCGTCGGAGGCGAGAAACACGATCAGCGGCGCGATTTCCTCGGGCTTCGCGAGGCGTCCCATCGGCTGGCGCGCGACGAACATCCGGCGCGCCTCGACGGGGTCGGCATACGCGTTGATCCGCTCGTGCAGCGAGGGCGTGTCCACCGTGCCCGGGGCGATCGCGTTGCACCGGATGCCCTTCTGCACGTAGTCGGCCGCCACCGCCTTGGTGAGGCCGATCACCGCGGCCTTCGACGCGCCGTAGACGAAGCGATTGGGCAGGCCGCGAATCGAACCGGCGATCGACGCCATGTTGATGATGCTCGCGGTGCGGCCCTGCGATTGGTACTGGGCGAGCATCTTCGGGAGCGCCGCGCGGATCGCGACGTACTGCGCCCGCGCGTTCAGGTTGAAGCTGAAGTCCCAGTCCTTCGGGGTGCAATCGAGGATGGTGCCGTTGTGCACGAAGCCGGCGCAGTTGAACAGCACGCTGAGCGGCGGCAGGTCGTCGAGCAGGCGCGCCACGGCGGCATCGTCCAGGACGTCGAGCGGCCGCGCCGTGATATTCCCCATGCCCCGATAGGACTCGAGCAGCTCCGGCCGCACGTCGGTGGCGTACACGTGCGCTCCCTCGCGCGCCATGGCGAGCGCGCTCGCCTGCCCGATGCCCTGTCCCGCGGCGGTGATCAGCGCCGTCTTCCCCGCCAGCCTGCCTCCCATCGTGCGTGCCTCCTCGCTCGATCGATCAGCGCAGCGCCGGCCGGCGCGCCACCGACGGATCGTCCCACACCAGGCTCGGCACCTGGGCGAACCAGCCGGGCCGGCCCGGATCGCGATCGTACGGGTAGCTGCCGAGCTCGCGATACAGCTCGTGATAGCGCGCGAGCCGGTCGCGGTCGAGCGTGACGCCGAGGCCCGGGCCGTCCGGCACGCGGATCGCCCCGTTCTCGTAGCGCATGAGGCCGCCCTCGATCACGTCGTCGCGCAGATGATGATAGTGGGCGTCGGCCGCATAGCCGAGGTTGGGCAGCACCGCGCCGAGATGCAGCATCGTGGCGAGCTGGACGCCGAGCTCCCCGGAGCTATGCACCGCGACCTGCAGTCCTGCCGTCTCGCACACGCCGGCCGCCTTGATGCACGGCCGGATGCCACCCCAGAACGTGGTGTCGAGGAGGATCACATCGACCGCCCGCGTGGCGATATTCGCCGCGAGCTGCTCGAAGTTGACCACGACCGTATTCGTGGCGAGCGGCAGGCGCACGAAATCGCGCAGCGCCTTCATGTGCGCGATGCCGTAGACCGGATCCTCGAAGTAGTCGGTGGGCAGGTCCTCGATGGCGCGGCCGAAATGAATCGCGTCGACGAACGCCAGTGCGCCGTTCGGGTCGTAGCGCATCCGCTCGCCGGGCAGGGCGGCCGCGACCGCGCGATAGGCGGCGAGCTCGCAGGCCGGGGGATAGACGCCGCCTTTCAGCTTGTGCGCGCGGAACCCGTGCCGCGCCTTCAGGTCGCGCGCGTGGGCCACGAGCTGCTCGGCCGTGCGAACCTCGCCTGCACCGGTGACCGGATCGGGATAGCGGAAGAACAGGTAGCTCGCGAACTCGACCGTGTCGCGGAGCTTGCCGCCGAGCAGGTCGTGCACCGGCACCCCGAGCTTCTTCCCCATGATGTCGAGGCAGGCGAACTCGAGCGCGGCGTGGAGCTGCGTGCGGTTGTTGTAGAGGCTCGCCGTGGGATTGCAGATGGCGAGGCGCATCGCCTCGAGCGCGAACACGTCGTGCCCGCGCAGGTAGCTCGCAAGGCTCGCGAACGCGCGCGTGGCGTCCTCGCCGCCGCCGCCCATCTCGCCTAGTCCGACGTGACCGTCGCTCGTCTCGACCTCGACGATGGTGCGGACGAAGCGGCCCCAGTGCGCGCCGTTGCTGTGCCGCAGGGGCGCCTCGAGCGGGACCGTGACCGGCGTGGCGCGGATGGCGGAGATCGTGGTGCGGGACATGAGCTCGCGGCCGCTGCGCGCCGGGTGAGTGGACGGCGGGCGCGCCGTCGAAGGCGTCGGATTGTACGCCGGGTGCTTATGCCGCGCGTCAGCGCAGCGTGTCCTCGCCGTGGCCGAAGGCTTCGTCGAGGAATGCGAACATGGTGCGAAACGCGGCATGCGCCTGCTCCGGACGATAGCTGTCCCGGTCGAACGTCGCGAACGCGTGCGGCGCGTCGGGGAACACCGCCAGCGTGAAGCGCTTGCCGGCGGTGCCGAGCGCCTGCGCGAGCCGTGCCTGCTCCTCGGGTGGGATCGACGCGTCCTGCGCGCCGTACACGAGCAGCTGGGGAGCGCGCAGGTCGGGGACACGGTCGAGCAGGGACTTGCGCGTCCCCCGCGGCACCGCGGGAGCGATGCCGCCGCCGTAGAACGACACCGCCGCGCGCAGGCGCATTCCCAGCGTCGCGTTGGCGAGGAACGCCGCCCGCCCCCCGAGGCAGAAGCCGATGATCGCGTTGCGCCGCGCGCCTTCGGCCTCGAGCACGTCGAGCGCGCCGCCCACTTCGGTCATCATCATGTCGTCGTCGAGCGTGCCCAGCTTCGCCATTGCGCGGTCGCGGTCGGCATAGGGCACGACCTCGCCATGATAGTGATCCGGCGCTAGGGCGATGTAGCCCGAGCGCGCGAACCGCATGCAGGTTTCGCGGACGAACGCGTTCAGACCATAGGCCTCCATCACGACGACGATGCCCTCGCCGGTGCGCCCTCGCGGGCGGGCCAGGAAGCCCTCGACGCCCGGCGCGACGGTCACGGTGCGGGTCGGAACGGCGGCATCGGGTGCGAGCGGGCGACTCATCGGGCATGCTCCGGCGTGGGATTCGGTCCAGCATGCCGCGCCTTCGCGTCGCGCGCAACCACGGCGTTGCCGCGAATGGGTGCCCGGTCGGCGATGCTAGACTGGGCGTGCAATGGCCAAGCTGCGCCTGACCCTCGGCTGCTGGAACTACGACCGCACGCGCGCCCTGCTGGAAGGACGGATCCAGCCGGACGGCATCGAGCTCATCTACCTCGACATGCCGGTCGAGGAGACGTTCTTCCGCATGCTGCGCTACCGCGAGTTCGACTGCGCGGAGATGTCCCTGTCGTCGTACAGCGTCTCGCTGATGCGCGACCCGCAGCCGTTCATCGCCATCCCGGTGTTTCCGTCGCGATTCTTCCGCCATTCGAGCATCTACGTCAATGCCGCCGCCGGGATCCGCGCGCCGCAGGATCTCGTCGGCAAGCGGGTTGGCAATCCGGAGTATCAGATGACGGCGCCGGTGTGGATCCGGGGCATCCTCGCCGACGAGTACGGCGTGCCTGTGGACAGCGTGACGTACCTCACCGGAGGCGAGGAGGAGCCGGACCGCGACGAGAAGCTCAAGCTCGACTTGCCGGCGAATATCCGGCTCGAGCCCATCGGTCCCGGCAAGACGCTGTCGCGGATGCTCGCCGACGGCGAGATCGCGGCGTTGCAGACCGCGCGCATGCCGTCTTCCTATCGCGCTGGCGACGGCCGCGTGCGCCAGCTGTTCGAGGACTACGTCGAGGTGGAGAAGGACTATTACCGCCGCACGAAGATCTTTCCGATCATGCACACGGTTGTGATCCGCCGCGAGATCTACCAGCAATACCCGTGGGTCGCGCAATCGCTGTACAAGGCGTTCGCCGCCGCGCAGCGCGAGACCTACCGCGACCTGGAACAGACGGCCGCGCTGAAAGCCATGCTGCCCTGGCTCGTCGCGCACGTGGAGGAAGCCCGCGCGCTGATGGGCGACGACTTCTGGCCCTATGGATTCGCGCCCAACCGCGCCACGCTCGAGACGTTCCTTCGCTATCACCACGAGCAGGGCCTGTCGAAACGGCGGCTGGCGCCCGAGGAGCTGTTCGCGCCGGAAACGCTCGAGACGTTCCGCATCTGAACGCATGCCGCGTCGACCGCACCTGAGGCTCGCTCTCGCCATCGCGTGGCTCGCTGCGATGGCGGGCGCTGCGGGCGCGCTCGCGCAGCCTCAGGGCATCGCGCTTGCGACCTACGAAGGCGCCGACCGGCTCGAGAAGCTCGTCGAGGGCGCGAAGAAGGAAGGCGAGGTGGACATTTACACCTCGGCGCCCGCGGACGATATGAAGGCGCTGGCGGACGCCTTCGAGCGCAAGTACGCCGTGAAGGCCAAGGTGTGGCGGGCGAGCTCGGAGAAGGTGCTGCAGCGGGGCATCGCCGAGGCGAAATCGAGCCGCTTCGACGTCGACGTGTTCGAGACCAACGGCCCGGAGCTGGAGGCCATGGTGCGCGAGAAGCTCCTCACGCCGGTTTCGTCGCCGGTGCTGGACGAGCTCATCCCGGAAGCCAAGTTCCTGCACCGCTCGTGGGTGGGTGCGCGACTCAACATCTTCGCGCTGGCCTACAACACCAACGCGATCCGCCAGGCCGATCTGCCGAAGTCCTGGGACGGCTTCCTGGACCCGCGCTGGAAGGGCAAGCTCGGCATCGAGGCCGAGGACGGCGACTGGTTGTACGCCGTCAGCCAGCAGCTCGGCGAGAAAAAGGCCGAGCAGCTCTTTCGCGATATCGTCAGGCGCAACGGCGTGTCGGTGCGGCGGGGTCATTCGCAGCTCACGAGCCTGGTCGCGTCGGGGGACGTTCCGCTCGCGCTGACGGTCTACAACTACCGGGCGGAGCAACTGCGCCGCAAGGGTGCCGCGATCGACTGGTTCGTGCTGCCGCCCGCCATCGCGCGCGTCAACGGCGTAGGGGTCGCCGCGAAGGCTGCGCATCCGCACGCGGCCCTGCTGTGGTTCGAGTTCGAGTTGTCGGAGGAAGGGCAGAAGCTGCTCTACGAGCGCGAGTTCGTTCCGACCAGCCGGAAGGTCGAGACCACGCTCAACCGGCCGCCGCTGTACTTCGTCGACAATCGCGCGCTGCTCGACGACGGCAGCAAGTGGGACAAGCGCTTCGCCGAGATCTTCGCCACGCAGGGCGGCGGGAAGTAGGCCGCGACCGCAGCCGCGCGCGGGTTCGGGCGCGCGCATCGTTCCGAGGGACCGCCATGACGCAGACCTTCCCCAGCATTCGCACGGACCTGTGCCGGGTCTCGGCAGACATCGTGGCGGGTGCCGCCGCATTCCCGAGCTCGATCCTCGCCGACGTCGCCGGTCGCCGCGGCGCGATGGACGGCCGCATCGCCGCGCTGACGCCGTCGTGCCGGATCGCGGGACCGGCGTTCACCATCGACGTGCGCCCCGGCGACAACCTGATGATCCATACCGCGCTCGCACTGGCACAGCCCGGCGACATCCTGGTGATCGACGGCAAGGCCGACCGCACCTGCGCGCTGATGGGGTCGATCATGATGAACACCTGCCGCCAGCTCGGCCTGGGCGGAGTGGTGATCGACGCGGCCGTGCGCGACACCGAGGAGCTGCGCGAGCTGGGCTTCCCGGTCTACGCGGTGGGCGCGAATCCGAACGGGCCGACCAAGTTCGTGCCGGGCCGCATCAACTGGCCGATTTCCTGCGGCGGCGTGGCAGTTGAGCCGGGCGACCTCATCGTCGGCGACGCCGATGGTGTCGTCGTGATCGAGCGCGACCGGGCCGGCGAGCTGCTGCCGCTTGCGCAGGCCAAGATCGCCGACGAACGCGCCCGTCTCGCCGATATCGCGGCGCGCCGCAACCTGCGCCCGGGCTGGCTGAACGCCGCGCTGCGCGCCGCGGGACTGCTGAGCGCGGGCGAGACGCTGTAGAAACGCGCGCGAAGCTGCTTCAGGGCAGCTGCACGCCGCGCGTGTTCAGCCGCACGCGGTAGAGCGAGGTCGACGCGCAGATGTAGAGCTGGTCGCGGTTTTGCCCGCCGAAGGTCAGGTTGCCGATCTTCTCGGGCACCGGAATGCGACCGACGCGCACGCCGTCCTGCGCGTAGACCTGCACGCTGTCCTGCGAGCTCGTATAAAGCAGGCCGCGCTGGTCGAAGCGCAACCCGTCCGGCAGCCCGGGCTCGACCACCGCGAACACGCGGCCATCGGCAAGACGCTGGCCGGCGATCACGTCGAACGCCCAGATGCAGTGGTTGCCGCCGCCGTCGTCGCGCAGCGCAGCGGACGTGTCGGACACGTAGAGCCGCGTCTCGTCGGGCGAGAACGCGAGCCCGTTGGGGTGCTCGGGCAGGTCGGTCACGATCTCCGGCGCACCGGTGCTGGGGTCGATGCGGAAAACGTAGCAGTCGCCAAGCTCGGACACCCCGGGATGGCCTTCGCCGGGGAGGAGGATCCCATAGGGCGGGTCCGTGAACCAGATGGCGCCGTCGGCGGCGACGACGATGTCGTTGGGCGAGTTGAGCCGCTTGCCGCGATACCGATCCACGACGATCTCGTCGCGTCCGCCGCGCGTGCGCACCACGGCGCGTAAACCATGCGAGCAGTGCAGGAGCGAGCCGTCGCGGTCGCGCGCGTGGCCGTTGGTGAACTCGGCCCCCGCGCGCCACACCTGCATGCCATCGGCGTCGCTCCAGC
>JBBSEG010000023.1:0-63558 GCA_038239945.1 Burkholderiales bacterium
CCCCCCCGGGGGCGCCCCCATCGCTGCGCGGGGCAGTTTGGGGGGGGGCCCCCGGGGGGGGGGGTGGTCCGCTGGGTTTTGTGCGCCGGGGGGTTTGGTTGGGGGGGGGGGGGGGGTGGCGGGCCCCCCCCCCCCACGATCGGATCCCCTTTCTTCTGCGCGACGCTGACAGGAACGATCTGCGCGGCCATCACTCCCGCCCCGATGGCGGCCGCGGCGCGCTGCTGGCTGCGCAGCGCGTAGGCGTCCTGGTCGGCACGGCTGACGCCGAACTCGGCCGCGACGTTCTCCGCCGTCTCGGGCATCGAATCGACTCCGTACCGGGCCTTCATCAGCGGATTGACGAAGCGCCAGCCGAGCGTCGTGTCCTCCACCTTCGCGGTGCGCGTGAACGGCTCGGCGGCCTTGCCCATCACGAACGGCGCACGGGTCATGCTCTCGACGCCGCCTGCGATCATGAGGTCGGTCTCGCCGCTCTTCACCGCGCGCGCGGCCATGCCGATCGCATCCAGGCTCGATCCGCAGAGGCGGTTGACGGTGGTGCCGGGCACGCTGTCCGGCAGCCCGGCGAGCAGCAGCGCCATGCGGGCGACGTTGCGGTTGTCCTCGCCGGCCTGGTTCGCGCAGCCGTAGATCACGTCCTCGACCGCCGTCCAGTCGACGCCCGGGTTGCGGGCCACCAGGGCCCTGAGCGGCACGGCGGCCAAGTCGTCGGCGCGCACGTGCGCCAGCGCGCCGCCGTAGCGCCCGAACGGCGTACGGATGGCGTCGTAGATGAATGCGTCGGCCATGGTCATTCCTTCAGTCGGCAGCCGCCTGCGCGCCGGGCGCGCGGTGCAGCGGCACGCCCGTCATGCGCACCAGCTCGTCGAACGGCAGGCCATCCACGATCTCGACCACCGTCAGCCCCGCCGGCGTGACGTCGAGCACCGCGAGGTCGGTGAAGATGCGTGCCACGCAGCCGATGCCGGTGAGCGGATAGGTGCACTGCGCGACGATCTTGCTCTCGCCCTTCTTGGTGAGATGATCCATCATCACGTAGACATGCTTAGCGCCGATGGCGAGGTCCATCGCGCCGCCGACCGCGGGAATCGCATCCTTGGTGCCGGTGTGCCAATTGGCGAGATCGCCGCCGACGGACACCTGGAACCCGCCGAGCACGCAGTAGTCGAGATGGCCGCCGCGCATCATCCCGAATGAATCCGCATGGTGGAAGAACGAGGCGCCCGCCAGCGCCGTGACCGGCTGCTTGCCGGCGTTGATGAGATCGGCATCCTCGCTGCCTGGCTCCGGCGCCGGCCCCATCCCGAGCAGGCCGTTCTCGGTGTGGAGAATGATCTCGCGATCGCGCGGCAGGTGATTCGCCACCAGCGTGGGCAGGCCGATGCCGAGATTGACGTAGGCGCCATCGGGAATGTCGCGGGCGACGCGGGCGGCCATCTGGTCGCGGGTGTAGCGGCTCATCGGAGACCTCCTGTCACGCCGCCGCGCCGGGCTGCGCGACCGGCTTGATGCCGGCGGGGACCTCGGCGATGCGCTTCACGTAGATGCCCGGCGTGACGATGGCCTCGGGATCGAGATCGCAGAGGTTCACCACTTCGCGCACCTGGGCGATCGTGCACGCCGCGGCGGCGGCCATGATCGGCCCGAAGTTGCGGGCGGTCTTGCGGTAGACCAGGTTGCCCCACCGGTCGCCGCGCAGCGCCTTGATGAGCGCGAAGTCGGCGCGGATCGGGTGCTCGAGGACGTAGTTGCGCCCGTCGATCGTGCGCGTTTCCTTGCCTTGCGCGAGCAGGGTGCCGTAGCCGGTGGGCGTATAGAACGCGCCGATGCCGGCCCCCGCCGCGCGGATCCGCTCGGCCAGGTTGCCTTGTGGGACGAGCTCGAGCTCGATCTCGCCCGTCTTGAACAGCGCGTCGAAGTGCCACGAGTCGGCTTGGCGCGGGAACGAGCAGATGATCTTGCGGACGCGGCGTGCCTTGAGCAGCAGCGCGAGGCCGACGTCGCCATTGCCGGCGTTGTTGTTGACGATGGTGAGGTCGCGCGCGCCGCGCTCGATCAGCGCATCGATCAGCTCGGAAGGCATGCCGGCGGTGCCGAACCCGCCGATCATGACGGTGGCGCCATCGCCGATGTCGGCGACGGCCTCGCCAACCGTTGCGACGATCTTGTTGATCATGACGGTGTCGCGTTTTCCTGGTGAAAGCAGCGGCGCAATCGCCGCGCGCATCGCGGCCCGGAAAGGGGCGGACACGGGCGGATCGGCGCGGCCTCGGTTCGGATCGCTTGCGCGTTGCGGCGCACGGTCATCGAAGGATTGCGACTGTAAGGCCCCGCCGCGCGAGGGTCAACGCCGGGCCCGCAGATCCAGTGCGGTAAGCGAACCGCCGCCGCGCCGGTGCGCTCCCTCCGCACGCGGCAGTCCCGTGCGCGCCGGCGGCGCACCACGCACCGGACCCCGCGATGCGCATCACTCGAACGGCAGGCCGACATAGTTCTCGGCGAGCGCGGTGGCGGCAGCCCGGGAGCTCGTGACGTAGTCGAGCTCGGCAAGCTGGAGGCGCCACTGGTAGGCGCTCTGTTCGGGAAAGCGATGCAGCATCGAAGTCATCCACCACGAGAAGCGCTGCGCCTTCCAGATGCGACGCAGCGCAGTCGCCGAGTACGCGGCGAGGCGCTCGTCGCGGCCGGTGGCGAATCGTTCCGCGAGCGCGGCGGCCAGCACGCGCACGTCGGCCACCGCTAGGTTCAAGCCCTTCGCCCCCGTCGGCGGCACGATGTGCGCGGCATCGCCGGCCAGGAACAGCCGGCCGTGGTGCATCGGCTCGCATACGAAGCTGCGCATGCCGATGACGCCCTTCTGCAGGATCGGACCTTCCTGCAGCCGAAAGCCCTCGTGCGTGGCCAGGCGCAGCTGCAGCTCGTTCCACACCCGCTCGTCGCTCCAGCCCTCCGCACGGTCATGGGGATCGCACTGGAAGTACATCCGCTGGACCGTCGGCGAACGCGTGCTGACCAGCGCAAAGCCGCGTTCGTGCAGCGCATAGATCAGCTCGTTCGACGACGGCGGCGCCAAGGCCAGCACGCCGAACCACCCGAACGGATAGGAGCGCAGGTACTCGGTGCGTGCCATCTCGGGGATGGCCGCGCGGCACACGCCGTGAAAACCGTCGCAGCCGGCGATGAACTCGCATGCCAGCGTCTCCTGCCGGCCGTCCTGCGAAAAGCGGATGGAGGGCGTCGCGGAGCCGATCTCGTGCAGGCTGACCTCGCGCGCCTCGAACACGATGGCGCCGCCGGCATCGAGTCGCGCGGCCACCAGGTCCTTGATCACCTCGTGCTGCGCGTACACGGTGATCGCCTTGCCGCCGGTCAGCCCGGCAAGATCGATGCGATGCGTCCGACCCTCGAAGCGCAGCTCGATGCCGTGGTGCACGAGCCCTTCCCGCGCGAGGCGCGCGCCGGCACCGACCGCGTGCAGCAGGTCGACCGTGCCCTGCTCCAGCACCCCGGCGCGCAGGGTGCGCTCGATCTCGTCGCGGCTGCGCACCTCGAGGACCACCGACTCGACGCCCGCCAGGTGGAGCAGATGCGCGAGCAGCAGCCCGGCCGGACCGGCCCCTACGATGCCTACCTGTGTGCGCATCAAGGGTTGGCGTCCAGCAGCGCCTCCGTCTTGACGCGAAGCTCCCGCGCCGCCGCGATCGCGCCGATGCTGCGCATCCGCGCGGGCATCGGCACCTCGAGGCTGATCGGCAGGCCCGGCGGCGCCGCCCGCAATAGCGCCGCAAGATCGAGGCCGCCGTCGCCGGGCATCAGTCGCGCCGTGCGCGCCTGCGCAAGCACGACCGCCATGTCGCGCGGGCGCTCCGCCGGCGCGTCGCACAGCTGGAGGTAGCGCAACCGTCCCGGCGGCGCGGTTGCGAGCGCCGCCGGCGCGTCGCCGGCGCGATCGAAATGGATCGCGTCCACCAGCACGGCCGCGTTCGGCCGCCCGCACGCCTCCACCACCTGCAGGGCGTCGGCGAACGTGCGCACGTCCGTCCAGGGCATCGGCTCGAGATTCATGGCGAGGCCCAGCGGCGCGCCGAGGTCGCACAACGCGGCGAACCGGTCCACGAGGCGCGCGCGATCGGAATCGTTGCCGGCGACGAGGACGTTCGCGGCACCCAGCCGGGCCCCGGTCTCCAGCGCCGATCGGTACATGTGGATGTCGGTGTCGGGCTTGAGCCGGAAGATCTCGATGTCGAGCGCGCGCACGCCGGTCTCGGCCAGGCGCCGCGCGACCTCGCGCACGCGCGGCGTGTCGCCGTTCAGATCCGGATACGAGGGCTCGTCGGTCGTGGCCGGGATGAGCCGCAGGCCGACCATCGCGTAGCCGGCCTCGGCGGCGCAGGACACCATGTCCTCGGGCGTGCACATCAGCACGGTGAGAGCCGCGAGCGACAGGCGTGGATTGAGCGCCGCGCTCACGGCAACGGGGAACCGGCAGGCGGCCGCGGCGGGCTCACGTGAATCGGCGGCATGCCCACGCAGCGGGTCCGCCTAGCCTGCGGCCTGCTTTTGCGCCGGCGCGTGCCCGCCGAGGAACAGGCGATTGAGGTCGGGATCGCCGAGCAGTTCGGCCGCGGGCCGGTCGAGCGCGAGCCGACCCATCTCGAGCACCAGCGCCCGGTTCGCGTACTTGAGCGCGGTGCGGACGTTCTGCTCGACCATCAGCACCGTCACCCCGCTGTCGGCAAGCTGGCGCAGCAGCGACATGACCTCCTGGACGAGCTTCGGCGACAGGCCGATCGAAGGCTCGTCGATCAGCAGCACGCGCGGGCGAAGCAGCAGCGCGCGGCCGATCTCGAGCTGCTTCTGCTCGCCGCCCGACATGGTCGACGCCTGGTTGTCGATGCGCTCGCGAATGCGCGGAAAGCGCGTGAGGGCCTCGTCGATCCGGCCGGCGAGCTCGCCGCGCGGCAGCGTGATGCCGCCGAGCTCCAGATTGTGCCGCACCGATAGCGAGCCGAACAGGTTGCGCCCCTGCGGCACGAACGCGATGCCGTCGCGCAGGAGCTCGCGCGGCGGCTTGCCGTTGATGCGCTTGCCCTCGAAGCGAACCTCGCCGCCGCGCGGCACCAGCATGCCGAAGAGCGTCTTCAGCACCGTGGACTTGCCGGCGCCGTTGGGTCCGATCAGGAGTGTGATCTCGCCCTTGCGCGCGTCGAGCGTCGTCTCGTTCAGGATGGTGAGGCTCGGCGAATAGCCGGCCACCACGGCGTCGAACTCGATGATGCGATCGGCCACGACACTCCCCCTCAATTGCCCAGGTAGGCTTCGAGCACCTGCCGGTTGGATTGCACTACCGCGGGCGGCCCCTCGGCGAGCACCTTCCCCTCCACCATGCAGATGACATGCGGGCAGAGATGCATGATGAAGTCCATGTTGTGCTCGATCACCACGAAGCTGCCGCCCTGGGTGCGGTTAAGCTCGACGAGCAGCTCGCGCAGCTGCTCGACCAGGCTCGGATTCACCCCGGCGCACGGCTCGTCGAGGAGCACGAGGCGCGGCGCGGCCATGAACGCCATCGCGATGTCGATCAGCTTCTGCTGGCCGTACGACAGGCTGCCGGCCGGCAGGTGGGCGACGTGCTGCAGCCGGAACAGCTCGATCATCCGGTCGGCATCCTCGCCGAGCCCCGCGTCGGGCGGCGCGAGCAGCCTGCGCGCGAGCGTGCCCTTGAACTCCTGCGCCGCCGCGATCAGGTTGTCGCGCACCGACAGCTTGACGAACACCTGCAACGTCTGGAACGTGCGCCCGACGCCGCGGCGCGACAGCTCGAGCGGGGACTTGCCAGTGATGTCCTCGCCGCAGAAGTCCACGCGTCCCGACGTGGGCCTGATCTGGCCGAGGATGCTGTTGAACAGCGTGGTCTTGCCACTGCCGTTCGGGCCGATCACGCCGACGATCTGGCCGGGACCCACGGCGAACGTCACGCCGTCGACCGCCTTGATGGCGCCGTACTGCTTGCGGACGTCCCTGACCTCGAGGAACGGCTTCATCGTGCGCTCCCGCGGCTGCGCAGCTTGTCGGGAATCGACAGCAGCCCGCCGGGCAACCAGACCATCAGCGCGACGACGGCGACGCCGAACACCGCGAGGTACCACTCCTGCATGAAGCGCAGCCATTCGGGCAGCAGCACGATCACCACGGTGCCCAGCACCGGGCCGAAGAAGCGGCCCGACCCGCCGACGATCACGCCGAGCAGCATCATCAGCGACGTGGACACGTGGAACGGAGCCGGCTCGATGAATTGCACCAGCGCGGCGAAGTAGGCGCCGGCGACGCCCGCGCAGGTCGCGCCGATGGCGAACGCCAGCAGCGTGTACGCGGTGATGTTGACGCCGAGGCTCTCCGCGCGGATCGGATTGTCGCGCAGCGCCGCGAACGCGCGCCCCCACGGGGAGCGCAGCAGCCACCACAAAAGCGTCACCAGCACGACCGTGGAGGCGAGCGTGAACCAGAAGAACGACAGCGCGCCGTCGAGCGAGTAGCCGAAGAGCGAGGGCCGCGGGATGTTCTTGACGCCGTAGGTGCCGCCCGTGAGGCCCTCCTCGTTGCGCATGATGAGAAACACCAGCACGTTGAAGCCGAGGGTTGCGAAGGCGAGATAGTGGTGCTGCACGCGCAGCGCGGGAAAGCCGAGCGCAAGGCCGATGACGAAGCATGCGAGCGCGGCCAGCGGCAGCACGACGAAGAAGGGCAGCCCGTTCGTCGTGCCGATCGCGGCGACGTACGCGCCGATGCCCAGGAATGCCGCCTGGCCGAGCGACATCTGGCCGGCGTAGCCGATGGTCAGATTCAACCCGAACGTGGCCATCAGGTACACGCAGAACAGCGTGCACAGGTAAACGCCATAGCTCTTGAGGACGAGCGGCAGGAGGGCGAACGCGACGACGCCGGCGAGCAGCGCCGCCTTGCGAAGACCGGGGCTCATACCTTGCGCTCCTCGGCCTTGCCGAGCAAACCCTCGGGACGAAACAGGATCACCAGGAGGAACACCACCAGCGCCACGCCCTCCTTGTAGGCGGGCGACACGTAGAAGCCCACCAGGTTCTCGAGCACGCCGATCAGCACGCCGCCGAGCAGCGCGCCGCGCGTCTGGTTGAAGCCGCCGATGATCGCGGCGAAGAATGCCTTCTGCCCGATCGAGTCGCCCATGTCGAACTTGGCGAGGTAGGTGGGGGCGATCAGAAGCGCGGCGACCACCGACAGCACGGCGTTGATCAGGAACACGTACAGGACCATGCGCTTGACGTCGATGCCCAACACGCGCGCGGCGTCGGTGTTCTGCGCGCACGCCTGCATCGCGCGGCCGGTGACCGTCCGGTTCAGGAAGAACTGGAGCCCGGCGACGATCGCCCCGGCCAGCACGAGCGTGCCCACGTCCGCATACGAGACGTTGATTCCGCCCAGGGCGCACTGTCCCGAGGAGAACGCACCCGGAAAGGGATGCGCCTCGGCGCCGAACGTCGCGCGCACCGTCTGCTTCATCACGATCGACAGGCCGAGGGTCGCGATCACCAGCGGGATCACGCCGTGCCGGATCAGCGGATCGACGATGAGCTTCTTGAAGCCCACGCCCAACAGCAGCATCGCGACGACGCACGCGAGCAGGAACGAGAGCCAGAGCGGCAACCCGAGCCCGACGAAGAACAGGATCGCGAACGCCGGCAGCATCACGAACTCGCCCTGCGCGAAGTTGATCGTCCCGGACGCCTGCCAAAGCAAGGTGAAGCCGAGCGCGGCGAGCGCGTAGATGGCGCCCGTCGCCGTGCCCGAGACGATCAGCTGGATCAGGTCTCCCACGCCGCTCCTCCTTTCGCGAGCCGGCCGGGCGGTTGTGCCGACGCGGTCCTCGCTCGCTGCCAGATGCCGCTCGCGCTTGTTCGATAATCGTGCGCTCATGCGGTTATCGCACCACTATAAGTTTTGCGAAGAAGCCCGGCCAATGGCGATAATCGAAAATCGTGCGATTATCGCCAGCTGCCGTCCCGGTTTCCGCCCTGGTCCAGGCCAACCTTCGCACAATGCCCAAGTCCGCAGCGCCCCGCCAGCCCGGCGCCGTGTTCGCCCTCCGTGCGACGCGTCTCTCCGGTGCCGAACCCCCCGGTACCGTAGCCGCAGCGCAGGTGGCCGACAGCATGCGCGACGCGCCCGATCCAGGTGCGACCGTCACCGTGCGCGGCGCATCGGGCGACCCGGACTTCATGACCTCGCTGGCGCGCGGACTGGCCGTGATCGGCGCCTTCACGCGCCAGAAGCGCCAGCTCACGATCGCGCAGATCAGCCAGCGCACCGGCATTTCGCGCGCCGCGGTGCGCCGCTGCGTGCACACCCTGGGGCTTCTCGGATACGTGGGCAGCGAGGATCGGCGGATGTTCTTCCTGCGCCCGCGGATACTCGAGCTCGGGCATGCGTACATGACGTCCTCGCCGCTGGCGGCGTCGTCGCAGCCGATCCTCGACCGCGTCTCGGACGTGATCCACGAATCGTGCTCGATGGCCATCCTAGATGGCGACGAGATCCTCTACATCGCGCGATCGTCGACCAAGGACCGCATCATGTCGATCGACCTGGGCCTCGGGAGCCGCCTGCCGGCGCACTGCACGTCGATGGGCCGCGTGCTGCTCGCCGGCCTGCCGGCACCCGCACTCGCAGCGTACCTCGAGCGCGTCAGGATCATCGCGTACACGAATCGCACGATCACCTCGCCGCAGAAGCTCGGCCAGGCGCTTGCACGCGTGCGCGACTCAGGCTACGCGCTGGTCGACGAGGAGCTCGAGATCGGACTGCGCTCGCTGGCCGTGCCGGTGCGCGATCACGCGGGCCGTATCGCCGCCGCGGTGAACGTCGGCGTGCAGGCGTCGCGGGTGACCATCGCCGACCTCACCGCACGCGTGCTGCCCGAGCTCGCGTCCGCGGGGCGTGAGCTCGGGCTGCTGCTGTCGGTCTAGCGCGCCACTCCCGCCTCGCCGCGGCGTCCGTCAGCCCGCGACCGGTCGGCGCACCGGCAGGCTGCGGCGCGACACGTGCCCGGCAATCCAGTCGACCGACCGGCGCGCGCGATCGGTCACCCGTCCAAGCTGCATCTGCACGTAGTCGTCGTTGAATACCTCGAAGCTGTAGTCGCCCGCATAGCCCATCCGGTCGATCGCGCGGATCAGCTCGGCGACGGCCGGGCTGTGCGCGCCCTCGCCGGGGAAAACGCGCAGGTGCCGCGCAGTTTCGCGCCGCGCCTCCGGGGTGCTCGGCGCGCTCCACATGAAATCGGAAAGCTGCACGAAGAACACCTTTTCGGGGTCGATCTCCTCGAGGGCCTCGAGCGGCGTGTCCTTGGCGAGCAGGTGGAACGAATCGATCGCAAGGCCCAGGTTCGCCCGGTCCGCCGCGGCGACCAGCGCCCAGGCGCCGCCGATATCGTCGACGAAGCGTCCCCACGACAGGCCCTCGAACGCAATGCGCACGCCGAGGGGCACGGCGAGCATCGCGAGCTTCCGCAGGTCGGCCACCTGGGCATCGAAGTCGTCGATCGCATGCGCGGAAGTGGTGGAGCAGACCAGCAGCAGCGGCGCGCGCACGGCCTGCGCCATCTCGAGCATGGACTTCGCGACATCCACCTTGTAGTCGTGGAGCTGGCCGGTGAGTCCTTCGAAATCGCGCAGCACCTGCAGCCCCGTCACGCGCAACCCGCTGTCGACCACCGCGCGCACGGCAGCCGCCTCCCCGTCCGGATGCCCGACGAGATCGCGCGCCGACAGCATGATCTGCGTGAAGCCGGCCTCGCGCACCGCACGCAGCTTGGCCTCGATCGGGCCGGCCAGCGTGATCGTGTCCATGCCGAAGTCGTGCAGCTTCATCGGAGCGTAACGGGTCGGGATGCGTTCATGCGTCGTGGACCAGCTCGAAGCACACCGTGCCGAAATAAAGTTGCGTGAGCGCGCCCTTCTCCGACGGCTGCAGCGGCGGGCGGTCGACGAACACGACGCCACGCTCCTGCAACGCGCGCACCGCCGCGGGCACGTCCGGCGTGCCGAGCCCCGCCCGGAGGAGTTGCTCATCCCAGTCGACGAAGTCGGCGCCCGCCGGCGGCTCCACCAGCTGCAGGTAGAACCCACCGGCCGGGCTGCGGAGCAGCGTGCCCTTCGGCAGGACGCCAAAAAAGCGTCCGGGCTCGAGCGCCTCGAAACCGAACAGCGTGCGGTAGAAGTCGATCCAGTCCGCCGTGCGATCCGCATGCACCGATTGCACCAGGCCGAACCAATGCATCCCCGCCGTCGCCGGCGGCAGCTTCGCCACGCCGTCGTTCCATACGAAGTCGACGTCGTAGATCGAGAAACCCTCGCTGCGATCGACGAAGTAGATTAGGCTGTCGCCGACGCCATGGACGCCCGGGATGTGCAGCTCCATGGCCGACGCGCGCGTCGGCATGTCCCACGCGCCGAGCTCGCGCGCGCGCCGATGCGCGTATGCCGCATCGCGCACGCGAAACGCGAGGGCGCCGATCGCGGGGGGACGCCCGTGGGCGGACTCCGCGGCCACGTCCGGGTGGCCATTGACGATGATGTTCATGTCGCCCTGGCGAAACAGCATCACCTCGCGCGAGCGGTGACGCGCCACCTCGTGGAAGCCCATGCTGCGCAGGAGCGCGCCGAGCGCAAGCGGCTCGCGCGTGATGTATTCGATGAACTCCACGCCGCGGATGCCGAGCGGGTTGGAGGGGACGGGAAGGTATTCCTGGATCATCGGTCGCGTCGTCCGGGGGGAGAGCGCTCGCTGGCCGGCAGTCTAGCGCCGGCGCTGCCGTGCGGCAAACGACCTGCGGGACGACGACGGACACGCAAATGCGCGCTGCGGGAATGGTCGCGCACGGGCGGGCAGTCTAGGCTGCTCTACCATGCGACGCCCACTTTGCCTCGGTATCTGCGCGGCGCTGCTCGCCGGCTGCGCGGCAGCGCCGCGGAGCGCACCCGAGGCCGCACTGGTTATCACAGCGCCGGGCGAGCCCGACGCTGCGGTGACGCGCCGTCCCGTGGAGACACCGACGGTGGCCTTGCCGCAGCCGTCCTTGCCCAATGCGCCCGTCGGCGCCGCGCCGGTCCCGGGCGCTCCCGTTCACGTGCCCGCCGGGCTTCTCTATGTGTGCGTGACGACCGCAGGCGTCGAGCGCAGCCAGATTGGCATCCAGTTCGCCCCGAAGGTGCACGATATTTGCGCCCGCCATCCGGAGATGGGCCCGTGCCAGTACGAGCGCAACGCGTGCCGCAAGGCAGGCGGCAGCGTGTTCGACGTGAACGGGCGCGAGATCACGATGGCCACGGAGGCCGAATACGATCGCAAGGTGATGCGCGTGCGGTTTCGCGCGAACTGAAGCATCCGGTCGCGGGCAGCGGCGCTTGAAGCGGGATCGCGGACCACTGGGCGTCCGTTCGCAAACGACCGCGTAGCGGCGGTCGCGTCAACGCCTGCCCCGCAACGCGAGGTCACCCAGGTGTCCTGCGAGCGCGGCGAGGAGCGCCAATGCCAGCCAGTGCCAGTGCGCACCGGTGAGCGCGCAGCGGAGCGCGACCATGAGTGCCGCGCCTGCGGCGAGGTTGCACGCCAATGCTGCACCGGCGCCATTCGCGCGCAGCCGGCCGACCGTGACCAGCGTGAGGGCCTCGAGCGCCATGAGTCCGAGGATCAGGTCGACGATGTGACCGGAGGCGAAGAGCTCCGCCATCGCGCACCCCGCGGGCGACTGGAGGGCGCAGGCGCCGCGCGCCGCGCCGCCTACTTCGTGGGCTTCGCCGCGTACGCCACGCACCAGCCCTTGGGACTGATGGTGCCCGCTACGACCTTGCAGCCGCTCGGCGCCTCGAACTGCACGCACTTGTCGCACTCCTGGTCGCCCTTCGGCGTCGCCTGGTAGAGCACGGCGGGCTGAGCGATCTTCTGCTGCGCCGCCGCACGGCCGGCCAGCGCCGCGGCGGCGCCGAACACGCCCGCGCGCAGGACGATGCGCCGCGAGACCTTCGAGTTCGTTTCGTTCGTCACGACCGTGATCTCCTTGCTTGAATTGAGCACGCGACTGGGCTCGCCGCGCATGGGTTGACGCTGCACTGCAATCCTACACCCGGGTCGAGCGGGCTCGGCCACACGCGCATTCGACCACGTTCGTGCGATGCCAGCCCGGCCATCGTGCCTGGACGGGAACGCGGCCACCAAGTGAGCGTTGCGCGCGGCTCAACCGAACGGCCGATTGAGCTGCACGATCGTATAGTTCAGCACCGACGCGAACGTCACCCATCCCAGGTATGGAAGCAGGAGCGCCGCGGCAAGCCGCGACAAACCGGCAAGCCCGAGCATGAGGGCCAGCACCGAAAGCCACAGGAACGCGACTTCGTACAGCGCCCAGTCGGGGCGATGCAGCCGGAAGAACAGCACGCTCCACGCCACGTTCAGGAGCGCGTTCACCGCGAACAACAGGAGCAGGCCGCGGCGCCGCGCGCGCGAGCCGGCGCGGCGCCAGCCCATGACGCCCGCAATGGCCGCCAGCCCGAAGATCAGCGTCCACGCGGGACCGAACAGCCAGTCCGGCGGCTGCCAGGCCGGCTTGCGCAGGGCGTAGTACCACGGTCCGAGCTGGGTCACGAGCGCGCCCAGGGCACCCACCGCTAGGGCCGCGGCCGCAGCCACCAGCACGGGCGTCCACCAGCGCGCTCCCGCGCGCCTCATGGGGCAACGAGGCCCATCAGGTGCGCGAGGTCCTTGAAGAAGATGCGAACGTGCGCGCCGGGCCGCGCCCGGACGAGCTCCTTGTTCATGTACGCGTCCCAGGTGAGCTTCTGGACGTCCGGGTCGCGGCAGATGCTCACGAAGCGCTCACGGCGCCGGTCGCTTGCATACCAGAAGCGCTGCATGATGCCGAGCACCCAGAACACCCGGCCGTGCGCCTTCATGAACCGCTTGCGCGCGAGCCGCAGCGACCGCACGTCGCCAGTTTCGAGCAACGCGTCGACCGCATCGGCGGCCAGGCGCCCGCCAGCCATTGCGTAATAGATGCCCTCGCCGGACGCGGGTGCGACCACGCCCGCGGCATCGCCCGCCAGCACGACGTCGCGTCCGTTATCCCAGCGCTTGAGCGGACGCATCGGGATCGGAGCCCCCTCGCGACGGATGGTTTCCACGCCGTCCAGCCCGCTCGCACTGCGCAGCGCCTTGACCGAGCCGCGCAGCGAGAAACCCTTGTTCGCGCTGCCGGTGCCCACGCTCGTGGTGGCGCCATGCGGGAACACCCAGCCGTAGAAGTCCGGCGACAGCCCGCCGCGGTAATAGACGTCGCACCGGGCCGCATCGAAGCCCGCCTGCCGGCCCTCTGGCGAGCGCACGATCTCGTGATACGCGAAGACGTAGCGCATGCCCGCGGCCTCCGGGATCTCCTGGCGCGCCACCAGCGACGTCGCGCCGTCCGCGCCAATCACCGCGCCGGCGCGCACGGTCACCGCAGCGCCTTCACCGCCCCGTTGGGCGCGCTCGCGGTAATGCACCACGGCGCCTCCATCGGCGTCACGGGTGAGACGCTCGAACACGCCCGCGCGCCGGATGGCTCCCGCCGCCGCGGCGCGCTCGCGCAGCCATTCGTCGAACACGTCGCGGTCGACCATCCCGACGAAACCGCCGTCGATGGGCATGTCCACCTTGCGGTCCGCCGGCGAGACCATGCGTGCGGCGGTCACGTGCGCGACCAGCAGCCGGTCGGGAATGTCGAAGTCGCGGATCAGCCGCGGCGGAATGGCGCCGCCGCACGGCTTGGTGCGGCCGGCACGGTCGAGAAGCAGCACGCGGCGTCCGCGCTGGGCAAGGTCCGTCGCCGCCGTGGCGCCGGCCGGCCCACCGCCGACCACCACCACGTCCACCCGCGTGCGGCGCGGCTCGCTCACGATGCCGACGCCAGCATCGAGCGCAGCGCGAACGCGCTGACGAGCATGCCCAGCACGTAGAGGGTGATGCCGGTGCCGTTGTACCAGGGAGCGCGCTCGCGCGGGCTCGCGAGCAGCCGCCGCATCAGCGCGACCTGGACGGCGAGCAGGATGGCGACGGCGCCGCCATGCCACGGCGCGCCCCACGCCACCAGCAGCGCGACGACGGCGACCTGCGGCACCGCCATCATCCAGCAGGCGACCCGCGCCGCCGTGGCCACCCCGAGCCGGGCCGGCAACGACCCGATGCTCATCCGGCGGTCGCCTTCGACCGACTTGAAATCGTTCAGGGTCATGATCCCGTGCGCACCCGCGCTGTAGAGCGCCGCCATCACGAGCACGCGGGCGTCGGGCAGCGCACCGCCCAAGACCACCGCGGCTCCCGTCACCCACGCCAGGCCCTCGTAGCAGACCGCGCAGGCGGCGTTGCCCCACCAGCCGTTCATCTTGAGGCGCAGCGGCGGAGCGCTGTAGGCCCAGGCAAGCCCCAAGCCCAGGACCGACGCGCCGAGCACCCACGGCCCGAGCGCCACCGCGACGCCGAGCGAAAGGGCGGTCCAGATCAGCGCGATGTACAGTCCCCACGCGCCCGGGATGCGGCCCGACGGAATCGGTCGGCCGGGCTCGTTGATCGCGTCGACGTGACGGTCGAACCAGTCGTTGGCGGCTTGGCTGGTCGCGCAGATCAGCGGGCCGGCGAGCGCGACACCCGCAGCAATGGACCAACCGGCGGACCAACCCCCGGAGCCACCGGCTCCAGCGAGGGGGATTCCGGCGGAAACGACGCCGCAGCCGAACGCCCACATGGGCGGGAACCACGTGATGGGCTTGAGGAGCTCCAGCACCGCGCCCGGCGTCGGGTACGGCATGGCGGCGGTGAGCGCGCTGCGCGTCATCCGCCAACACTATCGCTGACGCAAACGCGCGTCAACTACACGTGACACCGTGGCGCTAAGATTCCTTGTCAGACGCGAGGTCGCCCAGACCGTAGCGATGAAGCTTGACGTACAGGCTCTGGCGGCTGAGACCGAGCAGCTCGGCCGCCGACGCGCGGTTGTCGCTGGTGAGCTCGAGCGCGGCTTCGATGCACAGGCGCTCGATCAGGTCGGTGGTCTCGCGCACGATGTCGCGCAGCGGAACGCGGCCGACGAGCTCCGTGAGCTGGCCGACCGACCGCGGGACCTCCTGCACCACACCCGTCTCCTTCGCCAGCCGCCGGCCGACGTTGCGGATGGTGAAACCGAAGCATGGCTGGTCGCCGCTGGCGGCCGATACCGCGGAGATTTCGACTTCGGCAGTGGCGCCATGCTCGCCGCACAGCGTGGTGGCGAACAACCGCACCGTGCCGTGCTGGCGCAGATTGGCAATCAGAACGTCGAGGTCGACGCCCGGCCGGCCGAGCCAGCGCTCGAGCGACTCGCCGCGCGCCTGATCCTCGGACGCGAGCTGCGCAAGCTCGACGAACGCCGCATTGGCCGAGAGGATGTTGCCCGTGAGGTCGGTCGCCACGAATGCGTCGGGCGCCGTCTCGACGAGCTTGACCAGGTTGACCCTCGAACGGGGTCCGACGGCGCCGGCGCCCTCCCGCCCGACCGGGGTGAAGCGGATCAGGAAGAACGACGCCCTTTCCTGGCGATACAACGTGCCGGACAGGAGGAATCGGGCGTCGCGGCCGGCCAGACGGACCTCGACGTCGTCGGCACGTCCGGACGAACGGGCCGCCGCGAGCAGGGCGACGACCTCCGGAGCGCTGGCGACGTCGAAACAGTCGGCCAGCGCACGTCCGACCGGTCCGGTTGGCGCTTCGCCCAGTAGCTGCAAGGCCGACGGATTGGCCTCGGTGACGCGGTCGTTCGACGCATCGACGATTAGCACCGGCTCGGTGGCGACCTGGAAGAGCAGCCGGTAGCGCGTCTCCACCTGGCGCAGGCGCCAATAGTCGCGCTCCATCGATTGCTGCGCCTCGACCAGCTTGCGTTGCAGGGCGGCCAAACTGCGCAGGTCGCGCCCGATGGCGATCACCTGGTCGCCGGTGCCGACCTGGACCGCCGAGTACAGGATGGGCACGTCGGCGCCCAGCGTCGAGGTGTGGTTGACGTGACGGTTGCGCGTCGCGACGTTGGCGGCGACGTCCCGCAGCAGCGCGAGCACCTTCGGACGGCTTTCGACCGTCACGATGTCGACCCAGTGCTGGCCCCGCCACCGCGCGCATCCTTCGTCGGTGAGCGCGTCGCTCCCATAGGCAACGTCGCGGATCACGCCGTCGTGGCCGACGATCAGCGCGACATCCGCGGCCGCCGCGATCAGCGTCGCGGCGTCGCTGGCGTTGAGATTGCCGAGCGCTCCTGCGGACGCGTGTAACGCGGCCGCGGCGGTCCGCGCTTCCGCAACCGGCACAGTGCCGGACGATTCAGGGTCGGGCGAAGAGCCGGTCGGCCGGGAGCGCGGGCGCGAGGGCGGCTTGCTGGAAGGAGGCACCCGCGATCCTTTCTAGGTCGCCCAGGCGGCGATGATGAATGCCGGGTGAGGCCAGACACCACCGAGCGCCGCGCCGAAGCGCAATCGATGATGCATCGCAATATTCCTTTCACCAGCGCTGCTTAACGGTGTCAATTATTCCACGGCACGAGGTTTTCCACAACTTGGGACAGTAGCGGGCGCAAAAGTTGCGCCCGTGATGGCGCCGCTGGTCGGTTTCCGCATCGACGGCGGATCGAAAGCTAGCGGGTCGCGCTTGCCGACCCCGCCTCCAGGATACGGCCGGCCACTTGAGGCGCCTCGCCGGCCCGTCCTGCGGTACCGTCGGCGCCGAGCTGCGCGGCCAGATCGGGCCGTTCGGCAAGCCGCGGGCCGCCGACGAGAACCTTCAGCCGCGCGTTGCACGACGCCCGGCGGAGCGCGCGGATGCCACCGGCCAGCGATGGCAGGCGCGCGTCGCTGCCCACCGCGAGCCCGACGACATCGAACGGCTCCGTGCTTACGCGGCGGGCAAGCGCGCTCCACGATTCTGCCGAGCCGCCGACCACCTGCCACCCGTCGCGCCTGAAGTATTCCCTCACGAGCGCGAGCCCCAGCGTGTGATGTTCGCCTGGCGCTGGCAGGAGAAGCGCCCGCCGGCCACGGTCCGGCGCGCCGACCGCGCTCGGAAATCGCGCCGCCTGGTCCTCGAACAGCGCGGTCATGGCGCGAAGCGCCAGCGTCACTTCGCCGAAGGTGGCGGTGTCGCGCTCCCAATGGAGCCCGAGACGGTGCGCGGCGGGCTCCAGCAGTCCCGCGCACAGCGTTTCGAGGGTCGCGCCCTGTAGCCTCAGCGCCTCCACGTGCCGCGCCGCCTCCGCATCGTCGCCCGCGACCAAGGCACGCACGAATGAGTCCGTGACCGGAGCGGCAGCGCGGTCACGGCCGAGCGTAGGCCGCGATTCCGGCGGCGACGCAGCGTCGGGATCCACGTTGGCCCGTACCTGTTCCATGGCGCGCCGCGAAGAATGAGCCGCGACCAGCCGTGGAATGACCTCTGCTTCGAGGACGGCGAGAAGTTGCGCGCGCCGGGCGTCGGTTTCGGCAGGGCCGACGGCGCACGCACGTTCCGCCGCAACGGGTGCACGCGGCGGCGGGGGCAGGTTGGTCCTCCGCAGGTCCGGCGGTGCCGTCAAGCCTGGCGAGAGCCCGTCCATCGCTATCCCCCTTCGTGCGTCGACACGTTGCGTCGCTCCTGGACACTCGCCGCAAACATCGTCCAATCCCGTGGTATTGTCAATGCGTCATTACGTCCGATTATGTTGACACTTCCGCCGGACGGGTCTAGATTTTTGCGAGGAGAAATCGACGCGATGTCCGCCGCCCCCACCCCGCAACGCGTTCCCAGGCCCCTGTACACCGAGGCGGAGCGGCGCCGCCGCGACGCCTCGCGCTGGACGCTCGTGCAGGGAATCCTGGCGCCGCTTCAATTCGTGGTGTTCGCCGTGAGCCTTGCCCTCGTGGTGCGCTACCTGGCCACCGGCATGGGGCTCGGCGCGGCCACCGCGTCCGTGGTGACCAAGACGCTCGTCCTGTACACCATCATGATCACCGGATGCATGTGGGAGAAGGACGTGTTCGGGCGCTACCTGTTCGCACCGGCCTTCTTCTGGGAAGACGCCGTCAGCATGCTCGTGATCGCGCTGCACACGGCGTATCTGGTCGTATGGATCACCGGAGTGCTCGGGCCGCGCGAGCAGATGGCGCTCGCGCTGGCCGCCTACGCGTCCTACGTGGTCAACGCGGGTCAGTTCCTCCTGAAGCTGCGGGAGGCGCGCCGCGAACGCGGCAACGGCGCGCGCGCCGGCGGCGAACAGGCGGTCGCGTGAGCGTCGTCGCCGAGGCATGTCGCGACGCGCAGCCGCCGGCCGCGCCGGCCCCAACCAAGCTCTTTGCAAGCGGCGTCGCGGTGCCCGGCGCGACGCCCGTCATTCCGCTGCGCGTCCTGCGCGAGCGCGGACAGCGCGAAGTGTTCTGCGGCCTCACGGGCATTGTGTGGCTGCACCGCAAGATGCAGGACGCCTTCTTCCTGGTGGTCGGCTCGCGCACCTGCGCGCACCTCATCCAGTCCGCCGCCGGGGTGATGATCTTCGCGGAGCCGCGGTTCGGCACGGCGATCCTGACCGAGCGCGATCTCGCCGGCCTTGCCGACGCCAACGCCGAGCTCGACCGGATCTGCGTCACGCTGCTCGAGCGGCGTCCCGATATCACCACGCTGTTCCTAGTCGGGTCATGTCCGTCGGAGGTCATCAAGCTCGATCTCGCGAAGGCCGCGGAGCGGCTGAACGCGCGGCTGCTGCCGCGTGTGCGCGTGCTCAACTACTCGGGCTCGGGAATCGAGACCACCTTCACGCAGGGCGAGGACAACGCGCTGCGCGCGCTGTCCACCGTCCTTCCGACGACGCATGAGCGGCAGATCCTCGTGGTCGGCTGCCTGCCCGACGTCGTCGAGGACCAGTTCCAGCGCATCTTCGCAGCGCTGGGCATCGAGCCCGTGCAGTTCCTGCCGGCGCGGCGCGCGAACGAGCTGCCCGCGGTCGGACCGCAAACGCTCCTGCTCCTCGCGCAGCCGTTCAACGGCGAGACGGCGCGGGCGCTCGCGCAGCGCGGCGCTCACATCGTGCCCGCTCCCTACCCCTTCGGCGTCGAGGGCACCACGGCGTGGCTGCGCGCCGCCGCCAGCGCATGGGGCGTCGCACCCGGGCGCTTCGAGGCAGTCACCGCACCGCTGGCGGCGCGCGCCACCCGCGCGGTCGCACGCTACGCACCCGCCCTGCGCGGCAAGACGCTCTTCATGCTGCCCGATTCGCAACTCGAGATTCCGCTGGCGCGCTTCCTCGCGCGCGAGCTCGGCATGACGCTGCTCGAGGTGGGGACCCCGCATCTGGACCGCCGGATGGTCGACGCCGAGCTCCTCCTCCTGCCCGCCACGGTGCAGATCTCCGAGGGGCAGCATGTGGACCGCCAGCTGGACCGCGTGCGCGCGGCCCGGCCCGACCTCACCGTCTGCGGGTTGGGGCTTGCCAATCCGCTCGAGGCCGAAGGCCTGACCACGAAGTGGTCGATCGAGCTTGTCTTCACGCCCATCCACGGCTACGAGCAGGCCGCCGACCTGGCCGAGATCTTCGCGCGGCCACTCGACCGGCGCGCGCGGCTCAAGGTATAGGCGCGATGCAGCTCACGCTCTGGACCTACGAGGGACCGCCGCACGTGGGCGCGATGCGCATCGCCGCCTCCATGCGGGACGTGCATCTCGTGCTGCATGCACCGCAGGGCGACACGTACGCCGATCTGCTGTTCACCATGATCGAGCGACGCGACCGACGCCCGCCCGTCACCTATACGACGTTCCAGGCGCGCGACCTCGGTGGCGATACCGCCGGCCTCGTGAAGGCCGCCGTGACCGACGCCCTGGAGCGCTTCGCGCCGCGCCTGATGCTGGTCGGGGAATCGTGCACGGCGGAACTGATCCAGGACCAGGCCGGCTCGCTCGCCTTGGGGATGAACCTGCCGGTGCCGGTGGTACCGCTCGAGCTGCCCGCCTATTCCAAGAAGGAGAGCTGGGGCGCCGCCGAAACGCTCTATCGGCTGGTTCGCACGGTGCTTGCGGGCAGCCTTCCGCCGCCGCCGGTCGTGCGGCGCGGCGTGCCGTCGGGCCGGCGGCCGCGCGCGAACCTGCTCGGGCCGACCGCGCTGGGATTCCGCTGCCGCGACGACATCGAGGAAGTAAAGCGGCTCCTCGGGCAGCTCGGCATCGATATCAACGCAGTCGTCCCGTTGGACGCCTCGGTCGAGGATGTCGCGCGCCTTCCGGATGCCGATTTCAACGTCGACCTCTACCCGGAAACCTCGCGCTCGACTGCCGTGTGGCTCGAGCGTGCGTTCGGCATGCCGCGCACGCTGGTTGTCCCCATGGGCGTGGGCGCGACGCGCGATTTCGTGGCGGAGGTCGCGGCGCTCGCGGGCGCCGACCCGGCCGCGGTGCTCGGCAGCGAGCGTCCGGGCATCGCAACCGCCGCAGGCTCGCGGTCGCGGCTGCCCTGGTACTCGCGGTCGGTGGATTCCACCTACCTCACCGGCAAGCGCGTCTTCGTGTTCGGCGACGCGACGCACGCGATCGCCGCGGCGCGCATCGCGCGCGACGAGCTCGGCTTCACGGTGGTCGGCCTGGGCACGTACAGCCGCGAGCTGGCGCGCGAGGTGCGCGACGCCGCCGCGACCTGCGGGCTCGAAGCCCTGATCACGGACGATTACCTAACGGTGGAGCAGGCCATCGCCGAGCTCGCGCCCGAGCTCGTCCTCGGCACGCAGATGGAACGCCACATTGCGAAGCGGCTGGGCATCGCCTGCGCGGTGATCTCTGCACCGATCCACGTGCAGGACGTGCCGGCCCGCCACAGCCCCGTCTTCGGCTTCGCAGGCGCCGACGTCATCTTCGACACCTGGACTCATCCGCTGGTCATGGGGCTCGAGGAGCACCTCCTCCAGATGTTCCGGGACGATTTCGAGTTCCACGACGGCGCGGCTGCATCGCACCTGCCCAACGCGGGCGCTCCGGTCGCCCCGGGCGAGGCGACTGCGCCCACGCCGGCGGGGACATTGCCCCTTGGCCTGGCGAACGAAACGGGCGACGCGCCGGCGTGGACCCCCGAAGGCACGCTCGAGCTGCAGAAGATTCCCTTCTTCGTGCGGGGAAAGGCGCGTCGCAACACGGAGCGCTTCGCGCTCGAGCGGGGCGTGGCGACCATTACCGTGGAGACCCTTTACGATGCCAAGGCCCACTTCGCCCGCTGAGCGCGCACCGGTGCGCATCGTCTTCGTGACGATGGATTCGCACCTGGCGAGCGCGATCGAGCGCGCGCGTGACACGCTCGCGCGCGAGCTGCCCTCGCTCACGCTGCGTGTGCACGCCGCCGCCGAGTGGTCGAACAATCCGGCGGCGCTTGGCGACTGCATCGAGGATATCGAGCGCGGCGACATCATCGTCGGCACCATGCTATTTCTCGAGGAGCATTTCCAGCCCATCCTCGCGGCGCTCGAAGCGCGGCGCGACCGTTGCGATGCGCTCGTGTGCGCGATGTCGGCGCGCGAGGTCGTGCGGCTCACGAAGATGGGCCGCTACAGCATGAGCGAGGCGCAGGGCGGCACGCTTGCGCTCCTCAAGCGGCTGCGCGGCAGCCGCACCGGCACGCAGAGCGCCGGGGCGCGGCAGATGGCGATGCTGCGGAGGCTTCCGCAGATCCTGCGCTTCATTCCCGGCGCCGCACAGGATGTGCGCGCCTATTTCCTCACGCTCCAGTATTGGCTCGGCGGCTCCGACGAGAACATCGCGAACCTGGTGCGGCTCCTGGTCGACCGCTACGCGGACGGTCCGCGCCGTGCGCTGCGCGGGATGCTGCGGGTCGCCGCCCCGGTGCTCTATCCGGAGATCGGCGTCTACCACCCGCGCATCGCGGGCCGCATCGCCGAGCGCGTCGACGCGCTGCCGGGAAAAGACGCGCAAGGCACGGTGGGATTGCTGCTGCTGCGTTCGTACCTGCTCGCCCGCAATACCGGCCATTACGACGGCGTGATCGCGGCGCTGGAGGCGCGCGGGCTGCGGGTCGTCCCGGTATTCGCCACCGGCCTCGACGCGCGTCCTGCGATCGAGCGGTTCCTGATGAAGGACGGCCGCGCGTGCGTGGACGCAATGGTGTCGCTGACCGGGTTCTCGCTGGTCGGCGGCCCTGCGTACAACGACGCGCGCGGCGCCGTGGACATCCTCGCCCGCCTGGACGTGCCGTACGTCGCGGCCACCCCCGTCGAGTTCCAGACGCTCGAGGAATGGGAGGCGTCGGACCGGGGGCTCACGCCCGTCGAGGCGACGATGATGGTCGCCATCCCGGAGCTCGACGGCGCCACGGGCGCGCTCGTGTTCGGCGGACGCTCGTCGCACGGCACGGGCGGGCACAGCCGCGACATGACCGCGCATGCCGAGCGCGCCGCCATGCTCGCCGCGCGCGTGGCGAAGCTCGTCGCGCTGCGCCGCATTCCGCACGCCGGGCGCAAGGTCGCGATCATCCTGTTCAACTTTCCGCCGAATGCAGGCAACACCGGCACGGCGGCGTACCTGGCGGTGTTCGAATCGCTGCAACGCACGCTCGCGGCCCTGCGCGCGGATGGCTACACGGTGGACGTGCCGGCCGGGGTCGACGCGCTGCGTGAGCGCCTTCTCGAAGGGAACGCGCAGCATCTCGGCGCAATCGCCAACGTGCACGCGCGCGTCGGCGTCGACGATCACGTCCGGCGCGAGCGCCATCTGGAGGAGATCGAGGCGGCGTGGGGACCGGCGCCGGGGCGGCAGCAGTCGGATGGCCGGTCGATTCACGTATTGGGCGCGCAGTTCGGCAACGTCTTCGTGGGCATCCAGCCGGCGTTCGGATACGAAGGCGACCCCATGCGCCTCCTGTTCGAGAAGGGCTTCGCGCCGACACATGCGTTCTCGGCGTTCTACCGCTACCTGCGCGACGACTTCGGCGCCCACGCGCTGCTGCACTTCGGCACGCACGGCGCGCTCGAGTTCATGCCGGGCAAGCAGTCCGGCATGGCCAGCACCTGCTGGCCTGACCGGCTGATCGGCGACCTGCCGAACCTGTACCTGTACGCGTCGAACAATCCGTCGGAGGGCGCGATTGCGAAGCGCCGCTCCGCCGCGACGCTGATCAGCTACCTGACGCCGCCGGTCGCGCACTCGGGGCTCTATCGCAACCTGGTCGAGCTGAAGCACTCGCTGCAGCGCTGGCGCGCGCTCGCGCCCGGCGATGCGGCGGAGCGCGCGGGGCTCGCGCCGCTCATCATGGCGCAGGCGGCCCTGGTCGACCTCGCAGCGCCCGGCGCCGACCTTGACCTGGGACCGGACCCAGACGCCGCGGTCCTGCGGCTCGTGACGCAGGTGCAGGAGATCGAATACACGCTCATTCCCAACGGTCTGCATGTCGTCGGTGCGCCGCCCACCCCCGAGCAGCGCGTCGACATGCTGCTCGCCGTCGCCGAGGCGTCGCACGGGGCTCGACCGGAACGTGCCGCAATCGAGGCGCTGGTATGCGGCACGAATCCGGCGGCGGTGACGCGCGAGCCCGTCGCGCAGGGGCCCGACGCCGCGCTTCTCGCCGAGCTCGCCTCGATCGACGCACTGCTCGCGCAGGACCACGAGCTGCCTGCGTTGCTGCGCGCGCTCGACGGCCGCTTCATCCGCCCGGCGCCGGGCGGCGATTTCCTGCGCACGCCGGCGATCCTGCCCACCGGGCGCAACGTCCACGGCTTCGATCCGTTCCGGATCCCGAGCGAATACGCCGTGCAGGATGGCGCGCGGCAGGCCGCCCGCCTGATCGAGCGGCACTGCGCGGAGGGGCAGCGGTTCCCCGAGTCGATCGCCCTCGTGCTATGGGGCACCGACAACCTCAAGAGCGAGGGCGGCCCCATCGCGCAGGCGCTGGCGCTGCTCGGAGCGCGGCCTCGCTCCGACAGCTACGGCCGGGTCGCCGGCGCCACGCTGATACCGCTCGAGGAGCTCGGCCGGCCGCGCATCGACGTCGTCATGTCGCTCTCCGGCATCTTCCGCGACCTTCTTCCCCTGCAGACGCGCATGCTGGCCGAAGCCGCCTTCCTCGCCGCCTCCGCAGCCGACGAGCCGCTCGAGCGCAATTTCGTGCGCAAGCATGCGCTTCAGCACATGCGGCTTCACGGCGGCGACCTCGAGTCGGCCGCCCTGCGGGTGTTCGGCAATGCCGACGGTGCCTACGGGTCGAACGTCAATCACCTGGTCGAGAACAGCCGCTGGGACGATGAGGACGAACTGGCCGAGGCCTACACGCGCCGCAAGAGCTTCGGCTACGACCGCAAGGGCCGCGCGGTGCAGCGCATCGACGTGCTCCAGAGTGCGCTCGGGCATGTCGACCTCGCCTACCAGAATCTCGATTCGGTGGAGCTCGGCGTGACCACGGTCGACCACTACTTCGACACCTTGGGCGGCATGAGCCGCGCCGTGCGCCGCGTGCAGGGCGGCGCGGCACTGCCGGTGTACATCGGCGACCAGACGCAGGGCGAGGGAACCGTGCGCACGCTCGCCGAGCAGGTGGCGTTGGAGACGCGCACCCGGATGCTCAACCCCAAGTGGTACGAGAGCATGCTCGCGCACGGCTACGAGGGCGTGCGGCAGATCGAGGTGCATGTCACCAACACGATGGGCTGGTCCGCGACCACGGGCCAGGTCGCACCGTGGATCTACCAGCGACTGTCCGAAACCTTCGTGCTCGACCCGGCCATGCGCGAGCGCATGTCGAGCCTCAACCGCACTGCCTCGGCCAAGGTCGCGAGCCGCCTGCTCGAGGCACACGAGCGCAAGTACTGGAAGCCCGACGCGGCGATGCTCGAGGCCCTTCGGGCCGCGGGCGACGAGCTCGAGGATCGGCTCGAGGGCGTTTACGCGAAGGCCGCCGCATGACGCATCCCATTCGTAAGCCGCCGCGCGGATGTCCGCGCGGTGCGGGTGATACGCCGCGCGAAGGCGCGGCCGGTGCGCGTGCAGCGCGCGCCGCAGAAAGGGCCTCATGACCGTAGCAACCGTTCCGATGGCCACGCTCAAGACGCGCACGGCGCCGCCGCCGCGCGCCGACGGCGAGGGCAGCGTGCAAGTGCAGCAGGACGAGTCGGTGCGGATCGGCACCGCCAAGGTGTTCGCCGTGTACGGCAAGGGCGGCATCGGCAAGAGCACCACGTCGTCGAACCTGTCCGTGGCGTTCTCCAAGCTCGGCAAGCGCGTGCTGCAGATCGGCTGCGATCCGAAGCACGACTCCACCTTCACCCTGACGAAGAAGCTCGTGCCCACGGTGATCGACATCCTCGAGTCCGTGGACTTCCACGCCGAGGAGCTACGACCCGAGGACTTCGTGTACCCCGGTTACAACGGGGTGATGTGCGTCGAGGCCGGGGGGCCGCCGGCGGGCACCGGGTGTGGCGGCTACGTGGTGGGGCAGACCGTCAAGCTGCTCAAGGAGCATCACCTGCTCGACGACACCGATGTGGTCATCTTCGACGTGCTGGGCGACGTCGTGTGCGGCGGCTTCGCCGCGCCGCTGCAGCACGCGGACCGCGCGTTGATCGTGGCCGCGAACGATTTCGACTCCATCTTCGCGATGAACCGCATCATCGCCGCGATCCAGTCGAAGTCGAAGAACTACAAGGTGCGGCTCGGCGGCGTCATCGCGAACCGCAGCCGCGAGACCGACCAGATCGACCGCTTCAACGAGCGGGTCGGCCTGAAGACCATGGCGCGCTTCGACGATCTCGACGTGTTCCGCCGCAGCCGCCTCAAGAAGTCCACGCTGTTCGAGATGGAGTCGACACCCGACGTGGATCGCGTCGTGGAGGAGTACATGCGGCTTGCCGGGGCCCTGTGGGCCGGCACCGACCCGCTGACCGCCGAGCCCATGAAAGACCGGGACATCTTCGACCTGCTGGGGTACGACTGATGGCGTCGCCGTACCTCGAGCGCCGCGGCCAGATCGAGACGTATTTCGACCGCACCGCCGTCGCCGCCTGGGCGCGCCTCACGTCGACCGCGCCCGTCGGACGCATTCGCGCGACCGTGCGCGCCGGCCGCGACCGGATGCGCCGCACGCTGCTCGACTGGCTGCCGGCCGACCTCTCGGGACGACGGCTGCTCGACGCCGGCTGCGGCACGGGCGCGCTGGCAGTGGAAGCCGCGCGGCGCGGCGCTGCCGTGACCGCGATCGACCTGTCGCCGACGCTCGTCGCCCTCGCGCGGGAGCGCACGCCCCGCGGCTTGGGCACCCGCGGCGGCTCGGTGGAATTCTGCGTGGGCGACATGCAGGACCCTACGCTCGGCCGGTTCGATCACGTGGTCGCGATGGACTCGCTCATCCACTACCGTGCAGTGGACGCAGTGGAAGCGCTGGCGGCGCAGGCGCAGCGCACCGAGTCCTCGCTTCTTTTCACGTTCGCTCCGCGCACGCCGGCGCTGGCAGTGATGCACGCCGCCGGACGGATCCTGCCGCGCGGCAACCGCGCACCCGCCATCGAGCCGGTCGGCGCCGCACGCCTCGCAACGCTCGTCGCCGCCACCGCTTCCCTGGATGGGTGGGCGATCGCGCGCACCGAGCGCGTTGCGACGGGTTTCTACATCTCGCAGGCGATCGAGCTGCGACACCCGTGACCGGACTCAACACCCGGCTCGCCCGCGGCTGGACGCACATCGGTCCGCGGTTCCTGCCGTTCGCCGACGCCGCCACCCCCGAGCTGCCCCTCGGCCGGCTGCTGCGCCTGTCGCTGTTCCAGGTGACCGTCGGCATGGCGATCGTGCTGCTCATCGGCACGCTCAACCGCGTGATGATCGTCGAGCTCGGCGTCCCCGCATGGCTCGTCGCGCTCATGGTGTCGCTTCCGCTCGTCTTCGCGCCGTTCCGCGCACTGGTCGGCTTCCGCTCCGACCACCATCGCTCGCTGCTCGGCTGGCGCCGCGTCCCGTACCTGTGGATGGGCACGCTCCTCCAGTTCGGCGGCTTCGCGATCATGCCGTTCGCTCTGCTGGTGCTGTCCGGCGACACGCACGGACCGGTGCTCATCGGACAGGTCGGCGCCGCGGCCGCGTTCCTGCTGGTCGGCGCCGGGCTGCACACGACGCAAACGGTCGGCCTCGCGCTCGCGACGGACCTCGCGCCGACGGCGTCGCTGCCGCGCGTCGTTGGGCTGCTGTACGTGATGCTGCTGCTGGGCATGGTGGCGAGCGCCCTGCTCTTCGGCCTGGCGCTCGCGCACTTCAGCCAGCTGCGGCTGATCCAGGTGATCCAGGGCGCGGCGAGCCTCACGATGGTGCTCAACCTCGTGGCGCTGTGGAAGCAGGAGCCGCGCGCCCCGTCGCGCACCGTCGCCCCGGCGCCGCCGACGTTTCGCGAATCGTGGCAGGCGTTCAACGTCGACGGCATGGCGACGCGGCGCCTCGTCACCGTCGCACTCGGCACGGCCGCGTTCAGCATGGAGGACATCCTGCTCGAGCCGTACGGCGGCCAGGTGCTGCACCTGTCCGTCGCCGCCACCACCGCGCTCACCGCGCTGCTGGCAGTCGGCGGGCTGGGCGGCTTCGGCCTCGCGTCGCGCTGGCTCATGCGCGGAGTCGATCCCTTCCGCATGGCCGCGTGCGGCGCGCTGTGCGGCGTACTCGCGTTTGCCGCGGTGATCTTCGCGGCGCCGCTGCATTCGGCGCCGCTGTTCGCCGCGGGCACCGTGCTCATCGGGTTCGGTGCAGGCTTGTTCGGACACGGCACGCTGACGGCCACCATGGGGCTCGCGCCGCCGCGCCAGACCGGTCTTGCACTCGGCGCGTGGGGGGCCGCGCAGGCGTCCGCCGCGGGCATTGCCATCGCGCTGGGCGGAGCGATCCGCGACGCAATCGGAATGCTCGCCGCGCAGGGCGCGCTCGGTGGCGCGTTGGACGATCCCGCCACGGGCTACAGCGTGGTGTATGCCATCGAAATCGCGTTGCTGTTCGCGACACTGGTCGCGATCGGCCCGCTGGTCCGCTCCACGGGATTCGGCGGCAACCGACCGCAGTCGGCATCTTCGCTTCGCGCCGCCTGACCGCGCGGCGATTGAACGTTTCTGGAGACCCTATGAACACCGGCGCCATCACGAGCTATATCGACGTTGCCCAACTGGCGCTCTACGCCTTCTGGGTGTTCTTTGCGGGACTGATCTATTACCTGCGGCGCGAGGACAAGCGCGAGGGCTACCCGCTCGATTCCGACCGCGCCGGCGGCGTTCGCGTGCAGGGCTGGCCTGCAATTCCCCGGCCGAAGACCTTCCTGCTGCAGGACGGCGCCATCCGGGTCGCCCCTCGTGAAGCCGTTGCCACGCGCGGACCGTTGGCGGCCGAGCCGATGGCGCCATGGCCGGGCGCGCCACTCGAGCCCACGGGCAATCCGATGATCGACGGGATCGGCCCGGCCGCCTACGCCGATCGCGCGGACGTTCCGGACCGCACGGCGGAGGGCGACCTGCGCGTCGCGCCGCTGCGATCGGTGCCGGGTTACACCATCGAGCGGCGCGATCCCGATCCGCGCGGCATGCCCGTCGTCGGCGCCGACGGCGTCGCCGGCGGTACCGTGCTGGACGCATGGGTGGATCGGTCGGAGGCCATCCTGCGTTACCTCGAGGTCACGGTCGCAGCACCGGCAGGCGAGCGCCGCGTGCTGCTGCCCGTGAACTTCACGCGGATCAACGCGCGCCGCGGCGAGGTCAAGGTCAAGGCGATTCTGGGCGCGCATTTCGCCGACGTGCCGGGACTGCGCCATCCCGACCAGGTGACGCTGCTCGAGGAGGACCGCATCCAGGCCTACTACGGCGGCGGGACGTTGTACGCGACGGCCGCGCGATTGGGGCCGTTGCTGTGAGCGGGCACGAGCACGAGTTCGAGGCGGCGCGCGGCCTCCCGGAAGCGCTGCCGCCCGGCGAGCGCCTGCTGTGGCAGGGCGCGCCGGCATGGCAGGCCGTCGCGCGGCGGGCATTCCACGCCGGATCGGTGGCCGTCTACTTCTTCGTACTGCTGCTCTGGCGGGTGACGGCCGGCGTGCTCAACGGCGAGACGCTGCGGGCAATCGCCGGTTCGCTCGCGTGGCTCGTCCCGCTGGCCGCCACCGGCCTGGCGATCCTCGCGCTGCTCGCGTGGCTCACGGCTCGCACCACGGTGTACACGATCACCGACCGACGCGTGGTGATGCGCGTCGGTATCGTGCTCTCGGTGACCTACAACCTGCCGTTCCGCGCCATCGAATCCGCGGGTGTGCGCGCCTACGCGGATCGCACGGGCGACATCAGCATCGCGCTCGGGGGGGAGGCGCGCATCTCGTTCCTGCACCTGTGGCCGCACGTGCGCCCGTGGCGCCTGGTGCGCGCCGAGCCGACCCTGCGCGGCGTGGCGGACGCCGCTGCCGTCGCCGAGCTGCTCTCCCGCGCCGTCGCCGCATCGGATACGGGCTCGGTCCGGCAGCATGCGCGGACCGCCGCCGCGGAACGGCCGGGACGCGCAGCGCTCCCGCTGGCTACCGCACGCTGAGCGGACGACGGCCTCGATGAGTGCAACCGAGCGCGGCATCGGCTTTCCGCAACTGCCGCTCCTCGCCGCCGCTGCACTCGTCGTGCTGTCGATCGGCGCGGCGGGCTTCGTGCGGCTCACGGGGGTGGGCGCTTCCCACGTGCCCGACGCTCCCGCCACCCTCGTGCGCGAGCTACGCTTCGCGGACCGGCCCGACGGCTCGATCGACGTGTTCGACGACCAAAGCGGTGCGCTGGTCGAGGTGGTCACGGGCGCCAACGGGTTCCTGCGCGGCACCCTGCGCGGCCTCGCGCGCGACCGCAAGCGCACCGGCCTCGGACCGGACCTCGCCTTTCGCCTGGTCGGCCACGTCGATGGCCGGCTTACGCTCGAGGACCCCGCGACCGGACGGCGGGTCGACCTCGAGTCGTTCGGACCCTCCAACGTCGCTGTCTTCGCCAGCCTGATGCAAGCCCCGGCGGGTGTCCGATGAGCAGCCGCGCGCGCCCCGCCCGTGTGGTGACGGTCGCCTGCACGATCGAGCTCGCGCAGGACGCCGACGCGCTGTACACCCACGTGACGCTCCGCGGGGTCGAGGTGTGGCCCGGCGACGTGGTCGCCATCCTCGATCCGCCCGCGCAGGTACCGTTCGGCACCCGCGCGGCGTACCAGCGCGTCGCGACCGTGCGGCGCGCCGGACGCGTGCGCCGCGCATGGATGCATGTGCGCGGCTATTTCGAGATTTGCAACCTGGTCGAGGTCGGCTTTGCGCCGGCGGACCGCAGGAGCAGCCACGCATGAGCGCCACCGCCGCCACGTCCGCCACGTCCGCCACGTCTGCCCCCAACGAATCGACCGCGCAGGCGCGCGCCGACACGCTGCTCAGCCCGCGCTTCTACACGACCGACTTCGCCGCGCTCGACCGCATCGACGTGTCCACGGTGCGCGGTCAATGGGACGCGCTGATCGAGGAGTTCCGCCAGGACGTGAACCGCGACCATTTCGTCCGTCCTCCGGAGCTCGCCGGCGACTGCTCCGCGCTGCCGGCCGAGCTGCATCGCGAGTTCGTCGACTTCATGGTGAGCTCGGTGACCGCCGAGTTCTCCGGGTGCGTGCTGTACACGGAGATCAAGAAGCGCGTCGAGAACCCGGACCTGCGCGCGCTGTTCGGCTACATGGGCCGCGACGAGGCGCGGCATGCGGGATTCATCAACCAGTGGCTGAAGGACTTCGGCATTGGCGTCGATCTCGGCTTCCTCACGCGCGCCAAGCAGTACACGCATTTCCGGCCGAAGTTCGTCTTCTACGCGACCTACCTGTCGGAAAAGATCGGCTACGCGCGCTACATCACGATCTTCCGCCAGGTGGAGCGCCATCCGGAGCTGCGCTTCCACCCGATCTTCCTGTGGTTCGAGCGGTGGTGCAACGACGAGTTCCGCCACGGCGAGGCGTTTGCGTTGCTGATGCGCGCCGATCCTTCGCTGCTGGCGGGCGTCAACAAGCTGTGGATCCGCTTCTTCCTGCTGGCCGTGTTCGCGACGATGTACGTGCGCGACCACGCGCGGCCGGCGTTCCACCGCGCGCTTGGGCTCGATCCGACCGACTACGACTTCACCGTGTTCCGCATCACCTCGGAGATCTCGCGCCAGGTGTTCCCGTTCACGCTCGCGCTGGACGACCCGGCATTCGCGGCCGGGCTAGAGCGGTTGCGGCGCATCTCGCTCCGCATGGCCGAGGCGACCGCCCGGGGCGGTGTGGTCGGGAGGGCGCGCAAGCTCGGCCTCGGCGCCGCGGCGGCGGTCGCATTCGTCCGCCTCTACCTGATTCCCGTGCGCCCGCACGCCATTCCCGCCGACGTGCGCCTCGCGCCGGCGTGGTGACGGGCGCGCGTTGGACGCATCGACCTACCTGCCGCCGGTTCTCTTCACGCTGTTCGTCTGGTGGTTCGGCACCGGCGTGATCATGCTGGTCGGCGCGCTGCCGCCGCGCGCGACGCGCTGGAGCATGCTCGGGGTCACGGCGGTACTCGGCGCGGCGCTGTACGGGCTAGCGGCGGGACGCGACGACGTCACCGCCGGCGGAGCCTACCTGGCGTTCACCTGCGCGATGCTGGTCTGGGCGTGGCAGGAGACGGGCTTCCTGCTGGGGGTGGTCACGGGCCCGCGCCGCGCGCCGTGTCCCGCGGGGGCGCGCGGCTGGCGGCGCGCGGGATATGCGCTGGCCACGATCCTGTGGCACGAGCTCGCCGTCGCCGTGCTGGCGGCGGCCGTGGTCGGCCTCACCTGGAAGGGCGCGAACCACGTCGGCACGTGGACGTTCCTGATCCTGTGGGCGATGCGACAGAGCGCGAAGCTCAACCTGTTCCTCGGCGTGCGCAACCTGAGCGAGGAGTTCCTCCCGGCGCGCCTGCGCTATCTCGGCAGCTATTTTACGCGCCGGCCGATGAACCTGCTGCTGCCGGTGTCGGTCGCCGCAGCGGCGGTCGCATCGTGGCTCGTGTGGCAGCAGGCGACCGAGCCCGGCCTGGATGCCGGCGTCGTCACGGGCCACGTCCTGCTGGCGAGCCTGCTGGCGCTCGGCCTCCTCGAGCATGTGTTCATGGTGACGCCGTTGCCGTCGACCGCGCTGTGGCGCTGGAGCCTGCGGTCGCAGCCGGCCCCCGCGAGGATTTCCCGCGCAGCGCCCGGGACAGTGGAAAGAGTCGCCGGCGCGCCGAAGCGCTGAGCGCGCCGGCCGCGCCGCGCCGCGCGAAGGCGGCGCGCCTGTCGCTAGCGCGCCGTGACGTCGACGCGACGCGCTTCCGGGTTGTCCGCGCCGCTGCCGCCCTGCGTCTGCTGCGGCTTCGCGAGCTCGATGCTGGCCTCCGCGGCGCCGGCGCTGCGCAGTCCGTCGCGCACCGCCATCGCACGCTGCTTGGCGAGCTCCTCGTTCTGCGCCACGCTGCCGCTCGCATCGTGATAGCCGGCGACCACGAATGACTTCATCCCCGACGTCTGGGCCTGCGCAACCAGCGCCGCCAATGCGGTGCCCGCCTCGGCCGGCAGCTCGGCGCGGCCCTGCGCGAAGTACAGCTTCACTGCTGCGGGCGGCGCGACGGTGGCGACAATATCCGCCGCGGCCGCTGCGGCCGACGGCGCGGCCGGTCCCCCGAGCTCCGGATACTCGTTGAGCATGCTCGCGCCGAACAGCGGCTTGTAGGCCCCGTTGTGGCAGGTCGCGCAGTCGACCTTGGGACCGTCCCCGTTGGGGCCATGGCGCGCGGGTGGCAGGGTCGCCGCAAGCGGCGTGAGGTACTGGTTGTTGAGGGCCCGCACCAGCCGGATGCCGTAGAACGCGGTCGCGCGCTGCGGCGTGCTCGCCTCCCATGCCGCGAACGAGCGCGAGTTGTGGCAATAGGTGCAATTCACCCCGAGGGCCTGCGACATGTGCATCATCAGGCCGTAGGTCCACTCGGTCTGCTTGATCGAGTGCCGGTTGCCGGACGGCAGGGCGGTGGTCGAGACCACGCGGATGTCGCCGTCGGCCTCGAGGAACGGCGCGAACGGATCGTTCGGCAGCGACGTATAGCCCACCACGGGGGACGGTGCGTTCTGTCCGGCGCGGTTGCCCGCCATGCTGAGCGCCGGATCGGGGCCGGGTGCGTTGAAGTAGAGGTTGGCCGGCACCGGCTGCCCGCGATGGCAGGTGAAGCAGGTGACGCCCGTCTCGGCGACGTGCGACTTCCAGCCCGCGTTGATCTGCCGTGTCATCTGCAGCATGCGCCGCGAAACGACCTTCGTGTAGAGCGCGTCGGACGACATGTCGGCGCCGTCGTGGCAATACAGGCAGCCCTGCTGGGGCGCGACCCAGTTGGTGATCGCCACCATCAGACGGGTGAACTCGCCAACGTCGACGTCGCCCAGCACCTGCACGTTCTTGAACACGGCGGACGCCTTCTGTCCGGTCAGCGGCGCCGGCGCAAGCGGCGCCTGCGCCTGGTTTTGCTCCACCGCCGCGGCCACCGTCCGCGGGTTGTAGAGCTGCTCCATGCCCAGACCGCGATAGCCGCGCTGCACCGACTGCACCGGCGGCCGCTCGCAGCCGGCGAGCAACGCAACCATCGCGAGCAGCGCGAGGGCGACGGCGGGACGCTTGGCGAAGGTCATTTCGTCACCAGGGGAAGGGTCGCAGGATCGACGACGGCGGGAAACACGCTCGGATAGGACGGCGCGACGCCGTGCTTGAGGGCCCAGAGGTACCAGTTGTCCACCACCGTGCCGGTGAGCAGGATGCCGATCCCGCCCGCGAGCGGGCACAGCACGGCGAACCACCACGCCCAGCGGTGGATCGATTCCATCGTCGCGTTGAAGCCCATCGTCCAGCGCCAGAACAGCGCCGCGCGCTCCGAGGCGGTGCCACGATCGACGATCTGGTCGATCTCCCGCTCGCCGCCGAAACGGCTCACCGCCAGGATGGTTGCGCCGTGCATTGCGAACAGCAGCGTCGCGCCGTAGAGGAACGCGATCGAGAGCATGTGGAACGGGTTGTAGAACAGGTTGCCGTAGCGGATCGAGAACGCGGCCGTCCAGTCCAGGTGCGGGAAGATGCCGAACGGCACCGCCTCGCCGAAGCTGCCCATCAGCAGCGGCCGGATGAAGCCGAGCACGAGCATCAGCCAGATCGCCGATGCGAACGCCCATGCCACATGCGTGCCCATGCCGAGCGCCCGCGCGCGGCGATACATCCGTCCCCACCAGAGCAGGACGGCGCTGGTCATGAAGAACCCGGCCATGAGCCACCAGCCGCCTTCGTTGAGCGGCGGGAACAGGTGTAGCCCGTTCCCCGGCGGCGGAGGCTCGAGCGCGAGCCACGGGAGCTGCCGGATGAACTGGATGAAGTTCCAATGCACCGAGGCCAGCATGTTGAGACCGATGATCTCGATCGCGATGAAACCGCAGATCAGCGACGCCACCCCGAAGAAGCCGAGGTAGATCGGGCCGATCTGCGCGTCGCCGATCTTGCCGAGCCAGTACGAGAAGCCCGGCGGCCCTTCGCGCACCCAGCTGCCGCCGCGCAGGGGAATGCCCGCATACGCCGGACCGTGGACCTGCACCCGTGTGAACACGTTCTGATATTCGGCCATGGCTGCCTCGCTAGCGCCAGATCGGAAGATTGAGCCACCAGCTCCACCACTCGGGCCAGCCGCGGGTCCAGAACGGCCCGCTGATGATGATGCAGATGGCGCTCCAGAAGGCCGCATTGAGCGCGAGGAACAGTCCGAGCCGGTGGATGCCCAGCGTGCCGATCGAATAGCCGATGGTGTCGCGGAAGAAGGTGTTCTCGTGCTCGACCGTCTTGACCGGCTCGCCCTTGGGGGGATTGGTGGCGGACAGCACCAACGCGCCATGCATCGACAGCGCCATGACGGTGGTGAAGAAGAAGCTCACCGCGATCATGTGCGCGGGGTTGTAGTGGAAATGCAGGTACTGGTAGCCGGTGTTCGACACCCAGTCGAGATGGCTCATGATCCCGTAGGGGAATCCGTAGCCCCAGGCGCCGAGCAGCACGGGCCGCACGATCACCAGCGACACGTACGCGAAGATCGCCACGCCGAACGCGAACGGGACGTGCAGCCCGATGCCGAGCTTGCGGCAGATCTCGACCTCGCGCAGCGCCCACGACACGAACGCGCCGGTGGCGCAGATGGTGATGGCCTGCCAGAGGCCGCCCTCGCGCAGCGGCGCGAAGGACAGTCCGTAGCTCAGGTCCGGCGGTGCAATGCTGATCTGCCACAGGTTCCAGGTCGGACCGGTGGCGGCGCCCCAGACGATCAGCGATACGCCGATGATCGTGCAGAAGATCGTGGTGACGCCGAAAAAGCCGCAGTAGAACGGGCCGACCCAGAAGTCGAACAGGTCGCCGCCGACGAGCGTTCCACCGCGCACGCGGTACTTCCGCTCAAAGCTCAACATCGCCATCTTCGCTCCCCCAGCATTCGCCGTCGGACGGACGCCCGCCGCACCGCCTCACCTGCCGCAGCGGACCGGACCCGGGCACCAGCGCCCGCGCCCGTCCCGCGGCGACAAAGCGATCTGCGCTACTTCGCCGGAACCGGCGCAGGCAAGGGCGACATCTGCTGCGTCGTTGCCTTGGCGTGCGGACCTTCGAGCCAGTTGAACCGGTCGGTCGACAACAAGATGAAATGGATCACGAGCGCGAGCGCGAACAGAAAGATGAACAGCGCGATCAACGCCCTGCGCGGATCGAACACGAGCCAAATGCGCCACATGTCGTTCCCCTCCTACGCCGTGAACGCGTACGGGATGTACGCGTACGCGAGCGACTTGGCATCCTCGAGCACCGAAGCCGAGGCCGTGTATCCGCTCGCGCCCGGCAGCCACGGACGCCATTGCCACGCGAGGATGTGCGCGACGATGGCGATCAGCAGGAAAATGATGAAGCTGGCCATGAAAATCCGATGGAATTCCTTCGCCTCACCTTCCGACAACCCCGACAAGGTACCTGTTCGCCTGTCCATATCAGCCATAGAAATAACCTCCGTTGTTGCCTTTCGGCCCATGCCGCACGGTGCGTACGGCGGTTTCGCAACGACCACCTTCAGGACGACACCCTTCATTCCCGACCAGGTCGGGGTACTGCAAAACCCGTTGACGTCTCGCCGGCGCGCTCATGCGGGCTCGCGCACCTTCGCGCCGTCCTGCGCTGCGACCCGGCTCGCCGTCACGCGGTCCTCGCCGGCGGCGCGCGCCGCCCGCTCGGCGCGATCGCGCAAGCGCTTGGCGGCCGAGATGCGCACGAGTACCGGCTCCGCATCGACCAGCGCGTCGAGCGCGGCTTTCGCGTCGTCCATCCACGGCAGCTCGCGGTGGGCGCGCGACGGCGTCGCCTCCACCTGATCGAGCTCCGTGCCGAGCGGCAGCACGCGGAACAGCACGTCGAAGAGCGCGTTGCAGACTTCCTGGAGGACGTACGTCGCGCCCCCGTAGCCCATGAACGGCGTGCCGGTATGCCGGCGGATGATGGCGCCGGGGAACGACGCCGGGATGTACGCCGCACGCGCGCCGCACTCGGCGAGATACATCCGCTCGTTGAAGCTGCCGAACATCACGAGCGGCGGCGCGTCGCGCACCAGGCGCCGCACCGCCTCGTTGTCGGTCTTGGCGCCGGCGATGCGGGAAACCGCGAACGTGCACGGCAGCCCCATCTCGTCGGCGAGGAAGCTGCGCAGCCCGCGCGCATAGGTATCGTTGGCAACGACTGCGAAGCTCGCCGTGCCGAAGAAGTCCTGTGTCACGGACCGCCAGAGGTCCCAGATCGGCTTGACGGTGGTGTGCTTCTCGCGCTCGATGAACGGCTCGGGATCGAGGCCCAGCAGCTCGCCGAGCGCCCGCAGGAAGCGCGTCGTGCTGTGCAGCCCGATCGGCGCCTGCAGGTAGGGCCGGTCGAGCGCCTCGCACAGCATCCGCCCGAATTCCCGGTACATGCAGACGTTGACCTCGGCGTCGGCAAGCTTGCGCACGTCGGCCAGGTGGGTACCGAGCGGGAACACGAGGTTGACCTGCGCGCCCATGCCCTCGATCAGCCGCCGCAGCTCGGCCAGGTCGCTCGGCATGTTGAACGTGCCGTAGGCGGGGCCGATGATGTTGACGCGCGGCTTTTCGCCCTCGCGTCGCGGCCGGGCGGCCGGGACCGGGCCGCGCTTGCTGCCGTACTCCGTCCACAGCCAGTACATGGCGCGATTGGCGCACTGCCACTGGTCTTCGTCGATGGTGCGCGGGAGGAAGCGCTGGAGGTTGGTGCCTTCGGGGGTGACCCCGCCACCGATCATCTCGGCGATGGAGCCCGTGACGACGACGGCGGGCAGGTCCGGGTCGAGCGTCGCGTGCGCGCGCTTCATCGCGCCTTCGGTGCCCTCGCGACCGAGCTGCTCCTCGCCCAGGCCCGTGACCACGATCGGGAGCTCGTGCGGCGGCAGCGCGTCGGTGTAATGCAGCACCGAGGTGACCGGCAGGTTCTCGCAGCCGACCGGACCGTCGATCACGACCTGCAGGCCCTTGATCGACGTGAACACGTAAACGGCGCCCCAGTAGCCGCCCGCGCGATCGTGATCGACGACCAGCATCAGATCATCTCCTCGGCCTTGCGCATCTTGGCGAACTTGATCACCTGGCGCTTGTAGTGCTCGCGAAACTCGGGCCGCGCCTGCGGGGTCTCCTCCCAGATGCCGGCCGTGTCGCCCTCGCCCACGCCGGCGAAGAACGCCTGCATGGTGGAGAAGCGCGCGCGGTTGGCGAGCGCGGCGTTCACCACGGCGGCAAGCGCACCCGCGCCCGCCGGACCCATCAGGGGCCGCGCCGAGATGAGGTTGGTGAAGTACAGCGCGGGCCTCGTGGCCGCCTTGGCAGCCTGCACCACCGGCGTCGTGCCGATGGCCAGATCGGGCTCGAACTCGCGCAGTGCCGCGAGGTCCTGCTCGAGCGACGCCCGGTATTGCACGTGGACGCCGCGCGCCTCGAGCCATTGGCGATCGGCGTCGCTCCATGCCGTGCGCGGACAGGCCGTACCGGCGTAGCGGACGTCGGCGCCGCTTTCGACCAGCAGCCGCGCGACCAGGAGCTCCGAGCCTTCGTAGCCCGACAACGTGATGCGCCCCTTGATCGGCGCCTTGGCGAGCGCGCCGCGAATCGCGGGCAGGAAGCGCTGCTTCGAGGCGTCGATGGCGGCCTGCGGCACATTCGCCGCGGCGCCGATCGACTGCAGCCACGCCTCGGTGCCGTCGTAGCCCACCGGCGCCGACCCGACCGCCACGCGGCCGGCTGCTTCGAACTCGCGCAGACTCGCGACATAGAAGGGATGCAGGGCGGCGACGACGCTGCAGTCGAGCGCCGCGTAGAGCTCGCGCCATTCGCGCGTGGGCACCACCGGCCCGGCGGCCAGGCCCATCGGCTCGAGCATCGCACCGATCGACATCGGGTCCGCGGGGAACACCTCGCCCAGCAGCGTGACAGTGGGCCGCTCGCTGCGACCGGTCCGCGGCGCCTGCACGGGTCCCTGCGCGGCCTCGTTCCGTGCGAAGCGGAGCATCGCGCCGGCCAGCACGTCCTTGGCTTCCGCATGCGTCGGGACGCCGAACCCCGGGACGTCGATGCCGATGATGCGCACGCCGTTGATGTCCTTCGGCAATATCTGCAGCGGCACGCCGCTCGCCGTCGGCACGCACAGGTTCGTGACGATGATGACGTCGTAGAGCGCCGGATCGGCGAGCGCGTGGACCGCGTCGCGTATGTCCTCGAACAGCTTGCCCGTGACCAGCGACTCGGAGTTGAACGGCACGTAGCCCACGCTGCGCTTCGCGCCGTAGAAGTGGGACGTGAACGTGAGCCCGTAGACGCAGCATGCCGAGCCGCTCAGGATCGTCGCGGTGCGCCGCATCCGCAGGCCGACGCGCAGCGATCCGAACGCGGGGCACATCGACTGCGGCTGATCGTGCGGCCCGACCGGATAATCGGCCGCGTAGCGTTCGAGCGTCGCGCTCTTGCCGGCCGCCGCCGCGGCGGCGCGCAGCGTGGCGCCGCCAGAGTGGCAGCCGAGCCCGTCCGTCGCGAGCGCGGCGGGAACGGGAGTCGGCATGACGACGGGCGGCCGCATGGTGGTTTTCAAGCGGGGTCGTACACGACCTCGAGCGACGGCTTGCGCACGTCGGCGACCCCGCACATGTCGATCTCCGTCGCCGGGTCGAGGACGACGTTGCGTCCGACGACGTCGCCCGAGAACAGCCCGAGGAGCTGGTCCTGGGTAAGCGGCGAGGGGCGCACCGGCGCCGCGTCGGCGACGTTGGCCGCCAAGGTCTCGAACAGGGGCGCCCACGGCGTGCCCGGCCGGCCGATGATCTCGTAGCTGGCGCTCTTGCGCCGGATGTCTTCGTGCGCCGGGATGGCGCTCAGCACGGGTATGCCGACGCGGCTCGAGAACGCTGCCGCTTCGCCCGTGCCGTCGTCCTTGTTGATGACCATGCCGGCGACACCCACGTTGCCGCCGAGCTTGCGGAAATACTCGACCGCCGAGCACACGTTGTTGGCGACGTAAAGCGACTGCAGGTCGTTGCTCGCCACGACGATGACCTTCTGGCACATGTCGCGCGCGATCGGCAGGCCGAAGCCGCCGCACACCACGTCGCCCAGGAAGTCGAGCAGCACGTAGTCGAAGCCCCATTCGTGGAAGCCCAGCTTCTCCAGCAGCTCGAAGCCGTGGATGATGCCGCGCCCGCCGCACCCGCGCCCGACCTCCGGGCCGCCCAGCTCCATCGCGAACACGCCGTCGCGCTTGAAGCACACGTCGCCGATGCGCACCGGCTCGCCCGCCAGCTTCTTGCGCGACGACGTCTCGATGATCGTCGGGCACGCGCGGCCGCCGAACAACAGCGACGTGGTGTCGCTCTTCGGATCGCAGCCGATCAGCAGAACCTTCTTGCCCTGCTGCGCCATCATGTACGAGAGGTTCGCGAGCGTGAAGCTCTTGCCGATGCCGCCCTTGCCGTAGATCGCGATGATCTGCGTGGTCTTCGTCGCGGGAGTGCTCGGCGCAGCGTCGGGCTCCAGCGCCGCCTCGGCGCGCAACTGGTCGCGCATCGAGAACTGGATCACGGATGCGGCCGGGGTAGCGCAGGTGTCGCTCATTGGCATTCCTTCCAGTCGAGGATCATCTTGAGGCACGCGGGGTCCTCGAATGCCGTGCGATAGGCGCTCGATGCCTGCTGCGCGCTCTCGCGGTGAGTGATGAGACCGTCCAGGGGAAGGCGGCCGGTTTCGGCCATCGCCTTCACCGCGATCAAGTCATCGGGCTGCCACTGCGCGGCGACGCGAATGCGGGCTTCGCGCATGAACGCAGGGGGAAAGGCGAAGGCGAGTGGCTCTGCGTAGAAGCCCGCCAGCACGATCTCGCCGTGCGGCGCGAGCCGTGCGATGAGCGCGTCGAGCAGGGCCGCGTCGCCGCTCGCGTCGTAGATGGCGCGATAGTCGCGGCGCGCGTCGTCGTCCGGATGCGCGACGGGATAACCGCAGGCACCGGTCGCGCGGTCCGGGTTCGTTTCCCAGACCATGGGCGGTGCGCCGCCCGTTGCCACCGCTAGCCGTGCGAGCAGGCGGCCAAGCACGCCGTGCCCGACGATCAGGTCGGGAGGAACATCGCCACCCGCGAGCGCATGCCGGGCGGTAGCGGCGAGCGCGAGCAGCACGCCCTGCTCGCGCAACCCGGCGTCGATCGCGAGGGCCCGCGCTCCTGGCACGACCAGTCGCGCCGCAGCGCCCCCGAACAGGCCGCGAACATCGCGAAAGCACCGCGCGCCCGGCACGAAGACGAAATCGCCCGTCCGAATCGTTGCAGCCGCCCCGGCGGCAATGACATGGCCCGCCGATTCGTAGCCCGGCACGAGTGGATACCCCATGCCGGGGAAAGGCGGCATCCGGCCCGACCACAGCAGCCGCTCGGTCCCGCTGCTGATGCCCGTGAAGCCGACTTCCACGACGATGTCCTCGGGCTCGGGGTCGCACAGCTCGAGCCGCGCGAGCGACAGCTGGCGGGGAGCGTCGAACACGACGGCGAGGGTATTCATGGAGTCATCCAAGCAACGGGCAGCGGATCGATGGGCGGGAATGCGCGTGGACGGTGGGAAGCGGCTGTGTCAGTTTACTCATGCTAGTCTTTGTGTCAATTGATCCTAACACGGGCTGCTAGCGAATCGCCACGAGGACACCGGTTTGCAACGGAATGCGCGTGGCGACCTGCCGGGCGCTGCGAAATCCGGCTGCGCGGAGCATGCCGAGGTGCTCCGCGGCCGTGCGCGGACGTCCCCGGCCCATCGCCAGCAGATAGAAGCCGAAATACGCATCGCCCACCCGCGGGGCGCCTGGCGCCTGCGCAAGCGGCTCCGCCACCACCAGGCGCCCGCCTTCCGGCAGCACGTCGTGCACCTTGCGCAGGATGCGCATCGCGTCCGGATCGTCGTGGTCGTGCAGGACGCGCACCAGTGACGCCGCGTCGGCCCCCGGGGGCAGCGAATCGACGAGGAAACTTCCTTCATGCACGGTGGCGCGCGCCGCCAGGCGCTGCGCCGCGAACCGCTCGCGCGCGCGCTGCGCCACTGCGGGCAGGTCGAACAGCATCAGGCGCAAATCCGGATAGCGCTGCCCGACGGCTGCCAGGAACGTGCCGTCGCCACCGCCCACGTCGAGCAGGCTGCTATTCCGCCGGAACGAATGCGCCGCGAGGATCTCGTCCGCCACGAGCGGCTGGGACGCCGCCATCAGGGCGGTGTAGCCGCGCGCTCGGTCCTCGCCCGGCGATACGGCGGACCCGGCGGCGCCGTAGCACCAATAGTCCGACAGAGCGGTCGCCGGAGAATCGCCCCGCAGGAGCGCCACGGGGTCGGCCAGATCGGCATAGAGCAGGGCGTGGTGCTCGACCATCGCGCATACCGCGTCATTGCCCACGAGCGGCGCGCCGAGGGCGCCCAGGCCGTATCGATCGGCGCCATGGCGGGCCGCGAGCCTGAGCGCCACGGCGGCGCGCAGGAGCCGCGTCGCCGGCTCGAGGCCAAGTCCGAGCCGCGGGGCGAGACTGCCGATCGACTGCGGGCCGTCGGCGAGAATGCGGAACAGGTCGAGACGCACGCACGCGGCCAGCACCTGGGAATACGCGAAGCCTGCGCACAGGTCGAACAGGGCGCGGGCGCGCAAGCGCGCGATCGGCCGCAAAAAGGGCAGCGCTGCGGCAAGCCGGCGAAAGCGTGCGCTTGCGAGCCAGCGATCGCGCAGCGCGAACCACGCTTCCAGCCCCGGCAGCGAAGTTGCGCTCACGGGACTGCCAGCGTCGCAGGGCGACCCGGCGCCCGCTCAGCCGCAGTGCAGTCCCGTCGACTGCCGGGACCCATCAAGCCGCCCGGCGCACCACTTCCTCGGGCAGCAGCCCGCGCGACTCGCGCAGGATGGCGCTGCGCAGCGCCGTGCGGCCGGGACACGCCGGGATCGCGTCGAGCGCGTCGCCCACCAGCTCCTCCAGGCGGCGAAAGGCCCCGGGCAGTCCGAGCTGCGCGGCTGCGCTGGGCCGCCCCAGCGCCGCATCGCGGCCGGTCGGCTTGCCGAGCTGCTCGGCGTCGCCGGCGGCGTCCAGGATGTCGTCCGCCACCTGGTAGGCCTCGCCCAGGCGCTCGCCGAGCGTCTGCCACGCCGCCGATTCGAAGCCGGCCGCGATCGCGCCGGCGCGCGTTGCCGCCGCGAACAGCGCGCCGGTCTTGGCACGCTGGTAGTCGGAGAGCAGCACCTGCGGCTCGCACTCCCACGCCTGCCCCGCCACGATCCCGTTCGGCATCCCGACCGAGCGCGCCAGCGCGACGAGCAGGTTGCCGCCGCGGACCGGCGCCGCAGCCCCCGCGCGGGCCAGGATCTCGAAGGCCAGCACGATCAGCGCGTCGCCGCTCAAAACCGCGAGCCGCTCGCCGAACGCACGGTGCACGGACGGCTTGCCGCGCCGCGTGGGCGCGTCGTCGAAGCAGGGCAGGTCATCGTGGACCAGCGAGGCGCAGTGCAGCAGTTCGATCGCCGCCGCCGCCGCATCGGCGAGCCCCGGCTGATCGTCCCCGCAGGCCGCGGCCACGGCCAGGCAGAGCCGCGGTCGCACCCGCGCGCCCCCTGGGAACACGGCGTGCCGCACCGCCGCGGCGAGCCGCGGCGGGCATCCCGCATGCTCGGCGCCGGCCACCGCGTCGTCGAGCGCTCGTTCAATGCGCAGCGTGCGATCCATGAGTTCCCTTCGCGGACGCGGGGCGCCCCTGCGGGTTTATGTTAAATGTATTGGTCATGACGATATGTCACGTAATATAGACACTCCGGACGAAGCGCGTCAATACTCCCTTGAATCCCTGTCGAACCCGCCGCGCCTTGATCGTCGGCGCCGGCATGGGCGGCCTGGCGGCCGCGATCCGCTTGGCCGGGCGCGGCGTGGAGGTGCTCGTCGTGGACCAGGCCGGCACCCCGGGCGGGAAGATGCGGCGCGTCCACGTCGCAGGAGCACCAATCGACGCCGGGCCCACGGTGCTGACGATGCGCGACGTCTTCGACGACCTGTTCGCGGGCGCAGGCGCAAGCCTCGATGCGGCGGTGACGCTGCGCCGGGCCGACGTGCTCGCCCGGCACGCCTGGAGTCCCGCCGAGCGCCTCGACCTGTATGGGGAGGTCGATCGGTCGGCCGACGCGATCGGCGCGCTGTCCGGCGCCGACGAGGCCCGGCGCTTCCGGCGCTTCAGCGCGCACGCCGAGCGCACGTTCCGCACGCTCGAGCACTCGTTCATGCGGTCGCCCGATCCGGGGCTGCGCACGTTGGTCCGCTCCGCCGGCTGGACGGGCGCGGCCGACCTGTGGAGCATCCGGCCGTTCACCACGCTCGCGCGCGAGCTCGAGGGCGCATTCGCCGACCCGCGCCTGCGCCAGCTGTTCGGCCGGTATGCGACGTATTGCGGGTCGTCGCCGTACCTGTCGCCCGCCACCCTGATGCTGATCGCCCATGTCGAGCGCAGCGGCGTGTGGATGGTCGAAGGCGGCATGCATCGGGTCGCGCAGGCGCTGGCGGATCTCGCGGCGCGGCTCGGCGCGCGCTTCCGCTACGGCACGGCGGTCGCCTCCATCGACATCGCGAACGGACGCGCCGCGGGAATCACGCTCGAGTCGGGCGAGCGACTCGAGGCCGACGCCATCATCAGCAACGCCGACGCCGCGGCGTTGGCGCGCGGACGCTTCGGCGCGGACGCGCAACGCGCGGTTGGCCGCACGGGGGACGCGCGGCGCTCGCTCTCGGCGCTGGTGTGGACGCTCGTCGGCGACGCCGGCGGATGGCCGCTGTTGCGCCACAACGTGTTCTTCTCGCGCGACTACGCGGCGGAGTTCGACGACCTCTTCCGGGTGCGCCGTGTCCCGCGTGCCCCGACGGTCTACGTCTGCGCGCAGGATCGCGGCGACCAAGACGCAGTCCCGCCCGGTGCGAGCGAGCGCCTGCTGTGCCTGATCAACGCGCCGCCGATCGGCGACGTTCACCCGTTCGATGCACACGAGGTCAAGTCATGCGAGGAGCGCGCCTTCGATCAACTGCAACGCTGCGGACTGGCGGTGCGGCCCCAGCCGGGGCACTCGCAGGTCACGACCCCGGCGGACTTCGAGCTGCTCTTTCCAGCGACGGGCGGCGGCCTGTACGGAATCGCCTCGCACGGGTGGAGGGCCTCCTTCCAGCGACCGCGCAGCCGCAGCCGCATTCCCGGTCTCTACCTGGCGGGGGGAAGCGTCCATCCGGGTCCGGGCGTACCGATGGCGGCGCTCTCGGGCTCATTCGCAGCAGCGGCGGTGATGGCGGACTTCGCTTCGACCAGCCGGTCGCGCCCAACGGCTATGCATGGTGGTATGTCGACGCCCTGAGCGACGACGGCCGCTTCGGTGTCACGCTGATCGCCTTCATCGGCAGCGTCTTCTCGCCGTACTACGCGCGCGCTCGGCATCGCAGCGAAGCCGCCGATCCGATGCGCCACTGCGCCTTCAACGTGGCCCTCTACGGACCCGGCTGCCGGCGGTGGAGTTTCACCGAGCACAGCGTGTTCTCGGTGGCGCGCGAGCGCGATCGCTTCGCGCTCGGCCCGAACCGGCTGCAGTGGGACGGCAGCGCGTTGACCGTCGTGATCGACGAGCGCACCGCGCCGCTGCGCCGGCGAGTCCGCGGCCGCGTGCGCCTCGTGCCATCGGCCCTGCCGGGACGCACCGCCCTGCTCGACCCGGCGGGTCACCATCGGTGGACGCCGATCGCTCCCTGTGCACGCATCGAGGTGTCGATGGAGAGCCCCGCACTCCGCTGGGAAGGCGACGGGTATCTCGATTCGAACAGCGGGGACGCCCCGCTCGAGCGCGACTTCAGCGGCTGGAGCTGGTCGCGGGCACGCACCGGCGACGGCACGACGGTCCTGTACGACGTGGCGCGGCGCGACGGCAGCGCGCTCGCCCTCGCGCTCGCGTTCGACGCCAACGGGAGCGCGCGCGACCTCGCCGCGCCGCCGCTCGCCCCCCTGCCCGCGACGCGTTGGCGCATTCCACGTGCGATCCGTTGCGATCCGGGCGACCGCCCGCGCGTGGTGTCGACGCTCGAGGACACGCCGTTCTACGCGCGCACCGTCGTCGCCACGCGCCTGCTCGGCGCCCCGCTGACCGCCGTCCACGAGAGCCTGTCGCTCGATCGCTTTGCCACTGCCTGGGTGCGCACGCTGCTGCCATTTCGCATTCGCCGGCATTCCGGCTGAGGCGGCCCCGATTTAGGCGTCGCGCGCGATGCCACGCGTCCCGCGCAATGCCTGTGCGTCCGGCGCGCTAGAATCACGCGCCCACCATCGCATCGAACGCAGCGTTCCTCCGGCCGGCCGTGTTGCACGCTGGCATCCATAGTCGCAGGCCCCCGATGTCCATCGCCTTCCCATTCACCGCGATCGTCGGACAGGACGAGATGAAGCTCGCCTTGCTGGCGGCTGCGGTCGACCCGACGATCGGCGGCGTGCTGGTGCTGGGCGATCGCGGCACGGGCAAATCCACCGCGGTGCGTGCGCTCGCCGCGCTGCTGCCGAAGACGCGCGTGGTGGCAGCCTGCCGCTACGGCTGCGATCCGGCCGCGCCGTGCGAGGAGTGCCGCGCGCGTCCTGAGGCCGAGCGGCGCCGCGTCGCGCTGGTTCCCGTCCCCGTCGTGGACCTGCCCTTGGGGGCGACCGAGGATCGCGTGGTCGGGGCGCTGGATTTGGAGCGCGCCCTTGCGCGCGGCGAGAAGGCCTTCGAACCCGGCCTCCTCGCGCGCGCCAATCGCGGCTTCCTGTACATCGACGAGGTCAACCTGCTCGAGGACCATCTGGTCGACCTGCTCATCGACGTCGCCGCATCGGGCGAGAACGTCGTCGAGCGCGAAGGCCTGAGCGTTCGCCATCCGGCGCGGTTCGTGCTGGTGGGAAGCGGCAATCCCGAGGAAGGCGAGCTGCGCCCGCAGCTGCTCGACCGGTTCGGCCTCGCGGTGGAAGTGCGTACGCCCGATGATCTTGCGAGCCGCGTCGAGGTCGTCCGCCGGCGTGACCGCTTCGAGCGCGACCCCGTCGCGTTCGCGGCGGAGTTTGCGCCCGCCGAGGCGAAGCTTCGCCGTCGCATCGTCGCCGCGCGCGGACGCGTCGCGCATACGCCCGTATCGGACGCCGTGCTCGAACGCGCCGCGCGGATCTGCATGCGGCTCGGCACCGACGGCCTGCGCGCCGAGCTGACCCTCGTGCGCGGGGCGCGTGCGCTGGCCTGCCTCGACGCGTCGCCCGCCGTCACCGACGAGCACCTTCGGCGCATCGCGCCGCCTGCGCTGCGCCATCGCCTGCGCCGCGACCCGCTCGACGAAGCGGGGTCGACCCTGCGCGTGACGCGCGCGCTCGAAGCCGTATTCGCGGCATGAGCCGGGGCGCGCCCCGCCCGGCCGACGCAGCGTTGCGCGCTCCCACGGCGGTTGCTCCGGCGACCGGGTCCGGCGCGGGCGACGACGCGCAGCCGGCGTCGATCGCTGAAGTTGCGGAAGGTCCGCTCGCGGGCCTGGCCGCGGCACTGTTCGCCGTGGACCCGGAGGGATCGGTCGGGGTCTGCCTGCGGGCGCCGCCGGGGCCGCTGCGCGATCGGTGGCTCGCGCGCATGCAGGCGCTGCTGCCCGAAGGCACCCCCTGGCGCCGCGTGCCCCTGGGGATCGGCGACGAGCGCCTGCTGGGCGGGCTGGACCTGGCCGCGAGCGTGCGAACTGGACGGCCCGTCTTCGCGCAGGGCCTGCTCGACGCTTCGCGCGGCGGCGTTCTGCTGCTCTCGATGGCCGAGCGCATCGCGGCCGGCACCGCGGCGCGCATCGTTGCTGCGCTCGACGTACGCGGTCCCGATGCAGGTGCGCGCCGGCGCACCGACCATGCGCCGCGCGCGCTTGCCGCGATCGCCCTCGACGAGGGGATCGACGACGACGAGCGTCCACCCGGTGCGCTGCTCGACCGGATGGCGTTCCATATCGACCTCGCGCCGCTGCGCCATGACGTGTCGCTCGGCGATTGCTCGCGCGACGATGTCGCGGGTGCAAGAGCGCGCCTGCCGGGCCTGGCGACGCCGGCCGACGTCACGAGCGCCTTGTGCGAGATCGCGGCGGCCATGGGCATCGACTCGCTGCGCGCCCCGCTGCTCGCCCTGCGCGTTGCGCGCGCTGCCGCGGCGCTCGGCGGCCGCGCTGCGGTGGACAGCGACGACGCAGCGCTCGCAGTGCGACTGGTGCTCGCCCCCCGCGCGACGCGCTGGCCGGCAGCCGCATCGAGCGATACGGCGCCGGAAGAACTCCGCGACGCGCCGCCGCCCGTCGAGCAAACCGATCCCGCGGAGGACGCTCTCCCTGACCCGCCCGGGGAGCCGGATGGCGAAGCGACGGAGGGCACCGCCGGGGATGCGCCCGCCGGCGACCCGGTCCAATCGGCACCACCGGCACCGGCGTTCAGCGATCCACCCGGTGCGACCAACGAGCGTGCGGACGACGGCAGACGGCACCCCGAGCGTATCGCTGACGTCGTGCTCGCCGCCGCTTTGGCCGCGGTGCCCGCGGGGCTGCTCGCGGCGGATGCGCATGCCCTGGCGAACGTGCGCGGCGCGAGCGCGCACGGCCGCTCGGGCGCGCTCGCGCGCAGCGCACAACGCGGCCGCCCGCTCGGCGCGACGCGCGGCGATCCGCGCGAGGGCGGCCGTCTCGACCTGCTTGCGACCTTGCGCGCCGCGGCGCCCTGGCAGGCATTGCGCGCCCGAGCGGCAGCCGACATTGCACCCGCAGGAGCCGGACGCACGCCGGTCGCGATCGGCGCCGCGACCCACGTGCTCGCACCCACGCAGCCCGCCGCCGCGCCGGTCACGCCCGCGCGTAGCCGCCTGCGCATCGAGCGCGACGACTTTCGTGTGCGCCGCTACGCGCAACGCACGGAAAGCACCACGATCCTGGTCGTCGACGCCTCGGGCAGCAGCGCCATGCACCGACTCGCCGAAGCGAAGGGCGCGGCCGAGACGCTGCTCGCGGATTGCTATGTCCGCCGCGATCGCGTCGCCGTGATCGCCTTCCGCGACCGCGCGGCCGAGGTCCTGCTGCCACCGACGCGTTCGCTGGTGCGCGCCAAGCGCAGCCTGGCCGGGCTGCCGGGCGGGGGCGGTACGCCGCTGGCGGCGGGCATCGAGGCGGCGCGCGCGGCCGCGGACGGCGTGCGGCGCCGGGGCGGGACGCCGACGATCGTGTTCCTGACCGACGGCCGGGCCAACATCGCGCGGGGTGGCGCACCCGGGCGCCCGCAAGCGCTCGCGGACGCGCTCGGCGCGGCGCGGGCATTGCGCGCCGCCGCCGTACCCGTCGTAGTCGTCGACACGTCGCCGCGTCCTCAGCCGGCTGCCGCGCAGCTCGCCGCCGCGATGGGGGCCCGCTACGTCGCCTTGCCGTGCGGCGCCGCCGGGGCGCTGGCCGCGACGTTGCGCGACGCGGGTGCGCCCGGCATGACCGCGAGGCAGCGGCCGTGAGCGACGTCCCGCTTTCGCTGTCGCTCTCCCTCCGGCTGCGCGACGAGACACGCGCGCTGCATCGGCTCGCCGAGCGCAGCGGTGCGATGGGCGAGCTGCTGCAAGGCCGCCTCGACCCTGCCGCGTACGGCGCGCTGTTGCGCAATCTGCACGCGCTCTACGCGGCGCTCGAGCCCGCGCTCGATCGGCACCGGCAATCGCCGGCCGTTTCGGCAGTGCGCCGGCCCGCGCTGTACCGCGCAAGCGCGCTGCGCGTGGATCTTGTTCATTGGTGCGGCACCGGCTGGGCCGCTGCGCCGCTCACCGCCGCGATGTCCGCCTACCTCGACCGGCTGCGGGAGATCGACGGCGGGCAGCATGCGCTTCTCGCCGCACACGCGTACGTCCGGTACCTGGGCGACTTGAGCGGTGGCCAGCTCCTGCGCCACATCGTGCAGCGGACCTACGGCCTGCACGGCGCGGTGGGCACGGCGTTCTACCGCTTCGAGGCCGTCGACGTGGCGCTCGTGAAGACGCAGTTTCGTGCCGCGCTCGACGAACTGCCCGCCGACGACGCGCTCGCCGCGCAGATCGTCGCGGAGGCCTGCGCGGCGTTCCGCCGGCACGCCACGCTGTTCCAGGAGCTGGCGTGACCGCTCCTCATCGCGCCTGAGTCGGCCTCCGGTCGAAATCGCACGGCAGCGTCGAGCGGCCGGATTCGTTACCGTTCAAATGGCAAGCATTCGCGGCGGGAATGCCAGCAGCGTGGCGCGCGGGATCGGCTTCGAAGCGACGCTCAACACCCGGGCTACGACGAAGCGGCTTCTGACGGGTCCCGATCGGTGTCGGAGGGCGCGTCCAGCCCGTCTTCGCCGTAGACGATCATCTGCACGGCGAGGTCGGCGGCGCGACGGGTAGATGCCTCCAGCCCGCCGAGCGCAGGCATCACCGACGAGCCCTCCGCCTCCTCGGTAACCTCGGTGACGGCCAGGCTGGCGCTCGCCACCACGGCCTGCACGAGGTCGTGCGTCAGGGCCGTGTGAGCGATCGGCAGCTCCTTCTGGTACAGCGGCCGCTGCGCGTCCAGGATCGCCTGCTGCACGCGCTCGCGCGCCGCACCCGCCTCGCGCCGCTCGCTCAGGTTGGTCAGCATGACGATATGCCCGAGCGCACCGAAGCCGTCGATGCGCGGTATGACGTCGGCCCTTACCGCCACCGGCACGGCGTCGCCGCCCGCGCTCAGCGTCAGCTCGCCGCGCCAGCTCTGCCGCAGGTCCATGACGGCCCGCACCATCGTGCGCGCGGCCGCCGGCTCGCGGAACAGCGGCGGCAGGTCGTCGAGATCGGCGACATGCACATGCGGGCGGCGGAAGAAGCGCGAAAAGGCCTCGTTCGCGAACCGGATGCGGCCGTTGCCGTCGGCGATCAGGATGCCGTCGGTGGACGCCTGCAGCGCGCGGCGCAGGTCGGCGAGCCGGTCCTCGGTGATGAGGAAGCTCATCGTGCGCACCTGTTGCGCAACATCGCGCAGCGCCGCGCCTACCGCGCGGGCGGTGATCACGTCGCCGGGAGACCATTGACGCGACGTGTTGCGCACCTGCTCGGTCCATACGGCGAAGGAGCGGCGCGGCGAGAGCTCGCGCGGATCGTTGCCGGGCAGGATGGGCTTGTGCGGATTGCCGGCCCACCGCACCTCGCGGACCCGCTCGCCGCGCAGCCACACCAGTACTTCACCGCCCGGTCGCGACAGCTCGACGCCGAGGATGCCGCTGGCGGTGGGGGCGAGCGTTGCGAATTCGCGCACGTCGCGCGACACGGTGGAGCTGGCGAACACGCCGCCCTGCGCCGGCTGCACCAGCGCCCACTCGACGAGCGTGCGCTGGTCGGCCGTGGACGGCACGTCGCCGGCGCTGTGGAGCTCGCCTTCGAACGCAAGGACGACGCCCGTCGCGCCCACCGCACGCATCAGGTCGCGCGAATTCTCCATCAATGCGCCTTGCCAGCCGCCGCGAGTGGTGGTGGCCTCGATCAGGCGCACCTTGAGACGGCTGACGAATGCGGCGCTGCGCACCTCGGTGAAGTTCTCGAGCACGGCGATGCGGGTCGCCACGATCTCGGCGACGAGGTCACACGCCGCGCGCACCGCGTAGGGCACACGGCGTGGACTGTAGTGGTGGCAGGCGATCAGCCCCCACAGCTTGCCGTCGCGCACCAGCGAGGCGACCAGCGTGCCGGTCACGCCCATGTTCTTCAGGTACTGCAAATGCAGCGGGGACATGCTGCGCAGCCACGACATGGACATGTCGAGCTCGTCGCCGGTGGGCGGGAACAACCGCGGCACCAGCGGCACCGGTTCGTAGTTGACGTCGGCCAGCACCCTCACCCGGTTGCGCACGTAGAGCCCGCGGGCGCGCGGCGGGATGTCGGAGGCCGGATAGTGCAGCCCGAGGTAGGGCTCGAGGTGCTCCTGCTTCGCCTCGGCGATCACCTCGCCATGGCCGTCGGGATCGAACCGGTAGAACATCACGCGGTCGTAGCCGGCGATCTCGCGGTACGTGGCGACGGCCTCGGTCGCGAGCGACTCAAGCGTGGGCGCGCCGCCCAGCCGCGCGACGGCCGCCGCAATGCGCTGCGGCAACTCGCGCGCAAACGCCGCGCTGGCGGGCAGGTCGGCCGGAATGAGCTCGAGAATGATGGCCGAGGCGGCATCGCGATGGATGAGCGCCTCGAAGCCCATCCTGACCCCGTCCCGCTCCACGTAGGCGAGGAACGGCCATGGCGTGGTGGGGACGCCGTCGGTGAGGCAACGCTTCACGCGCGGCGCGAGATCGCCGCGCAACAGGTCCAAGTGCCGGCCGAGCAAGCGCTCCGCCGGAATGCCGAGCACCGTGGCGGAATTGGCACTCGCCTGCAGCACCACCGGCTCGCCCGACTGCAGGACGAGAAGGGCGCCGTGCGGCTGGATCGAGCCGGCGAACTGGATAAGCTCCCGGTCGCAATTCGACAGGTCGGCCTGGCCAAACGCCGGTTCTTCTCGTGTGATCTTCATTGGCGCGGCAGGCGGCTGCGAAAACATGCGGCCGGCGCCATCGTCGGACTGCACACTACGAATGTCAAGTCGGGCTCTTCTGGACGACGGCGCGGGGTCCGGCGGGACGACGATGACGCAGTGCAACAACCGTGCTGAAAACGCGCCGCCCGGCGGGTGGCGCGCGCGACCGCCGCGCAACGCCCCCGTCACCGCAAGATCGGGGTGTCCGCTAGCGCGGAATCGCGCCCGTCGCGCGCCGCCGCGCGTCCATCAGCTTGAGAATCATGGGCGTCAGGATGAGCTGCATGGCGAGCTCCATCTTGCCGCCCGGCACTACGAGACTGTTCGGGCGCGACATGAACGAGCCGCTGATCATCGACAGCAGGTATGGGAAGTCGATGCCCTTGGGGGTCGCCATCCGGATGACGACGAAGCTCTCGTCCGCAGCCGGGATATAGCGGGCGATGAACGGATTCGACGTGTCCACCGTGGGCACGCGCTGAAAGTTGACGTGCGTGCGGGAGAATTGCGGGCAGATGTAGTTCACGTAGTCGGGCATGCGCCGCAGGATCGTGTCCACGACGGCTTCGGTCGAATAGCCGCGCGTGGCCTTGTCGCGATGCAGCTTCTGGATCCACTCGAGGTTGATCGTCGGCACCACGCCGATCAGCAGGTCGGCGTGGCTCGCGATGTTCACCGTGTCGGTGACGGCGGCGCCGTGCAACCCTTCGTAGAACAGAAGCTGGCTGTGCTCGGGCACGTTCTCCCACGCGGTAAAGGTGCCCGCGGCCTGCCCATGCAACGCGGCCTCGGGTTCGTCGTGCAGGTAGCGGCGCATCTTGCCGCGACCCGCCTCTCCGTACGCCCGAAACAGGGCTTCGAGCTCCTCCAGCAGGTTGTTCTCGAGCCCGAAATGGCTGAAATGGTGATTGCCCGCCGCCGCGGCCTCGGCCATTCGCACCTTCATCTCGGAGCGGTCGAAGCGATGGAAGGAGTCGCCCTCCACGATCACCGCATCGATGCCCTCGCGGCGGAAGATCCATTGGAAGGTACGCGTGACCGAAGTGGTCCCGGCTCCGGATGACCCGGTGATGGCGATGATCGGATGCTTGACGGACACGTGCCGGCTCCCGCGAGGCGCTGCGCTAGGGGGTCGTGAACAGCGAACGCTCGTTGAAGAGCGGCGAGGTGAACGGCTCATCGAGGCCTTGCGCGTGCTCGAGATGGTAGCGCTCGACGCGCTCGACCTCGGCCCTCGAGCCCAGCACGACCGGCACCCGCTGATGCAGCTCGCCGGGGACGACCTCCAGCAGGCGCCCGGTGCCGGTCGACGCGGCGCCGCCGGCCTGCTCGACGATCAGCGCCATCGGGTTGGCTTCGTAGAGCAGCCGCAGGCGGCCGTTGCGGCCGCTGTCGCGGGCGTCGCGCGGATACATGAAGAGCCCGCCGCGCACCAGGATGCGATGGACTTCCGCCACCAGCGACGCGATCCAGCGCATGTTGAAGTCCTTGCCTCGGCCGCCGCCGCGGCCCGCCAGGCATTCGCTCACGTAGCGCTTGACGGGCGGCTCCCAGAAGCGCTCGTTCGACGCGTTGATGGCGAATTCGCTGGTCTGCTCCGCAATGCGCATCTGCCGGTGCGTGAGAATGAACTCGCCGAAGCCGCGGTCGAGCGTGAAGCCGTGCACGCCACGGCCGAGGGTCAGCACGAGCATGGTGGTGGGCCCGTAGATCGTGTAGCCGGCGCACAGCTGGCGGGTGCCGGCCTGCAGGAACTCGCCCGCCGTGGCCTCGCCGTCCAGGCGCGGGCGCTGCAGAATCGAGAAGATGCTTCCGACCGACACGTTGACGTCGACGTTGCTCGATCCGTCGAGCGGGTCGAACAGCAGCAGGTACTTGCCGCGCGGATACTCCGCCGGGACGACGTACGGGGCCTCCATCTCCTCCGAGACCATGGCCGCGAGGTGCCCGCCCGATTCGCTCGTCCGGATGAAGATGTCGTTGGCGATCACGTCGAGCCGGGCCTGCGCCTCGCCCTGCACATTGGTCGTGCCGGACGGCCCGAGTACGTCGCCGAGCGCGCCGCGGCCGATCAGGTAGCTGATGCGCTTGCAGGCCAGCCGCACGTAGTTGAGCAGCGCGGTGAACTCGCCCGTCGCGAGCGGGTAGCGCCGCTGCTCCTCGATGATGAACTCGGTGAGCGTCTTCTCCCGGATGGTCACGGCCGGCCTTTCGCGTCGCTGGCCCCGGGACCGGGCTCGTCGAAGACGCGGCTCGCCAAGAGGTCCTCCGCTTCGATGGTCATGAGCTCGTCGCGCGTCACCGCGCCCGACCGGCGCCGGAAGAGACGGCTCGCCTGGCGCAGGCGCGCGCGATCGAGTGCGTTGCGGATCGAGCGGGCATTGGCGAAATGGGGCTGCCCCATCCGCCGCGGGATGTACGCCGCGAGCGCCTGGCGCGCCGCCTCGCTCAGCCGGTACTGCATTTGTCCGAGCATGCGCGTGGCGATCTCGCCGAGCTCCCCCGATGTGTAGTCGGGGAAGTCGATGTGGTGCGCGATGCGTGAGGACAGGCCCGGGTTCGAGCGGAAGAAGGTTGCCATCCGGTCCTCGTATCCGGCGAAGATCACCACCAGGTCGTCGCGCTGGTTCTCCATCACCTGCAGGAGGATCTCGATCGCCTCCTGGCCGTAGTCGCGCTCGTTCTCCGGCCGATACAGATAGTAGGCCTCGTCGATGAAGAGCACCCCGCCCATCGCTTTCTTCAGCACGTCGCGGGTCTTCGGGGCGGTGTGGCCTATGTACTGGCCTACGAGGTCGTCGCGCGTCACCGCCACGAGGTGGCCCTTGCGCACGTACCCCAGGCGCAGCAGGATTTGCGCCATGCGCATCGCCACTGTCGTCTTGCCGGTGCCGGGGTTGCCCGTGAACGACATGTGCAGCGAAGGCGACGCGTTGGCGAGGCCCACCGCGGCGCGGGCACGGTCGACGAGCAGTAGTGCGGCGACATCGCGGATGCGCGCCTTGACGGGCGCGAGCCCGACGAGCTCGGTGTCGAGCTCGTCGAGCACGTCGCTCACCTGCGCGTCCGCGAACAGCGTCGCCAGGTCCACCTGCGCCGCCGCCGCCGGCGGCGGCACCGACTGCGCGGAAGCCGCCGGCGACGGGCCCGCGCCCGCCGCCGCCCGGCCGCTCACCCGTAGCGCCGGCCTTCGGGCGCCGTCGTCGCGTAGCTGTCGATCGTGTACCGGATGACCCGCCCCGCGCCTTCCTGGCGCCGCAGCACGAAGCCCGGCTCGTCGCGGGGGCGGTTGACGATGAACGACAGGCGCGTGGTCTCGAACCCGCGCGTGGCGTCGAAGGCGTTGACGCGAATGTAGTGGCGCGGAAACTGCGCGCGGCTGGCCACCACCTCGGCCATCACGCCGGCGGGATCCTTGAGGTCAAACATCGGGTTTCCCCACATCTCCCAATAGCTGTTGCGCGGGTGCGGGTCGTCGGTGTATTCGACGCTCACCGCCCAGCCCTGCGCCAGCGCGTATTCCACCTGCGCGCGGATCTCGTCGTCGGCGAGGTCCGGAAGATACGAGAACGTTCCCTGGGTGATGCGCATGATGTGCTCCTGCCCGTCTGCGCGGGCGCGACGGTCAGGCGGGGGTGGGCGTCGGCACGAAATCGGCCGTATCCGTGGACTGGTAGTCGAACGTGACGTCCTTCCAGGTGTGGAGCGCGGCACGCAGCGGCGAGCACCAGCGCGCTGCTCCCGCCAGGATCTCCGGACCTTCCTCCCAGATGTCGCGGCCTTCGTTGCGCGCTTTGACCATCGCCTCGAGCGCGACCCGGTTGGCGGTGGCGCCGGCCTGGATGCCTTGCGGATGGCCGATCGTCCCGCCGCCGAATTGCAGCACCACGTCCTCCCCGAGATAGCTCAGGAGCTGGTGCATCTGGCCGGCGTGGATGCCGCCGGAGGCCACCGGCATCATCTTGCGCAGCCCGGCCCAGTCCTGGTCGAAGAACACGCCCTGCTCGAGGTTGCGTGGCGTCACGGCCTCGCGGCAGGTGGCGTAGATGCCTTTCACGACGTTGGGATCGCCCTCGAGCTTGCCCACGACCGTGCCGGCGTGGATATGGTCGACGCCCGCCATGCGCATCCATTTCGCGATTACGCGGAACGACACGCCGTGGTTCTTCTGGCGGGTGTAAGTGCTGTGGCCGGCGCGGTGCAGGTGCAGGATCATATCGTTGCGGCGCGACCACTTCGCCATCGACTGGATGGCCGTGTAGCCGATCACGAGGTCGATCATCACGATCACCGAGCCCAGCTCCTTCGCGAACTCCGCGCGCTCGTACATGTCCTCCATCGTTGCCGCGGTGACGTTGAGGTAGTGGCCCTTGACCTCGCCGGTGGCCGCGCTCGCGCGGTTGACGGCCTCCATCACATAGAGGAAGCGGTCGCGCCAGTGCATGAACGGCTGCGAGTTGATGTTCTCGTCGTCCTTCACGAAGTCGAGGCCGCCCTTGAGCGCCTCGTACACGACGCGGCCGTAGTTCTTGCCGGACAGGCCGAGCTTGGGCTTGGTCGTGGCCCCGAGCAGCGGACGGCCGAACTTGTCCAGCCGCTCGCGCTCGACCACGATGCCCGTCGGCGGGCCTTGGAACGTCTTCATGTACGTTACGGGGATGCGCATGTCCTCCAGGCGCAGCGCCTTCAGCGGCTTGAAGCCGAAGACGTTGCCGATGATCGACGCGGTGAGGTTGGCGATCGACCCTTCCTCGAACAGCGCGAGGTCGTAGGCGATCCATGCGAAGTACTGGCCGTGCGCACCCGGCACGGGATCCACGCGGTAGGCCTTGGCGCGGTAGACGTCGCACGCCGTGAGGCGGTCCGTCCATACGACGGTCCATGTCGCAGTGGAGGACTCGCCCGCCACTGCGGCGGCCGCCTCGATCGGGTCGACGCCTTCCTGAGGCGTGATCCGGAACAGCGCGATCACGTCAGTGTCCGCCGGCTCGTAGTCCGGGTTCCAGTAACCCATCTCGGCATAGGGCATCACCCCGGACCGGTAGCGCTCCGCCGCCTGCTGCATCGCTTGCTCCTCCGCCCCGTTGGACGTTCGCGAGGTGCACTGTAGTCGCGGCGACCGGTCACCGACAGTCACGGTCACTTATCTCAATGTTAAGCTCTGCTTAACCGTGAAGCGGTTGCTCGATCGTCGTTCCAGTGTCCATCCGTCACATCACGCTCCGGCAGCTCGCCGTGTTCGAAGCCGCGGCGCGCCGGTTGTCCTTCACGCGCGCGGCCGAGCAACTGCACCTCACGCCGCCCGCGGTGTCGATGCAGATCAAGGAGCTCGAGCGTGCGGCCGGCGTGCCACTGTTCGAGCGGGAAGGGCGCGCGGTGCGGCTGACCGACGCGGGCCACGCGCTCCTGGTCCATGCGCGGGACATCCTGCGCACCCTCGACGACGCGCAAAACGCGCTCGATGCCTTGAAGGGGCTGCGGGGCGGCCGCGTCGCCATCGGCGTCACCAGCACCGCGAAGTATTTCGCGCCGCAGCTGCTGGCTCGTTTCCGCAAGCGTCATCCGGACGTCGAGCTGCGGCTCGCCGTCAGCAATCGCGGGACCGTGGTCGAGCAGCTGGCCGGCAACGCGGTCGACCTCGCGATCATGGGCCGGCCGCCGTCCGCACTCGACATGGCCGGTGCGCCGTTTGCGCCGCACCCGTTCGTCGTCATCGCCGCGCCCGACCACCCGCTCGCGGGGCGCACGCGGGTGGCCCTGGCGACGCTCGTCCGCGAGCCGTTCCTCGTGCGCGAGCCGGGCTCGGGCACCCGTACGGCGATGGAGGAATTCTTTGCCGACCGCCGGGCGAAGGTTCGCGCCGACATGGAGATCGCCAGCAATGAGACCATCAAGCAGGCCGTGATGGCCGGCATGGGCGTGAGCTTCATCTCGCGCCATACCGTGAGCTTCGAGCTGCGCGCCGGGCGGCTCGCGACGATCGGCGTTCCCGGACTGCCGCTGATCCGCGAGTGGTACGTGGTGCATCGCGTCAAGCGCCTGTCGCCGGCGGCGCTGGCCTTCAAGGCTTTTGCCCTCGAGGAGGGCCGCGACATCGTGCGGCGCCATTTCGATGAATGAGCGGCCGGTGAGGTCGAGGTGAGGAATCCGTCCACGAGGCGGGCGCAGAAGTGTGTCTAGTTTAGGTTACACTTTGGGCCATGCGCTCCTCACCGACCGTCCGGCCGGCCACGGCAAGGTCGCGCCCATCGACACGACCGCACGCGGTCGTGGTGGGGAGCGGCTTCGGGGGCCTGGCCGCGGCCATCCGCCTGGGCGCGCGCGGCTATCGCGTCACCGTCCTGGAAAAGCTCGACGCCCCCGGCGGGCGCGCCTACGTCCATCGCCAGGACGGATTCACGTTCGATGCCGGTCCGACGCTGGTCACCGCGCCGTTCCTGTTCGAGGAGCTGTGGCAGCTCTGCGGCCGGCGGCTGGCGGACGATGTCGAGCTGGTGCCGCTGTCTCCCTACTACCGGATTCGCTTCGCCGACGGCGAGACCTTCGACTGCTCCGGCGATCGGGACGCCCTGCGTGCGCAGATCGAGCGACTGGCGCCCGGTGACCTCGACGGGTACGAGCGCTTCATGCGGGCGAGCGAAGCGATCTACAAGGTCGGTTTCGAGGAGCTCGGCCACTTGCCGTTCAGCCGCTGGACCGACATGGCCCGCATCCTGCCCAAGATGGTGCGGCTCGAAAGCTATCGCTCGGTGTACGGTTTCGTCGCCCGGCACGTCCGCGACCCGCGCCTGCGGTTCGCGCTGTCGTTTCATCCGCTGTTCGTGGGCGGCAATCCGTTCAGCGTCACTTCGATCTATGCCCTGATCGCATTCCTGGAGCGGCGGCACGGCGTGTATTTCGCGATGGGCGGCACCGGCAGCCTGGTGCGCGGGATGGCCGGCTTGATCGACCGCCAGGGCGGCACCCTCCGTTGCGGCGAGGAGGTCGCAGCGATCACCACCTCGGACCATGCCGCGACCGGCGTGCGGCTCGCCTCGGGGCGCGAGCTGCGCGCCGACATCGTCGTGTCCAACGCCGACGCGGCGTGGACCTATCGGCACCTCGTCGCGCCCGAGCTGCGCGAACGGTGGACCGATACGCGCATCGACCGTGCGCGTTACTCGATGAGCCTGTTCGTCTGGTACTTCGGCACACGCCGTCGGTACCCCGACGTGCAGCACCACACCATCCTGCTCGGGCCGCGCTATCGCGGACTGCTGGACGACATCTTCGAGCGCAAGGTGCTCGCGCAGGATTTCAGCCTGTACCTGCATCGGCCGACCGCCACCGATCCGTCGCTCGCCCCGCCGGGCTGCGACGCGTTCTACGTGTTGTCGCCGGTGCCCAATCTCGACGGCGCGACCGACTGGCGCGTCGCCGCGGAACCGTACCGGCGCGCGATCGCGCGCGTCCTTGCCGCGACCGTGCTGCCCGGCCTCGAGCACGAGATCGTCACGTCGAAGCTCATGACGCCTCTCGATTTCCAGGACCGGCTGCTGTCGTTTCGTGGCGCTGCGTTCGGCATGGAGCCGGTGCTCACGCAAAGCGCCTGGTTCCGGCCGCACAACCGCAGCGAGGATATTCGCGGGCTCTATCTCGTCGGTGCGGGGACGCACCCCGGCGCCGGTGTGCCCGGCGTGCTGTCGTCGGCGCGCGTGCTCGACTCGGTGGTCCCGGATGCCGTCCGCTGCTGAGCGGGCCGACGACCTGCGCGCCTGCCGTGCGCTGCTGCGGGGCGGATCGCGCACGTTCCACGCGGCCTCGTACCTGCTGCCCCGCCACGTGCGGGAGCCGGCGGCCGCGCTCTACGCCTTCTGCCGCGTGGCGGACGACGCGGTCGACGAGGACGGCGGCGGATACGCGGCGATCGGCGCGCTGCGCCACCGCATCCGCCGCGCGTACGCCGGCCGCGCGCTGGATGGGCCGGTCGACCGCGCGTTCGCCGCGGTCGCGCACGATTTCTCGATCCCGCGCGCGCTGCCCGAGGCGTTGCTGGAAGGCTTCGAATGGGACGTCGCCCGGCGCCGCTACGGCGATCTCGACGGCCTCCGCGCGTACGCCGCGCGGGTCGCGGGCTCGGTCGGCGCGATGATGAGCCTCGTGATGGGCGTGCGCGACGTCGACGCGTTGGGCCGCGCCTGCGACCTGGGCATCGCCATGCAGCTGTCGAATATCGCGCGCGATGTCGGCGACGACGCGCGCGCCGGGCGGCTCTACCTTCCGCTCGAGTGGCTGCGCGAAGCCGGGATCGACCCCGAGCGCTGGCTTGCGCGCCCGGTGTTCAGCCCCGCGTTCGGCGGAGTCGTCAACCGCCTGCTGCTTGCGGCGGATGTGTCGTACTCGCGTGTCGACGCCGGTATCGCATTGCTGCCGCCATCCTGCCGCCCCGGAATCCGGGCCGCGAAAACGCTCTACGCCGACATCGGCGCCGAGGTCGCGCGGCGCGGCTACGATTCGATCTCGCAACGAGCGGTCGTGTCGGGCTCGCGCAAGGCGGCGCTGCTCGCGCACGCGCTGCTCGCCCGCCAACGGGTGCCCGCCGCCTGCGTTGCCGCGCCACCCCCGCACGAGGTGCGCTTCCTGGTCACCGCGGCTCGCACGCCCGGACCCGCGCGAGCGCGCGTCGCCCGCATCGCCCCTTCGGCAGCGAAACCGGACCAGATCGCGTGGGTGATCGGGCTGTTCGAGCGGCTCGAGCGACGCGACCGCAGCGGCGGGCGCATCGTCAACGGCTAGGCGAGCGCGCGATGGACTGGAACAGGTTCGCGCGCTGGGAATGGCTTCTGATCGAGTTGCTGGTGCTCGGTCTTGCGATCGCCGAGCTGATCAGCGTGAACCGGCTCGTCCGCAAGGATCGCGCGACGAAGGCTGCCGCGCCGGAGCACGCCGATTCCCCGGGCGATGGGCGCGACTAAAGCGATGCGGTGCGTGGGCGTGCGGGTCTCGACCGCGCGGCCGAGCCCCGCACGCCGTTCCCAACCCTACATCCGCGTGTCGCCAGGCGGAGTGCGCATGCGATCGATGATCGCGAGCACCAGCGGTGCACCCAACAGCCAGACCCAAATAAGGGACGAACCCATGATTCCTCCTCGATCGAAGTCACGACTCGCGCCACGCGAGCCCCGTAGCCCGCCGACGTGCGGGGCGGACGCGCCTCCAACGTAGCGCAGTCTCGACGCGCGCGCAATGGCTCCGCGCCGTGGTGAACGACGCGGGCTCGCCAAGCTGCATCGTTCGGCCCCCGCCTACCGGACGTCCGCGGTGCGCGCCATGCCCGGCGTGACGGTGCGAAGCCACGCCGCGATCGTCGCCGTCGCGCGCTCAGGATCGGCTTCGTGCAGCAGATGTCCACCGCTCCACCGGTCGATCGCGGCGCCCGGACAGGCGCGTCGAAGGATGGCGAGCAGCGGTCGCTGGGGCACCCACGGATCTTCCATCCCGACGACGAACGCGAGTGGAATGGCGAGCCGGGGGGCGTCGCGCTCGATCGCCGGCAGGTCCGCTGCGGCCATCAGGCCCATCGCGCCGCGCACGTGCGCCGGATCGTGGAAGAGCTGTGTGTAGCGCTCGCGCTGCGCGGGCGGTATCGTCGACGCCGTGGAAGCGAGCAGGCGGTCGACGGTGCGCGTCCTCGCGACGAGCGCGGCCAGCGCGTGAGTCACCACTGCGGAAGTCGCGATCGGCGCGATCAGCGGGCCCAGTACCCGGGTGTACAACGGCGACGGTGGGATCAGCGACGGATTGAAGCCCATGATCGCGCGGGGCCCGCCCGGCGCATGGAGCGCCCAGCGTAGCGCGAGCGCCGCCCCGGCCGAGTGCCCAACCACCGCGCAACCGCCTTCGATTCGCAATGCATCGAGCAACCGGGACAGATCGAGCGCGACGCGGGGCAGCGTGAGCGAGGCGGTCGTGGCGCCCGTGGTGAAGCCATGTCCGGGCAGGTCGGGCGCCACGACTGTGGCGATGCGCGTCAGCGCGGGGAAGAGGTCCGCCCAGGAATGCGCCGACGATCCGGAGCCATGCAACAGGCATAGTGCCGGCCCCGTGCCACCGACCTGGACGTGCCAGTCCAGCGGACCGATGCGGACGGACCGGCTGAAGACACGGTTGGGCCAGTCGCGGGGAATGCGCGCCGGCGGTTCGTCGATCGAGCGTCCGGCGGGTAGCCCACGCCCCGCGTCCGGATCCGCCGGAGCATCGATCATGGCCCGTCCGGCTTCGCGTACTTCCACTTGTTGTGGATCCACAGCCAATCCGCTGGGCTCGCACGGATCTCCTCCTCGAGCTTGCGTGCAAACAGCTCCATGACCGGCAGTTCCTGCTCGGGATCGTAGGGCGGCTCGGTCAGCACGTGCAGGTGCGCCCGATAGTAGCCGCGGCGCACGCGCCGCATCGCCACGTACACGACCGGAGCGTCGAGGAACTTGGTAATCTTGTCGGCGCCCACGAAAAAGGCCGTGTCCTGGTTCAGGAAGCGCGTCCAGTGCTTGTTCGATTTGCGCAGCGGCGTCTGGTCGGCCACCATGGCGTAGGCCCGCGCCTGCGCCGCCCGGCGCATCAGCTCGAACAGGAAGCTGTTCATCGGGATCGGCTTGCCGCCGAAGCGGCTGCGGGCCTCGCGCACGAAATCATCCAGCGCCTGCACCCGCAACGGCTTGTAAACGGTGTCGATCGGGAAGCCGAATTGCGCACCCCCGGCGGGCAGCAGCCACTCCCAGTTGCACATGTGCGCCGTCAGCAGCAGCACCGAGCATTGCTGCGGAACGTATCGCTCGATCACCTCGGGATTCTCGAACACGACGCGGCCCTTCATTTCCTCGGCCGTGGCACCGAAGCCCCAGAACATCTCGGCGAGCGTGTCGCCCAGGTTGCGATAGTTGCGCCGCATGATCGCCGCGCGCTCGGCCGCCGACTTCTCGGGAAAAGCGGCGGCCAGGTTGCGCGCCGCAAGGTCGCAGCGCCACCGCAGCACGCGGAACGTGAGCAGGTAGGCGACGTAGCCGAGCCCGTAGAGCAGCGGCAGCGGCAGGCGCGCGAGGAAGATCAGGACGGACTTCATGGGCGAGCTGCGGCGGCGGGTAAGGCAGGGCCAGCCGAAAAACCGGCGTGACTGTAGCAGACCCGGCCGCCGATCCGCGGCCGCTCTACCGCCGATCCCCCGCCGATCCCCCGCCAATCCCCCGCCGATCCCCCGCCGATCCCCCGCCGATCCCCCGCCGATCCCCCGCCGATCCCCCGCCGATCCCCCGCCGATCCCCCGCC
>JBBSEG010000024.1:0-60685 GCA_038239945.1 Burkholderiales bacterium
CAGACTTTCATCGAGAGCGCAACGCTGGCGTATGACAAGCAACTGGATCGGATCAAGCCGACATCCGAGCCGGCAACTGCAGCAGCGTAATCGGCGTGTCCGTCAGATCAAGTCTCGGCTAGGACACTTCAACGGCAAGTTCCGCGACGAATGCCTGAACATGGAATGGTTTCGCGGCCGCAGCGAAGCTCGCGTCCTCATCGAAATCTGGCGACGACACTACAATGACGTGCGGCCCCACTCGAGCCTCGATTACCGCACGCCGAAGGAATTCCGCAGCCATCACGATTCAACCCACCAGGGGGCCATCCTCAAGTAACAAGTGGTCCGAATTTCCCCAGGCAGGTCAGCTGGACAAGTGACCGGAGGAGAGACTCCGGCCAACGGCGTCAATGGCCACGCCTACGTGTACTACGCCGGCGTCATCACTGACCTTGGTACGCTTGGCGGTCCGTCAAGCGAGGGTGTCGCCATCAATGGTACGGGACAGGTAATGGGGAGTTCGTCTACGACGACCGTTATGGTCATGCGTTTCTGTACACCAACGGAACGATGGCCCATCTAGGCGTGCTCGCGACCGGGTCCCAGGCAATGGCAACGGGATCAATGACGCGGGACAGGCCGCTGGCACGTCCGACATTGAAACCCTTCCGCCGCCATTGGGGGGGGTCGGCAGCCACACAACGCTCGTCATGCGTTCCGATACTCGAATGGGACCTTGCCCGACCTTGGGACGTTGGGTGGAACGGACCGTGAGGCGCAGAGCATCAATGCAGGGGGCGATATTGTCGGGACAGCGGATACTGCGTCGCATGCGACTGTTGGAATGCTCTACACCGACGGCAAAATGTACGACCTCAATCTCCTCGTCGACTCGGGCTTGAATGGCGGCAAGCTCTCGGTAGCCCGAGGTATCAACAACAAAGGTCAGATTGTTGTCGACGGTTGCACAGCTGCGGAGTGTCAAGCATATCGACTGGTCCCGATCCAAAGCGATAATGGTGGCGGCGGTTGCGCTTTCCGCTACTCCAGGCGGACCAATTGATCCTTGCAGACTAAATCCGGAACATCGATGAGTGCACCTGCCGACGCCACGCTTGCCCAGACACCTGCCAAGCGGCGGCTGCGCCGCATGACGGGCCGCGACATCGACGAGTCGCATCGCGTCTCCACGCCGCTCGAGTTGTTGTTCGATCTGACCTTTGTCGTCGCCATTGCAGTGGCCGCTTCTCAACTGCATCACGCCGTCGGCGAGCACCATCTGGGCCCTGGCATGCTTGCCTACCTCACCAGCTTCGCCGCCATCTGGTGGGCCTGGATGAACTTCACTTGGTTCGCCAGTGCCTACGACACCGACGACTCCACCTACCGGCTGTGGACGATGGTGCAGATGGTCGGCGTACTGATTCTGGCTGCGGGCGTGCCCAAAATCGCGCAAGGAGACTTCGCGACCGTGACAATCGGTTACGCGGTGATGCGCATCGGCCTAGTGGCGATGTGGCTTCGCGCCGCGCGCGAGGCACCTGAGCGGCGGCGCACCGCGATGCGCTTTGCCTTTGGTTTTGGGGCGTTGCAGCTGTTGTGGCTGGCTCGCCTGGCTTTGCCGGCCGCGTGGGCGCTGCCCAGCTTTTTCGTGCTCATGCTGCTAGATCTGAGCATTCCGGTGTGGGCCTCGAAGGACGGTCACGCGCCTTGGCATGCTCACCACATCGCCGAGCGCTACGGCCTGTTCACGATCATCGTGCTCGGCGAGTGCGTGCTCGGCGCCACCAATGCCGTAGCCGGCGTGATAGCGGCGCAGGGCTGGTCGCTCGACGTAGCACTGGTGGGCTTGGGCGCGGCCAGCCTGGTGCTGGCCTTGTGGTGGGTGTACTTCCTGGTGCCGAACGCCGACGCGCTACACCACCACCGCGAACGCGCCTTTAACTGGGGCTACGGACATTTCGTCGTTTTCAGTTCGCTGGCGGCGCTGGGTGCCTTTCTCGAAGTGGTGGCCGATCAGCTTAAGGCCTCCACTGGCGCAGTCTCCGCGGCTTCCGAATCCGTACATGCGGTCGCGCCCACGTTGGCGATTGGCCTCGTGGCGTCTGCGGTCGGCGTTTATTTGCTGACGATGTGGTGGCTCCACCGTCACATCGTGCGCGGACAGGCGCAGCTGGGCTGGGCATGGGGCGCTGCCCTGGCCATCCTGGTGGCCGTCGTAATGGCGGTGGCCGCCGGCCTGCCTCTGGCCGGGGCCATTCCGGCCGTGACGCTGGCCCCTGCCTTCGTGATCGTGGTCATCGAGAGGGGGATGCTGGTGCGCCCGGAACTGTACAGCGTGCAATGAAACAAACCGCGAAACACCTTCAACGCCGCTGCCTGGGCAAGGCCCGGACCATGGGCGTTGTCGCGTTGCAGCCGGCATGTCGAGCCGGCCTTCATGCACCAGGGTTCCATGCCCAGCTTTGCTACCTGCGGTTCCCGGGCGTGGTCCTGGCGGCAGATGCGCCGCCGTTCGCACCGCTGCTGCGCATGGTGGCCGCCCAGATCAAGGTGCCCCCGGACGTATGGAGTCAATACAGCGAGCGAGCCGAGACGCGCCGCGAACACCTGCTCGAATTGCAGGCGCTGCTGGGCTTGAAGAGCTTCACAACGCAGCACTACCGCCCCGCCGTTTACGGCCTCGACGAGCTGGCGTGGCAGACCGACAAAGGCATCGTGCTGGCCGCCTCATTGGTCGCAAGCCTGCGCCGGCAAAGCCTGTTGCTGCCCACGGCCGATGTGATCGAGCGCATCTGCGCCGAGGCCGTTACCCGCGCCAATCGGCGCATTCACGCCGCGCTGACCGATCCGCTGTCGGCCGCGCATCGTCAGCGGCTAGACGATCTGCACGACCGCATCGTCGGCAAGCTGTTCAACGCCGCCCGGAGCCGTCACCAGGAGCAGTTCCAGGCCTCGGGCAAGGCGATCAACGACAAGGTGCGGCTGTACGGGCGGATCGGCCAAGCTCTGCTGGACGCCAAGCGCAGCGGCGGCGACCCGTTCGCTGCCATCGAGACCGTCATCCCCTGGGAGCGGTTCGAAGCCAGCGTCGGCGAAGCGTTGAAGCTCGCGCAACCCGAGGGGTTCGACTTCCTCCACCGTATCGGCGAGAGCTATGCCACGGTGCGCCGCTACGCGCCGTAATTCCTGGAGGTGCTCACGCTGCGCGCGGCGCCGGCGGCCCAGGGTGTGCTGGACGCCATCGTGGTGCTGCGCGCGATGAACGCCGACAACGCCCGCGTCGTGCCGGCCGACGCACCGAAGGAATTCATCAAGCCGCGCTGGGCCAAGCTGGTCCTCACCGAGGCCGGCATCGACCGGCGCTACTACGAGCTGTGCGCATTGTCGGAGTTGAAGAACGCGCTGCGCTCGGGCGATGTCTGGGTTCAGGGCTCGCGCCAGTTCAAGGACTTCGACGAGTACCTCGTGCCGGCGGCGAAGTTCGCCGCCCTCAAGCAGGCTGGCGAGTTGCCGCTGGCCGTCGCCACTGATTGCGCGCAATACCTGCACGAGCGGCGTCGCTACTCGGAGAGCAACTGGCCGTCGTAAACCGCATGGCGGCGGCCAGCGAACTGCCGGACGCCATCATCACCGAATCAGGTCTGAAGATCACGCTGCTGGATGCAGCGGTGCCCGATGCCGCCCAGGCGCTGATCGACCAGGCGGCCTCGATGCTGCCGCACGTCAAGATCACTGAACTGCTAATGGAAGTCGACGACTGGACCGGTTTCACGCGCCAATTTACCCACCTCAAGAGTGGCGACATGGTCGAGGACCAGACGCTGCTGCTCAGCACCATCCTGGCCGACGGCATCAACCTGGGCTTGACCAAGATGGCCGAGTCCTGCCCCGGCGCGACCTACGCCAAGCTGTCGTGGCTGCAGGCCTGGCACACCCGCGACGAAACCTACTCCGCGGCGCTGTCGGATTTAGTCAACTCCCAGTTCCGTCACCCCTTCGCGGGGCACTGGGGTGACGGCACCACCTCGACTTCGGACGGCCAGAACTTCAGGACCGGCAGCAAGGCCGAGAGCACGGGGCACATTAACCCGAAGTACGGCAGCAGCCCTGGGCGAACGGTCTACACGCACATCTCCGACCAGTACGCGCCCTTCAGCGCCAAGGTCATCAACGTAGGCCTGCGCGATTCGACCTACGTGCTCGACGGGTTGCTTTACCACGAGATCCTCCGCCAGGTCACCTCGATCAAGCACGGCACGGTGACGGCGTCGCTAATGCTGCGCAAGCTCGGCAGCTACCCCCGTCAGAACGGCCTTGCCGTGGCGCTGCGCGAGCTCGGGCGCATCGAGCGCACGCTGTTCATCCTGGACTGGTTGCAAAGCGTCGAGCTGCGCCGACGCGTTCACGCTGGCCTGAACAAGGGCGAGGCCCGAAATGCCCTGGCCAGGGCGGTGTTCTTCAACCGCCTGGGCGAGATCCGCGACCGCAGCTTCGAGCAGCAGCGCTACCGCGCCAGCGGCCTGAACCTCATCACCGCGGCGATCGTCATGTGGAATACGGTCTACCTGCAGCGCGCCGTCGCGGCGCTGCGCGAACGGGGACGACCGGTCGACGACAACTTGCTGCAGTACCTCTCGCCGCTCGGCTGGGAGCACATCAACCTGACCGGCGACTACGTCTGGCGCCGCAACGCCAGGGTCGGCGCCGGCCGGTTCCGGCCGCTCAGGCTCCTGGCCGCGGCTTAGCGCACTTTAAATTCCGTTTTCTGACGGGACCCCTCCAACGCGTTCTCGATGCGATCGACCGGGTCGGGCATGGGGCGGGAGCATAGCGCGCCGCTGCGATAGTGGGGTCGATTCTGGGGTATCGCTCCCTAATTTTCATGGCGTCCCCAGCGGGATTCGAACCCGCGTTACCGCCGTGAAAGGGCGATGTCCTGGGCCTCTAGACGATAGGGACTTCGAGGCATTCGCTGCCGCGTTGCACGGCGGCGAAACGTCGGTGGTGGAGGTAAGCGGGATCGAACCGCTGACCTCTTGCATGCCATGCAAGCGCTCTCCCAGCTGAGCTATACCCCCACGGCGAACGAGAAATTATAGCAAAGGCCCGGCGGCTGCGCCAAGCCGGTCAATGCCAGGCCGTCCGCGAGGGTCACGCACGGGTGCAAGCGATGCCGTCCGCTATCATCCACCGCCACGGCGCCCATGGACCCCACTGCCCTTCCCCTTCGGGTCGCGACCACGACGCCCGACCTGACCGATCGTGTCGTGTTCATCACCGGCGCGACGGGCGGACTGGGGCATCCGCTCGCGTGCGCCTGCGCCGCCGCGGGCGCGACGGTGGTGCTGCACGGGCGGATCGTGCGCAAGCTCGAGGCGCTCTACGACGAGATCGTCGCGGCGGGGCATCCCGAGCCGACCATCCTGCCGCTCGACTTGGCCAAGGCCGAGGCGGCCGACTTCGCCAATGTGGCAAGCGCGCTCGACGCTCAGCTCCATCGCCTCGATGCGCTGGTGCACACCGCCGCGCTGCTCGGGTGGCTGAGCCCGCTCGAGTACCAATCGTTCGACGCGTGGCTATCGTTGTTGCGCGTGAACGTCGCCGCGCCGATGGGCCTGACGCGTGCGCTGCTGCCACTGCTCGCGCGCTCGTCCGATGCGAGCGTTCTATTCACCCTGGACAGCCGGGGCGAGGACCCGCGCGCCTACTGGGGCGGCTACGCGGTGACCAAGGCGGCTATCGCCGCGTTGGCGCGCGAGCTCGCCGACGAATGGGAGAATCGCCCTGCACTCAGGGTGAATGCCGTGGTGCCTGGCCCCATCCGGTCGCCGTTGCGCAGCCAGACGCATCCCGGCGAAGACCCGGCCACGCTGCCGCCGGCCGAGCGACTGGTACCGCTTTATCTCGCGCTGATCGGCGCGCAGGCCAAGTCGGACAGCGGCGTGCTGGTGAACGCTCAGGCGTGGCTGGCCGGCGAGCCTTCGGTCTCGTCCCTGCGGCCATAGCGCAGGAGGACGCGCAGGCGCCGAAAATCGTCCGCCGGCAGCATGTCGGGGAGTATCCAGACCGTGCGGGACCAGCGCGCGCGATCGGGCCGCCAGACGATGGTGGTGACGCGCACGCCGACATAGCTCGACGAGCGCACGTGGCCCGCCGAGAGCCGATTGGTGCCGTCGCGCACGACGATCATGCGGTCGCCCGACACCCAGATCGAGCGGACGGCGCGCGGACCGCGCCGCAGCGCCACCACATGGATGCGATCGCCGGTCCACAGCGCCACGCCCAGCATGGCCAGGGCGAGCAATGCAGGATCGATCGGCAGCACGGCCAGCGCGGCCGCCGTGACGATGGCGACGAGGACCACCCACGCGATGGCGCGGCGCGACGGCCCGAGCGCGATCTGAAGGGCGGGAGGGAGGCGCATGCACCATCACAACATGCGCGTGTGCAACGCGTGAATCGACCGGACGGCCTAGTTGCCGACCTCGCCTGCGCCAGGCGCCCGGCCCGCGAGCAGCAGCCACGTCTCGACCACCGTATCCGGGTTGAGCGACATGCTCTGCATTCCCTGCTCGACCAGCCACTGCGCCAGGTCAGGGTGGTCCGACGGTCCCTGCCCGCAGATGCCGACGTACGCACCTTTCTTCAGGCACGCCTTGATCGCCAGCGACAGCATCGCCTTCACCGCGGGGTCGCGCTCGTCGAAGGTCGCGGCAATCGGGCCGCCGCTGTCGCGATCCACGCCGAGCGTGAGCTGCGTGAGGTCGTTGGAGCCGATCGAAAAGCCGTCGAAATGCTCGAGGAACGCATCGGCGAGCAGCGCATTCGACGGCAGCTCGCACATCATGATGACGCGCAGCCCGTTGCGTCCGCGCTCGAGCCCGTTGCGCCGCAACAGCTCGATGACCTTCTGCGCCTCGGTCACCGTGCGTACAAAGGGGATCATGATCTCGACGTTGGTGAAGCCCATGTCGTCACGCACGCGCTTCATCGCCTGGCATTCGAGGGCGAAGCATTCATAGAACTCCGGCGCGACATAGCGCGAGGCGCCGCGAAATCCAAGCATCGGATTTTCCTCGTGCGGCTCGTATCGGTCGCCGCCGAGCAGGTTCGAATACTCGTTCGACTTGAAGTCCGACAGCCGCACGATGACCTTCTTGGGATGGAAGGCCGCCGCGATCGTCGCCACGCCCTCGACGATCTTCGCGACGTAGAACTCGGTCGGCGACGCGTACGCCATCGTGCGCGCCTCGATCTCGGCGCGCAGCGCCACGGGCTGTGCGGCGAGCTCGAGCAGCGCCTTCGGATGGATGCCGACGTTCTTGGCGATGATGAACTCGAGCCGCGCAAGACCCACGCCTGCGTTGGGCAACCGGCGGAACTCGAATGCGAGCTCGGGGTTGCCGACGTTCATCATCAGGTCCGTGGGGCACGGCGGCATCCGGTCGAGCGCGACGTCGACGGTCTCCACCTCGAGCAGCCCTGCATAGACGTGTCCGGTGTCGCCCTCGGCGCACGACACCGTCACTTCGCTTCCCTCGGCAACCGTGCTGGTTGCGTCGGTGCAGCCGACCACCGCCGGAATCCCGAGCTCGCGCGCGATGATCGCCGCGTGACAGGTGCGCCCGCCCCGGTTGGTGACGATCGCCGCCGCGCGCTTCATCACCGGCTCCCAGTCGGGGTCGGTCATGTCGGTGACGAGCACGTCGCCCGCCTGCACACGGTCCATGTCCATGGCGGACTGCACGATGCGCACCACGCCCTGGCCGACCTTCTGGCCAATCGCCCGGCCGCTCGCCAGCACCTTCGAATGGCCCTTGAGCCTGAAGCGTCGCAGCTCGTTGCCGCCGCTTGCGCGCGATTTCACCGTCTCGGGCCGCGCCTGCAGGATGTAGAGCCGGCCGTCGTCGCCGTCGCGGCCCCACTCGATGTCCATGGGCCGCTGGTAGTGGGTCTCGATCGCGACCGCCTGCCGGGCGAGCTCGGCGATCTCGTCGTCGGTGATGGACAACCGCCGGCGCAGGTCCATCGGCACTTCCTCGGTGACGGTGGAGGTTCCGGGCTTTGCGTCGTCGGCGAACACCATCCGGATGGCCTTGCTTCCCACGCTCTTGCGCAGGATCGCGGGCCGGCCGGCGGCGAGGTTGGGCTTGTAGACGTAGAACTCGTCGGGATTCACCGCGCCTTGCACGACGGTCTCGCCCAGGCCGTAGGCGGCGGTGATGAACACCACCTGGTCGAAGCCCGACTCGGTGTCGAGCGTGAACATCACGCCCGAGGCACCGCGGTCGCTTCTGACCATCCGCTGCACACCGGCGGACAAAGCGACGTCGGCGTGAGCGAAGCCCTGGTGCACCCGGTACGCAATCGCGCGATCGTTGTAGAGCGACGCAAAAACCTCACGCATTGCTTGCAGAATATTCGGCAATCCTCTGATATTTAGAAATGTTTCCTGCTGGCCTGCAAATGAAGCATCCGGCAGATCCTCGGCCGTTGCCGATGAGCGCACGGCCAGCGAGACAGCATCGTCGCTGCCGGTAAGCGCCGACCAAGCCTGCTCGACGTCACGCTCGAGGCCGGGCGGCAGGGGCGCTGCGCGCAGCCAGCCGCGAATCTCGTTGCCCGCATTCGCCAGCGCGCTCACGTCCTCCACGTCGAGACCCGTCAGCCGCCGCTCGATTCGCGCGGCCAGTCCCTCATGCGAGGTGAACTCCCGGAAAGCGTCGGCGGTCGTGGCAAAGCCCCCGGGCACCCGCACGCCGGCGGCGGCGAGGTTCGCGATCATTTCGCCAAGCGATGCATTCTTGCCGCCGACGCGGTCGACGTCGGTCATGCGCAGGCGCTCGAACGGAATGACGCGTACCGGCTCGCTCATCGCATCCTCGGGAATGACCACAGGCAGGCGCGCGCGGACGACGGCGCGCGGAATACGGCTGAGCCGATTCTAGCGCGCGCGAAGTTCGCGGCGCACGGGACGAATAGCGCGGGGTGGCGAAAGAACCGGTGGCAGAACCGGCGGCAGACGCTGTGCGTGGCCGTTTACGGCCCGGCGATCAGCGGTCAGCGATGCCCGTTACCGGGAAGCGAAACGCCGCTATCGGCTTCTGCCTCGACCGGCTCCTCGCCGGTGCCGGTATCCGCCGACAAGTCGGCCGCACCGGCGACACCGCGATGTCGGCCGCGGACGGCACGGCGCAGGCTGCGGTACAGGTCAGGGTGCGAGTCCTTGAGATAGCTGATGATCTCGAAGTCGATGCGCTTGACCTGCGACAGGTCGATCTGCTCCACATGCACGAGCCGCAGGAGCTCCTTGACGGGCCGGGGCATCTCGCGCCCGCTCTCGTATCTCGACCCGCCGCTCTGCGTGACGCCGATCTGCGTCCAGAACTGCTCCTGGTTCATTCCCAGGCGCCGCCGGATTTCACGGGGATTGAGGACGCGATCCAGGATCTTCACGAAGGCTCCATCACACGAACAGATCGGGCCGCATGCGACGGCCCCGGGCACATACTATACCAATGGCATATTTTCGTCCAGCGACAGTGGGCAGCGCAAGCCATACTGACAGACGGCGCGGTTGCTCGCATGACCTATCGAACCGGTGCGATGCCGCGCCGACGTACGGTAGGCGAGCGGCTCGCAAGCTGCGCGCACGTTAGAATCGGTTCCGTCGTCCGTGCGCGCTGGCGCTCCAGCTTCGCGATTCCTCCCGGCGGCCGTTCACTCCGAGCGCCTCTCCGACCATGGTCCGCTACGACCTTCACTGCCACTCGACCTACTCCGACGGTCTCCTGAGCCCGACGGAAGTAGTCAATCGCGCGGCCGACCGCGGAGTGGACGTTCTTGCGCTCACCGACCACGATGAGCTCGCGGGCATTGCCGAAGCGCAAGTCGCGGCAACCGAACGAGGCATTGAGCTGGTGCCTGCCGCGGAGCTGTCGGTGACCTGGGAGGAGCACACCCTGCATGTGGTGGCGCTGCAACTCGACCCGAGCTCGCCGGCGCTCGCAGAAGGCCTGATCGGCGTGCGAGCCGGGCGCGACGAGCGCGCGCACCGGATCGCCGCGTCGCTGGCCAGGGCGGGCATTCCCGACGCGTTCGAAGGCGCGCTGCAGTATGTCACCAGCGAGCGATTGATCTCGCGCACGCATTTCGCGCGCTTCCTGGTCGACCAGGGGATCGTCGGCGACATGAAGGACGCGTTCAAGCGCTACCTCACGCCCGGCCGCCCCGGCTACGTCTCGCACGCGTGGGCGACCCTCGGCGACGCGCTCGGCTGGATCCGGGGCGCGGGCGGCCAGGCCGTACTCGCCCACCCCGGCCGCTACAAGCTGTCGGGCGCCGACATGCGCCGGCTGCTCGACGAGTTCAAGCAGGCCGGCGGGACGGGTATCGAGATCCTGTCGTCGTCGCACACGGCCGCGCAGGCGGCGGAATTCGGCACGTTCGCGCGCGTGTTCGGGTTGCTCGGCTCGTGCGGCTCGGACTACCACGGCCCCGGCGAGAGCTGGCTCGACTTGGGCGACCTGCCGCCGCTGCCGGCAGGGGTGACGCCCGTCTGGACCGCCTGGTGAAGGGCGTGATTCCGGCGCGGCGCACCGTCTTCTTCATCTCCGACCGCACCGGCATCACCGCCGAGATGCTCGGCAACAGCCTGCTCACGCAGTTCGACGAATTCCAGTTCCGGCGCATCACGATTCCGTTCGTCGACTCGCACGAGAAGGTGGCGGAGGCACTGCGCCAGGTAAACGCCACCGCGGTCGAGGAGGGGCGCCGGCCGATCGTCGTCAGCTCGATGGTCGACGAGGTGATGAGCGAGCAGATCCGGCGCGAGGCAAATGCGCTGACGCTCGACCTCTTCCAGGTGTTCATCGCCCCGCTCGAGACCGAGCTCGGCGCCAAGAGCTCGCACGCGGCGGGGCGCTCGCACGGCATCGCGAACAGCCACGAGTATTTCGCGCGCATGGAGGCCATCAACTTCACGCAGGCGCACGACGACGGCATCACCACGCGCGACCTCGGCAAGGCGCAGGTGATCCTGGTCGGCGTGTCACGCTGCGGCAAGACGCCCACTTCGCTCTACCTCGCGCTGCAGTTCGGCGTACGGGCTGCCAACTTTCCGCTCACGCCCGACGACTTCGCCGATCGCCGCTTGCCGAGCTCGATCATGCCGTTTCGCGAGCGCTTCTTCGGGCTGACGATCATGCCCGAGCGCCTGCGCGAGATTCGCGAGGAGCGGCGTCCCGGCAGCAAGTATGCGTCGCTCGAGAATTGCCGCTACGAGGTCAAGGAAGCCGAACACCTGATGCAGCAGCACGGCATTCCGATGCTCGACACGACGAGCAAGTCGATCGAGGAGATCTCGACCACGGTACTGCATCGCGCGAAGCTCGCGCGGCACGTGTACTGACCGGCTGCGCTAGCGCGCGTAGAAGCGCCGCGCATTTCCCCCCAGCACCGCGGCGCGTGACGGCATCGCGAGCCCCGCGAGCAGCTCCTGCGTCGCCGACCACCAGCGCGCCATGCCGCCGCCCCGCTCCACCACCGGCCAGTCGCTGCCCCACATCACGCGCCGGTCCCCGAAGTGCTGGAAGATGTGGTCGACGTACGGACGCAGCGTCGCGACCGTCCAGTCGGCTTGCGCCTCGGTCGCCAGACCCGACAGCTTGCAGCTGGTGTTGGGATGCCCTGCGGCTTCGCGCAGCAGAGCGCCCCACGGCTCGCGCATGCCGGCACCGATCGCCGGCTTGGCGGCGTGGTCGATCACCACCCGCAGCGCCGGATTGCGCTCGAGCACGTGCAGGAGAGCGGGCAGCTGCTGCGGACGCACCAATGCGTCGAAGCGCAGGTTCAGCGCGGGCAATGCCGCCAGCACGGCCTGCACGCGCGGTCGCAGCAGCCATTGGGGATCGGCTAGATTCTGGACCATCGGCCGCACGGCGCGCAGGTACGGGTCCACCGCCAGCGCAGCGAGCGTGTCGAGCGCATCGTCGCGCTCGAAATCCACCCAGCCCACGACGGCCATCACGCGCTCGCCGGCGTCGCGCGCGGCATCGAGCAGGAAACGGGTCTCCGCGACGGTGGGTGCCGCCTGCACGAGCACGCTCGCTTCGATGCCGGGTGGGGCGACGCGCCGGTAGTCGCGGAGGTCGAAATCGCGGTCGAGGGGCGTCATGGCGGGCGTGATCCACGCGTAGTCGCCGCGGCCGAGCGACCATATGTGATGGTGCGCGTCGACGATGGGCGCGTCGCCCGCCGCGAAGGCATCCGCTTCGGCGCCCGACGAATCGGCGCTCACGGCACGGGCCCGGGCCGGACTGCTCCGGCAGGAATGAGACCGGCATCCTCCAGGGCGTCCCAGAGCTCGACCGGGATGCGCGTGCGCGCCAGCGCTGCGTTCTCGCGTGCCTCCGCGGCGCTGGCTGCGCCGGCCAGCACGCACGCGATCGCCGGGTGGCCGCGCGGAAACTGCAGCGCGGCGGCCTTCAGCGATACGCCGTACTCCGTGCAGACCCTCTCGATGGCCGCCACATGGGCGCGCATCGCGGGGGACGCTGGCGCGTAGTCGAACGTGGGCGCCGTCCCGTCTGCGGGTTGCGCGCCGCTCGCAAGAATGCCCGAGTTGAACGGCCCGCCGAGCACGACGCTCACCTCGCGCCGCGCGCACTCGGGCAGCAGCGTCGCCAGGGCCTGCTGGTCGGCGAGCGTATAGCGACCCGCGAGCAGCAACACGTCGAGGTCGGCATGCGCGAGCGTGCGTTCGCAAATCGCCACGCCGTTCACGCCGACACCGTATCCGGCGATCGCGCCGGACGCTTTGAGCTCGGCCAGGGCGGGCAAGCCGCTGCCCAGCAGATCGCGGAAATGGTCCGCGAAGCGCGCGCCGAGCGTCGCCTCGTCGCAGTCGTGCGCGTAGACGAAGTCGATTTGCGCAAGTCCCAGCCGGCGCCGGCTGTCGTCGAGCGAACGCCGCACGCCATCCGCGGTGTAGTCGTAGCGTTGCGCGAACGGCAATGCGTCCACGTAGCCGAACGCGTCGCGCGGCGACGCCGGAGCGGCCACCAGCAGGCGCCCGACCTTGGTGGACAGCAGATAGGCGTGGCGCGGGCGTTCCATCAGCGCTGCGCCGACGCGTGCCTCGGATCGGCCGTTGCCGTAATGCGGTGCGGTATCGAAGTAGCGCACCCCTGCATCCCACGCGGCGTCGACGGTCGCGCGCGCGGCGTCGTCGTCGAGCGCCCGGAACAGGTTGCCGAGCGGCGCGCCGCCAAGCGCCGGCGCGTTGGCGGCGAGCATGCGCCGGTGCGCGCGCGTCAGCGCCACGGACGGGAACGCGCGGGAAACGTGCGATGCGTCATCGGTTGCACGCGCCGGAGGCAGTGGCTAGAATTGCGGCGATCCTAGCCCTCCTCGGGTCGTCGGGACAACCCGACCCGCTCAAACGCGCTGCGCATCCGCCGTCGGCGGCTCGCCGGTGGCGCTCATGAAAGCTCACCTCGCCCCGGCGCGCGGACGCGCGTTCGGCCGACGAAGGAAACCGCATGATCGAAACCGGACGCGTCCGCGGGCTATGGTGCGCCAACCTCACGCCGCTCGATCGCAGCGGGCGCGTCGATGGGGTGCGCATGGCGGCGCACATCCGCCTCCTCCTCGGGCAGGGCGTCGACGGCGTCGCGCCGTTCGGCACCACCGGCGAGGGACCCTCGTTCTCGGTGACGGAGCGGCGCGCGGGCCTCGACGGCCTGCTTTCGGCGGGCATTCCCGCGGCGCGCATGGTGGCGGGCACCGGGGCGGCCGCGTTCACCGATGCAGTCGAGCTCACCCGCCATGCGCTCGGCAGCGGCGTCGCGCGATGCCTGGTGGTGCCGCCGTTCTTCTTCAAGGATGTCACGAATGATGCCGTTCTGGCGTTCTACGCCGCGCTGATCGAGGCCGTGAACGATCCGCGCCTGCGCCTGTACCTGTATCACATCCCGCAATTCAGCGGCGTCGCGATCGCGCCCGCGATCGTGGCGCGCCTTGCGGAGACCTTTCCCGGCGTGATCGCCGGTGTGAAGGACAGCGCCGGCGACTGGGCCAATACGGCGGAGCTCCTCGAGCGCGTGCCCCAGCTCGACATCCTGGTCGGCCACGAGCCGCACCTGCCCAAGCTCATGAAAGGCGGTGGCGCGGGCACCATCTGCGGGGTGGCGAATCTCTATCCGGGCGTCGTGCGCGCGTTGCTCGCGCCCGCCGTCGAGCCCGACGACGAGACGCGCATCCGGCGCTTCATCGACGTGCTCTTCCGGTTTCCGTTCCTGCCGGCGTTCAAGGCGATCAAGTCGGCACAGGTGGACGACGGCGGGTGGCGCGCGGTGCGCACGCCGTGGACAGCGCTGTCCGACGGCGACTCTGAGGACCTGCTCGACGCGCTCGAAGATGCGGGGTTCACCGTGCGCCGCGTCGCCGCGGGTCAACAATGAATTCACTGGCCGGATACACGCCCGCCGATCTCTCGGCCCTGGCGGCGTTCGACACGCCCACGATCTGCAATGCGCTCGAGCAGGTGATGCCCGGGGTGCAGGGCGCGGGCTTTACGCATCGTCCGCTCCTTTGCGGCTTTCCCGACATGGCGCCCATCGTCGGCTTTGCGCGCACGGCGACCATTCGCGCGAAGCTCCCGCCGGCCGGCACCCGCGCGGAGGTCCGCGCCCGCCGCAACGACTATTACCGCTACGTCGGCGGCGGAGCAAGGCCCTCGATCGTCGTCATCGAGGACCTGGATGGCGCCGACGCCGGGTACGGCGCGTTCTGGGGCGAGGTGCAATCGGCCATTCATCGCGGACTTGGCGCGGTGGGCCTCGTGACCAACGGCTCGGTGCGCGACCTGCCGCAATGGGCCCCGGGCTTCCAGCTTCTTGCGGGCTCGATCGGTCCTTCGCATGCCTTCGCCAATCTGGTCGGATTCGGCCCACCGGTCGAGGTGGCCGGCATGAAGGTGCGCGATGGCGATCTCATCCATGCCGACCGGCATGGCGCGGTGGTCGTGCCGCCGGAAGCGGTTGCCGCGCTGCCGGCGGCCGCGCTGCGGGTGGCCGCTCGTGAGGCACGCATCCTGTCCGTGGCGCGCGCCACGGACTGCACGGCCGAGCGGCTAGTCGCCACCTTCGCGGAGCTCGATGACCTTCATTGACCGCAGGTGTCCGACCGTTCACCATTGACAACCAGCACCGCGCGAAGCGGCGATTAGACGCGGACGGCCCGATGCCAACCCGCGCAAACCACGACCCGGAGGAGACCATGACCGACCGCACGAATTCGACCCATCCCGACGCGCTGCGACGCCGGCTGCTGCAGGCCGGCGCGGGCGCCGCTGCGCTTGGCGCCCTGCCCGCCGGCGTCCCGGCCGCCATGGCGCAAGCCCCATTCGACTGGAAGCGCTTCAAGGGCGAGAAGATCGAGGTCTTCCTGGTGAAGAGCCCGCGCGGCGACCTGCTCACCAAGTACCACAAGGAATTCGAGGACCTCACCGGCATCACGGTCGGCTCCGAGATGGTCCCCGAGCAACAGCAGCGGCAGAAAGCCGTCATCGAGTTCAACTCGGGCAATCCGAGCTTCGACGTCATCGCGCTGTCGTATCACGTCCAGAAGCGGCAGTTCGCCAAGAACAACTGGATGAGCGACCTGCGGCCGTTCCTCAACGACAAGTCGATGACCACGCCGGACCTCGACTTCGCCGACTTTGCGAAGGGCGGGCTGTTCTACGCGGTCGAGACCGACGGCCGGGTGATGAGCCTGCCGCTCAACCTCGACCCGTGGGTGGTTTATTGGAACAAGGAGTTGTTCGCGGCGAAGAACCTCGCGTTTCCGAAGACGTTTGCGGAGATGGTCGACAGCGCGGCCAAGCTCAACGATCCGTCCAAGGGCGTGAGCGGCTTCGTGGCGCGCGGGCTCAAGAATGCCAACGTGCCGGTGTGGTCGAGCTTCCTGCTGGGCTATGGCGGATCGTTCATCGACGCGAACGGGAAGCTCCTGACCGACACGCCCGAGGCGATCGAGGCCGGCAGGATGTACCAGACGCTTCTCGCCAAGTCCGGTCCGCAGGGCGTGGCCGGCTTCAACTGGAATGAATCGCAGAGCTTGTTCGTGCAGGGCAAGGCGGCCATGTGGCTCGACGGCATCGGCTTCGCGCAGCCGCTCGAGGATCCCGCCAAGTCGCGCATCGTCGGCAAGGTCGGCTACGGGGTGATGCCGGCGGGTCCGAAGGCACAGGTCTCGGCGCTGTTCGCCGACGGCGAAGGCATCTCCGCGCAAAGCAAGAAGAAGGGGCCGGCCTGGTTCTACCTGCAGTGGGCGTCCAACAAGGCGAACCAGACCCGCATGCTGCAGGCCGCGGCCGGCGCGCCGGTCCGCAACTCAGCCTACGCCGCCGCGCAACAGTCGAGCGATTTCAAGGCGCCGAAGGAATGGGTCGAGTGCATGCTGAAGTCGGCGAGCATCGCGCAGCCGGGGCTCCCCGTGATCGCGCCTGTAACGGAATTCCGCGACGTGTTCGGCGTGGCGCTCACCAACATGATCAACGGTGCCGACCCTGCGGCCGAGCTCAAAAAGGCGACCGCGGAGTTCCAGCCGGTGCTCGACAAGAGCGAGAAGGCGTGATGCGCCGCGCGCCGCAGGCGTAACGGCGACTGTCGAAGTCACCCGTTCGCGCCGCGGACGGGGTCACCACGATGGCCACGCTCAGCGCCTCGCCTGCCCCGGCTGAGCCGGGTGTGCCGGCAGCCGGATTCTTCCGGCGCCGCCGTCGCGCGCTGCGGCTGATGACGATTCCCGCGCTGGCGATCGTCGCGGCCGTGATCGTGTTTCCGTGGCTGTTCACGGTGTACATGAGCGCCTTCGACTGGCGGATCGGGTCGGTCGCGCACTTCGTCGGGCTCGCAAACTACGTCTCGCTTGCGTCGAACCAGCGCTTCCTCGAGGCGATCGGGCACACGTTTTACTTCACGGCGCTCGCGGTGGTCGTGCCGCTCCTGCTCGGCACCGCGGCGGCGCTGGTGTTCCACCGCGAGTTCAAGGGACGCGGCGTGCTGCGCGCGATCTTCACGATGCCGATGATGGCCACGCCCGTGGCCGTCGCGCTGGTGTGGACGATGATGTTCCACCCTCAGCAGGGCGTGCTGAACTACCTCCTGACGTCGGTCGGCCTGCCGCCGTCCCTGTGGGTCTATTCGCCGACTTTCGTCATCCCGAGTCTGGTGATGGTCGAGGTTTGGCACTGGACGCCCCTGGTCATGCTCATCGTGCTCGGCGGTCTCGCGTCGCTGCCCACGGAACCCTACGAGTCGGCGCGTCTCGACGGCGCCACCGAATGGCAGCTCTTCCGCCACATCACGTTCCCGCTGGTGCTGCCGTTCCTGCTGGTCGCAGCGGTCATTCGCACCATCGACGCCGTGAAGGCCTTCGACACGATCTACGTGATCAGTCAGGGAGGCCCGGGTACCGCATCGGAAACTATCAACCTCTACCTGTACCTGCAGGCCTTCGCGTTTTACAACATCGGCAATGCGTCGGCCGTGGTGGTGGTGTTCTTCGTGATCATCCTGGCGCTCGCGCTCCTGCTCCTCTATGTGCGCCAGCGCGCGAAGTGGAGCGCCTGAAGTGGCCAGTCTTGCGAATCCGGACCAGGTTCCCGCGGCGCCGGCCGCGCCCGCGCGACGCTCGCCCCGCCGCTGGACGGTGCGACGCATGCTGCGCCGCGCCGCGTTCGCGTGCGCGATCGGCATCATCGTGTCCCCCGCGATCATGGTGTTTCTCTGGATGCTCTCGCTGTCGCTCAAGAACGAGCTCGACAACTCGACCTATCCGCCAATCTTCATCCCCAGCGCGCCGACGCTGTCCAACTACACGCAGGTGTTCGCCGACAACTCGATGGGCCTCTACTTCCTCAACAGCCTGATCGTCTCGGGAGGAGCGACGCTCATCGCGCTGCTGGTGGGGATTCCGGCGGGTTACGGCATCGCCCGGCTGCAGGCGCATCGCACGACGGTGCTCATCCTGATCGCACGGATGACGCCCGCGTTGTCGTTTCTCATCCCGCTGTTCACGGTGTTCCAGCTTCTCGGGCTCAACAACACGCTGACGGCCCTGGTGATCACGCACCTGGTGATCACCGTGCCCATCGTCGTGTACATCATGGCGGGCTATTTCGAGACGCTGCCGCGCGAGCTCGAGGAGGCCGCGCTGATCGACGGCGGTAGCGTGTTCACGACGTTCCGCTACGTGGCGCTGCCGCTCGCGCGGCCCGGCGTGGTGGTCGGCACCATCCTCGCGTTCATCTTCTCGTGGAACAACTTCGTGTTCGGCGCGGTGCTGGCGGGGCGGGCGACCCGCACCCTGCCGGCCGCCGTGTACAACGTGCTCACGTTCGAGCAGCTCGCCTGGGGTCCGCTCGCCGCCGCGGCCATCGTGGTGACCCTGCCGGTGCTGCTGCTCACGATCTTCATTCAGAAGGAGATCGTGGCGGGGCTGACGGCCGGCGGCGTGAAAGGGGGTTGACCCATGCTGCTCGGCCTGTCCCGATTGCTTTCACCGGACCTGCTTCATGCGCTCGCCGCGATGGGCCACGGTGACGAGATGGTGATCGTCGACGGCAACTTTCCGGCGACCAGCGTCGGGCGGCGCGTGGTGTATGTGGGCGGGGCGACTTCCACTGAAGTCCTCGACGCCGTTCTCGCGGTGATGCCGCTCGATACCATGGTGTCGCCTGCGGTGGTCACGATGGAAGTGGTCGGCGACCCCGCCTCCCGCCCGCCGGCCGTCGAGGATTTCGCGGCCGTGATCGCCCGGCGCTCCCCCGACGGTCGCGCGCTCGGCCATCTCGAGCGGCAGCAGTTCTACGCCCGTGCCCGCGGGGCGTTCGTGATCGTGCAAACCGGCGATATGCGGCGCTACGCGAACGTGCTCGTGGTCAAGGGAACGGTCCGGGACGACGCCTCCGCGTGATCGTCGTATTCGGCTCTCTCAACGTCGACTGCATCGCCCGCGTTGCGCACCTGCCCCGCGAGGGCGAGACGCTCGCAGCGACAGGCTACGCCGTCGCCGCCGGTGGCAAGGGCGCGAACCAGGCGCTTGCGGCGCGCCGGGCCGGCGGTGAGGTGAAGCTATTCGGCTGTGTCGGCCGCGATGCGCCGGCCACCGAAGCCTTGCGGCTGTTGGACGAGGCCGGCGTCGATCTGCGCGGCGTGCGCGTCGTCGACGGCCCGACCGGGCTCGCGCTGATCCACGTCGACGCCAGGGGTGCCAACACGATCACGGTGGTGGCCGGGGCCAATGCGGCGTTGCGCGCAGCCGACGTGCCGGACGACGCGCTTGGCGGCCACGCCACGCTGCTGATGCAGCTCGAGGTGCCGCTCCCGGAAGTCGCGGCACTGGCGCGTCGCGCTCGCATGCGTGGAACGCGGGTGATGCTCAATGCGGCGCCTGCCGCAACGCTGCCCGCGGACCTCCTCGACGATCTCGATGTGCTGGTCGTCAACGAAAGCGAGGCCGTGGCGTTGGCGCAGGCGGTGGGTACGGACGATGTGGACGCATGGTGTGCAAGTCGCGCGGCGGGCGGTTGCGTACCGATCGTCACGCGTGGCGCGGCGGGCGTGTGGTATTTCGTCGGCGCTCGCCGTCATTCGAAGCCGGCGCCGGCGGTCGACGTGGTCGACACAGTCGGCGCGGGCGATGCGTTCAACGGGGCGCTCGCCGCGGCGCTCGATCGACGCGAGACGCTCGAGCGCGCGATCGACGAGGCGCTTGGGGCGGGCGCGCTTGCATGCACGGTGGTCGGCGCCCAGCCGGCGATGCCGCGGCGCGCGGCAATCGAGCGGTTGGTCGAGCGGCGCTAGCGGGGCGCGGCTGAACGACGCTGCCGCACGGCCTCGAACAGGATCACCGCCGCAGCCACCGCGGCGTTGAGCGATTCGTTGCCGCGTGCCATCGGAATGGTGACGAGCCGGTCGCATTGCTCAGAGACCGCATCGCTCAATCCGGCGCCTTCGCTGCCGATCGCGATGGCGAGCGGAGCGCGCAGCGCCGTGTTGTAAAGATCGTCGCCGCCGCGCACGCGCGTTCCGATCACCTGTCCGCCACCGCGCCGAAATGCCGCGCTCCATTGCGGCAAGTCGATGTCCTCCACGATGGTCGTGAGGAAATGCGCGCCCTGCCCCGCTCGCAGGGCCTTCGGCGACCACGCGAACGCGCAGGCCTTGGACATCAGCACCTGGGAGACACCGGCGGCCGCAGCGGTGCGCAGCATCGAGCCCACGTTGCCGGGGTCCTGCACGTCCTCGACCAGCAGCGTGAACGACGCGTCGTGACGGGCGGCACCCACCGGCGTGGGAATCACCGCCAGCACGCCCACGTCCGCCGGGAGCGTCGCGCTGGCCGCGATCAGCCGCGCCGGGACGACGATGACGCGCGACGCGGGAACGCGGTCCGCCAGCGCGCGCACCTCGCCGCGGGCGATCGCTTCGTCGCTCACGGCCAGGAGCTCGGGCGCACCGTGCCGCTCGCAGTAAACCGCGACGAGGTGCGCACCCTCCAGCACGCAGCGGCCGGATTTGCGCCGGTCGCGGGACGACGCGGCCAGCCGCAGCAGGTCCTTCAGGCGCGCGTTGTGCGCGGAAGTGATCGACGTCATCGGTGTGAGGATACCGGCCGCCTTCGCGATGAGCGTTATGTTTTACGGTATATTACCGAGCGGGAGGAACGCGAATGCTTCGTGGTCGAGTCGTCCTGGGCATCCTGGCGATCGCGCTGTCGGCGCTGGGGGCGCGTGCGCCCGCCGCGGCCGCCGACGTCACGGTGTTCGCGGCGGCAAGCCTCAAGGAGTCCATGGACGCGCAGGCGCGCCGGTTCGAGGCGGCGACCGGCAACAAGGTCGTCGTGTCGTACGGCGGCAGCAACACGCTCGCCAAGCAGATCGAATCCGGCGCGCCGGCGGACGTGTTCATCTCGGCCGACCTCGAATGGATGGACTATGTCGAGCAGCGGAAGCTCATCGCATCCGCCACGCGCGTCAACCTGCTCCGCAACACGCTCGTGCTGGTCGCGCCGGCCTCGAGCACTGCCTCGATCAGGATCGCGCCCGGCTTTCCGCTGGCGGGCGCGCTCGGTGCGGGCAAGCTCGCCATGGCGAACACGGATAGCGTCCCGGCCGGAAAGTATGGCAAGCGCGCGCTCGAAGCGCTCGGCGTGTGGGCCGGCGTGGAGCGCCAGGTGGCGCAGGCCGAGAACGTGCGCGCGGCGCTCGCGCTGGTCTCGCGCGGCGAGGCGCCGTTCGGCATCGTCTATGGGACCGATGCCGTCGCCGATCCCAGGGTGATGATCGTCGACACGTTCCCCGAGGACACGCATCCGCCGATCGTCTATCCCGCAGCGCTGCTTGCCTCGGCGAAGTCGGCCGCGGCGCCCGCCCTGCTCCTGTACCTGCGCTCGGCCGCTGCGCGTCCGGGGTGGACGCAGGCCGGCTTCGGCGCCGTTCCGTAGGCGCCATGCCCGGCCTCGGCCCAGCCGACCTCGGCATCATCCTGCTGAGCCTGCGCGTCGCAGCGGTCAGTGTCGTGTGCAGCCTGCCGCTCGCGGTGGGTGTCGCGTACGGGCTTGCACGGCTCGAGTTTCCCGGCAAGACGCTGGTCGACGCCGTGGTGCACCTGCCGCTCGTGCTGCCGCCCGTCGTGGTCGGCTTCGCGCTGCTCGTGCTGTTCGGACGGCGCGGCCCCATCGGCGGCCTGCTTGAGCAGTGGTTCGGCATTGTGCTGGCCTTCCGCTGGACGGGCGCGGCGCTCGCGTCGGCGATCATGGGCTTTCCGCTGATGATCCGCGCCATCCGACTGTCGATCGAGGGCATCGACCGGCGCCTCGAGGTCGCCGCGCGCACACTCGGCAGCTCGCGCGCACGCGTGTTCGCGAGCGTCACCCTGCCGCTTGCGCTGCCGGGGATCATCACGGGCACGCTGCTTTCGTTTGCCCGCGGCCTCGGCGAGTTCGGCGCCACGATCACGTTCGTATCGAACATTCCGGGCGAGACGCAGACGCTGCCGCTGGCGATCTACACCTATACGCAGGTGCCGCAGGGCGACGCGCAGGCGTTGCGGCTCAGCCTGGTGGCGGTGGTCCTGTCGGTCGTCGCGCTCGCGGCGTCAGAGTGGCTCACGCGGCGCGCGGCGCGAAGGCACGGCGATGATCGACGTTGACATCGAGCAGCGACGGGGTCGCTTCGAGCTCGCGGTGCGCTTCTCCGCCGACGCGCCGGTGATCGGGCTGTTCGGCCCGTCGGGCGCAGGCAAGAGCTCGGTGGTCGATGCCATCGCCGGCATCGGCCGGCCGACGCGCGGACTCATCCGGATCAACGAGACGACGCTGTACGACAGCGCACGCGGCATCGATGTGCCGCCCGAGCGGCGCCGGGTTGGCTACGTCTTCCAGGATGGCCTGCTGTTTCCCCACCTCGCCGTAGAGGCCAACCTGCTGTACGGGTTGCGGCGCCGGTCGGCGGCCGAGCGCTTCATCACGCCGGCGCGAGTGATTGACCTGCTGGGTCTTGGCGCGCTCCTGCACCGTACGACCCGCACGCTGTCGGGCGGCGAGAAGCAGCGTGTCGCGATCGGCCGCGCGCTGCTCGCCCAGCCCCGCCTGCTGCTGATGGACGAACCGCTCGCCGCGCTCGACGATCCGCGCAAGGCCGAAATCCTCGACTACATCGAGCGCCTGCGCGACGAGCTTCGCATCCCGATCGTGTACGTCAGCCACTCGGTGCCCGAGATCGCGCGCCTGGCCGACACGGTGGTGATCCTGGCCGAGGGACGCTCGGTGACCATCGGCGACGCCAGGACGGTGCTCGGCCGTGCCGGAGGTGATGGGATCCCGCGCGTCGAGCCGTCGTTCCCCCCCAACCCGGCGCCCCGCACCCATTCGCAGGAGCACGCCACGCAGATCAGGGCCCGCAATCGTTTCTGCGGCACGGTGCGCCACGTTCTGAAGGGACCCGTCAGCACGGAGGTCACGGTCTCGATCGCGCCGGGTATCGAGGTGGCCTCGGTGATCAGCACCGGCTCGGCCGATGCGCTCGGACTGGAGGTCGGCAAGTCCGCGCACGTCCTCATCAAGGCCAGCAGCGTATTGGTCGGGGTGGATTGAAAGCGCGCCGGCCGGCCGCCGCGTGCACGACCGCTACGGCCTGGCCTTCGGCAGTGGCCGAGGCGCGCTGCCCGCCGGCTGGAGCTGGAAGAACACCTCGTCCTGCTTGATCATGCCGAGCTCGCTGCGCGCGCGCTCCTCGATCGCCTCGGTGCCGGTCTTCAGATCGCGGACGTCGGCGTCGAGTGCGTCGTTGCGCAGCTTGAGCTTCGCATTCAGCTCGCGCTGCTCCACCAGCTGGCGATCGTACTCGCGCACCTGGAGCCAGCCGCCCTTGCCAAGCCACAGCGGATATTGCAGCGCCACGATCAGGGCCGTGAATACCAGGGCGAGCCAGCGCATGACGGCGATCAGCGGATGCTGTAGAACGCGTCGCGTCCTGCGTAGCTCGCCGCGTCGCCGAGATCCTCCTCGATCCGCAGCAGCTGGTTGTATTTCGCGATGCGATCCGAGCGCGACAGCGAGCCGGTCTTGATCTGGCCGGCGTTGGTGCCCACTACGATGTCCGCGATCATCGAGTCCTCGGTTTCGCCGGACCGGTGCGACACGATCGTCGTGTAGCCCGCACGCTGGGCCATGGTCATCGCGGCGAACGTCTCCGTGAGCGTGCCGATCTGGTTGACCTTGATCAGGATGGAATTGGCCACGCCGCGCGCGATGCCCTCTTTCAGGATCTTCGTGTTGGTCACGAACAGGTCGTCACCGACGAGCTGGACCTTCGCGCGCAGCCGGTCGGTGAGGTACTTCCACCCGTCCCAGTCCTGCTCCGCCATGCCGTCCTCGATGCTGATGATCGGATACTTGTCGCACCACGTGGCCATCACGTCGGCCCACTCCTGCGGGCGAAGCGCACGATTGTCGGCGTCGAGGCGATAGACGCCGTCGACGAAGAACTCCGTGGCGGCGGCGTCCACCGCCAGTGCGATGTCGGTACCGGGCGTGTAGCCCGCGCGCTCGATGGCCTCGACCAGCAGTTGCAGCGCGGCCTCGTTCGAGGCGAGGTCGGGCGCGAAGCCCCCCTCGTCGCCGACGGTCGTGGGCATGCCGCGCTCGTCGATCAGCTTCTTCAACGTGTGGAACACCTCGGCGCCATACCGGAGCGCCTCACGGAACGTGGGCGCGCCGACCGGTATGATCATGAACTCCTGCACATCGATCCGGTTGTTGGCGTGCGCACCGCCGTTGATGACGTTCATGAGCGGGACGGGCAGCTGCATCTCACCTGCGCCGCCCAGGTAGCGATAGAGCGGCAGCGTCGATTCCTCAGCCGCGGCCTTCGCGACCGCGCACGACACGGCGAGAATGGCGTTGGCGCCGAGCCGGGATTTGTTCTCGGTGCCGTCGAGCGCGATCAGCGAGCGGTCGATCAGGATCTGCTCGGACGCATCGAGGCCCAGAATCGCCTCGCAGATCTCGGTGTTGACGTGCTCCACCGCCTTGGTCACGCCCTTGCCCATGTAGCGCGTGGCATCGCCGTCGCGCAGCTCGATCGCCTCCTTCGAACCCGTGGAGGCGCCCGACGGCACGGCTGCGCGGCCCGACACGCCGGACTCGAGCACGACATCCGCCTCGATGGTGGGGTTGCCGCGCGAATCGAGAATTTCACGGGCGATGACGTCGACGATGGCGCTCATGGGTGGTGGGCTCGCGTTTCCAGGAGTAGACGGGCGCGGGACTCGCGAGCGCGTCGGAAGTCGCGGGCTCGCGAGGCAGGAGAAGACGTCAAGATGCGGGGACCATCAGATCGGCCTCCGGCAGCGCCCGACGCTTGACCGCCGCGTCGAGCTCCTTCAGCACCTCGAGCAACGCGCGCATGCGCGGCAACGGCCAGGCGTTCGGGCCATCGGACAGCGCCTGCTCGGGCCGCGGATGCGTCTCCATGAAGACGCCGGCCACGCCCGCGCCGATCGCGGCGCGCGCGAGCACGGGCACGAATTCGCGCTGGCCGCCGGACGACGTGCCGCGCCCGCCGGGGAGCTGCACCGAGTGCGTCGCGTCGAACACCACGGGACAGCCGGTGCCGCGCATGATCGCGAGCGAACGCATGTCGGAGACGAGATTGTGATAGCCGAACGACGCGCCGCGCTCGCACACCAGGATGTTGTCGGCGCCGCTGGCGGCGTGCGCCTTGGCCACCACCTGCGCCATGTCCTCGGGCGCCAGGAACTGGCCCTTCTTGATGTTCACCGGCTTGCCCGCGCGCGCGACGGCCTGGATGAAATCGGTCTGCCTGCACAGGAATGCGGGCGTCTGCAACACGTCCACCACCGCTGCGGCCGCCGCGATCTCGTCCTCGTGATGCACATCGGTGAGCACGGGAACGTCGAGCTCGCTACGCACGTCGGCCAGTACGCGCAGGCCCTCCTCCATCCCCGGACCGCGGAACGACTGGTGCGAGCTGCGGTTGGCCTTGTCGTACGACGACTTGAAGATGAACGGGATTTCCAGGTCGGCGCACATGGACTTCAGCTCGCCCGCCACGTCCATCTGCAGCCCGCGCGACTCGACCACGCACGGGCCGGCGATGAGGAAGAACGGTCGCTGCAACCCGACGTCGTAGCCGCAGAGCTTCATGCGGCGCGCCGGCGCGCCGGCGCCGAACCCGCGGCGACGTCACGTTGCGCGCGCATGGGTCAGGCCGACGCGACGAGCTTGGCGCGCGGCGCAGTGACCTCGCGCACGCGCTGTTGCTGCTCGAGTGCGCCACACACGTAGCTCACGAACAGCGGATGCCCGCGGCGCGGGTTGGAGGTGAACTCCGGGTGGTACTGGCATCCGAAGAACCACGGGTGGTCGGGCAGCTCGATCATCTCGCACAAGTCGCCGGCGGCCGCGCTCTTCGCCCAGGCGCCGACCACCAGCCCCGCCGCCTCGATGCGCGGCAGGTAGTGATTGTTGACCTCGTAGCGATGTCGATGCCGCTCCGCGACGCGCGTGGTGCCGTAGATGCGATGGGCGAGCGAGCCGGGCACGACATCGCACGGCTGCGAGCCCAGTCGCATCGTGCCCCCCAGGTCGGAGGCCGCGTCGCGGCGCTCGACGGTGCCGTCGCGGTTCTGCCACTCGGTGATCAGCGCGACCACCGGGTGGGGCGTGGCGGCGTCGAATTCGGTGCTGTTGGCGCCGGCCAGTGCCGCCCGGTGCCGGGCGTACTCGATGACCGCGAGCTGCATGCCGAGGCAGATACCGAGATACGGGATGCCGTTCTCGCGGGCGTGTCGGATGGCCGCGATCTTGCCTTCCACGCCGCGCTTGCCGAAGCCGCCCGGCACGAGGATGGCGTCCATGCCCTGGAGGCTGTCGATCCCTTCACGCTCGACCTGCTCGCTGTCCACGTAGTGGATGTGCACCTTCGAGCGCGTGTGGATGCCGGCGTGGGTGAGCGCCTCGGAGAGGGACTTGTACGACTCCGTGAGGTCGACGTACTTCCCCACCATCGCGACGTGCACGTCGTGCTGCGGATGCTCGAGCGCCTCGACGAGCCGGTCCCACGTGGCGAGGTCGGCCGGCGGCGGATCCATCGCGAGCTTCTTGCAGACGATGATGTCGAGACCTTCGGCATGCAGCGCCGACGGAATCTTGTAGATCGAGTCGGTGTCGAGCGCCGGGATGACGGCCTCGGCGGGCACGTTCGTGAACAGCGCGATCTTGCGCCGGTCGCCTTCGGGCACCGGACGGTCGGCGCGGCACAGCACGACGTCGGGCTGGATGCCGATCTCCCGCAGCTCCTTCACCGAGTGCTGCGTGGGCTTGGTCTTCATCTCGCCCGCGGTAGGGATGAACGGCACGAGCGTGAGGTGGATGTAGCACACGTTGTCGCGGCCGAGGATGATGCCGAGCTGGCGGATGGCCTCGAGGAACGGCAGCGATTCGATATCGCCCACCGTGCCGCCCACCTCCACGACCGCGATCTCTGCGTCGCCCGCGCCCTGCTGGATCCACGACTTGATCTCGTCGGTGATGTGGGGGATCACCTGCACGGTGCCGCCCAGGTAGTCGCCACGGCGCTCCCTGCGGATCACGCTCTCGTAGATCTGGCCCGTGGTGAAGTTGTTGCGCTTGGCCATGCGCACATCGGTAAAGCGCTCGTAGTGACCGAGGTCGAGGTCGGTCTCGGCGCCATCGTCGGTGACGAACACCTCGCCGTGCTGGAACGGCGACATCGTGCCCGGATCGACGTTGATGTACGGGTCGAGTTTGAGATTGGTGACGCGCACGCCGCGCGAGGCGAGGATGGCGGCGAGGGACGCGGCGGCGATCCCCTTGCCGAGCGAGGATACGACGCCACCGGTCACGAACACGAACTTGGTCATGGTTCGAGAGGTTCCGGAAATTGGTATTTTACCGGAAACCGGCTGCGACGTGGTTGCGTCGCGTGGTTGCGTCGCGTGGCTGCATCCCGCGGTAGCCTCACCCGTTCGTCATTCGGCCTTCGCGCCCACGCTCTTCGCGACCTGCGTCCACTTCGCCTTCTCGCTGCGGATGAACGCGCCGAGCTCCTCGGGCGTACCCCCGACCGGATCGAGGCCCCCTTCGACCATCCGCTTGCGCACGGCGGGATCCGCCATCGCCTGGTTGAACGCGGCGTTCAGCCGCCTGACCACGTCGGGTGGCATCCCCGCGGGCCCCACCACTGCCTGCCACGCGGTGGCTTCGAAACCCGGCAGCGTTTCGCCAAGGGTCGGCAGATCGGGATAAACCGTCGAGCGCGCGGGGCTCGACACCGCCAGCGCGCGCAGCTTGCCGCTCGCCACGTGCGGCATGAGGTTGGCCTGGTCCGCGATGGTGAGCTGCGTCTGCCCGCCGATGATGTCGGTGACCATCGGACCGCCCCCTTTGTAGGGAACGTGCACGAAGTCCGTCCCGGTGCGCTGCTTGAAGAGCTCCATGGCGAGATGCGGCAAGCTGCCGCTGCCGGCCGAGCCGTACGACAGCGTGCCCGGGCGGGCCTTGGCATAGGCGATGAGCTCCGCCGTCGTCCTGACCGGAAGCGCGGCGTTCACCACGAGGACGTAGTTGACGTCGTCGACGTGGACGACCGGCGTGAAATCCTTCGCCGGATCGTAGGTCATGCGCTCATAGATGCCGGCGTTGATCGCCAGCGACGCGATGTTGCCCAGCAGCAGCGTGTAGCCTTCCGGAGGCGCCTTGGCGACGAGATCGGCGCCGATCATGCCGCTCGCGCCCGGCCGGCTCTCGACGACGAGCGGCTGCCCCAGGAGCTCTCCCACGGGACCCTGGACGATGCGTGCGTAATAGTCCACCGCGCCGCCGGGCGGGAACGGCACGATCAGCCGGATCGGCCGGCTGGGCCACGCCTGCGCGAAAAGCGTCCTTGGCATGGCGGCGGCGAGGGTCGCGGCAAGCGCTGCGTGCAACCACTTGCGTCGATACGCGTCCATGTCGCCTCCTCCGGTGGGTGCAGCGCAGTTTAGACTACCGCGCACCTCTCGAAAGGACACCATGACGACCGTCGCGCGCGTCGAATGCTGGGTGCTCCGCGCGCCCGTGGCGACTCCCGTGGCCAACGCATTCGGCGCGATGACCAGCCGCCCCGCCGTGTTCCTGCGCATCGCCGCGAGCGACGGCGCATGGGGTTGGGGGGAGGTGTTCGCCAACTTTCCGCAGGTCGGCGCCGAGCACCGGGCGCGACTGGTCGAAAGCATCTTCGCGCCGCTCCTGCACGGGGCGGCGGACGATCCGGCGTCGATGCGCGCGCGGCTGGAACAGCGTACCCGGCAGATGGCCATCCAGTGCGGTGAGCCCGGCCCGTTTGCGCAGGTCGCCGGGGCGATCGACCAAGCGCTGTGGGATGTCGCGGCGCGGCGCGCCGGGCTGCCGCTCTGGAAGCTGCTCGGCGGCGGCAACCGGGTGCGCGTCTACGCCAGCGGCATCGGGCCCGATGACGTCGTTGCCGCGTGCCGCTCGGCGCACGCGAAGGGCCACCGCGCTTTCAAGCTGAAGGTGGGGTTCGGCGCCGCGCGCGACGTCGCCAACCTGCGCGCCATGCGCGAAGCCCTCGGCGACGCCGCGGCGTTGATGACCGACGCGAACCAGGCATGGACCCGCGCCGACGCGCCTGTGCGCATCGCGGAGCTCGCGCCGTTTCGTCCGCACTGGGTCGAGGAGCCGCTGCTCGCCGACGAGCCCGTCGACGTCTGGCAGGCGGTGGCCCGCGCGAGCGCCGTGTCGCTGGCGGCCGGCGAGAACCTGCGCGGGCTCGCGGTGTTCGCGGACCTGCTCGGGGCCGGCGCGCTGCGCTTCGTGCAGCCGGATGTCGGCAAATGGGGCGGCATCAGCGGGGCGCGCGAGGTCGCCCTGCGGGCGGCCGCATGCGGCGCGGTGCTGTGTCCGCATTGGCTGGCGGGCGGCGTGGGACTCGCCGCGTCGCTGCACATGCTGGCCGCGTATGGAACGGAGGCGAGCTACGCCGAGGTGGACGCGAACCCCAATCCGCTGCGCGAAGACGTGTTCCCGCTCGACCTGCACGACGGCATCGTCACGCTTTCCGACGCCCCGGGACTGGGCGTGGAGCCCGACCTCGTGCGGCTCGCGCCATACCTGCAGTCGTAGAGGCACGCGCGGGCCGGCGTGCAAAGGAGGTGGCCAGCCTCAGGACCCCAACGCTGCGGCCACTGCCGCCATCCGCGCACGCACGGTCTCGCGGCCGAGCAGCGCGACCACCGCGTCGATCGCGGGCGTCTGCGCCTCGCCGGTGAGGAGCCCGCGCAACGCCATCATGATCCGCGGCGGCTTCAATCCGTGCGCACCGGCGACCCGCTTGATTGCCGCGGCGATCGCCTCGCGGGTCCAGTCGAGCGTTGCGAACTCGTGGTGGAGCGCAGACAGCGCGGACTTCAGGTCGTCGGTGAGCGCCGCCGTCGCCGGCGCGGCCTCGTTGACCGCCGGGCGCGTGTAGAAGTAGTGGGCGGCGTCGGCCATCTCGGTCAGCGTCTCGACTCGATCGCGCAATAGCGCCGCGACCTCGGCCGGGGGCGGACCGTGCGTCGCGTCCAGGCCCGCGCGCGCGAGATAGCGGGCGAAGCGCTCCCCGAGGAGGGCCGGCGCAAGCCGCTTCATGTGCTCCTGGTTGAGCCAGCGCAGCTTCGCCATGTCGAAGCGGGACGACGCGGGGTTGACCGCCTCGAGCGTGAACCATCGCACCAGGTCGTCGGGTCCGAAGATTTCGTCGTCGCCGTGCGCGAAGCCCACGCGCGCGAGGCCGTTGATGACGGCTTCGGGCAGGAACCCCTGCGCCTCGTATTCCATCACCGATACGGCGCCGTGGCGCTTGGACAGCTTGGTGCCGTCTTCCCCCAGCACCGTCGGCAGGTGCGCGTAGCGCGGCGTGGCCTCGCCCAGCGCGCGGATGATGTTGATCTGGCGCGGCGTGTTGTTGATGTGATCGTCGCCGCGGATCACATCGGTGATGCGCATGTCGAGGTCGTCGACGACGACGCAAAAGTTGTAGGTCGGCGTGCCGTCGGCGCGCGCGATGACGAGGTCGTCGAGCTCGGCGTTGGCAACCTCGATGCGGCCCTTGACGCCGTCTTCCCAGGCGACGGACCCCGTATCCGGGTTGCGGAAGCGCACGACCGGAGCAACGCCCGCGGGCGGCACGCGTCCTGCGGCGCGCTCGGGCCGCCAGCGGCCGTCGTAGCGTGGCTTGTCGCCGCGCGCCAGTTGCGCGGCGCGCAGCTCGTCGAGCTCGGCGGGCGTCGTGTAGCAATGGTAGGCGAGACCGCGCGCCAGCATGTCGGCCAGGGCGGCGCGATACCGGTCCATGCGCTGCATCTGGAAGAACGGGCCTTCGTCATAGGCGAGGCCGAGCCAGTCGAGCGCCTCCAGGATCGCCTGCACCGCCGCCGGCGTGGAGCGCGCGACGTCCGTATCCTCGATGCGAAGCACGTAGACGCCGCCGTGGTGCCGGGCGAACGCCCACGCGAACAGCGCGGTGCGCGCGCCGCCGAGGTGCAGGAATCCGGTGGGGCTGGGAGCGAAGCGCGTGCGGACCGGACCGCTCACGGCATCCATCGCAGGTCGAGCGTGGTGGGCGTCGCCGGATTGAGCGCCTCGGGATGCACCACCATCGGCCCCGCGGTGTGGCCGTGGCGCCAGAAACGCGCCACGCGGCGCGCCTCGGCCTCGTTCGCATTGACCGGGAACGTCTCGTAGCTGCGCCCGCCGGGATGCACGACATGGTAGGTGCAACCGCCGAGCGCGCGTTGCGACCACCCGTCGACCAGATCGAACACCAGCGGCGCCTGCACCGGTATGGTCGGATGCAGCGCAGACGGCGGGCTCCACGCGCGAAACCGCACGCCGGCCACGTGCACGCCGGGGACGCCGGTGGGCACGAGCGGCAGCGCGCGCCCGTTGCAGGTGACCTGGTGGCGGCCCGGCACCATGCCGGACACGAGCATCTGCATGCGCTCCACCGACGAGTCGACATAGCGCGACGTCCCCGACGTGGCGACTTCCTCACCCAGCACGTGCCAGGGCTCGATCGCCTGGCGCAGCTCGAGCGTGATGCCGTCGTACGTGGCCGTGCCGAAGCGCGGGAAGCGAAACTCGAGGAAGGGATCGAACCAGGCCGGGTCGAAGGGATAGCCGAAGCGGATGAGGTCGAGGATCACGTCGCGCATGTCGGCAGCCACGAAATGCGGCAGCAGCCACCGGTCGTGCAGCGCGGTTCCCCACGGCGTGAGCTCGCCCGCATACGGCTGCTGCCAGAAGCGCGCGACCAGCGCGCGCAGCAGCAGGGTCTGCACGCCGGCCATCTGCGCGTGCGGTGGCATCTCGAAGGCGCGAAACTCGAGCAGCCCGAGGCGTCCGGTGGGCGTGTCGGGGGAATAGAGCTTGTCGATCGAGAACTCGGCCCGGTGCGTGTTTCCGGTTAGATCGGTGAGCAGGTTGCGCAGGAGCCGGTCGATGAGCCACGGTGGCGCCGTCTCGCGACCGTCGCGGCTCTTGCGCGTGAGCTGTTGGAAGGCGATGGCGAGCTCGTAGAGCCGGTCGTCGCGCGCCTCGTCGACGCGCGGCGCCTGGCTCGTCGGGCCGATGAACATGCCGGAGAACAGGTACGAGAGCGCCGGGTGGTTCTGCCAATAGGTGATCAGGCTGCGCAGCAGGTCGGGGCGGCGCAGCAGCGGACTGTCGCCGGGCGTGGCGCCGCCAAGCGTGATGTGGTTGCCGCCGCCGGTGCCGGTGTGGCGTCCGTCCAGCATGAATTTCTCGGTCGCGAGGCGCGTCTCGCGAGCGGTCGCGTAGAGCGTCTCCATCGTCGTCATGAGTTCGCGCCACGTGCTCGCCGGATGGACGTTCACCTCGATCACTCCGGGATCGGGCGTCACCTGCAGCACGCGCACGCGCGGATCGCGCGGGGGCGCGTACCCTTCCACCGCGACCGGCACGCGCAGCGACGCCGCGCAGTCCTCGATCGCCGCAAGCAGCGCCGCGTAGGCCTCGAGCCGCTTGACCGGCGGCATGAACACGTGCAGGTGGCCGCGGCGCACCTGCACCGTGAGCGCCGTCTTGATCACTTCGTGGGGCGCCACGCCGCGGGCACGTGCGCGGGCACGCCGCAGCGCGTCGCGGCTCGGCAGCGCATCGCGGGGGGCGAACGGATCGAGGGCGAACTCCGGCTCGACGTCCTTCGGCAGGACGTCGGGCAGCGAGCCGAGCGGCAGGCGCAGGCCAAGCGGCGAGTCGCCCGCCACGGCGAAGAGGCGCTCGCGACGCAGGGGCCACGGGCTCGATTCCCAGATGACGACGTCCGCTTCCTCGTCCGCGGCGCGCAGCGGCAGCACGAAGCCGGCGGGCGTGCCGATGCCGCCGTAGATGAGCTTGGCAAGCCGCGCGCGCTCCGCGGGGTTGGCGAGGTCGGCCTTGAAGAGCTCCGCGTTGACCGGCAGCGCGGCTTCCTCGCCGAGCAGCTTCGGCACATCCTCGTAGGCGGTGATGACGAGCTCGGGCGGCAGGCCGAGCGTGCGCGCAAGCGCCGGCGCGAACGCCGCGGCCGCTGCGACGGTGGCCGAGCCGGGCTCGCGAGTGTCCGCGATGAGGGTCTCGTCGCGCCACAGCGCCTCGCCGTCGGCACGCCAGAAGATGCCGAGCGCCCAGCGCGGCAGCGGCTCGCCCGGATACCACTTGCCCTGGCCGAAGTGCACGAATGCACCGGGCGCGAGCCGTGTCTTCAATCGCTTCAGCAGGGCCTCGGCGAGCGCGCGCTTCTCGGGCGAGTGCGCGGTGTAGTTCCACTCGGGTCCTTCCATGTCGTCGACCGACACGAAGGTCGGCTCGCCGCCCTGTGTTAGGCGCACGTCGTGGCGCACCAGGTCGACATCGACCTGCTCGCCCAGCGCGTCGATCGCGGCCCACTGCACGGCCGAATAGGGCTTGGTGACGCGCGGATCCTCGTGGACGCGCGTCACGCTCATCGTGAAGCTCAAGTCGACGTTCGCGACGTCGGTCATGCCGATGATCGGCGCGGCACTGCCCGGATCGGCGGTGCAGGCGAGCGGCAGGTGGCCCTCGCCGGCCATCAGCCCGGAGGTCGGGTCGAAGCCGATCCAGCCGGCGCCGGGAATGAATGCCTCCGCCCACGCGTGCAGGTCGGTGAAATCGCGCTCGGGGCCGCTGGGACCGTCGAGCGACTTTACGTCGGCCGTGAGCTGGATCAGGTAGCCCGACGCGAAGCGCGCCGCGATGCCGAGGTGGCGCATGATCTGGACGAACAGCCAGCCGGAGTCGCGGCACGAGCCGCACGCGAGCCCCAGTGTCTGGTCGGGCGATTGCACTCCCGGCTCGAGGCGCACCAGGTAGCGGATGTCGCGCTGGAGCTGCTGGTTCGCTCGGACCAGCATGTTCACGGTCGCTTCCCCGGGCGTCATCGAGGCGCGGAAGCGCGCGAGCCAGGCCGCCAGGCCGGGGCCGGTGGGCTCCATCTCCAGGAAGGGGATCAGCTCCTTCGCGAGGCCCGGCGCGTAGGCGAACGGGTACACCTCGGCGTAGGGCTCGACGAAGAAATCGAACGGGTTGATGACCGTCATGTCCGCCGTAAGGTCGACGGTGACCGTGAGCGCCTGCGCGCGCTCGGGGAAGACGACGCGCGCCACCCAGTTGCCGTACGGGTCCTGCTGCCAGTTGATGAAGTGCTGGGCCGGCTCGACCGTGAGCGAGTAGCCGAGCACCGGGGTACGGCAGTGCGGCGCCGGCCGCAGGCGGATTTCGTGGGGCGAGAGGCTTACGAGGCGGTCGAAGCGGTACGACGTGCGATGGGACAGCGCGACACGGATCGCCATGGACGGCGGGTCAGAGCCAGTCGGGATCCGGGAGCTGCGCGAACACGCGGCGCAACCCCTCGCCCCATTGCGAGTGAACGAGCTGGAAATAGCCGTCCGATTCCTCGATCCGACGCCGCAGCCTGATGTTGAGGCTGTCGGCCTCATACACCAGCAGGTCGATCGGCAGCCCGACCGAGATATTCGAGCGCATCGTCGAGTCGAACGACACGATCGTGCACTTCGTGGCGTCGAGGAGCGACGTGCCGCGATTCACCACCCGGTCGATCACGGGCTTGCCGTACTTGCTCTCGCCGATCTGGAAATAGCAGGTCTCCGGCGTCGCCTCGATGAAGTTGCCTTCGCTGTAGACGTCGAACAGGCGCGCCGGCTCGCCGCGGATCTGGCCGCCGACGATGAAGTTCGCCGACGAATCGATGTTGTTCTGGAGGAGATAAGGGCCGTCGCGGCTCTTCACCTCGCGCAGCGAGTCGCCGATCAGGCGCGCGACGTCGAACATCGACTCGGCGTTCCACAGGCTGAGCTCGTTGTCCGTGCGCGCGCGCTGCTCGACCAGGTTGGCCGCGCTTTGCGTGATCGACAGGTTGCCGGACGACAGCAGAACGATGACGCGGTCGCCGTCGCGGGCGAACGCGCGCATCTTGGAGAAGCGGGCAATCTGGTCCACCCCCGCGTTGGTGCGCGAATCGGAGGCGAAGATCATGCCCGCATCGAGGGACATCGCAACGCAATAGGTCATGGCGCGTTCGCGGGCGGCCGAGGCAAAAGCGTCGATTCTAGCCTATCGACGCGCCGCCGCGGGGCGCTCAATAGGTCGGCACCAGGAACACGCGGCTGACCTCCTCGCCTAGCGCGGAGATCCGTTCGAGGAAATCCATCAGGTATTCGTGCAGGCCCGTGTCGATGATCTCGTCGGTGCGCCCGTAGTGAAGGCGCGCGTGCAGCTCGCCGGCCTGGCGCTCGAGCTCGCGGCTGCCGCCGTCGCACAGCCGCTCGAGCGTCTCGTGGATGAAGTTCATGCAGCTGTGGAGCGAGCGCGGCATGTCGTCGCGCAACACCAGCAGCTCGGCCACCCGCAACGAGGTGATCGTGTCGCTGTAGATCTTGCGATAGGACTCGAAGCCCGACACCGATTGCAGCAGCGACAGCCACTGATAGTAGTCGACCGCCCCGCCTACGTCCGTGACCGACGGCAGCAGGATGTGATACTTGGTGTCCAGGATTCGCGCCGTGTTGTCGGCGCGCTCGATGTGCGTGCCGAGGCGGATGAAGTGATACGCCTCGTCGCGCAGCATCGTGCCGAAGGTCACCCCGCGGAAAAGATGCGAGCGCATCTTCACCCAGTCGAGGAAGTCGGACACGCCGCCGACCTCGATCCGCGCGTAGTCGTAGCCGCGCATTTCGAGCCACGCCGAGTTCAGGTCCTCGTACATCTCGGAGGTGATCGCGCCGCGCACCGAGCGCGCCGACTCGCGCGCTGCACGCAGGCAGCAATAGATGGACGAGCCGTTGGTGCTGTCCAGGATCATGTAGCGCAGCACGCTCTCCGCGGTGATCTGCGGATGGCGCTCGTAGTAGGTGGTCGCGAGGCCCGAGGTGATGAGCGGAACCGACCAGGGCTCGGCCCAGGAAAGGCCCGCCGTATGCGGCGCGTAGGGCAGGAGCGACGTGCGATAGGTGACGTCGAGCAGGCGCGCGGTGTTCTCGGCCCGCTCGATGTGGCGGGCCATCCAGAAGAGCTCGTTGGCGGTGCGGCACAGCATCCCGTGGCCTTATGCGCTCATTCGGCCAGAACCCACGTGTCCTTCGTGCCGCCGCCCTGCGACGAGTTCACGACGAGGGAGCCTTCGCGCAACGCCACGCGCGTGAGGCCGCCGGGCACGAGGCTGACGTCGCGGCCCGACAGCACGTAGGGCCGCAGGTCGATATGGCGCGGCGCGACCCCGCTGGCCACGAACGTCGGGCAGGTGGACAGCGCCAGGGTGGGTTGCGCGATGTAGCGGTCCGGTGCGGCCACGATGCGGGCCCGGAACGCCTCGCGCTCGGCCACGGTGGCCGCCGGACCGATCAGCATGCCGTAGCCTCCCGCGCCGTGCACCTCCTTCACGACGAGCTCGTCGAGGTGCGCCAGCACATAGGCAAGGTCTTCCTCCCGGTGCAGCACCCACGTCGGCACGTTGCTGAGGATCGGCTCCTCGCCGAGGTAGAAGCGGATCATCTCGGGCACGTAGGGATAGATCGACTTGTCGTCGGCGACGCCGGTGCCGATCGCGTTGGCGAGCGTGACGCGGCCGGCGCGGTACGCGGCGAAGAGCCCGGGAACGCCGAGCTGCGAGTCGCGCCGGAAGGCCATCGGGTCGAGGAAATCGTCGTCGACACGCCGGTAGATGACATGCACCCGCTGGGGCCCGCGCGTGGTGCGCATGTAGACCGTGTCGTTCTGCACGAACAGGTCCTGCCCCTCGACCAGCTCGACCCCCATCTGCTGGGCCAGGAACGCGTGCTCGAAGTAGGCCGAGTTGTAGGCGCCCGGGGTGAGCACCGCGACCACCGGCCGCTCGATGCCCGCCGGCGCCACCGCGTGCAGGTTCTCCCGCAGCATGTCGGGATAATGCTGCACCGGCCGGATCGAGCGCGTCGCGAACAGCTCCGGGAACAGCCGCATCATCATCCGGCGATTCTCGAGCATGTAGGACACGCCCGACGGGACGCGCAGGTTGTCCTCGAGCACGTAATACTCGCCGGCACCCGCGCGCACGACGTCGACGCCGGCGATGTGCGCGTAGATCCCGCCAGGGACCTTGATGCCGACCATCTCGCGGCGATACTGCGTGTTGCCGAGGACGCGCTCCGCCGGCACCTTGCCCGCCGCGAGGATCGCCTGCTCGTTGTAGATGTCGTGCAGGAAACGGTTCAGCGCCGTGACGCGCTGTTTCAGGCCCGCGTCGAGTACCGCCCACTCGTCCGCCGGAATGATCCGCGGAACCAGATCGAACGGAATGGTGCGCTCGGTGCCGCTGTCCTCGCCATAGACGGCGAACGTGATGCCGACCCGGTGGAACGCCCGTTCGGCTTCCTCGCGCTTCTGGGCGATGCGCTCGGGCGAGGTGCGCTCCAGCCAGTCGGCAAACGGCCGATAGTGGGGGCGCATTTCTCCGTCCCGGGTGCGCATTTCGTCGAAGCACTTGACGGACATCAGTCGTTCAGCCATCGAAGGCTCGGCTTTAGCAAGGGGCAGGCCAGCGTGCAAGCGATTGAAAGGATGGCGGCGAGTTTACGCCGTTAATCGAGACGCACCATTTCGGTGCCGAGGCGGGGTACTGGGCGCACCAAGCGGTTCCATTTTCGTCCAGGACAGGCATCTACACGGGTCCGTGAGCGGTTTGCCTGGCGGGGTACCCTATGGTTAAATCGTGGCTCCTGTCTGGGTTCGCGGGCGGTTAGCTCAGCGGTAGAGCACTGCCTTCACACGGCAGGGGTCGCTGGTTCGAACCCAGCATCGCCCACCAAACTGAACCAAGGGGTTACGCGCGAGTGTAACCCCTCTTTTTTTGCGTAACGCGCATGCGCATGCGGCGGGTTTCGCCTCGTTACGCCGCCGGAGCGCGCACGCGCGGCGTCGGCACGTCGGCCGGCCGGCAGGCCACCGCTGCCGCGCGGAGCACGGCGATCGCGGCGGGCCGCGGAAAGCTGCGTCGATACGCGAGGGCGATGCGCCGCGTCGGCGCCGGACGCGTGAACGGAACGGGGACCACTAGGCTGCTGTGGTACTTGGGAGTGAGCGCATCGCGAGGCAGCACCGATACGCCCAGTCCCGACGCGACCATGTTGCGCACCGTCTCGAGAGAGGTGCTGCGGGTGACGCGGGCGTCGCCGCGATTGAGCTCCGGGCAGGCATCCAGCACCTGGTCGCGGAAGCAGTGCCCCACGTTGAGCAGGATCGCGTGTTCGCGCGGCAGCTCGTCGGGCGCGATGGCCTTGCGCCGCGCCCATTTGTGCCCGAGCGGAACCACCACCTGGAACGGCTCCTCGTACAGGAACTCGGTGGTCACGCCCGCCGGATCGAACGGCAAAGCGATGATCGCAGCGTCGATGCGCCCGCTCTTCAGCGCCGCCTCGAGGTTGGCGGTGATGTCTTCCTCGATCTCGAGCGGCATCTGCGGGGCGCGCAAGTGCAGCTCCGGCACCAGGTCGGGCAGCAGGTACGGCGCCACCGTGTAGATCACGCCCAGGCGGAGCACCCCCGCCAGGGGATTGCGCCCCGCTTGGGCCAGCTCCCGGATCCGCGCGGTTTCCTCCAGCACCTTCTGCGCCTGCTCGACGACGCGCGTCCCGACGGGCGTCGTGCTCACTTCGCTCTTGCCGCGCTCGAACAGCGGCGCGCCGAGCTCCTCCTCGAGCTTCTGGATGGCTACGGAGAGCGCCGGCTGGCTGACGAAGCATTTCGCGGCCGCGCGGCCGAAGCTGCGCTCCTGGGCGACCGCCACGATGTAGCGCAGCTCGTTCAGCGTCATCGCGACGGTCGCGCCGCGACCGGGGCGGCGCCCATTAGCGCGGCCGGTCGGCGAGGAAGCGGGCGAAGCCGGCGCCCACCTCCGGATGCTTCACGCCGAGCTCGACGGTCGCCTCGAGATAGCCGAGCTTGCTGCCGCAATCGTAGCGCCGCCCTTCGAAGCTGTACGCGATCACCCGCTGCTCGCCCAGGAGGCGCGCGATGCCGTCGGTGAGCTGGATCTCGCCTCCCGCGCCGGCCGGCATGGTGCGCAGATGGTGGAAGATCCGGGGCGTCAGTATGTACCGTCCGACCACCGCGAGGTTCGACGGCGACGTGCCGGGCCGCGGCTTCTCGACGATGCGCGAGATGAACCGGCTGCGCCCCTCGGCGCCGCGGTCGGACGTCTCGACGATGCCGTAGCTGCCGGTGTCCGCCGGATCGACCTCCATGACGCCCAGCGCCGCGGCATCGTGGCGCGCGGCCACCTCGACCATCTGCTTCATCACCGGAACCTCGGCGTCGATCAGGTCGTCGGCCAGCAGCACGGCGAACGGCTCGTCCCGGATGACGGGCTCGGCGCAAAGCACGGCGTGACCGAGTCCGAGCGCCTCGTTCTGGCGGATGTAGATGCAGTTAATGCCCGGGGGCGTCGCTGCCTGCACCTGCTCGAGCAGCGCGGTCTTGTCGCGCAGCGCGAGCTCGGTCTCGAGCTCGTAGGCCTTGTCGAAGTGATCCTCGATCGCCCGCTTGTTGCGCCCCGTGATGAAGATCATGTCGGTGATGCCGGCCGCCGCCGCCTCCTCGACCGCGTACTGGATCAGTGGTTTGTCGACCACCGGCAGCATTTCCTTCGGGCTGGCCTTGGTCGCGGGCAGGAAGCGGCTGCCCAGACCGGCAACCGGGAAGACAGCCTTGGTGATCGGTTTCATCGGCATTCTAGTGGGTGGGAAGACGCCCGGCGACGAGCGCACGCAATCCATCTTCGTCGAGCACCGGCAGCCCGAGGGCGGCCGCCTTGGCCAGCTTGGTGCCAGCATCCGCGCCGGCAATCACGTAGTCGGTCTTCGCGGATACACTCCCCGCGACCTTCGCGCCGGCGGCCTCGAGGAGGGCCTTCGCGTCCTCGCGCGCAAGCGTCGGCAGCGTGCCCGTGAGCACGACCGTGCGGCCGGCCAGCGGTCCGGCGGGCTTCCGCTGCGGCGCCCCTTCGGGCCAATGCACGCCCGCCGCGCGCAACTGCTCGATGACCTCTCCATTATGGGGCTCGGCGAAGAAGGCGCGGATTGCCTCCGCCAGCACCGGCCCGACGTCGGGCACCTCGAGCAGGTCCGCCACACCGGCCTCCTGCAGCGGAGCGAGGGCGCCGAAATGCCGCGCCAGGTCGCCGGCCGTGGCCTCGCCGACGTGCCGGATGCCGAGGGCATAGATGAAACGCGGGAGCGTCGTCGCCCGGCTGCGCTCGATCGACGCCGCCACGTTGGCGGCGCTCTTGTCCGCCATCCGCGCAAGCGACGCGAGCCGATCGGTGCCGAGCCCGTACAGATCGGCGGCCGTGCGCACCAGCGCGTCGTCGACGAGCTGGTCGACGAGCTTGTCGCCCAGCCCCTCGATATCGAGCGCGCGCCGGCTCGCGAAATGCAGCAGGGCCTGCTTGCGCTGCGCCGGGCACACCAGTCCCCCGGTGCAGCGCGCGACGGCCTCGTCGGGAAGGCGCTCGATCGCCGAGCCGCATTCGGGGCAGTGAGTAGGCAGCGCAAAGGGCTGCGCGTCGGGCGGCCGCCGCTCGCCGACCACCCGCACCACCTCGGGAATGACGTCGCCGGCCCGGCGCACGATCACCGTGTCGCCGACGCGCACGTCCTTGCGGCGCACCTCGTCCTCGTTGTGCAGCGTCGCGCTGGTCACGGTCACGCCGCCGACGAAGACCGGCTGCAACCGCGCGACGGGGGTGATCGCGCCGGTGCGCCCGACCTGCACCTCGATGCCGAGCACTGCGGTCGTCATCTCCTCGGCTGGGAACTTGTGGGCCACGGCCCAGCGCGGCTCGCGCGTCACGAAGCCCAGCTCGCGCTGAAGCGTCAGGTCGTCGACCTTGTAGACGACGCCATCGATCTCGAAGGGCAGCGCCGCGCGCTCGTGCGCGACCCGCGCATAGAACGCGGCGAGCTCATCGGGGCCGTGCGCGACGACGCGCACCGCATTCACCGGAAGACCAAAGGCGGCCAGCGCGTCCAGCAAGCTGCCCTGGGTCGGCGGCACGTCGAAGCCGTCGTGCGCGCCGACGCCATAGGCGAAGAACGCCAGGGGCCGCTCGGCGGTCATCGCCGGATCGAGCTGGCGCACGGCGCCGGCCGCCGTGTTGCGCGGGTTGATGAAGGTGCGCAGCCCGCCGGCCCGCTGCCGCTCGTTGAGCGCGGCGAAGTCGCTGCGCATCATGAACGCCTCCCCGCGCACCTCGAGGAGCGCGGGCGGCGTGCCGGCGCGAAGGCGCTGCGGCACCGCTGCGATTCCGCGCACGTTGCGCGTCACGTCCTCGCCGATGGCGCCGTCGCCGCGCGTTGCGGCTTGCACCAGGCGCCCGGCTTCATAGCGAAGCGTCAGCGCGAGGCCGTCGAACTTGAGCTCTGCGGTGTAGTCGACCGCCGGCGCATCGGGTCCGCGCTTGAGGTCGCGACGCACCCGCGCGTCGAACTTCGCGGCGGCGCTCGCCGTGGTATCGGTCTCGGTACGAATGGAGAGCATCGGCACCGCGTGGCGCACCGGCGCGAAGTCGGCGCGCGCCGCCCCGCCGACCTTGCGCGTGGGCGATTCCGTCGTGACGAGCGCCGGATGCTCGGCCTCGAGCGCCTGCAGCTCGCGGAACAAGGCATCGTACGCAGCGTCGCTGATGCTCGGCGCGTCGTCGACGTAATAGCGCTGGTTGTGCAGGGCGAGCTCCGCCCGCAGCGCGGCCGCACGCTTCGCCGCCGCGGCCGGCGCTGACGATCGCGGTGGCGGTGGCGCAGACGAAGGCGTCGACGATGGCTCAGGCGATGGCGCGCCGCCGTCCGTCGACGGGCCGTTGGCCCGGCGCTTCGCCATCGCTCAAGCGCCGAACAACGCGATCGCCCGCGTGCTGCCCGGCTCGATGTGCACCTCGGCGAGGCCGTCGGCGGCGGCTTGCACGTGCGCGCGGATCTTCGCCAGCGCCGCATCGTCGAGCGCCCGGCGGTTGTCGTCGACGAGCTCGCCGCCGAGCGTGTGCGCCATGCGCTTGGCGGCAAGCTTCATCTGGTCGAACGCGCGCGCCGGGTCCGCCACGCGCGGCACGTCGAGCAGGAACACGACCCCGGGCGTGGAGGTGAGCCGCAGCGACTCCGCGGTGAACGGCTCGTTGCGCACGTTCTGCAACGTGAACAGCACCGCGCCGGTGTCCTCGTGGACGTGCTCGAAGCGCCCACCCGGCGCGAGGTGAAAGCCGGCCGCCTCGGCGACGCCGCGCAGACGGGTCCCCGCCACCGCGCCCGGCTCGGCCTTCAGCACCGTGAGCCCGATCTGCACGTCGAGGTCCGCGCAGAGCCGGTCGAGCGCTTCGCCCCGCTGCACCTCGGCGCGCACGTCGGGCAGGGTTACGCGCGCGCCGAGCGCCGCGCCCAGCTCGCCGGCGATGCGGAAGAAGGTCGCGAGCTGCGCCTCCGAAAGCGGCCCGTTGCGGTCGGCCAGCAACAGGCAGGCGGCCAGCTCGATGTAACGGCCGGCCGAGGCGTCCGTCACCACCTGCCAGGGCGCGCCGGCGGCGGCTCGGCCGAACCAGCGCAGGGGCTTGCCCAGGCGCGCGTGCAGGCCGGCCGAGAGCGTCGCGGCCGTGACCGGCTGGGCGAGCGCCAAGCCGACGATGCATTCGATGTCGGGATCGGGCGCAACCGGCGCCGTGCGCGCCAACGTCGCGGCCCGTGCGGGTGGTGGCAGGCCCGCGTCGCCCGGCTCGAGGGCAGCGTCGTCGGCAACGTCGTCGTCGGCGTCGTCCGCGCGGGTGGCGCGCAACTCGTCCTCGTGTTCAGGGTCCAGCGACGAGCGTGCGCCCGGCGCGAGCGTGCTCACGTCGTCCATGGGCACGGCAAACGGCGAGGCGGGCAGCTCGACGGGAGGGCGCACCGCCGCCGCGGAACCACCTGAAGTGGCGCCGGCCGCGTCTTCATCCGGGTCGCGCAAGGTGGGCTCGGAGCGCGCGCGGGCGGCGCGCTCGCTCGGCGGGTCCGGGGCGGGATGGAACGCCGCCGCGATGCGCCTGCGCACGCGGCGCTCGGCCCACGCGTTGTAGATGATGACGCCGATGACCAGCGCGATGCCGGCGACGATCAGGCCGAGCTGGAGAGCGCTCATCGATTTCCGGAATATGCGGCGTGGCAACCTGCCGCAGCATCACGCGCCATGCACCCGATTATACCGGGCGGCCGAACTTGCCGCCGCGCCCTCAATCCGCCGCGGCGGCCACGGGTGCGTTGGCGGCGAGCTCGAGCGCCTCGGCGATGTCGACCGCGACCACCCGCGACACCCCGGGCTCGGGCATGGTGATCCCGATGAGCTGGCTCGCCATCTCCATCGTGATCTTGTTATGCGAGATGAACAGGAACTGGGTGCCAGCCGACATCTGCGTGACCATGCGGCAGAACCGCTCGGTGTTCGGATCGTCGAGCGGCGCGTCGACCTCGTCGAGAAGGCAGAACGGAGCCGGATTGATCTCGAACAGCGCGAACACGAGCGCGATGGCGGTCATCGCCTTCTCGCCGCCCGAGAGCAGATGGATGGACGCATTGCGCTTGCCGGGCGGCTGCGCGACGACCTGGACGCCGGAGTCGAGGATCTCCTCGCCCGTGAGCAGGAGCCTTGCCTGGCCGCCGCCGAACAGCGCAGGAAACAGGCGCGCGAAATTGTCATTCACCACGTTGAAGGTCTGCTGCAGGAGCTCGCGCGATTCGCGGTCGATCTGCCGGATCGCGGTCTCGAGCGTAGTCATGGCCTCGGTGAGATCGGCGGCCTGCCGGTCGAGATAGGCCTTGCGCTCCTGCGCCTGCGCGAGCTCGTCGAGCGCTGCGAGGTTCACGGGGCCGAGCTCGGCGATGGCCTTGCCCACCCGGTCGATCTCGCCGGGCAGCGTGCGCACGCTGCCCCAGGACTTGAACGCGTCGGGCAGCACTTCGAGGTCGGCGTGGACCTGGGCGAGTTGCTCCGCGAACTGCTGCTCGGCGAGCATCGCCGCCTGCTCCTTGAGCTGCATCTCCTGGATGCGAACGCGCGCCGGATCGAGGCCGTGCTCCGCGACGAGCCGCGCCTCGTCGGCCAACCGCAGCGCGCTCCCGAGCGCCTCGACGTGATCGCGCGCCGCCGCGAGCGCCTGCTCGGCCTGCGCACGGTCGGCGAGGCGCGCCTGCAACGCGGCTTCTACGGGGGCCCAATCGATCGACTGGCGCTCGCCGGCAAGCTGCCGATGCAGGGCCTGCTGCTCGGCCTGCTGTGCCGCGAGCGCGGCACTCCGGCGTGCGAGCTCGGCCGACCGCTCGCGTGCGCTGCGCTCGGCGAAGCCGGCTTCCTGCGCGGCGCGCTCGGCGCTGCGCACGCCTTCGCGCGCCCGGGCCAGCTCCACCTCGGCTTCGTTTCGGGCGTGACGCAGCGCATCGACCTGTGCGCGCTCGTCGTGCAAATGCGCCTGCCGATCGGCGATTTCGGCGTGCAACGCGGCCAGCCGGCCATGCTCGACGGCCACCTGCGCGCCGGTCTCGGTTTCGTCGGCGCTAAGCTGCGCGCGCCGCGCCGCCGCGGCGGCCACCGACTGGCGCAGCTGCACGAGCTCGAGCTCGAGATCGTGCGTGCGCCGCTGCTGCGACGCAAGGGCGAGGCTGTCGGCGTGGTAGTCGGTCTGGCGCGCCTTCAAGTCGCCTTCCAGCGCCTCGAGGCCCGCGCGCGCAGCCGCCGCGTCCGCGCGGGCGCCCACCAGCGCGCCTGCGAGCTGGTCGAGCTCGCGTTGACGCGCCAGGACGCCGTGCAGCTCGCTGTCGGGCGCGAAGAATGCCACCCCCTGCGCGGTGACCAGATGTCCGTGCGGAGTGACGAAGGACTCGCCCGGGCCGAGCATCGCGCGCTCGGCGAGGGCGGTCGACAGGTCGTCCCGGCACCGCACGCCGTGCAGGCCGTCGGCGAGCAGGCGTGCCAGCCGTCCATCCTTCAGCACCACCTTCGCAAGCAGGCTGTCGGCCCCCGCGGCCGCCGCATGCGGCGCATCGGCAGGCGTGTAGGCGGACAGTCGTCGCGGCAACCGGACGCCATCGCCCGACCATGCAAGCGTATCCCCCAGGCTGGCAAGCTCGAGCGCTTTCATCCAGTCGCGCAGCGCGGCTTCGAGAGCGTCCTCCCAGCCGGCGTCGACGTCCAGCACCCGCCACAGTTGCCGCGCACCGGCCAGTTGATGGCTGGCGAGCCACGCGTCGATGTCCTCCCCGTGACCGATCCGGGCCTGCATCGCGGCGAGCGCCTCGGCCCGTGCCTCCCGATCGGCCAGGCGCTGGCTCGCCGCCTGCCATGCGGTGGACTCGTGACGCTGGCGTTCCTGCAGCTGCTGCACGATCGCTTGCAGCGCAGCCAATGCCGCCTGCTTGTCGGCGAGCTCCGCGACTTCCTGCTCGAGCTGGCTCGCGACCGCCGTGACCGGATCGTCCATTGGCGCCGCGAGCGCCGCGAGCTCGGCGACGAGGCGGGAGCGGCGTTGCGCGAGCTGCTCGTGGCCCCGGGCGACGCTGTCACGCTGCGTCTCGGCGACGCGAACGCCCTGCTCGCCCTGCGTCACCCGCGCCTGCGCCTCGCCGAGCAGTCGGGTCGTCTCCGATACGGCTCGGTCGCTGGCCGGAAGGGCCGCTCCGGCGGTCGCTTCGTCGGCAGCCGTCCGCTGCCGCAAATCGACCGCGGCGGCGATGGCCGCATCGCCGGCGTGCGACTCCCCTCGCAGTGCTTCCTCCTGCGCCGCGAGGGCCGCGAGCGATTCGGCCAGCCGCGCGGCCTGCTGCGCGATCCGGTTTTCGTTGTCCCGGGCGAACGCGAGCTGCTGCTCAAAGCGCGTGACCTCGGCGTTCGCGGCATAGAACGCTGCCTGCGCCGCGTGCAGCGCGTCGCCACCGGCATAGTGCTCGGCGCGCAACGCCTCGAGCCGTGCCTCGGCGGCGCGCACCTCGGCCTGCGCCGCCTCGAGCGCGAGCGTGAGCGTGCCGATCTCGGCACTGCATTTCTCGCGGTTGCGGACGGCTTCCTGCTGCCGGGCGAACCACAGAAGCTGCTGCGAGCGCGCGAGCCGGGCCTCGAGCTCCCGGTACTCGGTGGCGACGCGGGCCTGCGTCGCGAGCCGCTCGAGCTGGTGACCGAGCTCGATGCGAATGTCCTCGACCCGCGCCAGGTTTTCGCGGGAGTCGCTGAGGCGGCCCTCGGTCTCGCGGCGGCGCTCCTTGTATTTCGAGACGCCGGCGGCCTCCTCGAGGAATACCCGCAGCTCCTCCGGCTTGGCCTCGATGACGCGCGAGATCATCCCCTGCTCGATGATCGCGTACGCACGCGGCCCGAGCCCCGTGCCGAGGAACAGGTCGTGGATGTCGCGTCGGCGCACCGGAATGTTGTTGATGTAGTAGCTGCTGTCGCCGTCGCGGGTCAGCACGCGCTTGATGGCGATTTGCGCGTAGCGACCCCATTCGCCGCCGATCCGGCCGAGATCGTTGTCGAAATTGAGCTCGACCGACGCCCGGCCCACGGGCTTGCGCTCGCCCGCGCCGTTGAAGATCACGTCCTGCATCGACTCGCCGCGCAGAGCCGATGCCTTCGATTCGCCGAGGACCCAGCGCACAGCGTCGATCACGTTCGACTTGCCGCAGCCGTTGGGCCCGACGATGCCGACGAGCTTGCCTGGCGTGCCGATGGTCGTCGGATCGACGAACGACTTGAACCCGGCAAGCTTGATCTGGGTGAGGCGCAATTGGGTTCCGCGGACAACAGGAAGGACGCGACGCCCGAACACCGCCGGGCGTCGCGTTGCAGCGCGGAATTATAGCCGATGCGTTGCGCGAATCCGGCGCGCGCCGGACGTGCGCTAGCCGGTGGCGCCGCCCCGGCCGCAGCCGGGAATGGCCTCGACGTAGTCGACCACGGGTTTCCAGTCGGTGAGCAGCCGGTTTTCGAAATTCGCGTTCAGGTAGTAGCGCTTGCAGGGCTCGACGTCGAGCGGCGCGTTCTTCAGATTGATACCTGCCACCCAGTACGGGGTGTTGTTGAGCGCCTGCAGCTCGATCGTGTGGTGGCCCGGGTCGACCTTGTAGTAGCTCCGGCCCCGGTAGCCGGTGCGCGGCCCCGGATTGCTGCCGTCGACCGCGTTGATGGCCGTCGCGAAGCGGTTGTAATCCGTGACGTTGTAGCGGCTTCCGCTGATCTCGCTCCAGGTGGGTCCCCAGGTCTGGCAGCCGGACAAGCCGGCGATACCCAGTGCTAACACGACGGTCGATCGCAGCTTCATGACCTGCTCCTCAAGTGGACCAACGGTAGAACAGCGGCGCCGGGCGCGTCATTCCACGCGCCGCATCCAAGCTACAGACGCCGTGGCATGCAGACGGTTCCATGCCAAGCCCATATTCTAGGGCGTTGCGGCCAGTCCGTGGAGGGCCTGGAGCACGGCGGCCCGCGCCTGGCCGTAAACCATCCCCCGCCACTCGTCCGTGTCGACGTAGAACGCGTCGTGCAGCGCGCGCTTGATGCCCTCCCGCACCCCCGCCGGCGCGCGGGCGCCCTGGTTCTCCAGCCATTGGTCGGCCCGCAGCGCGCCCAAGGCCTGGACGAGCGGGACCGTGCCGAACTCGAGGCCGATGCCGGCGTAGGCAACGGCCGGGCACTCGTCGATCGCCGCGGCGGAAACGCTGCCGGTGACCTCGGCGGACGTCGAGGTGCGAGCGTAGAACGAGGTGACGTCCGTGCCGAAGATCGACCGGGTGCGGGCGAGCGGCGCCGGGTCGTCGGGGCCGGAATAGATTTTCTCGCCATGCCCCGCAGGGCCAAGGCCGGTGTGGATATCGATCCAACACAGCGCCTGCCGCACCGCGGCGTGCCGGCGGAAGAACTCGCGCAGGATCCGGTTGCTCCACGCCGGCGCGTGGCCGCCGAAGAACAGGCCGTCCGGAAATTCGTACTGGCCACCGGTGAGGGCGGCCTGCAGGCGGTCCTGCCCATGCCGGGCCACGTAGGACCCGAGGGCGTCTTCGGTGTCGGCCCCCGGCGGCCAGCGCGTCGGCACGGCAAAGCCGTGGATCTCGGCGTAAGCGTGATTGGCGGGAATGGGTTGCGAGAAATCGCGGAAGTTGCGATTGAGATCGACGTTGTCCTCGTTGTTGCGGCGCACGTGCGCGAAGCCGTAGGGATTGACCGCATGGACGAACGCGAGCTCGACCTGAGTGCGCGCCAGCGCGGCCGCAACCGCAGGATCCTCCAGCAGCGCGACCTGGATGCCGCTGCCGCAATACCCTTCCAGACCGTGCGTCCCGGAGCTGACCACCAGCAGCCGCGGCGAATCGCGCACGCCGACGCGCGCGATGTCCATCGCCAGCACGTCGCCATCGGGCCCGCGCGCCGCCGGGTGCTCGTGCGCCTCGAGGATCGCGCCGGCTTCGCGCGCGGCGCCGTAAAATCGCGCCCGAGCGGCCGCATAGCTTGGGCAGAACGCGGCGCGCAGCGCGTCGATGGTGCCTCGGTTCCGGCGCCTTAGGCCGGCGTCCGCAGCGACCGCTGCGCCAGAGCGGCGAGGTACGCCGCACCGAGAGGAATCACCGCGTCGTTGAAGTCGTAGCGGCTGTTGTGCAGGAAGCAGCCGCCTTCCGCGCCACCCTGTCCGAGCCGCGCGAACGCGCCCGGACGCGCCTCGAGCATGAACGAGAAATCCTCGGCACCCATCGATGGCGGCAGGTTGCGCACGACGTTGTCGCGGCCGACCAGCGCTTCGGCGACCTCCGCGGCGAGCTCCGCCTCGACGACATGGTTGACCGTCGGCGGATACACCCGCTCGTATTTGAGCGTGGCGCGCGCGCCGAACGCCGCCGCAATGGCCGGCACCAGCTCGGCGAGCCGCCGCTCGATGAGGTCCTGCGTCGCGGTGCGGAACGTGCGCACCGTGCCGACCAGCGTGGCGTGCGACGGAATGACGCTCATCGCGCCGGGATTGCCGGCCTGCATCGAGCACAGGCTCACGACCGCGGTGTCGAGCGGGTTGACGTTGCGGCTGACGATCGATTGCGCCGCGGTGATTAGGTGTCCGGCCACGAGCACCGGGTCGACCGCCATATGCGGGTGCGCACCATGTCCCCCGCGTCCGTCGATGACGATCTCGATGCGGTCGGCGGCAGCCATGGCAGGACCCGGCGTGATGCCGATGCGCCCGGGCGGCAGCGCCGGCCAGTTGTGCAGCGCGAACACCTGGTCGCATGGGAAGCGGACGAAGAGGCCGTCGTCGATCATCGCTTTCGCCCCCGCGTGCCCTTCCTCGCCCGGCTGGAAGATGAGATGCGCGACGCCTTCGAACGCGCGCGTCTCGTGCAGGTAGCGCGCCGCGCCCAGCAGCATGGTCGTGTGGCCGTCGTGGCCACAGCCGTGCATGCGCCCGTCGTAGCGCGACTTGTGCGTGAAGTCGTTCTCTTCCTGCATCGGGAGCGCGTCCATGTCGGCGCGCAGCCCGACCCGCCGGCCGTTGTCGCTCCGGCCCGGCACGACCGCGACGATGCCCGTACGGCCAACGCCGGCGTGATGCTCGATGCCAAGGGCGGTGAGCTGCTCGCACACCACGCGTCCGGTGCGATGCTCCTCGAACCCGAGCTCGGGGTGGGCGTGGAGGTCGCGGCGCACCGCGGTGAGCTCGGCCTGCCAGCTGCGCACGCGGGCGAGCGCGTCGACTACCACAGGGGCGCTCATCGGGGGATCAAGGCCGACGATGCGCCGCGGCGGCGCCGGGCCGCGGCGGGTGCGGCGGCGGCTGCGGCGGGTGCGCCGGCTGCGAATCGAAGCCGGAGCGGGTGGACGATCGGGAGTGGCGCCACGCGAGTGAGCCGATCATGCCGAAAGCGCCGCAATGCGTCAAATGCATCGGTCGAGCGTGCGATGGGCGGCTCATGCGAGCGGCATCGGATCGGCGAGCACGTCCTCGGCGCGGTGGCAGGCCACGCTCAAGCCCCCGACCGCACGCATGACTGGCCGCTCCGCCACGCAGCGGGGCACGGCGTAGGAGCACCGGTGATGGAACACGCAGCCCGAAGGCGGGTCGAGCGGGGACGGCGGCTCGCCACGCACCAGCGCGCGCACCCGCCGACGTCCCGCAGCCAGCGACGGCGTCGCCGCCAGCAGCGCCCGCGTATAGGGATGCGCCGGCCGCGCGAAGAGCAGTTGCTTCGGCCCGTACTCCATCGACCGGCCGAGATACATCACCAGCATGTCGTCGGCGATCTGCCGCACGACGTCAAGGTTATGCGAGATGAAGAGATACGCCACGCCAAGCTCGTCCTTCAGGTCCATGAGCAAGTTCAGTACCTGGGCCTGGATCGAGACGTCGAGGGCCGAGACGGGTTCGTCGGCGACCACCAGCCGCGGACGCGACATCAGTGCGCGCGCGATCGCGATGCGCTGGCGCTGGCCGCCCGAGAACATGTGGGGATAGCGGACGTAGTGCTCGGGGCGCAGCCCGACGCGCGCCAGCATCGCGAGGCCCGCCGATCGCCGCTCCGATGGGCCGGCGACCCCGGCGATCGCGAGGGGCTCTTCCAGCAGCGCACTCACGCGCTTGCGCGGATTGAGCGACGCGTACGGATTCTGGAACACCATCTGGACGCGCGGCCGCAGCAGGCGGCGCGCGGCGACAGTCGTCCGGGCGACGTCGACGCCGTCGACCGCGAGCACCCCCGCCGACGGCGACTCGATCATGGTCACCTGGCGCGCGAGCGTCGACTTGCCGCAGCCGGATTCGCCGACCACCGCGAGCGTGCAGCCGGCCGCGAGCGTGAACGACACGCCGTCGAGCGCACGCAGGACGGCGCGGCCGCGCAAAAAACCGCGCGACACGGTGTAGTGACGCGCAAGATCGCGGGCCTCGACGAGCGGCGCTGCCGAGCGCGCGAGGGCACGTGCGTCGTCGGCCAGCGCGCTCCGGACCGATTCGCTCATGGCGCCGTCCCGGCGACGGGCGCGGCTGCCAGCCAGTCGCGACCGGGTCTACCCGTGGAGTCGAGCGGGAAATGACACCGGGCCGGCCGCTCTGGGGAACCCGCATACGGCGGGGGCTCGTCCACGCAGCGGCCGCGCACGTAGGGACAACGCGGCGCGAGCAGGCAGGCGTCCGGGCGGTCACGCGCGCTCGGCACCAGGCCGGGAAGCGCCTGCAGCCGCGCCCGACCGCGGTTGTGCTCCGGCAAGGCGGCAAGCAACGCCTGCGTATACGGATGCCGCGGCTGCGCGAAGATCGCGGGCACCGGTCCCCCCTCCATCGCCTGTCCCGCGTACATCACCACCACGCGATGTGCCGTCTGGGCCACCACCGCGAGGTCGTGCGTGATCAGCACGAGCGCCATCGCGCGCTCCTCGGCGACGCGCACCAGCAGGTCGAGCACCTGCGCCTGGACGGTGACGTCGAGCGCGGTGGTGGGCTCGTCGGCGATCAGGAGCTGGGGCGCGCCCGCCAGCGCCATCGCGATCATCACGCGCTGCGCCATGCCACCGGAGAGCTGGTGCGGGTAGGCGCGCAGCCGGGCCGGCGCATCGGCGATCTCGACCTGGCGGAGCAGCTCGAGCGCCCTCGCCCGGCGGGCCTTCGGCCGCTTGCGCTCGGCTTCGCTGCCGTGCAGGCGCAGCGCCTCGCCGAGCTGGTATTCGACGGTGTAGCAGGGGTCGAGGCTCGCGAGCGGATCCTGGAAGATCATCGCGAGCTCGCCGCCCAGCAGCGCGCGCCGCTCCTCCTGTCCCAGCGCGAGCAGGTCGCGGCCTGCAAACTCGAGCCGCCGGCAATGCACGCGACCGGGAAAATCGACGAGACCAAGCACGGCGAGCGCCGTCACGCTCTTGCCCGATCCCGACTCGCCGACCAGCCCCACGATCTCGCCCGGCTCGATGCTGAAGTTCAGCCGGTCCACCGCCAGCGCAGATGCGCCCGCCGCACCGAAGCTGACGGTCAGGTCCTCGATCGCGAGGAGGGCCATCGCCTCAGCTCTTGAGCCTGGGGTCGAGCGCGTCGCGCAGGCCGTCGCCCATGAGGTTGAACCCGATCACGGTGATCAGGATCGCGAGGCCGGGAAACGTGACCACCCACGGGGCGCGCTGGATGAACTCGAGCGCGGAGGCGAGCATCGAGCCCCATTCCGGCGTCGGCGGCTGGGCGCCGAAGCCGAGGAAGCCCAGCGCCGCCGCATCGAGAACGGCGTTGGAAAAGCCGAGGGTGGCCTGCACGATCAGCGGCGCGAGGCAATTGGGCAGGATGACGGCGAACATCAGCCGCAACGGTCCGGCGCCGGCGATGCGCGACGAGGTCACGTATTCGCGCCGCGCCTCGGCGATCACCGCCGCGCGGGTGAGTCGCACGTAATGCGGCAGCAGCACGATGGCGATCGCATACATGGCGTTGACGAGGCCGGGTCCGAGAATCGCCACCACCGCGATCGCGAGGAGCAGGCTCGGCAGCGCGAGCATCACGTCCATCGCGCGCATGATCACCGTCTCGGTCAGGCCGCGCACGAAGCCCGCCACGAGCCCGAGCGCGACCCCGGCCGCGAGCGAGATGGCCACGGAGATGAAGCCGATCGCCAGCGACAGGCGCGAGCCGTAGATCAGGCGCGACAGCACGTCGCGGCCGACCGGGTCGGTGCCGAGCAGGAAGCGCGCGCTGCCGCCGTCGGCCCAGGCCGGCCGCGCGAGCGTGAACTCGCGATACTGCGCGTTCGGAGGATGCGGGGCCACGACATCGGCCGCCAGCGCGAGCGCAACCAGCGCGACCACCACGGCGAGGCCGAGCAGCGCGCCGCGGCTCATCGAATACGCTCGCCACAGCTCGCGGGCGGGTCCCGGCGGCGGCGCGTCGACGGCGTTAACGTCAGCCATGGCGGATCCGCGGGTTGACCACGCCATACAGCAGGTCCACCAGCAGGTTCACGCTGATCACGATGGTGGCGACCAGCAGGATGCCGCCCTGCACGACCGGGTAGTCGCGCGACTGCACGCCATGGATGAGCCAGTTGCCGATGCCCGGCCAGGAGAAGATCGTTTCCGTCAGGATCGCCCCGGACAACAGCAGTCCGACCTGCAGGCCGATCACGGTGATCACCGGGATCAGCGCGTTGCGCAGCGCATGCACCACCACCACGGTGCGGAACGGCAGGCCCTTGGCGCGCGCGGCCCGGATGTATTCCTCGCGCAGCACCTCGAGCATTGCTGAGCGGGTCATCCGCGCGATCACGGCGAGCGGGATCGTGCCGAGGGCGATGGTGGGCAGGATCAGGTGCGAGAGCGCGGAGCGAAAGGCGCCGAGGTCACCCGCCCGCAGCGTGTCGACCAGCATGAGGCCCGTGACGGCGGGCACGTCGTATTCCACGGCAATGCGGCCCGACACGGGCGTCCATCCGAGCTGCACGGAAAACAGCAGGATGAGCAGCAACGCCCACCAGAAGATCGGCATCGAGTAGCCGGTGAGCGACACGCCCATGACGGCGTAGTCCGTCACCGTATTGCGCCGCAGGGCGGCGGTCATTCCCGCCGGCAGCCCGATCGCGACGGCGAACAGCAGCGCGAAGAACGCCAGCTCTACGGTGGCCGGGAACAGCGTGACGAATTCGTCCAGGACGGGCTCGTGCGTCGTCAGGGACGACCCGAGATCGCCTTGGGCGACATGCAGCAGGTATTGCCCGTACTGGACCGGCAGCGGCCGGTCGAGGCCGTACTCGTGCAGGAGACGCGTGCGGCGTGCCGGGTCCATGCCGCGCTCGCCCGACAGGTTCTCGACGGGGTCCCCCGGGATCAGGTGGATCAGGGCAAAGGCGATCAGCGTGACCCCGACGAACGTCGGGATCAGCAGCGCGGCGCGCCGGAGGATGAAGGAAAGCAGGAGGGTACCGGGTCGGGCGGGAGGCTTGGCAACCGATTGCGGGCAACCGCGGGCTACAGGATCACGGCGGTCGAGCCGGTGTATCGTAGCGCCGCCAGACCAGACGCGCCATTCGGCGTGCGCTAAGCGGGCGCTGGGAGGGGGCAATGGCACACCGAATCCTCTATCGCTGGCATGCGGTCGCGCTGCTCGTGATCGCGGCGGCCGCTGTGCCCGCATTGCCGGCTTTCGCGCTGGACCTGGCGAGCGTGGGAACCGCGTTCGAGGTGAGCGACGGCGGGCATCTGGTCACCAATTTCCACGTCATCGCCGAGTGCAAGGCGGTGCAGATCCGCCTGGGCGAGATCGCGGACGACGCGATCGTCGTGGCCACCGATCCTGCGCACGATCTCGCGCTGCTGCTCGACAGCAAGCGCCTGTTCGATCGCATCAACTACCGACGGCTGACGGGCAGCGTACTGCCCTATGCACGCTTTCGCGGCGCGCGCGAATTCCTCGTGCTCGGCGAGCCGCTGACCGTTGTCGGCTTTCCGTTGCAGGGGATCGTGGGCGGAATCAACGTCACCACGGGCATCGTGAGCGCCACCAGCGGACCGGGCGGCAATGCCGATCTGTTCCAGATCACCGCGCCGACGCAACCGGGCAACAGCGGCGGCCCGGCGTTCGACGAGCACGGCGCCGTCATCGGCGTCACATCGCTGCAGATCAACGAGATCGAGCTCGCGCGCCAACGCGGAATAAGTGCGCAGAACGTCAATTTCGCGATCCAGGTCCCGCTGGTGCGCGAATTCGTGCGCCGCTTCGTCGCAGGCGCAACCGACGACGGTGCCGCGCCGGCCGGGCCGGTCGATACGGTGACCATCGCCAGCCGCGCGCGGCAGTACATCTTTGCCGTGCACTGCCTGAAGTAGCGGCGCCGGCGCGCCGCCGGGACGCTACTTGACCAGGTCCGCCTGGTCGAAGTAGTGGTGCGCCGTGGCGTCCATCTTGTAGCCCTTCACCTCCTTGCGGACCGGGTCAAAGCGCACCGAGTGCGCCAGCGTGATCCAGGGCGCCTCCTCCTTGAAGATCACCTGCGCCTGCTCGTAGAGCTTCGCACGATCGGCCTGCTTCGGCGTTTGCGCGGCCTTGATCACCAGATCCTCGAAGCCCTTGTTGCACCAGCGCGCGTTGTTGCCGCCGCCCTTGACGGCCTCGCAGCCGAGCAGCGGCACGAAGAAGTTGTCCGGATCGCCGTTGTCGCCCGACCAGCCGAACATGATCACCTGGTGCTCGCCGCCCTTGGCGCGCTTGCGATACTCCGCCCATTCATACGTGAGCAGGTTCGCCTTGACGCCCACCTTCTCCCAGTCGGACTGGATGAGCTCGGCCATACGCTTTCCGTCGGGGTTGTAAGGGCGCGTGACCGGCAGATACCACAGGTCGAGCTCGAGGCCATTCGGAAAGCCCGCCTGCGCAAGCAGCTGCTTCGCCTTCGCCGGGTCGTACGCGTAGTCCTGTACCGCGTTGTTGTACGACCACAACGTGGGCGGGATCGGGTTTTTCGCCACCTGGCCCTGTCCTTGGTACACCGCCTTGAGGATCGCGTCCTTGTTCGTCGCGTAGTTGAGCGCCTGGCGCACGAGCTTGTTGTCGAACGGCTTCTTTTCGGTGTTAAACGCGATGTAGCCGATGTTGAGCCCCTGCTTCTCCAGCACCTGGAGGCTCGGGTCCTTCTTCATCTCGTCCAGGTCGGCGGGCTTCGGAAACGCCATCACGTGGCACTCGCCCGTCTTGAGCTTCGCGTAGCGTGCCGTGGCGTCTCGGGTGATGGCGTACACCATTTGTCGACCTTCGGGCGCCCGTGCCAGTACTGGTCGAACGCCTTGTAGCGGATTGTGGCGTCCTTCTGGTAGCTCACGTATTCGAACGGGCCGGTGCCGATCGGGTAGACGTCCGCCGCGTTGGGCGTGCCCTTCTTCTGCATCGTCTCGAAGTACTCCTTCGACAGCAGCGAGGCGAAGTCCATCGCCATGTCGGCGAGGAACGGCGCCTCGGGACGCTTCAGAGTGAAGCGCACGGTGGCCTCGTCGAGCTTCTCGACCTTGTCGACGATGTTCTTCATGCCCATGTCCTCGAAATACGAGAACGTTTGTCCGGCGGTCATCTTGTGGAACGGATGATTGTCGTCGGCCATCCGGTACCACGTGAAGAGGACATCGTCGGCGTTGAAGTCGCGCGTGGGCCTGAAGTTGGCGTTGCTGTGGAACTTCACGCCGCGGCGCAGCTTGAACGTGTAGATCATCCCGTCGGGCGAGACGGTCCACGATTCCGCCAGCGCGGGCACGATGTTGGTAGTGCCGATCTCAAATTCGACCAGCCGGTTGAACATGGGCACGGACACGGCGTCGAAGGTGGTGCCCGTCGTGAAGAACTGCGGCTGGAAGCCCTCGGGGCTGCCTTCCGAGCAGTAGACGAGCGTGCCCTTCGCGACGGCCAGGGCCGGCAGGGCCGCAAGCGCGGCGATCAGGGCACTGCGCAGCAGCGCGGGGCGGACAGGCTTCATGGCAACCTCGGGGACTGGTCGGGCGCCCGCCCCAGGATGAGGATGGCGTCGCTCGCCGCATGCTAGCCGGCCGCGAGCGGCAAGGCAACGAGCGGTCAACCGCGAGCGCGCGCGGCCCGCGTCGCGTACAGGCAAACTCCCGCGGCGACCGAGACGTTGAGGCTCGCCACCGTTCCGAGCAGCGGGATGCCCACGATCCGGTCGCAGAGCTCCCGGGTGAGGCGCCGCAGTCCGGTTCCTTCCGCACCGAGCACCCAGGCGACCGGCCCCACCAGGTCGGCGGTGTAGACGCTTTCCCCGCCCGACTCCGCGCCGATGATCCAAACGCCGCGCGCCTTCAGGTCACGCAGTTCGCGCGCAAGGTTGGTGACCGCGATCAGCGGGACCGTGTCGGCGGCGCCGCTGGCCGACTTGGCGACGGTGGCATTGAGGCCCACTGCGCGGTCCTTCGGCACCACCACGGCATGCGCGCCGAACGCGTCGGCGCTGCGCAGGCACGCACCCAAGTTGTGCGGATCGGTCACCCCGTCGAGGATCACGAGCAGCGCCGGCTCCGTGGTCGTCTCGAGCACGTCGTCCAGCGTCACGTGCGGCATGGCCGCGTCGACGATGGCGACCACGCCCTGGTGCGACGCATTGCCGCCCGCCAGCGCGAGGACGCGCGCGGCGTCCACCGTGTGCACCGCGACCTCGAGGGCCGCGGCGCGCGCGGCAAGCTCGCGGACGCGCGCGTCGCGTCGTGCGGCATCGATGTAGATCCCGTGAACGCTGTCGGCGCGCTGCCGCAGACGGGCGGTGACCGCATGAAAGCCATGGAGCGTGCGCGTGGCGGGCAAGGCGTCGGCCTTCGGTCGCGGAGGGCGTGCTAGTGTACCGGCCGCCCGCCGAAGGTCATTCGCCATGCTGCCCGACATGCGCCAGTTCCTGGAGACCGTCGCGCTCGCCGTTGCCGCGCTGCTCCCGATCGTCAATCCGCTGGGCGGCGCCCCGGTCTATCTCGCCAAGACCGTGGACCTCACGTCCAACCAGCACGACGACCTCGCGCGCCGCGTCGCAAGGAACTGCGCGCTCCTGCTGCTAGCTTCGCTGCTGTTCGGCACCTACGTGCTCGCCTTCTTCGACCTGTCGCTCCCGGTCGTGCAGGTGGCCGGCGGCCTGGTCGTGTGCTCGATCGCGTGGAGCCTGCTGCACGAGCCGGACGTCGCGCCGCCAATGCAGGACGACGCGCGGCACGTCGTCACCGCCGAGGACCTGCGCCGGCGCGCGTTCTATCCGCTGACGATGCCACTCACGGTCGGTCCCGGCTCCATTTCCGTCGCCATCGCGCTCGGCGCCAACCAGGCGCAGGGCGTGCGCTCGACGATCGTGGTAGGACTTGCGCATATGGCGGCGGTCGCGACCGTCGCGCTGGCCATCTACCTTTGCTATCGCTATGCCGACCGGCTGCTGCGGCGTCTTGGCGACACCGGGACGGCCGTCGTCACGCGCCTGTCGGCGTTCATCCTGCTGTGCATCGGCGTGCAGATCCTGTGGAACGGCGCATCGGCGCTGCTGGGGCGGTTGCGCGGCGTTGAGCTCTCAGGGGCCGCTGTTATAATTAGCAGCTTAGTGCCGGTGTAGCTCAGTTGGTAGAGCAGCGCATTCGTAATGCGAAGGTCGAGGGTTCGATTCCTTCTACCGGCACCAATCCTCCCCATGACCAGCACCCGCTGGCCATTCTTTTCAACTCTGTAGATCTTTCCCCGCTGGTCCCCAACGGTCCCTAGGCATTAGGGGTTCCCGCAGCGGCGGTGCGAAGCCCAGATGCGGCTACAGGTCGGGGCGGGTGGAGGACGCCTGCTCGAGCGCGGCCGCTAGGTCGGCGACGACGTTCCCGGCGCCCACGAGATCGACGAGCCCGGCGCGTCGCAGCTTGCCTTCGACCCGTGCATTTCCACCCGCGAGTATCACCTTCACATGACGGGTCTCAAGATCCCGGACCGCCTCCTCCAGCGTCTGCAGGCCCGTGCTGTCGATGAATGGTACGCGGTTGAGCAAGACGATCATCACGCGAGGGTCGCTGTGGGTTTTCGCGAGCGCGCGCTCGAAGTGCTCGACCGCTCCGAAGAAGAATGGCCCATCCACCGACCAGACCTTCACATCGGCAGGTAACGGCGGAATCGGCGGCTCCGGCTCAGGACCGGTCACGGCCCGGACCTCCACGCTACTGGACATGCGACGCAGAAACTGAAAGGTTGCGAGAATCACCCCAATGTTCACTGCGACGACGATATCGGTGAGCACCGTCAGGCCGAACGTGACACCCAGGATCACCACGTCGGCACGAGGTGCGCCGCGCACGAGCTTGATCACCCGCGGGATCTCGCTCATGTTCCACGCGACGACAAACAGAATGGCCGCCAGCACGGCGAGGGGCACGTCGTACGCGAGGGGCGCGAGGACGAGCAGCACCAGCGCGAGGATAATCGCGTGAACGATGCCGGCGACCGGCGACGTGCCGCCGTTGCGAATGTTCGTCGCGGTACGGGCAATGGCGCCGGTCGCCGCGAATCCTCCGAACATCGGCGCCGCGAGATTGGCGATGCCCTGGCCGATCAGCTCCTGGTTCGAGTCGTGGCGGGTCCCGGCCATGCCGTCCGCCACCGCTGCCGAGAGCAGCGACTCGATGGCGCCGAGGATCGCGATGGTGAAGGCCGGACCGATCAGCTCCACGGCGTCGCGAAAGGTGATGCGCGGGACATCGAATGCCGGTAGGCCGCGCGGGACGCCGCCGAACGCGCTTCCGAGCGTCGCGACGCCATCGAATTGAAACCAGGCTTGTGCAGACGTCGCGAGAACGAGTGCGATCAAGGGCGCCGGCACGCGCACCGTCGCCTTCCAGCGCGGCGCCAGCGTGACGACCATGAGCGAGGCAACTCCAAGTGCAGTCGTCGCGGGATGCAGCTGCGGCAGCGAGCGCGCAAGGCTCCACGTCTTGTCGTAGAAGTGCGCGCCGACGCCCGGGGGCAACCCGAAGAAATCCTTCCACTCGCCGACCCAGATGATCACGGCAATACCGGCCGTGAAGCCCACGATCACGGGATGTGGAATGTAGCGGATGATCGTTCCGAAGCCCGCGAGGCCGAGCAACAGGAGCATGGCGCCCGCCATGAACGTCGCGATCTGCAACCCCTCGAATCCATATTTTGCAGTGATGCCCGATAGGATCACCACGAACGCACCCGTGGGGCCGGCGATCTGCACGCGGCTTCCGCCGAAGATGGACACGCACAGACCGGCGACGATAGCCGTATAAAGACCCTGTTGCGGCTGCGCGCCTGACGCGATCGCGAACGCCATCGCCAGCGGTAGCGCGACGACGCCGACGACGACGCCCGCGAGGACGTTGGGAAGCCAGTGGGGGCGGGAGAGCAAGCCGGCGCGGTGCGCCTCCCGCAAGGCGATCATGCGGTGGGGAGCTCGGCGTGCATGACTCGATTGTAGCTGCTGCGCCGCGACGTGCGTACCCCGATGCCTGCACAGTGGCGCGGAGCGTCCCCGCTACGGAGCCGCCGCAACGCCTCGAGCTTGAATTGGGGCGTGTGGGCCACGCTCGGAATTCTCTTCACTGAACGCCTCCGTCAGCACAATCATCCCTCGCTGCTGATGGTGCTCGTTAGCAGCTGGAAAGCTCAATCAGCCTGTTGGTCGGGATCGGTGCGGCGACGCCGTGCCGGGCTGGTGGACGCAGGTGACAGGCGCAGGACTTGAATCGAGTTCGAACTCGGGGAGCTTCTCATGAGCAAGGCATCGAACAGCGTGGTCGCGGGCGTGGCGCGGTTATTGTGTAGTTTGGTGTTGGTGACTGCGGGGGGAGTGGCGGCGGCGGAGCGGGCGCCAGGCGATGCGGTGGAGATCCAGCGGTCGCCGGTGACGCCGTCGCCGCTTTGGGCCATCGACCAGCACCGCGTCACCGTGGTCGACCGGATCGTCGGCGTATGGGGCGAGACCCTGGTCAAGGCGAACGCCGGGATCGATGCGGAGCAACTGCGCTCGCTATTGATGGCGATGCGTGCCGATCAACTGCTGGC
>JBBSEG010000025.1:0-60167 GCA_038239945.1 Burkholderiales bacterium
CCGCCGCCGGCCGCGAGGCGGTTGTAGAGCGTGAACAGCGCACCCTGCGTCGCGTCGGACGCCTCGTCGATCGCATCGACGGCCACCAGCGCGCCGGCGTACATCTCGTCCGCCGTCCGGTCGCTCCACGCGTCGGACGACGACAGCAGCGCCGCGGACCGGCCCGCCGCACGCGCCGCCGCGACGGTCGCCGCGAGGAGGTGCGACTTGCCCGCGCCTTCAGGCCCCCACACGAGCAGGCTGGCCTCGGCAAACATGCCGCTGGCCGCGCGCAGCAGCATGTCCACGAGCTCGCGGTTGTCGCCCGTCAGGAAATTGCCGAACGCGGGCGGCTCCGGCCGCCCGAGCTCGAACGTCAGCTGCCGGGGCACGCCGGTGGTCCGTCAGCCGTCGCGGTACACCGGCGAGGCGACATACGCCGCGCGCAGGTGGCGCAGCCCGACCAGCAACGCCGCGGACACCGGCAGCGCCAGCAGCACGCCCACGAAGCCGAACAGCTGGCCGAAGGCGAGCAACGCGAAGATCACCGCCAGCGGATGCAGGCCGATGCGATCGCCGACGAGGTAGGGGACGAGCACGTAGTTCTCGAGCAGCTGTCCCACCGCATAGACGCCCACCACGCCCAGGAACGCCGGCCAGCCGTGCCACTGCAGCAGGGCCGCGAGGACGCCGAGCACGAGCCCCAGGCCGAACCCCACGTACGGAATGAACACGAGCAGCCCGGTCAGGACGCCAATCGCGATGGCCCGGTCGAGGCCGACGACCGTCAGCGCCACCGAGTAGTACACGGCGAGCACCCCCATCACCATGAGCTGGCCGCGCAGGAACTCGGCGAGCACCGAGTCAACCTCGCGCGCCATCTGGCGTGCCTCGGGCTGCCATCGCCGCGGCAGCAGGTCGTCCATGCGGGCGACCAGCAGCGGCCAGTCGCGCAGCAGGTAGAACATCACCACCGGGATGAGCGCCACGTTCACCAGCAGCTCCAGCACGATGCGGCTGCCGGCGCGCACGCCCGACAGCACCTTGAGCGACAGATCCTGCGCGCCTTGCGCGTTCTCGGCGACGAAAGCGCGCACCGTGTCGAAGTCGAACGCCAGGCGAATGCCGAGGCGCTCCTCCAGCCAGGGCGTCGCCTGCGCGAGAAGCTGGCCCGCGAGGTCGGGCAGGCGCTGCGAGGCGAGCGACACCTCCGCCTGGACGAGCGGGATGAGCACCAGGAACAGCGCGACGAGCGCCAAGCCGAATGCCAGCACCACGACGAGCGTGCCGATCGACCGCGGCACTCCGCGCGAAGCCGCCCGATCGACCAGTGGCGTGCCGAGATACGCGAGGATCGCCGCGACCAGGAACGGCGTGAGCACGGGTGCGAGCGCGCGCACGCCGAAGAACACGACCACGCCGCCGATCACGAGCCAGAGGTAGTTGCGTATCGTGAGGGGGCGGCGCGATACGGCGGCCCCCTCCTGGCGCAGCGCGGCGATGGCCTCGGGCGCTGGCGTGGCGGACGAGCGCTCCGGCACCTCCGCTAAGGTCGCTGCGGCGCGCGCCGCGGCGGGATCGTCGAAGGTCGGCGGCACGGACATTTGCAGTAGAATCGCGGGCGCGAAAACGTCGCACTGTACATTGCCGGGCGGCGGAATGCCGAATGTGCCCGTCCGGCGCAATGGCGTCGCGCCCGACCCGCAGCGCACCGATTCCTTTCGCGCGTCGGTGCATGCCCCGAAGCGCTCCGCCCGCCGCCCATGACGACCGCCGACCCCGCCGCCCCGCTTTCGTATCGCGACTCGGGCGTCGACATCGACGCGGGCGACGCGCTGGTCGAGCGCATCAAGCCCTTCGCGCGACGCACGATGCGTCCGGAGGTGCTGGCCGGCATCGGCGGCTTCGGCGGCTTGGTCGAGATCGGCACGCGTTTCGCCGAGCCCGTGCTGGTGGCAGGAACCGACGGCGTCGGCACCAAGCTCAAACTCGCATTCGAGCTCGCCCGGCACGACACGGTCGGCATCGATCTCGTCGCGATGAGCGTCAACGACGTGCTCGTCCAGGGCGCCGAGCCGCTGTTCTTCCTTGACTACTTCGCGTGCGGCCGGCTCGATGTCGAGGTGGCCGCCACCGTGGTGCAGGGCATCGCCGCGGGTTGCGAGCAGGCGGGGTGCGCCCTCATCGGCGGCGAGACCGCCGAGATGCCCGGCATGTACCAGGACGGCGAATACGATCTCGCCGGCTTCGCCGTGGGCATAGTCGAAAAGCGCCGGATCGTCGACGGACGCGGCATCGCGGCGGACGACGTGCTCATCGGGCTCGCGTCGAGCGGTGCGCATTCCAACGGCTTCTCGCTCATCCGGCGCATCGTCGCCCACGCCGGCGCCGACCTGCGCGCGCCGTTCTCGGCGGCCGATGCCCGTACCCTGGGCGAGGCGCTGCTAGCACCCACCCGCATCTACGTGAAGCCCGTGCTGGCGCTCCTCGCCGCCGCGCCGGTGAAGGGCATGGCCCACATCACCGGTGGCGGGCTCCTGGACAACGTTCCGCGCATGCTGCCCGACTCGCTCCAGGCGCGCCTGGAGACGCGGCGGTGGACCCGACCCGCGCTGTTCGACTGGCTGCAGGCGCAGGGCCGCGTGGCGGAGCACGAGATGCATCGGGTGTTCAACTGCGGAATCGGGATGGTCCTCGCCGTTGCGCCGGCACACGCCGAACGCGCCATCGCCCAGCTTCGGTCCGCGGGCGAGGACGCGCGCGCGATCGGCGTCGTGGCAGGCCGTCCCGCCGGGGCGCCTCCCGTCGTGGTCGAGTGAGGCGGGCGGCGCGCGCTCGCGCATCGCCCGGGCACTGATCTTCGATGCTGGCGCGTATCACCGTCCTGCTGTCCGGCCGCGGCTCGAACCTCGCGGCGCTGCTCGCGGCCATCGACGCCGGGGGCATCGACGGGTCGGTCACGCACGTCGTCAGCAACCGGCCCGAGGCGCCGGGCCTGCGCATTGCCCACGCCGCCGGCATCGCGACGGCCGTGGTGGATCAGCGCGCGCACGCTGGCGCCGGGACGTTCGATGCCGCGCTCGGCGCCGCCGTGTCGCAAGGCGAGCCCGATCTCGTCGTGCTCGCCGGCTTCATGCGCGTGCTCGCCGAGGGCTTTGTGAGTGCCCACGAGGGACGGCTGCTCAACATCCATCCGTCGCTCCTGCCGCTCTATCCCGGCCTGCACACCCACCGGCGCGCGCTCGCGGCCGGCGTGCGCGTGCACGGCTGCACGGTCCATTTCGTGACGCCCGAAGTCGACGCCGGTCCGATCGTCGCCCAGGGCGCAGTGCCGGTGCTGCCGGACGACGACGAGGGGCGCCTCGCCGCACGCGTCCTGGCGGTCGAGCATCGCCTGCTGCCGATGACGGTCGGCTGGTTCTGCCGGGGTGACGTCGCGCTCGAGGCCGGGCGCGTGCGCTTTCGCTTCTCCGGCGAGACGGAAACGGGTCCGTCGATGGCGCTGATCTCGCCCGCCCCGCCGCGAACCGAAGCCCCGCTGTCGCGGTCGATCCCTCGATGACACCCACGTTGCCCGCGCTGCGGTGGCCGTCCCTTCCCCGCGGGGACGGGCGGCGGTCGCTGGGTACGCTCGTCCTCGCGCTCGTCGCATCGCTGCTGTTGCACGCCGCCTGGTCGCTGTGGCCGGCCGACGAGCCGGCGCGCGAAGATGCGCCGCCGCTCACCGCCACGCTGTTGCAGATGCCCGCACCGCCGACGGCGACGCCGGTCGAGCCTGGGCCGCGCATCCGCGCCGCCCGTCGCGTGTCGAGCGCGCACGTCACGGCCGAACCGGCCGCGGCCGCGGGCGAGTCGCCGCAGGCCGTCGCCGCGCCCGCCCCCGCCTCCGCGCCGGTTGCAGCCGCGCCCGTGGCCGCGCCCGTGGCCCCGCCCGTCGACTCACCGGCGCCCTCCGCGCCCGCCGCACCGCCTCCCGCGAACGTGCTGCCGCCGCGGCTCGACCTCGCCTACAAGGTGTACATGGGCACGCAGGGCTTCCATATCGGCGACGCCACCTACCGCTTCGAGCACGACGGCGGGCGCTACCGGATCGCCACCGTGGCGCAGGCGCGCGGGCTCGCCGCGCTCATCGTGCAGGGCCGCGGCCGCCTCGAGAGCCACGGCACGATCACGGCGGCCGGGCTCGTGCCCGAATCGTTCGAGCTCGAGCGCGGCCGCCCCGACAAGCGCGAGGCGGCGCGCTTCGATTGGGCCGCCGGCACGCTCACCCTGCACGACGGCAAGACCGTCCCGCTGGATGCGTCCACCTACGATCCGCTGACGGTGCTGTGGCAGTCCTATTTCACGCCCCCCCAGAGCGATGTCTACACGCTCAACGTCGCCACCACGCGGCGCGTCGCGCATTACACGGTGACGCGCGAAGGCGACGAGCGCATCCCCGGACTGCAGGGCGACATCGACACGGTGCGCTGGCATCGCGTGAGCGAGGACCGGCGCACCGAGGCGTGGTTCTGGCTCGCGCCGTCGCTGCACTACATTCCGGTCAAGATCCGGGTGACGCAAACGTCGCGCGGCACGCTCGAGGTGCTGCTCGACGCCATCCGCACCGACGCCCCGCCGGGGGACGATCCGGGCAGCGACCTGCCGCCCCTGCCGCCGTCGGTGCACCCTGCCGACCCCTTCGCCGAGCACGGACAGTGACGCGCGGTCCGTCGTGACGCGCATCCCGCGGTGATCCACGCCAACCAGCTCGCGGGACTCGCGGCGGCGATCGCCCGCGTCGCGCCGCTGGCCGGCCCGGCGGACGCCGCGCTGTCAACGTTCCTGCGCGGGCGCCCCGACATGGGCATGCGCGATCGCGCCTTCGTCGCGGAAGGCGTGTTCGCGTACCTGCGCCGCAAGCGCTCGCTCGAGGCGCTGGCCGCGACCGCCGACCCGCGCCTGCTCGCGCTGGCCGTCACGGTGCGCGAAGGCGTGGGGTCGGTGCGCGACCTCGCACCGTGGCTCACCCAGGACGAGACCGCATGGCTCGCCGCGTTCAAGGGCCGGCTACGCGACCCGCTGCCCGATGCGGTTGCCGCCGACGTGCCCGACTGGCTGTGGGAGCGGCTGGGTGCGGCGCTCGGCGAGGCGGAGCGTGCGGCGCTGACGACCGCGTGGCATGCGGCCGCGCCGTTCGACCTGCGCGTCGACCCGCTGCGCGTGCGCCGCGAGGACGCGCTCGACGCGCTGCGCGCCGACGGCCTCGACGTCGCGCCCACCCCCTACGCCCCGCTCGGCATCCGCGTGCGGGGGCGCCCGGCGCTCGCGCGCCATCCGTGGCTCGTGGACGGTCGCCTCGAGGTGCAGGACGAGGGCAGCCAGCTCATCGGGCATCTCGTCGCGCCGCGCCGTTCGGACATGGTCGTCGACTTCTGCGCCGGCGCCGGCGGCAAGACGCTGCTGCTCGGCGCGCTGATGCGTTCGCATGGACGCCTGTATGCGTTCGACGTGGCCGAGCGCAGGCTCGACCGGCTCGCTCCGCGCCTCGCGCGCTCGGGCCTGTCGAACGTGCATCCGCAGCGCCTGGTCCACGAGCGCGACCCGACGGTCAAGCGGCTCGCCGGCAAGATCGACCGGGTGCTGGTGGACGCGCCGTGCACGGGCTTCGGCACGGCGCGCCGCAACCCCGATCTCAAGTGGCGCCAGACGCCCGCCGATCTCGTCGAGCTCGCCGCCAAGCAGGCACGCATCCTGGCCGCCGCCGCGACGCTGATCAAGCCGGGCGGGCGGCTCGTCTACGCGACGTGCAGCGTGCTGCCCGACGAGAACGACGCGATCGTCGACGCGTTCATCGAGGCTGCGCAGGGTGCGTTCGTGGCGGTGGATGTCGCCGCCGAGCTGGCGCGCCTTGGCATCGCGCTCGACACCGGGCCGCGGCTGCGCGTCTCGCCGCACCGGCACGGCTGCGACGGCTTCTTCGCGGCGGTGCTCGAGCGCGCCGCGACCGGCCGCAATGCGGCGGTGCTTCCCCCGCCCACGGACGCGGAAGCGTCGCCGGCCTGAGCCGACCGATCCCATGTTCTTCACGCCCATCGACTTCACGCACGCCGCCGACCTGTTCATCTGGCCGGATGGATGGCTCGACATTTTGTTGACCGGCTTTGCGATCGGCATCGCCTGGGCGCTCGACCGGCGCGTCGAGCAGCGTCGCGGCGCCGGCACCGACCACGAGCGGCTGCGCGGGTGGGCCCGCGTGACGTTCCCGCTGCTCGCGCTGCTGCTCCTGTTTCTCGCGAGCTGGTTTTATCGCCGCTGGTTCGGTGCGCCGCTGCTCATCGCGGTTGCGATTCCGCTGATGGCGGCGCTCGCGACCATCCGCGCGTTGGTCTACGGGCTGCGCCGGCTGTTCCCGCGCCAGGACTGGCTGCCGGCGTGGGAGCGCGGCATCGGGCTGGCGGTCTGGCTGCTTCTGCTGCTGTACTTCGTCGGCGTGCTGCCCGAGGTGCTGGCGACCCTCGACGACATCGAGATCCCGATCGGCACGGCCCGCGTCACGCTGCTGTCGATTGCCAGCGGCATCGCGGTGGTGCTGGGCACCCTGATCGTGACGCTGTGGATCTCGGGGCTGATCGAAGCGCGCCTCAGCCGCGCGACCCGCATCGACACCAACCTGCGCGCGGTGCTGGCGCGCGTGATCCGCGCCGCGCTGCTCGCCGTGGGCGTGCTGATCGCGCTGCAGGGGGTGGGCTTCGACCTCACGCTGCTGACGGTCTTCGGCGGCGCGATTGGCGTGGGCATCGGCCTCGGCCTGCAGAAGCTCGCGTCGAACTACATCGCCGGCTTCACCATCCTGCTCGACCGCTCCATCCGACTCGGCGATACCATCACCGTCGAGGGCAAATGGATGGGCGTCGTGACGAGCGTGACGGCGCGCTACGTGCTGGTGCGCAGGCTCGACGGGGTCGAAGTGATCGTCCCCAACGAGACGCTCGTCACCACCACCGTTCTCAACCACTCGCACGCAGCGCCGCAGATCCGCATCCCGTTGGCCTTGCCGGTGGCGCTCGATGCGGACGTGGAACGCGCGCTTGCGCTGCTCGAAGCGGCCGCGCTGGCCGATCCGCGCGTGCTGCGCGACGCGCCGTACGCGCCGGGGGCGTTCGTTGCCGGCTTCGGGGACGCGGGCGTACTGCTCGAGCTCGGCGTCTGGGTGAAGGATCCGCTGGTCGACCCGCTTGGCCTGCGCAGCGTGATTCACCGCGACGTCCTGCGTCGTTTCGCCGCCAGCGGAGTCGCGCTCGGCTATCCCCATCGGGAGCTCACCCTGACCGATGCGCGATCGCCCCGGCCGGGTGCCGCCGAACCCGGATCGAACCCGCCGGTCGGACCGTGAGTCTCGTGGGTCCGAAAGCCAGGCCCGGGTCTTGCGTGTGCGTCGTGCCGGGACCATATCGGAACCAGCGCGGCTCGCGTAGAATTGCTGCTTTCGGGGCGCGCCTGCCGAATCGTCGCAGCCATTAGGCTAGCCCCTTCAATCTTCGGGAAATCAATGGGTTACGACTCGTTTTCGCAGGGCCTCCTGGTGGCTGCAGCGCACGGCATGTTCGAACTGCCGTGGTGGGGGTACGTCCTGGTGACGCTGGCGCTCACCCACGTGACGATTGCCGCCGTTACAATTTACCTGCATCGAAGCCAGGCGCACCGCGGGGTCGACCTGCACGCCGGCGTCGCGCATTTCTTTCGCCTCTGGCTGTGGCTGACCACGGGCATGATCACCAAGGAATGGGTCGCCATCCACCGCAAGCACCACGCCAAGGTGGAGACCGACGAGGATCCGCACAGCCCGCAGACGCGCGGCATCGGCAAGGTGCTGCTCGAAGGCTCCGAGATGTACCGGGCCGAGTCGAAGGTCGCCGAGACGCTCGAGCGCTACGGGCACGGCACGCCGGACGACTGGGTCGAGCGGCACGTGTACTCGCGCTGGCTGTGGCAGGGCGTCGGCCTGATGATGGCCGTCAACCTGATCCTCTTCGGGCCAATCGGCCTCACGATCTGGGCCGTCCAGATGCTGTGGATCCCGATCACCGCCGCCGGCATCATCAACGGCATCGGGCACTACTGGGGCTACCGCAACTTCGCCTGCGCCGACGCGTCCGTGAACATCGTCCCGTGGGGCATCCTGATCGGCGGCGAAGAGCTGCATAACAATCACCACGCGTATGGAACGTCGGCGAAGCTCTCGTCGCGCTGGTACGAGTTCGACATCGGCTGGTTCTACATCCGCACGCTCGCCCTGCTGCGCCTCGCCACCATCCGCAAAGTGGCGCCGAAGGTGCGCGTCGAGCACGGCAAGGCTGCGGTCGATCTCGCCACGCTCCAGGCGGTGATCACCCATCGCTACGCCGTGGCGTCGGTGTACGCGCGCACGCTGAAGGCCGCATGCGCAGTCGAGATCGCCGCGCTGCGCGAGCGTCATCGCGGCCGGCTCGAGCTGCCCACCTTGCGGCGCGTCAAGCGCTGGCTGTCGTCCGACCCTGCCACGCTGAGCGAAGCCGAGCGCGCCGGGCTGGCCACCACGATGTCCCACAGCAAGGTGCTCCACCAGATCTATGCCATGCGCCAGGAGCTGGCGGCGCTGTGGGGCCGCTCCACCGAATCATCCGAGCAGCTGCTCGCGCGCCTGCAGGACTGGTGCTACCGGGCCGAGGCCTCCGGCATCCCGCCGTTGGCACAGTTCTCGCTCAAGCTGAAGCGCTTCGCATGACATGCGGCTAGCGGCTTGCCCTAGCGCTTTCGGAGCGCCGGCGCCCGAAAAAAAGGCCCGCGACCGCGGGCCTTTTTTCGTCCGGACCACGCGCCCATGAGTGGGCCGATCACCGCGGGGTTTGTCCTCATCCACGGCACGCTGGCGCTCGCCGCCCGCGCACTCGCCGAGGCGCGCGCCATGAAAGGCGAGTACCAGGAGGTCCTGGCGCGCGTGCGGGCGCGCGAGCATGACCTCGTGTGCCAGCGCGAGCAGCGCCAGGGTGCCCGGCTCGAGCGCATCGCGGCCCTGCATCGCCAGTCCGCGCAGCACGAAGCGCGGCTGCAGCGGTTGCGCGCGCTGGCCGAGGGAGCCGGCCTGCCAGGGGCGGCGCCCGTCGAGAAGCCGTCCGCCGACGCCGGCGACGCGGCAATGGTCGCCTACCTGGCTGCGCTGCAGGACGCCGCTCACGCCATCGAAGCCGCGCTCGATCGCAGCGGTGCGGGGCGAGCCGCCGACATTCGCGCCCGGCCGGGCCAGGGCGACGCCGCACCCTCGATCGAGCAGGTGCTGACGGCGTACGCGCAGCAGCGGGCGCGCACGGCGGGCCTGCCCGCCGCGGAAGTCGAGCGCTTCAAGGCCACCGCCGCCCGCGTGCTCGCGCGGCTGCCGCTCGCCGAAGGCGCCGTGCTGCCGACCCATCTGGAGGCGCTCGCGCGCCAGATCGTGATGGCCCCCACCACCGAGCGGGCCGAGGCGCTGGCCACCGAGCTGCGTGGGGCCGTGCAGCGCGCGGCGGAAGCGCAGGGAACGCAGCAACGCGACCTCGTGCAGGCCCGCACGCTGCTAGGCGCGCTCGCCGACGATGTGCCGCCCGAGCTCAAAACGGCGCTCGAGCGGGTCGCCGCGGGCACCGCGCCGCTCGAGCCGCAGCTGCGCGAGTCCGCGCAGGCGCTCATCGACGCCGCGGCGGACGATCGCACGCGCTCCGAGCAGGCGGCGGCTGCGTACGTGCTCGAGCAGTCGCTGCGCGATCTCGGCTACGAGGTGGACGACATCGAGGCGACGCTCTTCGCCGACGGAGGCACCGTCAACTTCCGCCGCGCCGGCTGGGACCGCTACTTCGTGCGGCTGCGCGTCGCGCCGACCGAGCGCACGGTGAACTTCAACGTGATCCGCGCGCGCGGCGACGAGGAGAGCGAAGCGCGCCGGCGGCTCGACGCGCTCGCCGAGGACCGCTGGTGCGCGGAATTTCCCGCGCTGCTGCGCACGCTCGAGGCGCGCGGACTCGCGCTCGACGTCACGCGCCGGCTCGAGGCCGGGGAAGTGCCCGTGCAGGTCGTCGATCCGGCCAGCGTGCCGGTGATCGCCGCCGATGAAGCGCGCGCGGCGGGCGAAACCAAGCGCAATCAGCGGGCGCGCTGACGCATGGCAGGCGACGCGACGCCGCGCTGGATCGGCGACCTGCTCCGCTTCCTGCCGATCCGCTCGCAATTCGTCGTGGCGGGCAACATCCGCGACAGCTTCCTCACCCCGCTCGCCGGCGCGACCACGCTCGCCCCGTTGCTGCGGTGCCTGTGGGTCCACCTCGCGCCACTCGACTATCGCTGCCTGCTCGTCTACGACCCCATCGACGGCCTGCGTCCCTACCCCAACGCGCCCGCCGTCGTCGAGCTGGCGACACGCCTGTTCGACCTGAACCTCGCCGACGGCAGCATGCCGATCAGCCTCGAGAACCTGGTCGGCGTCATGAAGAAGGTAGCGGCACAGCGGGAAGCGCGGTGCGCCCTGGTGATCGACTTCGCGTCGCGGCTGACGCGCCAGGCCAGCCATCTCGACGCGAACGAGCATCGCTTCTTCGTCGCCGCCGAGCGGCTGTCGCTCGCGGCCAATCCGATCGTGCCGAAGGGCGCGGACATCTCCACCGTCACGGGGAAGGCGCATTTCAACCCCGTGCTGTGGCTCGTGAATCGACCGCAGGACCTGCCGTCGTGGCTTACCCTCGACTCGACGCGCGTGAGCGTGCTCACTGTCGGCCTGCCCGATTTCGAGGCGCGCGCATCCGCCGCGCACCTGCTCGGCAGCGTGTTCGAGGGCTTCGAGGCCAGCAGCGACGAGGACCAGCGCAAGTTCGCGCAGGCCTTCGCGCAGCTCACCGACGGCTTGGCGCTGGTTGCTCTGGCCGACATCGCGCAGCTCGCCGACCGGCAGGGCATCGGCTTCCGCGACGTCGACGACGCGGTGCGCGCGTTCAAGGTGGGCGCCGCGGAGAATCCCTGGAAGAAGCACTATCTGCGCGAGCGCATCGCGAACGCCCTGCCGTTCATCGAGGATCGCGTGCGCGGCCAGCGCGCCGCCGTGACGAAGACCGTCGACATCCTGATGCGCTCGGTGATGGGCCTCACCGGAGCGCAGACGCGCTCGTCGGGCAACCGGCCGCGCGGCGTGCTGTTCTTCGCCGGACCCACCGGCGTGGGCAAGACCGAGCTCGCCAAGACGCTCACGCAGCTCATCTTCGGCGACGAGCGCGCCTACGTGCGCTTCGACATGAGCGAGTTCGCCGAGGAGCACACGGGCGCCCGATTGCTCGGCGCGCCGCCTGGCTACATCGGCTACGACGCCGGCGGCGAGCTCACCAATGCGGTGCGCGAGAAGCCCTTCTCCGTCGTGCTGTTCGACGAGATCGAGAAGGCGCATCCGCGCATCCTGGACAAGTTCCTGCAGATCCTCGAGGACGGACGCCTCACCGACGGACGCGGCGAGACCGCCTACTTTTCAGAGGCGATCCTCGTCTTCACCTCGAACCTCGGCATCTACGTCGAGGACGAGCACGGCCGGCGTGTGCAGAACGTCTCGCTCGACGATCCGCACGAGGTGGTGGAGGCGCGCGTGCGCGGCGCCATCCAGGACTACTTCAAGTTCCGCCTGTCGCGTCCGGAAATTCTCAACCGCATCGGCGACAACATCGTCGTGTTCGGCTTCATCACTCCGGCGATCGCGGCGCAGATCTTTGCCGGCATGCTGGGCAACGTGCAGGCGCGCGTGCGCAACGAGCACCGAATCGACCTGTCGCTCGACGACGGCGTGCGCGCCATGCTCGAGGACCTCTGCACGCGCGACCTGTCCAACGGCGGGCGCGGCATCGGCAACCGGCTCGAGTCGCTGTTCGTCAATCCGCTGTCGCGCGCCCTCTTTCGCTTCCCGCTCGAAGGACGCCGCGCGCTCGCCGTCCGGTCGCTCGCGGAGGACGCCAACCGCATCATGACGGTGGAGCTCGTGTGAGCCGCCGCGCCCCGGCATCCCTGCGGACGTCCGCCGCCCGCGTGCGAGATGCGCAACCGCGTGCGACGCTCGAGCTCAACAAGGCCCATTGGCCGGTGACCGTGCTCGGCCCGGGCCGGCGCATCGGGCTGTGGGTGCAGGGCTGCTCCATTCACTGCCCGGGCTGCGTGTCGCAGGACACGTGGCCCGCCGATCCGTCCACCGGCATCGAAATCGACGCGCTGGTCGCCTGGTGCCGACGGGTGTCGGGCGGCGCGCCCGACGGCGTGACGATCAGCGGCGGCGAGCCGTTCGACCAGCCGGCGGGACTGTCGCTGTTGCTCGAAGCGCTCGACCGCTGGCGCACGCAGGCGGCGCTCGACTTCGACCTGCTCGCCTACAGCGGCTATCCGTTGCGCACGCTCGAGCGGCGGCACGCGGACATCCTCGCGCGGCTCGACGCCGTGATCCCCGAGCCGTACGTCGACGGGCTGCCGCTGTCCAACGTGTGGCGCGGATCGAGCAACCAGACCCTCGTGCCGCTCTCGGCGCGCGGACAGGCGCGCTTTGGCGCGTTCGTGCAGGCACCCGCCGACGCGGCCTCGAAGCGCATGCAGGTCGCCGTGGAGGGTGGACGGGTGTGGATGATCGGCATCCCGGCGCGCGACGACATGGCGCGTGTCGAGGCCCTGTGCGCCGTGCGCGGGCTCGCGCTTTCGAAGGTGTCCTGGCGCCGGTAGCGGGGTGGGGGTGAGCGAACTCGTCCGCGTGTGTCCGGTGTGCGACGCCGAGAACGCGCCGCACCGCCCGCGCTGCGCGTGCGGCGCCTCGCTCGCCGGCGTGGACTTCGCGCTGCCGCGGGCGGACGACGCGCCGGACGTCGCGCCGGCCAGAATACGGAACGATGTGCACGGCGATGTTCCAATCGATGCGCCGGCAGATGTTTCGGCCGAGGTGCCGGCCGAGGTGCCGGCCGATGCGTTGGCCGATGCGTTGGCCGATGTTCCAGCCGATGTTCCGGCCCATGCGCCGGCCGAGGTGCGCGACGACGCGCCGGCCGCACGCCTTTGCGGCTACGCCGACTGCGGCCAGCCGAACGCCGCCGGCGCCACGCGTTGCGTATATTGCAACCGCCCGATCGAGCCGAAGGGCGGTGGCACAACCGGCCCGTCGGCGCCGCTCGACACGCGTCCGCTGCCTGCCGCGCTGCGCGGCGCGTACCGCATCTGCGAGGTGCTCCCGGCGACCGGTAGCGAAGCCGACCTCCTGCTGGTCGAGCGCGTGGCCACCCGCGAGCGGGCCGTCGTGAAGCTCTATCGCAAGGGCATCGAGCCCGACTTCCACCTGCTGGAGATCCTCTCCGAGAGCGTGGGTCCAAGCGTGGTCGGGATGCTCGCCCACGGCGTGTCGGAGGGGGTCGCGTACGAGGTGCTCGAGTACATTCCGGGCGGCACCCTGCAGGCCTATCTCGCCGAGGGACCGCTCGCCGCAAGCGATGTGCGCCGCATCGTCGACGAGATCGCGGCGGCGCTGCGCGGCATCCACGCGCACCGCATCCTGCATCGCGACCTCAAGCCCGACAACGTGCTGGTGCGCAGCCGGATGCCGCTCACGCTCGCGTTGACGGACTTCGGGATCGCGTCGCTCAGCGCCGCGACGCAGCACTTCACCAGCGTCGCGCGCACGACGCAATACGCCGCGCCCGAAGTGCTGACCGGCGTGCTCGACGAGAAATCGGACTGCTGGTCGCTTGGCATGATTGTCCTCGAGGCCGCGACGGGCCGGCACCCGTTCGACGGGCTGACGGAGCAGGCGATGAATCACCAGCTCGCCACGCGACCGGTCGACGTGCGCGGCGTGATCGATGACGACCTGCGGCGGCTGTGCCGCGGTCTCCTGCTGCGCAACCCGCAGCGGCGCTGGGGGGGTCCGGAGGTCGCCCGCTGGCTCGACGGCGACCCCACGCTCATTGCCTCGGACGACGGCGATGGTGCGGCCACGCTCGTCGCGCCGTATCGGCTGGCCGGCGTCGACTGCGACAGCGCCGCGTCGCTCGGCCTCGCGATGGCGGCGCACTGGGACGATGCGCGCCGCGATCTCGCCCGCGGCCAGATCACTCGATGGGTGGAGAGCGAGCTGCACGACTACGACCTGCTGCGCCACCTCCGCGACGAGCAGGACGACCGCGGCATCGACGACGATCTCCGTTTGCTGCGCGTGCTGCGACGCCTGTGTCCCGGCCTGCCGCCGGTGTGGCGCGGCGCGCCGCTCACGCGCGCGACGCTGCTGGCCGCTGCGCGGCGCGCCACCGACGACGATGGCGATGCGCAACGCTGGCTCGATTCGATCCTGCGCGATGCCGTGCTCGAGGCATTCGCGGAAGACGCCGAGCTCGCGGCGATGGGTGCGCAATGGCGCGCGGGCCGGCAGCGCTTCGTGACCGCTTGGCAATCCGCCGAGCAGGCCCGTTCGGCGCAGCGCGACGCTGCGGCGCGCACCGGCAACGGCAGCGGCCCGGTCGACTTCGACGCCGCGGTGTACGGCGCGGTGAGCGAAGCCGACGCGCCGCCGGCCCATCTGCTGAGCGGTCCCCTGCTGCTCGTGTTGAACGAGCCGGCCTACGCGGCCGCATTGCGACTCGAGCTCGCGGATGCGCACGCCCGGCTGGCGCCGTCGCCCGCCTGGTTCGACGCGGCGGCGGAACGTGCGCGCGACGACGCCGCGGCGCTGCTGGCCGCGCGCGCGCTGCTCGACCTCGCGTGCGCCGACGCGGACGCCGAGACGAAGCGCCAGGACGGCGCGGCGCGCAGCCGCGAGCGCGCGATCGCCGAGGCGCGCCAGGCGCTTCGCACGCGCGTCGAGGCACTGCTGTTCCTCGCGCCGGAGGACGACGACATCGACGCCGACACCGCGCTGCGGCTCGGCGAGGGATTCGACGCGCTGCAGGCCGCGTGCGCCGACCTGCAGGGCTACGACCTCACCGCCGACGCCCAGGAACCGCTCCGCCTCCTGGTCGACAAGCTCCAGGTGCAGGGCTTCGGCGTGCAGCGCGCGCTAGCGCAGCTCGAGCGCGACCGGGGCGTCAACGCGATCTTTCTCACCCGCGAGCGCCTGTCGATCGGCGCGGTGGCGCTGGTCATCGCGTTGATCACGCGCATCGCGTGGGTGATCGCCGCCGTGGTGGCGGCCGGCGGGCTGTTCGTGCTGTACCGCTGGTACCTGCGCTTCCAGTCGACCGACGGAGTGCTGGCCGCGTTGCGGCGCTTCCGGCTCCCCGCGCGCCTGTTCCTGCGCACGCCGCCATGACCTCGCGCGGACCACGCCGCCGGGCGTCCCCTCGCTCCGTGCGTCCGCCGGCGAGAGATCGCGCGCAACCTGCGCCGCGGCTTGGCGCACCGAGTCGGGGCAGCGCGCTGCCGCGGGCGCGCTGACGAATTGCATCCGCTCGACGCGCGACATACCATTCACCTTGAGCGGACGACACCGCCGCGCAGCTCCGCCGGCAACGTCCGCGGCGCGCACCGCCTCTCGTTGGCCCGGTCGGCCATCATGGCCGTTCGTCTTCAGCAAGGAATCCGCATGTCACCGACGGTTATTGCACGGCGCCTGTCCATGCTCGCGGCCACATTGTCCACGGCGATGGCCGCATCGATGGCCGCATCACCGGTGCAGGCCGAGGATCTGCGCGCGCCGGAGGCCTTCTCGTCCATCGGCGACACCGCCGAGCGTTCGCGCGCGTTGTTCGTCGAGGCGGGCAAGGTGCTCCAGCACCCGCGCTGCCTCAATTGCCATCCGGTCGGCGAGCGGCCCTCGCAGGGCAACGACGGCCACCCGCACTCGCCGCCGGTCGTGCGCGGCCCCGACGATCACGGGGCGATCGGGCTGCAATGCGCCACGTGCCACCAGGCGGCGAACTTCGAGCCCTCGCGCGTCCCGGGGCATCCGCTGTGGCATGTCGCGCCGAAGTCCATGGCCTGGCAGACCAGGTCGCTCGGCGAGATCTGCGAGCAGATCAAGGATCCGCGCCGCAACGGCGGCAAGTCGCTGGCGGCCATCCAGGAGCACATGGCGCACGACTCGCTCGTCGGCTGGGGCTGGCACCCGGGCGGCAACCGCGATCCTGCGCCCGGCACGCAGGCGCAGCTCGGCGCGCTGGTCGCCGCCTGGATCGACACCGGCGCCGCCTGCCCGGCGCGGTGACGTCGCCCCCGCCTCCGCCTCGCCACCGCTTCAATCAACGAAGGAGCTTTCCATGTCCCTCTCGCTCACCGTCAACGGCGCGCGCCGCGATTTCGACGGCGACCCCGACACGCCCCTGCTCTGGGTCATCCGCGACGAGCTCGGCCTGACCGGCACGAAATACGGCTGCGGCATCGCGCAGTGCGGCGCCTGCACCGTCCACGTCGACGGCCGTACCCTGCGCTCGTGCTCCGCGCCGGTCTCGGCCGTGGCGGGCCGCCAAATCACCACGATCGAGGGGCTCGGCTCGCGCGCCGCCAAGGCGGTGCAGAAGGCGTGGGTGGAGCTCGACGTCGTGCAATGCGGCTATTGCCAGTCGGGCCAGATCATGTCGGCGACCGCGTTGCTGGAGCAGAAGCCTAAGCCCAGCGACACGGACATCGACCACGCGATGGCAGGCAACATCTGCCGCTGCGCCACCTACCATCGCATCCGCGCGGCGATCCACGCCGCGTCGGCGCAACTCGCCGGCTGAGGAGACGCACGTGCATCCGCTGATGAATCGATATCGCGACGCCGAGCAGCGCCGGCTGGCCGCGCTGCTCGGCGTGCCCGATCCTGCCGCGCCCGCGCTCACGCGGCGCCGCTTCCTGCAGGCCACCGGCGCGGCCGGGCTCGTGATCGGCCTCGACCTGGCCGTGCCCGGGGCGGCGCGCGCGGCGATGCCCGGCGTCGAGGGCGCGGCCACCGGACCGCTCGCGCCCAACGCATTCGTGCGCGTGGGCACCGACAACCTCGTCACGGTGATCTGCAAGCATCACGAGATGGGCCAGGGAAACACCACCGGCTTGGCCACGCTGGTCGCCGACGAGCTCGACGCCGACTGGTCGCTCGTGCGCACCGAGTACGCGCCGTCCGATCCCAAGCTCTACGCCAACCTCGTGTTCGGCGACCTGCAGGGCACGGGCGGCTCCTCCGCCATCGCCAACTCGTTCCTGCAGTACCGCAGCGCGGGTGCCACCGCCCGCGCCATGCTGGTGGCGGCCGCCGCCGAGACCTGGCGCGTGCCGGCCGGCGAGATCCGCACGGCGAAGAACACGCTGACCCATGCCTCGGGTCGACGCGCCACCTACGGCGAGATGGCCGTCGCCGCGAGCCGGCAGGCGCCGCCGGTCAAGCCGGAGCTCAAGCCCGCCGCGCGCTTCGTCTACATCGCGAAGGATCGCTCGACCCCGCGCGTTGACTCCCCGTCGAAGTGCAACGGCACCGCGCTCTATACCGCCGACGTCAAGCTCCCCGGAATGCTGACCGCCGTCATCGCGTGGCCGCCGGGATTCGGTGCGAAGCTCGTGTCGTTCGACGCCACCGAAGCGAAGCAAGTGAAGGGCGTCACCGACGTGCTCGAGGTGCCCGAGGGCGTGGCCGTGGTGGCCACCGGCACCTGGGCGGCGCTGCAGGGCCGGCGCGCACTCAAGGTGCAGTGGGACGAGTCCGCGAGCCGCGCGCTCGATACGGACGGACTGCTCGCGCAGTACCGCACGCTCGCCACGCAGGCCGGCACGCCGTTCACCAAGCCCGCCGCCGATGCGGGCGCCGCCGCTGCGCCCGCGAAGACCGTCGAGGCCGTCTACGAGTTCCCGTTCCTGGCGCACGCCACCATGGAGCCGATGAACTGCGTGGCGTGGCTGCACGACGGCATGCTCGAGACGTGGTCGGGACACCAGTTCCCCACCTTCGACCACATGTTCGCCGCGAAGGCCGCCGGGCTGCCGATGGACAAGGTCAAGCTGCACACGCTGGTGTCGGGCGGCAGCTTCGGACGGCGCGCCAATGTGTGGAGCGACTTCACCGTCGCGGCCGTGAACGTCGCGACGGCCATCGGCGGCCGCGCGCCGGTGCGGCTGCAGTTCACCCGCGAGGACGACACGGGTGCCGGGCTCTACCGTCCCATGTATGTGCATGCGGTCAAGGTCGGGCTCGACGCGCAGGGCCGCGTCGCGTCGTGGCAGCACACCATCGTCGGCCAGTCGATCATGGCGGGCGGCCCGATGGCCGAGATGATGAAGGACGGCGTCGACCCCACCTCGGTCGAAGGGGTGATGCCCACGATCTACGACCTGCCGATGCTGCAGGGCACGCTGCACTCGCCGGTGCTCCCGGTGCGCCCGCTCTGGTGGCGATCGGTGGGCAACACGCACACCGCGTACGTGATGGAGACGATGATGGACGAGCTCGCGGCCGCCGCGGGCAAGGATCCGCTCGCGTTTCGCCTGGCGCTGCTGGGCAAAAAGCCGCGCGCGGCGGGCGTGCTCAAGCTCGCGGCCGACAAGGCGGGGTGGGGCAAGGCGGGCCGCGCGGGCGTCGCGCAGGGCATCGCCGTGCACGAGTCGTTCGAGACCTTCGTCGCGCAGGTGGCCGAGGTGTCGATGCGCAACGGCAAGGTGAAGGTCGAGCGCGTCGTGTGCGCGGTCGACTGCGGTGTGGCGGTGAACCCCGACGTCATTCGGGCGCAGATGGAAGGCTGCATCGGCTTCGCGCTCGGCGCGCTCTATTACAGCGAGGTCGAGATCAAGGGCGGGCGCGCCGCGCAGCGCAACTTCGACACCTACCGCGCGCTACGCATCCACGAGATGCCCAGGGTCGAGGTGCACATCGTGCCGAGCGCCGAAAAGCCGACGGGCGTGGGTGAGCCCGGCGTTCCCCCGCTGGCGCCGGCGGTGGCCAACGCCGTCGCGAAGCTCGGCGGCCCGCGCGTGCGCCGCCTGCCGCTCACCCGGTCGGACCTGGTCGAGACCTAGCCCGAAAGCGCACCACCGATGCCCACGCCGATCGCTACGCGATACACGAGCGCGTCCCTGGCCGGCGGGACCGCGCTCGACCCGTCGGACCCGTATGCCCGCGAGGGCCAGACGTTCCCGCGCCTGTCCGAGGAGATGGCGCAGCGCGTGGCGGCATACGGCACCGTCGAGGACCTGCCGGCCGGCGCGCGGCTGTTCGAGCGGGGCGAGCGCAGCGTCGACTTCTTCCTGGTGCAGTCAGGCGAGGTCGAGGTCTTCGACGAGGATGCGCACGGCGTGCCGAATGTCGTCACCGTGCACGGCGAGCGCCAGTTCACCGGCGAGATGGATCTGTTCAACGACCGGCGCATCCTCGTCTCCGGCCGCACCGGCATACCGAGCCGCGTGGTGCGCATCAAGCGCGCCAGTTTTCGTCGCATGGTGGTGGGCGAGCCCGACGTGGGCGAGATCATCATGCGTGCGTTCATTTTGCGCCGCGTGGGTTTCATCCGGCACGGCCTAGGCGGCGTGGTGCTGATCGGCGCCGCCCGGCACGCCGACACGCTGCGGCTGCAACGCTTCATGACGCGCAACAGCTATCCGTTCCGCCTGCTCGACACGGATACCGATCCCGACGCGGAAGGGTTCCTGGAGTGCTTCGAGCTGCAGCCCGCGCACCTGCCGGTGGTCATCGCCTCCGGGCGGCAGCTGTTCCGCAATCCGACCACGCTCGAGCTCGCCCACGCGCTCGGCCTCACCGAGACGCTTGATCCCGCCACCATCTACGATGTCGCGGTCGTGGGCGCGGGGCCGGCGGGCCTCGCCGCCGCCGTGTACGCGGCCTCCGAGGGCCTGAGCACCATCGTGCTCGAGAGCACCGCGCCGGGCGGACAGGCGGGCACGTCCTCGAAGATCGAGAACTATCTCGGCTTTCCCACCGGCATCTCGGGCCAGGCGCTGGCCGGCCGCGCGCAGGCCCAGGCGCAGAAGTTCGGCGCGCGCCTCGCGATCGCGCGCTCCGTCGCCACGCTCGATTGCACGACCCAGCCCTATAAGATGGGACTGGAGGACGGCGAGATCGTGACCGCGTGCGCGGTGGTGATCGCCACCGGCGCGCGCTACCGCAAGCTCCCTCTCGACAACTACGACAAGTACGAAGGCCAGGGCATCCACTACGCGGCCACCGCGATGGAAGCGCAGCTGTGCGCCGGCGAGGAAGTGGTGGTCGTGGGGGGAGGCAATTCGGCGGGCCAGGCCGCGGTGTTCCTGTCGCGCACCGTCCGTCGCGTCCACGTGGTCGTGCGCGGCAAGGGGCTCGCTGCGACGATGTCCGACTACCTCGTCCAGCGCATCGAGTCCTCGCCTGCGGTCACCGTGCACCCGTTCACCGAGGTCACGGCGCTCGAGGGCGACGCGTTTCTGCGCCGCGTGCGGCTGACCGACTGCAACACCGGCGCGAGCCAGATCAAGCCGATCGCGAGCCTGTTCGTGATGATCGGCGCCGAGCCGAACACCGAATGGCTCGACGGCTGTCTCGCGCTGGACCGCAAGGGCTTCATCCAGACGGGGCGCGACACTGAGGGCAAGGCGCTCGCCTCTCCGTTCGCGACCAGCAAGCCCGGCGTCTTCGCCGTAGGCGACGTTCGGGCAGGCTCGGTCAAGCGCGTCGCCTCGGGCGTGGGCGAAGGCTCGGTGGTGGTCCAGGCAGTCCACCAGTTTCTGAACCCCGGCGTCGCGTGAAGCGGCGCAACGCGGCGCGCCCTACTTCGGGCAGATGTAGCCAGCGCCGGACGGATTCTTGAAGCAGCCCACCGATTCGGGAATCACCTGCTTCGGCAGCCACAGTACGACCTTGGGAAAGTAGATCGCGAACGCGATCGCAACCAGGAACACCACGTAGATCGGCAGCGCCGCGCGCAGCGCATGCGAGAAGCGCACGCCGATGAACTTCGACGCCATCAGCAGCACCAGGCCGTACGGCGGGGTGATCAGCCCGAACGCCAGCGTGGCGATGAGCACCACGCCCATGTGCACGGGGTTGATGTTGCCGGCCTGCGTGAGCGCGTTCACCAGCGGCATGAAGATGATGATGGTCGGCACGGGCTCGATGAAGTCGCCGATGATGGTGAACAGCAGCACCATCAGCAGCATGATGAGATGCGGGTCGGTGCCCGCGATCGCCGTGATCCATTCCGCGATCACGATCGCCCCGCGCAGATAGGCCAGCACCCAGCCGAAGGCGTTCGCCGCGCCGATGGTGATCAGGGGCAACGAGAAGATCAGCCCGGCGATGCAAAAGTCGTAGGCGAGATAGCGCAGGTGCCCGCGGTTGAGCACGGGGATCACCACGGCGATGATCCACACCACCGCCACCACGCCTGCCTCGGTGGGGGTGAACCAGCCGGTGAGGATGCCGCCCAGCAGGATGAACGGGATCATCAGCGGCAGCGACGCGTCCTTGAACGCGCGGGCCACCTCGGGAAACGCCGCGCGCGGACGGCGCAGGCCGGCCGGGCCGAAGAAGTAGCAGTAGATCATCAGCCCGAAGCCGATCATGAAGCCCGGCACGATGCCCGCCATGAACAGCCCGGCGATCGACACGTTGCCCACCGCGCCATACACGACGGCCGTGATGCTGGGCGGCACCAGCGCGGCGATGGTCGAGGCGGCCGCGATGATCGCCGCGGTGAACGCGGGCGTGTAACCCTCGCGCTTCATCGGTCCGCCGAGCGCGCGGCTGATGACCGCGACGTCGGCGGTGGTGGAGCCCGACATCTCCGAGAAGAACATGCTGAAAACGGTGACCACCTGCGACAGCCCGCCGCGGATGTGGCCCACCAGCGCGAGCGAGAGATTGGCCACCCGCTGCACGACGTTCGCAGAGCTCATCAGCTCGCCCACGAGCAGGAAAAACGGGATCGCCAGGAGCGCCTCCGAGTCCATCCCGTCGAACATCTTCTGCACGATCGCCGGCAGCGTCACGTCGGTGAGCGTCGCGCCGATGAGCACCCCCGCCATGAGCGAGAACGCGACGGGCACGCCGAGATACCCGAAGAACAGGAACATGAACGTCATCAGCCCGAGGATGATCGGCGCGCTCATGACGTCAGATCCTCCCCAGCGGCACGGCAGGCGCTGCCGGGGAATCGGGCTCGAGCAGCGGCTCGGGATGGTCGAAGCCGTTCCGGCAGCCCTGGACGAGCTGCTCGATCGTGAACAGGGCGATCAGCGCGCCGGACAGCGGAATGGCCGCGTAGAGCGACGCGATGGGCGTCATCGACGGCATGCGGAAGCTGCTGAAGCCGCGCAGGAAGTTGATGTAGCCGAACCACACGAGGCAGAGCGCCACGGTGAGCACGACCAGGCGAATGATGATCTCGACCACCAGGCGCGGCGTGCCATGCAGCGCGTCGGCCACGGCCGTGAGGTACAGGTGATCGTTGCGGCGCGTCGCCACCGCCGCACCCGTGAAGATCGCGTAGATGAAGAACGTCTGCGTCACCTCCTGCAGCCACAGCCACGGATGGCCGATGGTGCGCGTGACGACGTCGAACGTCACCGTGGAGGAGAACGCGAGCAGCAGCAGGCCGCAGGCCATCATCAGCGCCACCTCGAGCCGATCGAGCGCGCGCCACTTCAGATGACGCTGCCGCGACGACAGCAGCTTCGCGTAGACGCGCACGGTCTAGCCGGCCAGGTCGCCGGGCGGGCCCGCGGCCACGCCCGTGCCGTAGGCGATCACTTCACCGCGACGATCAGGTCCTTGATCTTGACGGCGTGCGGACCGAGCCCCGCCGCCAGCTTGTCGAGATAGGGACCCGCGATCTTCGCGAAGCCCGACTTGTCGACGTCGGTGACCACCTTCACGCCGATGGCGCGAAGCTTGTCGGCCGACTCGTGCTCGAGCACCAGCGCGCGGGCAGGCTGCTGCTTGCCCACCTCGTTGGCCGCGGCCGTCACCCAGCTCTTCTGGTCCGCCGACAGCGACTTCCACAGCTTGTCGCTGATCCAGATGAAGTTGTTGTTGGCCTCGTGCTCGGTCATCGACAGCACGGGCGCGACCTCGTAGTGCTTGTTGACGAGGTACACGTTCACGCCGTTCTCGCCCATGTCCACCACGCCGGTCTGCAGCGACGTGTACAGGTTGCCGAACGGCATGTGGACGGTCTGCGCGCCATAGGCGGGGAACATCGCGTCCTCGGTGGCGGTCGCCTGCACGCGCACCTTCATGCCCTTCATGTCCTCGACCTTGTGCACTTCGCGCTTGCTGTACATGTCGCGAAAGCCCAGCGTGATGAGCGCCAGCACGTGGCCGCCCTGCACGGTGTCCTCGACCATGTCCTTCACCGCCTGGACGACCTGCGGATCGGCGAGCGCCGCCTTCAGATGGTCCTCGTTGCGGAACAGGAAGTGCAGCGACATCACGCCGGCCTGCGGCGTGAGCGTGGCGGCATTCGCGGCGGCGCTGATGCAGAAGTCGATGTCGCCGGCCTTCATGAGCTGCAGAACCTGCGGCTCCTGCCCGAGCTGCGCGCCCGGGTACTGGTCGATCAGCATCGTGCCCTTGCTGAGCTCCTTCAGCTTGTCGGAAAAGATGTCGCCGGCGATGGCGTAGCCGGTGCCGCGCGGCTGGTCGTAGGCGAAGCGAAAGTGCTTCACGTCCTGCGCCGCGGCGAGGGACGCGGCGCAAAGCCCGACCGCGAACGCGAACGTGCAACGAAGTTGCGACGAGATGCGCATGAAGCCTCCTGGTAACCACTTGTATTGGTCCGTCACGTCCGGCAGCGGGCTGCAGGACGCGACGGAAAAATGCGCCAGGCCCGCCCGCCGGATCAAGGGCTGCGCTGCCGAGCGCGCGCGGAACCCTACCATGCGGTTTTGGCGCCGACAATTCCCGCACCGCGTCGTCCCGGCGAAAGCGCCCGGGCATCCCCGCGAGAAAGCGGAAAGCCGCGGGGGCAACATGTGCCCGCCGTGCAGCCGATGGGCGAGAAAAGGCCCGCCGGACGGCGAGCCTCGAAATGGTGCGTGAACAGCGGTGCGCGATCGCGGGCGGAAGCCGCCGGCTGCAAGGCCCGGCGGACAGCCGGACTACTTCAGCTTGGTTTCCTTGTACGCGACGTGCTTGCGCGCCACCGGGTCGAATTTCTTGATTTCCAGCTTGTCGGGCGTGTTCTTCTTGTTCTTGGTCGTGGTGTAGAAGTGCCCCGTGCCGGCGGAGGACTCGAGCTTGATCTTTTCGCGCATGTTCGATGCTCCTGAAGTCCTGAAGGTCAGACGCGCTCGCCGCGCCCGCGCAACTCGGCCAGGACGACGTCGATGCCCTTCTTGTCGATGGTGCGAAGCCCCGCGTTGGAAAGCCGCAGGCTGATCCAGCGATTCTCGCTCTCGACGAAGAACCGGCGCGACTGCAGGTTCGGCAGAAAGCGCCGCTTGGTCTTGTTGTTGGCGTGCGATACGTGGTTGCCCACCATCGGCTTCTTACCCGTGACTTGACATACTCGAGCCATGGCTCGCTCCTTCGAATGCGGTTGGATGGCGACCGGCGGATGGTCCGTCCGTGTTGGATGGACCAGTGGCCGGGGCCGACTGCTGCAAAGCCCGAGATTATGCCGGGTTTTCCGGCTCCTATCAAGCATTTAGGCGTCGATGCGGCCAGCGCGCTATGCCTTCCGTCCGGCCGCCGCGGCGGATCTGCCGATGCTCCGGCGCTGGCTCGATACGCGGGAGGTCGTCCAGTGGTGGGGCGCGCCGGGCAAGCAGTTCGCGCTCCTCGCGGAGGATCTGTCCGAGCCCGCAATGACGATGCGCATCGTCTCCTTGGACGGCATTCCGTTCGCCTATGCCCAGGACTATGCGGTCCACCGCTGGCCCCAGGCCCATTTTCAGCACCTGCCGCCCCGAACGCGAGCGATCGACGCGTTCATCGGCGAGCCGGCCCTGCTCGGCCGGGGCCACGGCTCGACGTTCCTGCGACTTCTGGCGCAGAGGCTGGTCGACGAGGGCGTGCCGCTGGTGGCCATCGATCCCGACCCGGGCAACACGCGCGCCCGGCGCGCCTATTTCAACGCGGGCTTTCGCGGCGAGTCGATCGTGCAGGCACCGGACGGCCCGGCCGTGCTGATGATCTTCGCGCCGTCCGCGCGATCGTAGAAAATAGCGGAGCCCCTTACCGGAGACGCCCATGACGCTCGAGCAGACCACACCCATCGTCGCCAACGGCGACTACGTCACGCTGATCAACGTGTTCACCGTGAAGCCCGCCGACCAGGACCGGCTGGTGCAGATGCTGGCCGAGGCCACCGAAACGACCATGTCGCGGGTGCCGGGCTTCGTCTCCGCCAACATCCACAAGAGCGTCGACGGCGTCCGGGTGGTGAACTACGCGCAGTGGCGCACCGCCGAGGACTTCCAGGCCATGCAGAAGATGCCGGAAGCCCAGCGGCACATGGCGCCCATCATGGCGTTCGCCACCTGCGACGCGCACCTGTACAGCGTCATCGACGTGCAGCACATCTGATCATGGGGCACTGCTGGATCGGCATCGCCTCGCGCGATCACGTGCAGCGGGGCGTGAAGGACGGGTTCTGCCAGCTCGGCCACGGCAAGCACGCGCCGGTGCAGCGCCTGGCGCCGGGCGACGGGATCGTCTACTACTCGCCGCGCACCTCGCTCGAAGGCGGCGAGCCCGTGCAGGCGTTCACGGCCATCGGACGCATCAAGCCCGGCGACGCCTACCAGGCCGACATGGGCGGGGGCTTCCTGCCGTGGCGGCGCGACGTGGCGTGGAAGAAGCGCACGCACGAGGCGCCCATCCGGCCGCTGCTCGAAACGCTCGAGCTCACCAAGGGCAAGGCATCCTGGGGCATGGCGTTTCGCCGCAGCTCGATCAGCATCACCGAGGAGGATTTCGAGACGATCGCGGCGGCGATGGGGGTTGCGGCGAAGGACGCTTGAACGACGACCGGTCGCCTGAACCGCGCCCTACAGCAACCCCCGCTCGGCGAACGACACCACCTGCGCGCCCGCCACCACGAAATGGTCGAGGGTGCGGATGTCGACCAGCCCCAGCGCCTGCTTGAGCGCCTGCGTGAGCAGTTCGTCGGCGCGCGACGGCTCGGCGACACCCGACGGATGGTTGTGCGCGAAGATCACCGCGGCGGCGTTGTGCGCGAGTGCCGCCTTGAGCACCTCGCGCGGATAGACGCTGGTTTGCGCGAGCGTGCCGCGGAACAGTTCCTCGGCCGCGAGCAGGCGATGCTGGCTGTCGAGGAATAGCGCCATGAATGTTTCGTGCGGCAGCGCGGACAGCGACAGGCGCAGGTAGTCGCGCACCGCCTCGGGCGACGTGAGCACATCGCCACGGCGGAGCTCCTCGCCGGCGAGGCGGCGCGCAAGCTCGATCGCCGCCTTGACGATGGCAGCCTTCGCCTGCCCCCAGCCGCGCAGGCGCGCCAGTTGCCCCGCCGGCGTGCCCACCAGCCCGGCGATGCCGCCGCAGCGCGCCAGCGACTCGCGTGCGATGTCCACGGCCGACGATCCCGTGACGCCCGTGCGAAGCAGGATGCCGAGGAGCTCGGCGTCGGACAGCGCGCCCGCGCCGCGGCTGAGCAGCCGCTCGCGAGGGCGTTCCTGCAGGGGGGCGGTCGTGGTATCCATCGAACCTGGGAGAGGTGGAAATCGCGGCGGAATAGCCGGCAAACCACATGCACGGAAAGTGTAGACTTCGCGACACTTGGACCCGGATCGGCCACATGGATGACGTGCCCGCGCAACGCTCCACGCCCGCGCCCCTGGCGCGCGTGGTGCTGGGCGTGACCGGCGGCATCGCCGCGTACAAGGCCGCCGAGCTGGTGCGATTGCTCGTCAAAGATCGCGTCGTCGTCGACGTCGTGCTCACCGAGGCCGGCGCGCGTTTCGTCACTGCCACGACGTTCCAGGCGCTGTCCGGCCGGCCCGTCCACGGCGACCTGTGGCATTCCGGCGCCGACAACGCGATGGGCCATATCGGCCTGTCGCGCGGCGCCGACCTGATCGTCGTCGCGCCCGCCACCGCAGACTTCATCGCACGGATCGCGCAGGGCCGCGCCGACGACCTGCTCGCGACCCTCTGCCTTGCGCGCGAGTGCCCGCTGCTCGTCGCGCCCGCGATGAACGTGCAGATGTGGAGCAACGCCGCGACGCAGCGCAACGTGGCGCAGATCGTCGCCGACGGCGTGACGGTGCTGGGTCCGGGAACGGGCGAGCTCGCGTGCAACGAATACGGCGACGGTCGCATGCTCGAGGCCGCGGAGCTGCAGGCCGCGTTGCAGGCGTTCGTGCAGCCGAAGCTGCTGGCCGGCCGGCGCGTGGTGATCACCGCAGGACCCACGTTCGAAGCCATCGACCCCGTCCGCGGCATCACCAACAACAGCTCGGGGAAGATGGGCTTTGCCTTCGCGCGCGCGCTGGCCGAGTCCGGGGCCATGGTGACGCTCGTCGCAGGCCCGAGCGCCCAGGCCACGCCGGCCGGCGTGCGACGCATCGACGTCGACAGCGCCGCCCAGATGGGAGCCGCGGTGATGCGGTTCATCGACGCGGCCGACATCTTTGTCGCCGTGGCTGCGGTGGCCGACTACGCACCGGCGGCAGCCAGCGATCGCAAGCTCAAGAAGTCCGGCGCCCCACTAACCCTCACGCTGCAGCCGATGGCCGACATCCTGGCGAGCGTCGCGGCGCGTCCGGATGCGCCTTACTGCGTCGGTTTCGCGGCGGAAAGCCACGACGTTCCGGAGAACGCCGAGGCCAAGCGCCGCCGCAAGGGCGTGCCGCTGATGGTCGCCAACCGCGCTCAGGATGCGTTCGGCAGCGATGCCAACGAGGTGACGCTGCTCGACGACGCCGGGGCCCATCCGCTGCCGCGCATGGACAAGTTGGCGCTGGCGCGGCGACTGGTGCAGGAGATCGCGGCGCGGCTGCCCCACGAAAAATGACGAACGTCGTCCGTGCAAACTCTTTGATCCGGCAGGGCGTTCGATGTCGCCAATCGACCTGAAGATCCTCGACCAGCGCATTCGGGCGTACATGCCCACGTATGCCACCCCGGGATCAGCGGGTCTGGACCTGCGCGCGTGCCTCGAGGCTACCGTGACCATTGGTGCGGGCGATACGCACCTCGTTTCCACGGGCCTTGCGATCCACATCGGCGACCCGGGCTACGCTGCCATGATCGTTCCGCGCTCCGGCCTGGGCCACAAGCACGGCATCGTGCTCGGCAACCTCGTCGGCCTGATCGATTCCGACTACCAGGGCCCGCTGATGGTGAGCTGCTGGAACCGTAGCCGCGAGCCCTACACCGTCGAGCCGATGGACCGCATCGCCCAGCTGATCGTGGTGCCGGTGGTGCGGGCACAATTCCGGCTCGTGAAGGAGTTCGAGAAGTCGGAGCGGGCGGGAGGCGGGTTTGGGAGCACGGGAAGCACCTGAGGCGGCCGCGCCTGGGGGTGCCATGCGCCGAGGCATGGCGCGGCGACTCACCCTGTCGATGGCGCGCAGAATGGCTTGGTTTTTGCTCCGGCTTGGCGCATGAGCCCGCTCGATAGCCCCATGCCCGCCAGGGCAATGAAGCAGATCCGGTCGGCGGCCGACCTTGCAATCAACGGCGCGCCGCCCCTCTTCGCCGAGCCCTTGCATGTCGGTCGACCGAACATCGGCGATCACGAGGACTTTCTCGCCCGGGCACGCGCCATCCTCGAGAGCCAATGGCTGTCGAACAACGGGCCGGTGGCACAGGAGTTCGAGCGCTCCATTGCCGCCTACCTGGGCGTGAAGCATTGCGTTGCCATGTGCAATGGGACGATCGCCCTGGAGATCGCGACACGCGCGCTCGACATGCACGGCGAGGTGATCGTTCCCTCCTACACGTTCGTCGCGACGGCGCACGCGCTGCAGTGGCAGGAGATCACGCCGATCTTCGCCGACATCGACCCCGTCACGCAAAACCTCGACCCTGCCGCCGTGCGGCGGATGATCACGCCACGCACCACTGGAATCCTCGGCGTGCATCTTTGGGGGCGCCCTGCGCCGGTCGAGGCGCTGCAGGAGATCGCCGACGAACACGGCCTCAGCCTCATGTACGACGCCTCGCACGGCTTCGGCTGCTCGCACAAGGGCCGGATGCTGGGCAGCTTCGGCCAATGCGAGGTGTTCAGCTTTCACGCGACCAAGTTCTTCAACACGTTCGAGGGCGGGGCCGTCGTCACCAACGACGACAACCTCGCCGAGAAAATGCGCCTGATGCGCAACTTCGGCTTCCACGGCTACGACAACGTGATCTATCCGGGGACGAACGGGAAGATGACGGAGATCGCGGCGGCCATGGGGTTGACGAACCTGTGCGAGCTCGACGCTTTCGTCGAAGCGAATCGGGCCAACTATGCCGCCTACATTACCGGTTTGTCGAAAATGCGTGGAATCGATTTGCTGCGCTACGACGAGAGCGAGCGAAATAATTTTCAATATGTCGTTGCTGCGGTCGGCGAACGGTTTCCCGTCTCGCGCGACCGCGTGATCGAGGTCCTGCACGCGGAGAATGTGCTCGCTCGAAAGTACTTCTGGCCAGGCTGCCACAATATGCAGCCGTACCGGGCGTTTTACCCGCACGCGGGCATGGTGCTGCCCGTCACGCAACGAGTGGCCGATCAGGTCCTCGTGCTGCCTACCGGCGCGTCGACCAATGCCGAGCAGATTGCAGGAACGCTTGCCGTGATTGAAGTGTTGTCACACTGATGGACAGCGCTGGAGGACCAACGGTGCTCTCATTTCTGCTACGAGACTAGCGTGACGCGCGCCGTTGGAGGCTTTCTCGAACTCCGCCTCCCGGCCGCGGCGGCCAGCCCAAGCACCGTTTGGTCTCGCTGGGTAGGTTCCGAAGCAACCGCGTGGACGTTGCAGAATGCGCGCAGCGCCCTCAACGCGTTGTGGACAGTCTATCGACCGGCGCGGATTTTTCTCCCCGCGTATATATGTGTCGAAGTCGCCGAAGCAGTCCCCAACGGCATCCCGATACACTACTACGAGGTCGATGAGCGGCTCCATCCGATCGTCCACGTGCTCGCGCATCGACTGCGCTCGGGCGACCACGTCCTGGCAGTGGACTACTTCGGCCGTTGCCCAAGCGACGAGTTCTTGGCCCTGGCTCGATCCCGCAGCGATATCGGCTGGATCGAGGACCGCGCCCAGGCCTTAGATCCGGGACCCGAATGGGGTACGTGGCAGCTGTACAGCCCCCGCAAACTACTGGGGGTGCCCGACGGAGGCATCCTGGTCGCATCGTCGCGTGCCGACCCACTCGACGCGCTGCCCACGAAGGCGCCTGAGGACTTCGCGTTCGTGCTGCCCTATCTTGCGCGCGCCGAAGATCCCTGCGAGACGGACAATGCACGATGGTATGAGATGTACGTGCGCGCCGAGGATCGCATGGCCACCGGTCGCGTTCGAATGACCGAGATGACCACGGCCGCGCTGAAGACCATCGACGCCGCCGCCGATGGTGCCATCAGGCGAACCAATTATCGCGTTCTGCACTCCCGCCTGCGCGACTGGGCCTTCATACCGGACGACCAAATTACGTTCGCACCCCTCGGCTTTCCGGTTCGCGTTCCCTCGGCATCGGCATTGGCGAATCACCTGCGCCAGCATCGCGTATTCGCGGCGCGGCACTGGCAAGCGCTTCCCTCGCCGCCATCGGAGCACCCTGTCGCGCATCGTTTGGCCGACGAACTGCTCACTCTGCCCTGCGACTACCGATACAGTCCGGCAGACATGCACGAGGTCGCCGAGGAGGTGCTGCGGGGCCTCGCGCCATGATGCCGCAGCACACCCGTCGCCATCCTTACGCGACGCTGGAATACGCCAGGACGCTGGCAAATGCCGGTACCCCTTTGGATATCCAGGAATGGCAATGCCCCGTAATGGTCCGACCGTGGGGCGACGAATATCGAGACGCGATCGGCCCCTATCCACTGGCGTGTCTTTCGCCGGACAGCGACCTATTCGGCGGCCTGCAACGCCTGCGCGTCGCCGGCCTGCTCACGGCAACTCTCGTAGTCGACGGCCTTGTCGGGCCGCCACTTGCGACGTTGCGCGAGAGCTTCGACGTCGCGGGGGCGTACAAGACCCACTATCTGATGGATCCGGCAGTGGGCCCTTACCGGCCCACACCCCATCACGCTCACGAGATCAAGCGCGCAATCAAGCGAGGCGTGGAGGTCCGATTCGTCGATCTGCATGACATTATCGAGGCTTGGTGCGGGCTGTACGAGCAGCTTCAGTCCAGGCATGACATCGCGGGGGCGCAACGCTTTTCACATGAATCGTTTCGTCAGCTCGCCGATTGCCAAGGCCTACATACCGTTGGGGCGTACTGGAACGACCTGCTAGTGTCATGCCATCTCTGGTTCGAACACGAAGGGCGCGTCTGGAGCCATTTGGCCGCCTCCAACGACGATGGATATGCCAACGGCGCTGCCTATGCCATCTACGACGTCGCCTTGCAACACTTTTCGCGGCAGCTCGTGAATCTGGGGGGCGCGGCTGGAATCGAGCGTGATTCGTCCGATGGCCTAGCTCGATTCAAGGCCGGATTCTCCAATCGCACCACCATCGCGCACATCTTCGGGAGCGTGCTCAATCCATCCGTTTATGCCGTGCTCACGCAACCGACTCTTAGTTCGGGCGGATACTTTCCCGCTTACCGTTCTCCTCGTGTAGCCGGAGCGCCGACATGAACATTGCGGGAACCCGAGTGATGCTGCGGGCCATCGAGATCATCGACCTTGAACCTGTCCATCGTTGGGCGAACGATCCCGAAATCCAGGGACAGCTGGGCGGATGGCATTTCCCGCTCTCGAAGACGTCGCTCGCCACGTGGATACAATCGTTTCGACACGATTCCTGCGACCAGCGCTTCATCATCGACGCCCCCGGTGCGGGTCCGATCGGAATCGCAACGCTGACGCAAATCAACTGGAAAGATCGTAATGCGTTTGAAGGCATCTTGATCGGTGAGCCTGGGGAGCGGAGGAAGGGCCATGCCACCGACGCGCTCGCAGCGCTGAGTCGATATGCGTTCGAAGAGCTCGGCCTCGAGCGACTGGACACCACCATCGTCGAATTCAACGACGCGTCGCTCAAGCTCCACGAGGATTGCGGGTGGGTACGCGAAGGCCGCAAGGAGCGCGCTGTCTTTCGCAAGAATCGCTTTTGGACGAACGTCCTGCTGGGAATGACCCGATCCAGCTACGAACTTAGTTTGAAGGGCGTTGCCGAGCGGGTCACGCGAGAACGGAACGCTGTCCCCATGCGGAATTCGCCTGGCTGACCCCATGAGAGAACGACGCGACTACGACGACGAGCACCGGGACAACGATCGCCGCTATGCCTACGACTTCGACTATGTGCTAAGGCAGTACATGATCCGGGCGTTACGCCCGTCGTTTCGGCCCGGTGCGGCACTCGAACTGGGCTGTTTCGAAGGCGAGATGACCGCTCTCCTGCTGGACGAGTTCGCATCGGTGACGGTCATCGAGGCGTCGAGCGTCCTCGTGGAGCGAGCGAGGTCCAGAACGGGCGGCCGCGCGCGTTTCATTTGCGGCTTGTTCGACGAAGTCGAGTTGGACGATTCGTTCGACAATGTGTTTCTCGTCCACACGCTGGAGCACCTGGATGATCCCGTCACGACGCTGCAAAGAATCCGAACGTGGTTGAATCCAAACGGACGGCTCTATGTCGCCGTACCGAACGCCGAGGCGCCGTCGCGTCAGATTGCGGTCCACATGGGACTGGTCGGCCATAACGCCGCAGTCACCGATGCCGAGCGGGCGCACGGACATCGCGTTACCTACACGCTCGACACGCTGGAAAGAGATCTCCGCGCGGCCGGATTGGGCGTCGAGCAGAGAGGCGGCGTATTCTTCAAGCCCTTCGCCAATTTCCAGTTCGACCAGTTGATGGAAGCTGGAATCGTCGGCCAGCCCTATCTGGATGGCTGCTACGCTCTGGGGATGAAATACCCCGATCTGTGCGCGAGCATCTACGTCGTGTGCGGACGTGAGCAGTCACGCGGCGGCGGCTACCCCTGACCAGGTCGATAGTGGCGGCGCTCGGGCGGTCGGTACCATTCGTCCATCGTCGACGGTACGCGAGCGTAGTAGCCGAGCAGCTGTTGAAGGGCCGGAGCCAGGGTCGCAACGTAGTCGTCGCCCAGGTAGCGGCAGTAGTCGAACTGCGGCTTGAAGAACGGCCGCGAGAACGTCAACGTAAGAGCCCGGCGCGGTTCGCCTGACCGGTTCGTGCCCGCCGCGTGCCAGATGCGCGAATCGAACATGATGATCTGACCTGCATCGGCAACGACCTGGAACGCATTGGCGAAAAAAGTGTCGTCATCCGGCTTCTCGGCGAACAGCTGCGACCCTGCCCACATCCAGGTGGCGCCGTTATCCTGCGTGAAAGGATCGAGCGGAACGAGCAGTTGCGCCATGAGACAGGTGTCGCGAGTATAGGTACGGACGTCGCGATGAACCTTGCCGACGTAGGCGGAGTCCCCCTTTCGATTGTCGACCGCGCCCAGCGAATTCAGGACGCAAGGTCCGTCGAGCGCACCAGTCAATTCCTGCATCACTGGGGACTGCGAAAGCTCCTGGAGCCACTCGACTACCGGAGAATCGCGCTCGACCAGGTGGTGGCCAGTACCAGCGACTCCTTCGACGATGCCATTGCGCTTCATTGCCGCCGCACGCAGTGGCAGCAGCCGAGCGAGCTCGGCGCGCAGAGCCACCAGCGTATCCGTCCCGAGAGACTGGCCAACCAGGCAGATGCCGTCCCGCTTGAATTGCCCGCCCAGTTGCCTGTGGCTCACTGGCAAGTCCGCTCGGCGCTAGTACAGCAACGGGTCGAACGCTGCGTCACGGCGTAGGCGGCCACACGAAGAAGTCCGGCAGGCCACCGGGACGCTCGCCTCCGGCGATGCGAAGGTGATGGGCGGTTTCCACCATGAACTCCGCAAACTGCAGCGGATGCCGATCCTTCCGAAACGTCGCCGACGCGGCCATTCCCGCCTCGACTGCGCGGCGAGGGTTTTGGATGGCCTCGGCGACTTTCTCGACCAACGCTTCCTTTACGAACTCGTAGGAAAACGTCGCCGCTTCAGGGACATTCTGGTCGATGAAACTCTGGCGGTTGGTGATGCACAAGGTATGCAGGCCGAATGACCGAAGCACACGATCGTGAGGCGCGCGCTGCGTATTCGGCGACATGTCCACCGTTCCCAGCGACTCGATGATCTGCTGCCTCGAATGCGTGTAATCGCCGCCTTTCACATAGGTGGCCTTCCTGCCGGAGAAATCCATGTGCTCCCAGTTGAATCCTTGAATGATCACCGGAAAGTCCGCGATGGTGTCGGCAACGAATTGGCTCTTGACCCGCCGAAGATAGTCGTCGAGTTGCGCGACGAAGAACAGCCGCAGGTTGATAAGCCCCTCGACGTCCCATCCCTTGGCAAGAAATCGCTCCCGGACGAGAGCGTCCAGGTCGTCTGCGAGCGGACCGTTCAAGGCGCCCGCGAGTTCCCCGGCGAGGTCCGCGATGAGCAGGAAGGTTGCAGTCGGCATGCCGGATCGCCACGCTTCGACGAGCTTGTTTGGGTCATTGCCGTTCTTGAGGAAGAGCAGGCGTCCCGACTCTTTCCTGCGAAAATCGATCGCGCGCTTTTCCGCATGGTCGAACGGGATCGGCGGTACGATGCCATACATCGCATTCGAAGGCGCCAATCGCTTCCGCAGTTCGAGGTGTTCCGGGAAAAAGTACAGGCACGCATGCCATGGACTCGGCATGACGTGACGCTGAAAGAAATAGGCTGGCGAATCGCCAGTCAAGGAAATATAGGGGGTTCGACTGGCCTCCCACAGATTGACTTCGACGCCATCGGATCGCGTGGCGCGGAAATCAGCGCCAAATCCTACGACGCTATAGGCGAATTCGATGCCTCCTTCCGCGAGAGTACGGCCGAGCAGATCCTGGGCAGTCGGCTTCGAGAAGTCGATCTCGATGAAACGGTGGCCCAGCTCCTCGAACAGCCTTTGATGTGCGCGCCCGGCTGCCCCCAGCGCGTCGTTCATCGATTGCGCCGACAGGAATACGACCCTCTTCACGCTGCGGCTCGAGGACTATCGGGCCATCGATCGCGCGCCACGACCGCCCCCGCATCCTCATGTTTCGGTCGATGCATAGAGCACGGTTTCCTCGTGGTGGATGCTGTAGTGGTCGAGATAGAACCGGTAGTCGCACCCCAGGTTGTCCAGCCAGAGGGGAATGGTAAAGAAATCCTCCGGCCGATGGTAGAGCGAGATCGCAAGACGAGGCCGCTGCGCCCGGAGCACCTCCTGCGCGCCCTTGAGCGCGGCAAGCTCACTACCCTCAATATCCATCTTGATGAAGTCGACGCGCTCGACGCTGCCTTCTCCCCACAGCTCGTCGAGCGTCGTGGTCGGAATCGACGTGTCCTGCACTGTGGCCCCCGGATTGATGGTCTCCTGCGCGGTCATCGGGACGGTGCCAGCACGGGTGTGCTCCGACAAGCCGAGTGGATAGACGATCACGCGGTTTGCGAGCTCCGGATTCATCGCCAGGTTCTCCTGGATGATTGCACAGTGCTTGGGCATTGGATCGAACGTATAGACCCGACCGGTCGGTCCGACCGCGGCCGCGAAGGCCAGCGCCGTGTCGCCGAAGCAGCCACCCGCGTCGACGATGTGATCGCCGGGCCGCGGGGCAATCTTGACCCCTGCTCGCTCGAAGTAATACTGGCGCTGAAGCCACGTGGCAATCACGTTCTCGCGCCAACACCTGACATGGATGCCGCCTTGCTCCGGAGGCGTGTGGAAGATCGCCAGGCTACCGAGCAAGCCCCGGTCGCCCGTTTCCTCGACACGCCATCGATCCGCGTGCGCGGCCTGCGCTCGACGCTCGGGCGTATTGAACGCCAGCCGAATATGCAGGTGGCCGAGTATCCGGAACAGGATGAGCTGGTCGAGCAGGTCCCGGGACGCATCGTCGACCATCAGCTGCCGCGCCCGGTAGAACAGCTCCGCGTTGCTCAGCACGAACGAGAAATATGCCGCGTGCACTTCGAAGAAGAAGGCGTTGGCCTGTTCGACCTTGAATCGTACGTCGTCGAAGTTATCCGCTTCCTGCGTGTGCATGTGGCGAAACACATTGCCGACGATGAAGTCGACCCAGCGTTGCGCTTCCGCTGCGACGTCCGGATTGCGCGCCGCGGAGATCGTGGAAACCGATTGCACGCTCATATCCTCAACCCTACGACTCGAAGGAGAACCAGTCACTTGGGGACGTGATCGGCTTCAATCCTTCGATCCTGCGCCCCGACTCGCGTGGAACGCCCAGCACCATCAACGAAACCAGGTTCCGGGGCGCCCAGTGGTTCAACGAATTCGCGAAATAATTGGTCTCGTTGAACAGCGGCGCCGGATGCCAGTAGAGGTCGTATCCAATGTCGCGCTGAATGAAGGCGATGAGATCGGCTGACGCCGCCTGGACATCGTTCTCGAGGTACAGGATCGGCCGAAAGCGCTCGAGCAGCATTTCCCCGCTGCGGAGCACGTCCAGCTCCTTGCCGTCCACGTTCACCTTCAGGAGCGCGCATTCGCTGAGCTCGAGCTGGTCCAGCGAAATGAACGGCGCACCCCACGTCTTGCTGACGAATGCGTGCTCGCCCCATACGGGACTGGCGGTATCGACATCGGCGCTCGATGCGACAAAGGCATTGATCGGCTTCGTATTCTTAAGGTCGTTGAGCGCGAGATTGGCGCACAGGATGTTGAAGTTCTCGGCGTGGGACTCGATGGCGTAAACCCGGCCATTCTCGCCGACCATCTGCGCGAGCGGCACCGTCAAGCTGCCGATATTGGCGCCCACGTCGATGACCACGAAACCCGGGCGAACGAAGGACCGCATGACGGCGACCTCCGATTCGCTGTACTCGCCGTACAGGTCGAAGCTGGTCCCGATGAACTGCCCTTGAAAGAGCATCCAGCCGTATTTGCATCGCTTGAGCTTCAGAGGGCCGAACTGATTCATGCCTTGTTCTGTGGCGTGGGCTTGCCGGTGGCCAGACGATTGACGATCTGCTTGGTCGCGCGATCGACGAACGGATCGCTGAAGCCCGCCTCGGCAAGCTTCCACTTGAAGACATTGGCGAGCTTGGCCTTGCGATAGACATTCAGCTTGTGCTCGTCGTGATAGCGCGCCGCGCGCGCGGCAAGCCCGTCCAGGATCACCTTGATCTGATGCTGGGCGCCGTGATCGGTGCGCTGCTCGGATGATGGGGGAAACCGCCTGGCCAGGTCGGCCGCGAGGGCGGCGCCGAAGGCCTCGAGGTCCTTCGTGTCGAAGAGCTTCAGGATCGACATGGATACTTTTCCTGGGAAGGACGACCGATTGGCTAGTCGCGCGGCAAGCGGGCGGGCGCATCGCCGACCGCAGGCTCGAGACGACCGACGGACGACGGGACTTCACGTTCCTCCGGCACCGCCACGAGGTACGAGCGGCCTGCCGAAGGTGAGCTTTCGATCTCGCGCCGGTTGAAATTGCTCGGCAAGAACGCCGGCGCGGTTCCTCGCCAGCAACAATAGCCGAAGGATTGCAATGCCGCGACTATTCCCCATGTCTCTGCATCGTCGGGCAGCAGGACCACGACGAACGGCCGCGTGCGCCACAGTGTTTCGCTGCACCCCTCGATGATCGCCTGCAGGTGCGTCGGGCTATCGATCCTGATCAGATCCAAGCGTTCCAGCCAGAACGAGTCGACCGTGTCCTGCATGCCGGTTGCTTCCGACTGCTGTTCGCCCGACGCGGCGGACTCGCGCAGCATCGTGACGTTGCCCGCGACGCCGTTGGCCTGGATGTTCTGGGCCAGCAGTCGTCTAAGCCGTAGGTCGGGTTCGTACGCCCACAGGTGTCCAGCGGGCCCGATAACTCGAGCAAGGCCCACGGTGTGCTGGCCGATGCCGGCGCCGACCTGCAACACCGAAGCGCCGGGCGCGATCAGCCCCGCGGTCAGCTCGAACAGCGCATGCAGCCATTCGCCCTGCAATGAAAGCGCTTCGGCCAGCGGCACGTCGTCCGGCCAGTGTTGCAGGATGCCGTACCGAGTCTCGGCCACCTGCGCCAATCGGCGTGGCATGGTCGCCGCGCTCGTGACGGGCGGAAGGGGCAGCGCCTGCGCCGACCAGGCCGGCGGAGCCAGAGCGCTTCCCGTGCGATCGTTTGCCGCTTCCTGCAGCGCAACGCGCACGCGGTCGATCGCGTCGGTCCAACTCCCCTGCTCCGATTGCCGGAACAGGCGCATGCTCGGATACCAGGGCGTATCCGCGCGCGCTCGAAGCCATCGAAAATCGGCCACGAACGGCAACAGGAGCCACACGGGCTTCCCCATTGCCCCGGCAAGGTGGGCTACGGCCGTATCCACGGTAATCAATAAATCCATGCAGCCCAGCAACGCCGCCGTGTCGCCGAAGTCCTCGAGGTGCGGGGAGAAATCCACCATCTCGCCAGGCTCGGGGGCACCGAGATCGCGCGCGGGTCGCTCCTTCTGGAAAGAATGAAACCGAACGTTGCCGATGTCCCATAGCGAGGCGATCGTGGCCAGCGTTATCGAGCGATTCTTGTCGTTCTGGTGCTTGGAATTGCCCGCCCACACGAGCCCGATCTTGAGGTCGCTCGTCGGCGGGACGAGCGGTCTCAAACGTGCGATGCGCGCCGCGTCGGCTCGATAATACGGAGGTGCCGACGGGGTTTCCGGGTCGATGCGCAGAGCACGCGGAAGGCTCATGAGCGGAACGTAGAAGTCGTACGCGTCGAAATGATCGGCGGTGCCGACCACGCGGTCGACCGCTTCGAAACCGCTCGCGAATTGCGCCAGCGCGGGTGCCGTCTCCAGGACGACGGTGCCGCCTTGAGCCTTGAGATCGCGCGCGAACCGCGCGTACTGGATCAGATCTCCAGCGCCTTGCTCGGCGGTCATCAGCACGGTGCGGCCGGCGAGGGCTTGCCCCGCCCATCGCGGGCGATGCCAGTGCTTCCGGGCCGCGAGGAACGGCTGCTGAAACCATCGGAATTCGTATTGCTCGAGGCCCTCCCGCCAACGCCCGAGCGTCATGAGGGCGAATGCATAGTGCTTGTGGGCAATCGGATTCGGCACGCGGGCCAGATTCTCCTCGTAGAGCGCAACCGTTTCGTCGACGCGACCGGCGTTCAGCAGCGCGAGGCCGTGGTTGACGAACGCGTCCGGTGCTTGTCCCCGGCTTCGTTCGATCGCCTCCGCGCGCTCGAAGGCCGCGAACGAATCGGCGTGCCGCTCCTGCAGGTAAAGAGCCATCCCGAGGATCGCCCACGACTTCGGATTCTCGCCATCTACGGTGAGCGCCAGGCGAGCCGCTTCCTCGGCGCCCGGATTGTCCTTGCTGTCTAGCATGCTAGACGCGATGTGGCACAGGGCATCCCCGCGCTCCGGTTCGATCCGGAACCCCTCACGGTAGGCCGCAACCGCTTCCGCGTGATGCTCGGTGGACTGGCAAATAGCACCCAGCCCGAAATGCGCCGCCGCCGAATTCGGGTTCAGGGAAAGGGCAAGCCGGCAATGCCGCTCCGCCTCATCGGGCAGCCCCATGAGATGGGCGACGTGCGCCAAGTTTATTTGCAGGCCGAAGTTCGACACGCCCGACGCGGCGGCGCCGAGCAGCTCGACCCGCGACTCTGCATGTCGCCCCCAATCCAACAGGGTCAGGCCCCGGGCGTAGTGCAGATCGGCATTGTGCGGGTGTAGGACGAGCGCGTCGTTCAGGAGCTTCAACGCGCCCGCCAGCAGGCCCTGGTCGCTCAGCACGCGCGCCTGGGCGATCGTCGAGCCGGTCGAATCGGTGGCCGACGCGGGCGAGGCGACCGCAACCGTCGGAAGCGGTCTGGGCTCGGCGTCCCGGCGACCGACGAGATTACGCAGAAAGCGCACTGGGGGTCACCGGCGTTGCAGCATTACACTCATTCTAGCGGGTATCGCCGCGCAGCGGCGCCACCCGGTCGGATCGGCGTTGCAGTCGATGGTTCGAGCGTGAGCCGGTGCGACTGCTGGCCCGACGTCCGGCTACCGGAACGAGGAAGGGACGTACTTCGATACGCAGCCTCCAAACGTGCCCGTCCACGACGTAATCTCGAAGGTGGCGGCCTGGGCGGGGGTGAGCGTGAGCGTGCATGCGGGCGACGCACCCGTGTTCTGCGTCGCGACCGAGATCACGCCCGCCGCAGCAACGGTGAGGGACGCGACATACTTGGTGGCCACGTTCGAGCAGCCGGCGGAGGTCGCCGTGGTGGGCAGAGTGCCCGCGTGAGTGGCCGTGTATTCGACGACGGACGTCTTGCAGGCGGCGATTGCGGCTTCGCCTTCGGACATCTTGGCGCGAATGATGTAGTCCTGATAGGCCGGCAGCGCGATCGCTGCCAGGATCCCCACGATGGCCACGACAATCATCAGCTCGATGAGCGTGAAGCCTTGCTGGATCGATTTCATGAGATGACCTCTCTTAAGAGTACCCCCTCTAGCGGGATCGGACCGGGCACAGCAGGAGTCGGCTAGGCTCCGAATAGGTCCCCAGAAGGATGTAACGACCACGGCACGACCTGCGGCACAGGGCACTCAAACAAAAGGCCGGTGGCGTCGCCACCGGCCTTCGCGCTTCCCTGCTTGTTCCCCTGCTTAACGGAAAGACGACGGCACGTACTTCGACACGCAACCGCCGAACGTGCCCGTCCAGGACGTGATTTCAAACGTCGCAGCTTGCGCGGGCGTGAGCGTCAGCGTGCAAGCGGGATTGGCGCCCGTATTGACCGTCGTGACGGAGATCACGCCGCCCGCGGCGACGACCAGGCCGGAGACATACTGCGTGGGAAGCGTCGAGCAGCCCGCCTGAGCGGCGGTCGTCGGCAGGGTACCCGCGTGCGTGGCCGTGTATTCAGCCACCGAAGTCTTGCAGGCCGCAATGGCCGCTTCGCCTTCGGACATCTTCGAGCGAACGATGTAGTCCTGATACGCCGGGAGTGCAATCGCCGCCAGGATGCCGACGATAGCCACGACGATCATCAGTTCGATGAGCGTGAAGCCTTGTTGAACGCGTTTCATGAGTTCTCCTCTTTCAAAAAGACAAAGACGTCGGCATCCAGCGATGCTGGCAATGCCTGAGCACAACGCGTGCCGCCGTGGCGCACACCCTATGCGGCAGTGCACTACAGCACTTAAGCGATTGTTTATTTGTATATTTATCCAGACGGGCGGACGGACGGCCGCCAGCTTGGAAGCCCTTGGCCAATCCGGGCGTCATGCACATGTCATGGGGATTCGACGCTGCGCGACCATGATGTGACGTAGCGCGTCACGTCCCCCGACTACGGGTCGCGTTCAGCGGTTTGCACCGCCGAGCTACTTGTACTCGAAGGCGAGCCTGACGCCCGCCACCTCGAAGTGGTCGCCGGGCGCGAGCGTGGCGCCCGCCACAGGGACCGGCGCTCCATTGAGGACGAGCGAGGACTGTCCTTCGAGCATGGCGAGGCGCCACTCGTCCCCCTCGCGGGCGATCCGCGCGACCTGCTGCCCGATCCGGCCCACCGACACCTCGTCCCGGGTGATGTCCAGCTCGCGGCCGGCGTTGGCGCCATCCAATACCCGCACCCTGAACCGAGGCGCGGACGATTCGGCAACCGGTTCCGGCGCGACGGGCGCAGGCGACGGCGCAGGCCCGGCGGCCGGGAGCGAAGCCGTCTGGTCGACCGGCGTCCACGTCGAGGCCAACCGGCTCGCCACCGTAGACGTCGACGTGTCGTTCGGTCGCGCGAGCCGCTGGGCCGCCGCGCGTTCCATCGCCGCTACCGGCGTACCTGGATCGGTCGAGGGCTCGGCGTTGGGCATCCCCTGAACGGAGGCGGAAATCGAGGGCGGTGGCGTGCTCGATGTCAGATCGGACGCGCGCGCATCGGCCGTCAACGCCGCGGCTTCGAGCTCCGCCAGCAGCTCGTCGTCCGGCATCAGCGGATCGGTCGTGGCGGGCCCGCCCGCACCGGGCGCCGCGGTGGCCTTCCGGGCCTGGTTGCGCTCCTGGCGCGTGCTGCGCGCCCGCTCCACCTGCTCGTGCAGTCCGATCACCTCGCGTCGGAGAACATCGGGGGGCAACGGATTCGCGACGGCACCATCGTGCGTGAAATAGAGCAAGCGCTGCCGGCCGATGTCGATCAGGTCGTTTTCCCGCAGGAAATGCTTGGCCACCGGCTTTCCATTGACCAGCGTTCCGTTGGTGCTCCCGAGGTCTTCCAGAAACGAATCATCGAGGATGGTCACCACCGCGGCGTGCTCGCCCGACACCGCCGGATAGGGCAGGCAGATGTCGTTGTCGGCACGCCGGCCGATGGTCAGCCGTTCCTTGTCGAGCACGATGTCGTGCAGCGTCCCGTCCGGCAGGTACAGCACCAGCTTGCTCATCAACGCGGCTTGTTCTTGGCCAGCCAGCGCTGCGCCCAGCCGGAGCTCTGCAGGAACTCGGCCGGCACGCGCGTGAGGATCACCGAGATGTTGTCGCGTCCGCCGTTGGTGTTGGCGAGCTCGACCAGCTCGGCGGCGGCCTCGGGCAGCACCGAGCGCTTGTCGTCGACGATGTTGTGGATCACCTCGGGATCGACCATGTCGGTCAATCCGTCGGAGCACAGCAGGTAGATGTCGTTCGCCTCGACGCGATATTCGGCGATGTCGGCCGGCACGATGGCCTCGATGCCCAGCGCGCGCGTGACCAGGTTCTTGTTGAGCGAATACTTCGCCTGCTCGGGGGTGAGCTGGCCGCTGTCGATCTGTTCCTGCAGCAGCGAATGGTCGTGCGTGAGCTGCTCGAACTTCTCGCCGCGCAATCGATACAGCCGCGAGTCGCCGATATGCCCGATCGACACGCGGTTGCCGTGGAAGATCGCGGCGACGATGGTGGTGCCCATGCCCGCGCATTCGGGCCGCGACTGCGCCGCCTCGTAGATGCCCTTGTTGGCCGCCGCGATCTGTTGTTGCAAGAGCAACGCGGCGTGGGTCAGGCCGCTCTGCGCGTCCACCTTCGACAGCTCGCGACCCGACGCGAGCTCGGGCAGCAATCCGCTCGACACCACGTCGACCGCGATGCCGCTCGCGACTTCGCCGGCGTTGTAGCCGCCCATCCCGTCGGCGAGCACGGCGAGCCCGGCGTCGCCGTTCACGAAGACGCAGTCCTCGTTGTGCGAGCGGACCATGCCCGGATGGGAAACGCTGGTGACGTCGAGGGGCGGGCGGTCGGCGGCAGGCACTTGCGGGGTCGTCCGTGGCGAATCAGTGGGCGAGTGTAGCGGCCCGGCGGCCGTCCGGGGAGCGGCGTTCGTCGGCCGCACGATTCGACCCGCCGGAACCCCTCTTCACGGCCGCTGCGGGTGTCAGGGTAGCGGGTCGGAGGCGGCGGGTGCGGGCGCTCGTCGAAGCTCGATCCACTTCGCCAGCGCGACCACCGCGACCACCCCCGCCGCGGGCGCCGCCCAATGCAGCCAAGGCCGCGTGCCCGTCACCCAGTCGGCGATCGCAGGATCGGACACGATCATCTCCCCGGCGATCCAGCCCAGCAGCCCGCCGCCCGCGACCACGAGCAGCGGCAGCCGCTCGATGAGCCTCAGGATGAGCTGCGCGCCCACGATTACCAGCGGAATGCTCACCACCAGGCCGAACACGATGAGGGTCTGGCTGCCCTTGGCCGCGGCCGCCACGCCGAGCACGTTGTCGATGCTCATGACCAGGTCGGCGACGATGACCGTCTTGACGGCCGCGAGCAGCTTGTCGCTACCGGAGATCTCCTCGCCGGCGTCGTTCTCCTCGACGATGAGCTTCACGCCGATCCACACCAGCAGCAGGCCCCCAACGATCTTGAGGTAGGCCAGCGTGAGGAGCTGCAGCGCGAAGAACGTGAGGATGATCCGCAGGACGATGGCGCCCGCGGCCCCCCAGAAGATGCCCCAACGGCGCTGCCTGGCCGGCAGGTTGCGACACGCCAGCGCAATGACAATGGCATTGTCACCGGACAGCAGGATGTTGATGACGATGATCTGCAGCCCGGCGACCCAGAACTGCGGCGAGGCGAGATCGACGCTCATGCGGCAGTCCTGCGATTACTTCAGCACCGTGGCCAGCAGCTTGCCCATCTCGGCCGGGTTGCGGGTGACCCGGATGCCGGAGGCTTCCATCACTTCGAGCTTCTCCTGTGCGGTGCCCTTGCCGCCCGAGATGATCGCGCCGGCGTGACCCATCCGCTTGCCCGGCGGCGCGGTGACGCCGGCGATGAATCCCACGATCGGCTTGCGCATGTGCTCCCGGGCCCACAGCGCGGCGGTCTCCTCGTCGTTGCCGCCGATCTCGCCGATCATGACCACGGCATCGGTTTCGGGATCGTCGTTGAAGAGCTTGAGGACGTCGATGTGCTTCAGGCCGTTGACGGGGTCGCCGCCAATGCCCACCGCGCTCGACTGCCCGAGGCCGAGCTCGGTGATCTGGCCGACGGCCTCGTAGGTGAGCGTGCCCGACCGCGACACCACGCCGATGCGCCCCTTGCGATGGATGTGCCCGGGCATGATGCCGATCTTGATTTCCTCGGGGGTGATCACGCCGGGGCAGTTCGGCCCGAGCAGCAGGGTGCGCCTGCCCTGCATGCGATAGCGCGTGCGGATCATGTCGCGCACCGGGATGCCCTCGGTGATGCAGATGACGAGGTCGAGCTCGGCGTCGACGGCCTCGTCGATGGCCGCCGCCGCCCCCGCGGGCGGCACGTAGATCACGGACACCGTGGCGCCGGTGGCCTGCTTCGCCTCCTGCACGGTGGCGTAGATCGGGATCCCCTCGAAGTCCTCGCCCGCCTTCTTCGGATTGACGCCCGCGACGAACGCCGCGCGGCCGTTTGCATAGTCGCGGCACATGCGCGTGTGGAACTGGCCGGTCTTGCCGGTGATCCCCTGCGTGATCACCCTGGTGTTGCGGTCGACGAGGATGCTCATGGACGCGTGCCCCGGGTGGCAGCAACCGCTCGCTCGGCGGCCTGCGCCATGTTGTCGGCGGTGATGATCGGCAACCCCGAGTCGGCCAGGATCTTCTTGCCGAGCTCCTCGTTGGTGCCCTTCATGCGCACCACCAGCGGCACCTCGAGCCCGACGGCGCGCACCGCCGCGACGATGCCCTCGGCGATCGTGTCGCATTTCATGATCCCCCCGAAGATGTTCACCAGGATGGCCTTCAGCCCCGGGTTCGACAGCATGATCTTGAACGCCTCGGTGACCTTCTCAGCGGTGGCGCCGCCCCCTACGTCGAGGAAGTTGGCCGGGCTGCCGCCGTAGAGCTTGATCACGTCCATGGTGGCCATCGCGAGGCCCGCGCCGTTGACCAGGCAGCCGATATCGCCATCGAGCGAGATGTACGACAGGTCGAACTTCGACGCCTGGATCTCGGCGGGGTCCTCCTCGTCGAGATCGCGCATCGCCACGATGTCCGGATGGCGGAACAACGCGTTCGCGTCGAAGTTGAGCTTGGCATCCAGCGCGATGACCCGGCCGTCACCGGTGAGGACGAGCGGATTGATCTCGGCCAGCGAGGCGTCGGTCTCGTCGAAGGCGCGATACAGCCCCTGCAGCATCGTGCGCGACTGCGGCAGGCTGGCCTCGGGGACGCCGATCCTGCGTGCCACGTCGTCGGCCTGCGCGCCGGTCAGGCCCTGCGCGGGGTCGATGGTCACGCGCACGATCTTCTCGGGCGTCTTCGCGGCGACTTCCTCGATGTCCATGCCGCCTTCGGCGCTGCCCATCAGCACCACACGCTGCGTCGCGCGATCCACGACCATCGCGACGTACAGCTCCTTGCGGATGTCGGCGCCCTCCTCGATGAGCAGCCGGCGCACCTTCTGTCCGGCGGGACCGGTCTGATGGGTCACGAGCTGCATGCCGAGGATGCTCCCCGCGAGGTCGCGCACCTCGTCGATCGAACGCGCAAGCTTCACGCCGCCGCCCTTGCCGCGACCGCCGGCATGGATCTGCGCCTTCACGACGTACACCGGACCCGGCAGCGCCTGCGCCGCCTGCACGGCGTCGTCGACGCTGAACGCAGGAATGCCCCGCGGCACGGCCATGCCGTAGCGGCGGAAGATTTCCTTGCCCTGGTATTCGTGGATCTTCACCGGCGCTCCTCTAGGTACGGTCGGTTTCGGCGACGACAGGCCGGTACCACTTCGGATAATAGCGGCGCACCGTGTCGCCCCGCGTGTCGAGCGCTTGGCACCGGTCGAGCTGGAAGGGCTTGTCGGCGCCTTCGTCTTCGCGCTTGCGCAGTCCGGAAAACGACTGCACCGCGGCGGTGGGAAGATAGCCGAGCAGCTCGGTGATGTGCGTGCAGCCGCGCACGCCGCCCATCAACTCGTGCAGGCGCTTGCGAAAGCCGTTGACCAGATTGGCGCCCACGAGTCGCTCGTAGTCGGGATGGATGCGGTCGCAGTCGCCCGGATACGGCATGCGATCGGTGTGCGCCTCCAGCGCGCGGATCGTGAACGAGCGGTCGATGGTGACGCGCACGCTCATGTCGTGGATCGGCTCGCCGGCACGGCGCACGCCGGAGAGCAGCGTGAGGTCCTGGTCCTTCGTGTCGGTGAGGTGCGCCTCGACGTCGATCAGGCCGTCGGCGCGCTCGAAGCCTTCGTAGGTCACGCGGCGCGCGTGCAGGCGCGCACGTGCAAGGGTCGGAGGGGAAAGCGGCATGAGCGGATCGAGGCTCGCCCGGCGCGCAGATACGGCGGCCGGGAAGGCGCCACGATCCGGCCCGCGGGCTGGGGATAAAATAGCTCGCAAATCAATGCGATTGTACGCGGCGCGCCGATTGCGCGGCAAGCCGCGCCTTCACCAGGGAGGACTCCATGTCGTTCGTGCTCGCGCTCGACCAGGGAACGACCAGCTCGCGCGCGATCGTGTTCGACGAGACCGGCTCGATTCGCGGCGTCGCGCAGCGCGAGTTCCGGCAGATCTTCCCGCAGCCGGGCTGGGTGGAGCACGACGCGACGGAGATCTTCGCCACCCAATCCGGCGTGCTGCACGAGGTGCTCGCCAAGGCCAATCTCGGCGCGCGCGATATCGCAGCGCTCGGGATCACCAACCAGCGCGAGACGACCATCCTGTGGGAGAGGTCGAGCGGCCGCCCGGTCGGCCCCGCGATCGTCTGGCAGGACCGGCGCACCGCGCCGATGTGCGACACGCTGCGCGCGCAGGGCAAGGCGCCCATGATCGCACGCAAGACCGGTCTCGTCCTCGACGCATATTTCTCGGGCACCAAGCTGCGCTGGCTGCTCGATCACGTCCCCGATGCGCGCTGGCGCGCCGAGCGCGGCGAGCTCGCGTTCGGCACCGTCGACAGCTGGCTGGTGTGGAACCTCACGCAGGGCGGCGTGCACGTCACCGATGCGTCGAACGCCAGCCGCACGCTTCTCTACGACCTGCACACCGGCGATTGGGACGACGAGCTGCTCGGCCTGTTCGGCATTCCCCGCGAGGTGTTGCCGCGCATCGTGGCCTCTTCGGGCGTGTGCGCCGAGGCCACGCTCGACGGCGTGCGCGTACCCATCAGCGGCATCGCGGGCGACCAGCAGGCGGCGCTGTTCGGCCAGGGATGCCTGACGCCCGGCCTCGCGAAGAACACCTACGGAACCGGTTGCTTCCTGCTGCTCAACACCGGGGGCACGCCGGTCGCCTCGTCCAACAACCTGGTGACCACGGTCGCGTGGCAGCGCGATGCGCAGCGCACCTACGCGCTCGAGGGCAGCGTCTTCATCGGCGGCGCGGTGGTGCAGTGGCTGCGCGATGGGCTCAAGATCATCCGCACCGCGGCGGAGGTCGAGGCGCTCGCGGCCGAGGTCGCCGACAACGGCGGCGTGTACCTCGTGCCCGCGTTCGCCGGGCTCGGCGCGCCGCACTGGGACCCGTATGCGCGCGGCGCCGTCTTCGGCCTCACGCGCGGCGCGACCGGCGCGCATCTCGCCCGCGCCGCGCTCGAGTCCATCGCGCTGCAAAGCGCCGACGTGCTCGACGCAATGCAGCGCGACGCCACGCTCGAGCTGGCCGAGCTGCGCGTGGATGGCGGCGCCGCCGCGAACGACCTCCTGATGCAGATCCAGGCCGACGTGCTCGGCGTGCCGGTCATGCGCCCGGCGGTGCTCGAGACCACGGCGCTGGGCGCCGCCTATCTCGCGGGCCTCGCCACCGGTTACTGGTCGGACGACGACGACATCCGCGCGAACGTGCGTACCGATCGGCGCTTCGAGCCGGCGATGTCGCGCGACCAGGCGGGCGCGTTGCGCGACGGCTGGAGCAAGGCCGTGGCGCGCGCGAAGGGGTGGGCCTGAGCGTGTCGGCAGAGCGGCTCATCGCGGACGGGCATGCGCTCGAGGATGCCGGACGCTTCGGCGAGGCGCAGCAGCTCTACCAGGCCGCGGCCGACGCGGCGCCGGACAGCCCCCGCCCGTGGCTCAACCTGGGCAACGTGCTGCATCGGCAAGGGCGGCTGGACGATGCGCTGAGCGCGACGCGGCGCGCAATCGCGCTCGCGCCGGACTTCGGCCCGGGCCATTACAACCTGGGCTGCCTGCTCATCGCGGCCGGTCGCCCGGATGAAGCGGAGACCGCGCTGCGCGCAGCGTGGCAGCTCGCTCCGGATCTGGGGGATGCGGGCGTCCGGCTAGCGGATGTGCTCGTCGCACGCGGCAATGCCGACGGCGCGTGCGAGATCCTTCGCACAGTGGTCGGGCGCGACGCGAGCAACGCAGGCGCGGCCCGCAACCTTGCGTTACTGCTGATCGAGCGCGATCGGATCGACGAAGCCGAGGCCACGTTGCGGTCGCGGGTCCGCGCGGGGTGGGCATCGGCCGGGGAGTACGCGATGCTCGGCGAAATCGCACTCCGCAGCGGTCGTGCTTCGGAAGCAGACGACTGGTATGCCGCGAGCCTGAGCCGTGATCCGAGCCTCCGCGACGCCGCCCGGGCGCGTGTCTTCGCATTGTCGGCGCGCGACGATCTCAGCCCGCAGCACGTTTTCGACGCGCACCGCGCGTACGCCGCGACGGTCGAAGGGGCTCGCACCGCCACCGCGCTACCGCCTCGCCGCCGCCCGGGCCGCCTGCGCATCGGCTACGTCTCCCCCGACTTCTGCTCACACGCCGTGGCCATGTTCATCAAGCCGGTGATCGAGCATCACGACCGCTCCCGATTCGAGATCTTCTGCTACGACAACGGCGACGTGCATGGCGCCGTGAAGGACGTGCTGCGCACACTCGCCGATCATTGGCGGCCGATCGCAGCCCTCGACGATGCCGCCGCCGCGCACCTCATCCGCGCGGACGGCATCGACGTCCTGGTCGATCTTGCCGGGCACACGTCTTTCAGCCGCGTAGCGCTCTTCGCGCACCGGTGCGCCCCTGCGCAGGTCACGTGGCTGGGCTACCCCCATACGACCGGCTTTGGTTCGGCCGACTACCGAATCTGTGATGCGATCACCGATCCTCCCGATGGCGCGCCCCTGGCATCCGAGCGGCTGCTCCGGCTGCCGTCCACTCAATGGTGCTATGCGCCTATCCACCACCCCGACCCGCCGGATGCTTCGGCCCGCGCCGACGGCACTCCGACGCTCGGCTCGTTCAACCAGTTCTGGAAAGTCTCGCCGTCCTGCCTGCGCGCATGGATCGACGTGATGTGCGCCGTGCCCGCTGCGCGCCTGCGGCTGGTCGGCGTGCCGGCCGGACGCACGTCGACCGACCTGCTTGCCCATTTCGAGCGCGAGGGCGTCGCGCCCGCGCGACTGGTCCTGCTGCCGCGGCTGGATGTGCGCCGTTATTTCGCGACGCTGGCCGACACCGACGTGGCGCTCGATACGTGGCCTTATAGCGGCGCGACGACGACCCTCGACGCGTTATGGGCGGGGACACCCGTCGTGACCGTGCACGGCGACCGGAGCCAGGCCCGCAGCAGCGAGAGCATCCTGCGCGCCGCAGGATTGGCGGAGCTCGTGGCGTCGAGCCCTCGCGAGTTCGTCGAGCTCGCGGTCGGCCTGGCCTCGGACCGACGGTTGCGCGCATCCCTGCGGGCGACCATCCGCTCGCGTCTCCAGGCCTCGCCGCTGATGGACGCGTCCCATTTCACGCGCGACCTCGAGGCGCTCTATCTGCGGATAACCTGAGCGCTTTGCATGCGGCGCAGGCCGACGGAGCCGGTGTAGACTTTGTAGCAAATGTCCGCATTCGCCCTGCCGCCGGTCCCAAAAGCCGACTGGCGCACCCCGACGGCTGTCCTCGTATGCGGCGGCTTGATCCTGTCGCTCGGGCTCGGCATTCGGCATGGCTTCGGCCTGTTCCTGTATCCGATGACGTCCGACCTGCACTGGAATCGCGAGACGTTCGCGCTCGCGTTCGCGGTGCAAAACCTGATGTGGGGCCTGGCGCAGCCCTTGGCCGGCATCGTCGCCGACAAGTACGGCTCGGGCCGCGTGGTGGCGGCCGGCGCCATCCTGTACGTGCTCGGTCTCGTGCTGATGGCCCATCCCGGAGCGCCGTGGCAGTTCATCCTCTCGGCCGGCGTGCTGATCGGCATCGGCCTGTCCGGCGTGACGTTCAGCATGGTGTCCGGCGTGCTGGGCCGCGCGTACCCGCCCGAGAAGCGCAGCATGGTGTTCGGCATCTCCGGCGCCGCGGGGTCGTTCGGCCAGTTCGCGATGCTGCCGCTGACGCAAACGCTGATCACGCACGTGGGCTGGTACGGCGCGCTGCTCACCCTCTCGGCGGTGGGCGTGCTGATGGTGCCGCTGGCCGCGGCGATGGTCGAGAAGCGCGTGTCGCAGGCGCACGTTTTTCGCCAGTCCGCCACCGAGGCGATGACCGAAGCGCTGGCTCACCGCGGCTACGTGCTGCTCACCATCGGCTTCTTCGTCTGCGGCTTCCAGGTGGTGTTTGTCGGCGTGCATCTGCCCGCGTACCTGGCCGACCACGGCTTCGCACCCCATGTGGCGGTCACGGCGCTGGCGCTCATCGGCCTCTTCAATATCGTCGGCACCTACAGCACCGGCTGGCTCGGCTCGCGCATGCCGAAGAAGAACATCCTGTCCTTTATTTATTTCGGACGCGCGGTGGTGATCGCGCTGTTCGTGTTCCTGCCGCTCACGCCGCTCAGCGTGTATCTCTTCGCCGTCGGTCTCGGCCTGCTCTGGCTCTCGACGGTGCCGCCCACGAACGGCATCGTCGCGCAGGTGTTCGGCGTCCGCTACATGGCGATGCTGTCGGGATTCACATTCTTCTCGCACCAGATCGGCAGCTTCCTCGGTGCGTGGCTCGGCGGGCGCCTGTACGACTCGACGGGCAGCTACAACGTCGTCTGGTACCTCTCGATCGGGCTCGGCGTGGTCGCCGGGTTGATGAACCTGCCGATCGACGAGAAGACGATCCGACGCGAGCCCGCGCTGGCTTAGGGGTCGTCAGCGCGGCCGCAGCGCGCTCACGCGCAGGATCGTGTCGATCAATTCGCGCACGGCGATGGGCTTGCTCAGGTGCGCGTCGAAACCCGCCGCCAGGGCCTGCTCCACGTCCTGCCGGCGGTTGAAGCCGGTGCACGCGATCGCGGGAACATGGGCGTTCGTCGGGAGCTCGCGCAGCTTGCGGAGCATCGTCATGCCGTCCATTCCGGGCATGGCGAGGTCGGAGACCACGATATCGAACCGGCCAAGTGCGGCGTGCCGTAGCGCCTCCGGCCCCGATTGGGCGACCTCGGCGTCGGCGCCCTCCATCTCGAGCAGCTCGTGCAGGGCATCGACGGCATCGATACCGTCGTCGACGAGCAGGATGCGCAGGCCGTGCAGCACGAGGCCCCGTGCATTTGCGGCGGACCCCTCGACCGTGGCCTCGCGCGCGGCGAGCACGGCGGGCGCCACGGCCTGCGCCGCCGCCGCCACGTAAAGCGGCAGCCATACGGTGAAACGCGCGCCGCGATTCAGGCCATCCGAATGCACGTCGACGCGTCCACCGTGCAGCTCCACGAGCTGGTGCACGATCGCCAGCCCGATGCCCATGCCGCCCTGCCTGCGCGTGAGGTTGCTGTCGTGCTGGCGGAACAGCTCGAAGATGTACGGCAGGTTCGCCGCCTCGATGCCCTGCCCGTTGTCGGCCACCACGAGCCGTGCCTCGTCACCGTAACGGGTGAGCGAAATGCTGACCTTGCCGCCATTCGGAGTGAACTTGATCGCGTTGCTCAGCAGGTTCCACGCGATCTGCCGCACGCGCACCGGATCGGCCTGCACGATCAGCGGCTCGGGCGTGAGGCTCACATCGAGGGCGACGCCCTTCTGTTCGGCATCGCGCGCCACCGCCCCGATGGAATCGCCGACGATGAAGGGCAGCGGCACGAGATGCTGCTGGATCGCGAGCTTGCCGGTCATCACGCGTGAGACGTCGAGCAAGTCGTCCACCATCCGCGACTGCGTAGCCGCAGTCTGGTAGATGACCTCCGCGGTGTGGCGGCTCTTGGCGTCGGTGAACGGATCGGTGCGCAACAGCAGCTGCGCCTGCATCAGGATCAGGTTGAGCGGGTTGCGCAGCTCGTGCGAGAGCATCGCCAGGAACTGGTCCTTCTGGCGGTTGGCGCCCTCGACCTCGGCGCGCGCCGCACGCTCCTGTTCGATGACGCGCTCGCGGTCGCTGATCGCCTGTTGCTGCTCGGTCAGGTCGCGCGCGACCTTGACGTAGCCGTAGAACGTGCCGTCCATGAGCGGCGCCATGATGCCGCTGCAATAGAAGCGGGTGCCGTCCTTGCGCAGGTGCCAGCGCTCGTCGGCCGCGCGGCCGTCCTCGCGGGCGCGCCGCTGCTCCGCCTCGACCGCGCCGGCGGCACGATCCTCGGGCGTGAACAGCCGGTCGATCGGCTGGCCCAGAATCTCGTCGCTCGCGTACCCGAAGCTGCGCGCGGCGCCGGTGTTCCAGCCGTTGATGCGACCGTCCGCGTCAAGGGTCATGATCGCGTAGTCGCGCACGCTGTCGACGACGAAGCGCATCCATTCCTCGCCGCGGCGCAGCTGCTCCTGGGCGCTGCGGCGCGACGTGATGTCGACCAGGGTGATGATGGCGCCTTCGATGCGATTCTCGGTGGTCCGGTAAGGCAGTATCCGCGCCAGGAACCAGCGGTCGGACAGGCACCTGACCTCGCGCTCGACCACGCTCAGCTTGTCGAGGACAACACCGATATCGGACTCGAGCTCCGGATAGTCGACCCGGTTGGTGATGTCGAGAAGCGAGCGCCCGATGTCCCCTGCGATGACGTTGAACAACTCCTGCGCCGGCGGCGTCCAGCGCAGGAGCCGCAGGCCGCGGTCGACGAACAGCACGCCGATCTCCGTGGAGCCGATGAAGTTCTGCAGGTCGTTGTTGACGACCGCCGCCTCGTCGATCTTGATCTTGAGCTCGTGGTTGACGGTGGTGAGCTCCTCGTTAATCGACTGCAGCTCCTCCTTGCTTGTCTCCAGCTCCTCGCTGGTGGACCGGAGCTCCTCGTTGATCGCCTGCAGCTCCTCGTTGCTCGCCTTGAGCTCCTCGTTCTGCGTCTCGTACTGCTCGACAGTGCTGCGCAGCTGCTCGCGGGTGCTGGTCAGCTCGGCGTCGAGCTGCTCGCTGATGTTCCGAGTCTCGGCGGAGGGCGCCGCCGGTCCAGCCTGGTCGGCGGCGTCGATCGCGTCGAAAATGATCAGCAGGTAGAGCCTGCCCGTCGACTCGTCGGGAACCGGATGGATGGTGACGCAAAGGCGTCCCGTTCGGCCCGGTTGGTGGTGGCTGACATCGATGCGCACCGTCTCGGCCGTCTGGGACGCCTGGAACAGTCCTGCGCGCAGCTCCAGGCGCAGGCCGGGATCGACCACCTTCATCAGGTTCAGCGACGGCTCTCCGGAGCTGAACTTGAGGAACCGACCTGCCTTGTCGGAGAGGTGCACGATCTCGTACAGGTCGTTCACCACCACGCTCGGCGCGGCGTAGTGCTCGAGCAGGTTGAGATGCAGGTCGCCGAATCCGCCCGCGTGACGAGCCCCTCCAGTCATGGGCAGCCCGCCGGGGTTGCCTGAGCGGCCGGTGATCATGGGTGCCGGGTACCGCGCGGCCGCGGAGCGGGTCGCTTGAACATCGGCCCGGAAGATGCGGTGGGGCTTGTCGACGTTCAGGAACGCGGTTCCCGACTCCTCCACCGATTCCGAGGAACCCAGGAACAGGAAGCCCCCCGGCCGCAGAGCGAAATGGATGACATTCAGCACGCGCGCCTGCACGTCGCGGTTGAGATAGATCAGCAGGTTCCGGCAGGTGACGAGGTCGAGCCGCGAGAACGGCGGGTCGCGCAGCAGGTTGTGCGCCGCGAACATCACCCGCTCGCGCACCGACTTCTGCACGCGGAACCCGCCCGCCTCGCGTGTGAAGAACCGGCGCAGACGGGCCGGCGGAACGTCGGTGGCGATTGCCTCCGGGTAGATCCCGGCGCGCGCAATGGCGAGCGCGTCCTCGTCGATATCCGTGGCGAACACCTGGATGCCGGGCGCGTCGGCACACTCTTCGGCAAGCTCGGTCAGCAGAATCGCGATCGAATAGGCCTCCTCGCCGGTGGCGCAACCCGCCACCCAGACGCGAATGTCGTCGCCGGGGAGGCGATTGGCGAAAAGCTCGGGCACCACCATTCGCTCCAGCGCCTCGAAGTCCTCCCGGTCGCGGAAGAAATTCGTCACGCTGATGAGCATGTCCTTGAGGAGCGAGCGCGTCTCGGACGGATGGTCGCGCAGGTAGGCCGCGTAGTCCGAAAGATCGCTGAGCTGGTTGACCTGCAGCCGGCGCTCGACGCGGCGCAGCACGGTGGCGCGCTTGTACTGGCTGAAATCGTGGCCGGTGCGCAGCTTCAGTATCTCGAGCACTTCCCGCAGCAGGGGCTCGTAGGACTGGCGCTCGGGAATCGACTCGACGCCTTCGTCGCCGGAGGGAAGCCTGATCCGCTGGATGTTCTGCCAGAGCTGCAACAGCCGCTCGGGCATTTGCGACACATCGAGCACGAAATCGGCCACGCCCGTACCGAGGGCGTTGCGGGGCATCGAGTCGTACTCCGCGTCAGCCGGATTCTGCACGATCGTCACCCCGCCCTGCTCCTTGATATTCTTGATACCGACGGGGCCGTCCGAGCCGGTGCCCGACAGCACGATCGCGATCGCGTGCTCGCGATGCGCCGCGGCCAGGGTGCGGAAGAACGAGTCGATCGAGGTCGCGGCGCCATTTTTGCGCGTGAACGCGTCGAGCTCGAGCGTGCCGTCGCGCATCACCAGGTGCTTGTTCGGCGGGATCACGTAGACGTGGTCGCGCTCGATGCGGGTGGATGCGTTGACCTGCATCACGGGCATGCGGGTGACCGTGCGCAGGATCTGGTTGATCGTCGACTCGTGCGTCGGCGACAGGTGCAGCACCACCACGAACGACATGCCGGAGCCCGACGGCATGTGCTCGAAGAACGTCATCAGCGCGCGAACGCCGCCGGCCGAGGCGCCGATGCCGACCACGGGAAAGGACAACCCGGACCCGCCAAGCGATACGGGCGGCGGCAGGGCTTCTTCCGACGCGGGTCGAGGGGTCATGGCTGAATGGAACGGGTTGGCGTGGTCCGCGCGCCCCGCATGATCAGGCGGGGCGACGGGTTGGCCGACTCCTCAAGCCGCGTGGAGGTCGGGCCGGATCTTGATGATTTCATCGGTGATGACGGTATCGACGCCCCAAGCCAGCAGGCGGTCGACGCGTGGCGGGTCGTTGGCGGTCCACGTCGCCAGACGCAGGCCCGCGTCGTGGATGTCCCGAACCCGCCGTTCGGACAGCAGCGAGTGCTTCACGTCCAGCGCGATGCAGTCGAGGCGCACCGCGCGCTCGCGCCAATCATCCGGCCAATGCTCGAGGAGCCACGCCCGCGGCAGCTCGCCCGCCGCCAGGCGCGCGGCATCGAGCGCGACGTCGGAAAACGAGGACAGCAACGGCGGATCCCGGGCGCCTTGCCAGAGCGACCGGGCGTCGAGCGCCAGGGCCGCGCCGGTCTCGTGCTCGCGTCCGGGGGTGGGCTTGATCTCGAGATTGACCTGCACGCCGTTGGCACGGCACCAGCGCGCCGTGGCCGCGAGGGTGGGCAGCGGTTCTCCCGCGTACGCAGCAGAATGCCAGGTGCCGGCGTCGAGCTGCGACAGCTCGCGCCAGTCCTTCGCGTCGGCCCGGCCGGTCCCGTCGGTGGTCCGGTCGAGCGTGGCGTCGTGCAGCAGGAACGCCACCCCGTCGGCGGCGAGCTTGACGTCGCATTCGATCATCCGGTATCCGTGCGCATGGCCATACCGGAACGCCGCCAGCGTATTCTCCGGCGCAAGCTTGCCGGCACCGCGATGCGCGGCCAGGCGCGGGTAGGGCCACTCGGGGAGACCGCCCATCGCGAAACGCTATCACACGCCCGCGGGTCCGGCGTGCGACCCGGATGGGTGCGGCGCGACCGGCGCGAAGCGCGCGGCCATCGCCTCGACGCTCGCCAGCGACGGCCGCAGCACGTCGACCGCTTCGCACACATCGCGCATCCCCGCCGCCAGCTCGGCAAAACGCTCCGCGACGCTCGCGCGCTGAGCGGGCGCGACGAACGGCTCGGTGGCGCGCAGCACGGTGAAGCTCACGCCCGCGTTCACGCCCGGCGACGCACCGCCCGCCGGCAGGGTGGCGAGATATTCACAGGTGGCGCTGAACACGCGCATCAGCGCGAGTGACGCTTCCACCAGCGAGCGCTTGAAGCCGTCGGCGGCGTGCGGCACGCCGTAGGCATGCGCGAGCAGTCGCAGGACCTGGTTGAAGAGCGCGTTGGCGAGATCCAGTATGGGCGCGGCGGCCGCGCCGTCCACGTGCACGCGCGCCTCGCCCGCGGCCGGCTCCCGCATCACGGGATTGCGCGCGACGGGTCGTGCCGGAACGAAGCCGGGCTCGCGTTCGAGGATGCTGCGGTATTCAGCCTGGATCGCACAAAAGCGGGCGTAGTGCGAATCGGTGCAGTCGGCGCCGGCGCCTTCGCCCTGGATCACGATGGTGTCGATCGCCTGCAGCGCCGAGGCGAGGTCGCGCACGACGATCAATCCGGGCAGCGCCGCGTGGCGCGGGTCGAGCTGCAGGCCCGTATCGCCCACGAAGAGCGCGGCGTCGCCCAGCCGCTGCGACAGGTCCGTGAACGCCTGCCGGACAGCGTCGTAGAATTGAGCGATCGTCTCGTAGTCGCTCGCGGCCGGCATGAGGCCCGCCCCGCGCTGCGCGCCGCGCGCGTAATGCAGTGCGGGTTCAAACCCCTGCCCATCGGCCACGTCGACGCCGTCCGGCCGCTCGAGAAAGATGAAATGGTCGAGTGTGTGCACGTCGAACGGCGCGAGCTCGACCACGATGCCCGCGGGATGGTAGCCGGGCGCGACCGGGAGGTTCGGACGGTTGAAATGAGGGTGCGCGCCGACCGAGACCGCGAGATTCGCGACCAGCGCGAGGTGCGTCATCTCCTCGAGCGCCACGGACATGATCACGGCGTGCCATCGCGCTATCGCCGCCGCGTGCGCCGGATCCGACCAATCGCCCGGGGCCCGCTTGAGACTGAACGCGGCGTAGAGATAGCAGCACAGCAAGTTGTGCTCGAACTCCGCCGCCTCCGCGAGGAGGTGGAGCAGCCGTTCGCGGGTGGCGACCGCGCGCCGGAACATGGACCGCGCTATCGCTTGCGCGACTTCTCGACCGCGGCCGCTTCCGTCGCGCTCTTCACGTCGCGCGTTTCCTCCGGCGGGGGCAGCACCGACGGCAGGCCGAGCGCCTTGAGCCACAGCTCGCGACACCAGCCCTTGGTGTGATAGAGGTGCTCGTCCTCCTGGTCCTCCACCTCCTCGTAGGCTTGCCGCAGCAGCTCCCCGGCCGGACCATCCAGGGACTTCGCGCACTGACCGATGAGCTCCCAGTCGAAATGGTCCTTGGTCTCGGCCAGGACGACACACTCGCAGGCGACGAGCTGCGCCGCCGCACGGTCGGCAGCAGCCAGCGCCATCTTCATCGCTATCACCAGCGACTTGCCGTTGTGCTGCACGATCTGGCAGCCGGGGGTCATGGTGCCGGAGTCGAGACCGAGCGCTTCGCAGGCGAGCGTTAGCACGGTGACATGACGCTCGGTCTGCTTCAGGTAGCCCAGCCATTCCTTGCGGAGGTTGCGGTCGAGCACGCATTCGAGCGCGGTCTGGTACACCAGCACGCCGCCTTTCTCGTGCGTCAGCGATTGGAGCAGGAGCTCGCGAAGCTGTGCGGGGACGATCACGGGAGCGCTCCTTTCAGATCAGCGGGGGATCGGTTTCGCGCGCGAAGTGGCGGTGCTGCGCGAGTGCGTCGATGAACGCTGCGGCGGCGCCGGCGGCGTCGCTGGCGGCGTGCACCAGCAACCCCGTATCGGCGTCGCCCGAGGGCAGCCTCGGTGGAATGCCGGTGGCGTCGAGCAGCGCTTGCGCCTCGCCCACGAGCAGCATGGGCTTGCAATGGCGATACTGGTCCTTCAGGAACTCCAGCGCGTGGCCGCGGCGCGCGAGGGTCTGCGACGCGGCGGCTCCACCGGGAACGACCACGCCGTCCCACACCACCGACGGCGCCGTTTCCATCGAGACCTCGACGTCGAGCGTGTCGCCGGCCGCACCGGTGACCTTCCCCAGCTTCACGCCCACGAAACGCCCGACGGCGCCCTGCTCGGCGAGCGCCTCGTGGATCGAAAGCGCAAAGGAAGCGTCCACTCCGTCGGCGACGAGGATGGCCACGCGCCGCGTGGCGATGCCTGCGGCCCCTGGGCGGGCGAGCAGCGACAGCGCACCCGACGTCTGGACCTCGGCGCGTGGGACCCGACCGATCGCGCGCGGCAGCGCGTCGGGCAACGGCAGGCCCAGTCCGTCGGCCACCGCCGCCGCCAGGCCTTCGTCGACGTTGCGCAGCGTGGCGACCACGCGCCGGCGCACGGCCACGGTCTGCACCTTCGTGAGCTCAAAGCGGAAGGCGTTGACGATGTGCTGCTGCTCCACGGGCGTCTGGCTCGCATAGAAGAGCGTGGCCTGGTTGTAATGCTCGGCGAAGCGCTCGGCCTTGCCGCGCACCTTGTCATCGGCGATCGGCTCGCGGAACGAGGTGAAGCCGGCGGTGCCCGCCTGGAACGGGCAGCCGCCGCCGAGCGAGTTGGGCTCGTAGGCCACGCGTCCGCGCGGAATCGCCTGGCGGTGCAGTCCGTCGCGCTGGTTGTTGTGGACCTGCGCGACCGCGGCGTTGATCGGGATCTCGTGGAAGTTCGGTCCGCCCAGCCGCGTGATCTGCGTGTCGACGTACGAATGGATGCGGCCCGCGAGGAGCGGGTCGTTGCTGAAGTCGATGCCCGGCACGACGTGCGCCGTGCAGAAGGCCACCTGCTCGGTCTCGGCGAAGAAGTTGTCCGGGTTGCGGTTGAGCACCATGCGGCCGATCGGCGTGATCGGAACCATCTCCTCCGGGATCAGCTTGGTCGCGTCGAGCACGTCGAAGCTGTAGCGCTCCGCGTCGGCCTCGGTGAACACCTGCAGCCCGAGCTCCCATTCCGGATACGCGCCCGCTTCGATGGCTTCCCAGAGGTCGCGGCGGTGGAAATCCGGATCGGCGCCCGCGAGCTTGACCGCTTCGTCCCAGGCCAGCGAATGCGTGCCGGCGACGGGGTTCCAGTGGAACTTGACGAAGCGCGAATCGCCCGCCGCGTCGACCAGACGAAACGTGTGCACGCCGAAGCCCTGCATCATCCGGTAGCTGCGCGGAATCGCCCGGTCGGACATCACCCACATCAGCATGTGCGTCGACTCGGGCATCAGCGACACGAAGTCCCAGAACGTGTCGTGCGCGGATGCCGCCTGCGGCATGCCGTGATGCGGCTCCGGCTTGACCGCGTGGATCAGGTCGGGAAACTTAATTGCGTCCTGAATGAAGAAGATCGGTATGTTGTTGCCGACCAGGTCGAAGTTTCCGTCCTCGGTGTAGAACTTGGTGGCAAAA
>JBBSEG010000026.1:0-58520 GCA_038239945.1 Burkholderiales bacterium
CCGCAGGTTATCCCGACCTGGTCGTTGCGAACTCGCGAGGGGTCAGCGGCCCTACGAGCCGTACGGCCGTTGCGTGTTGCAATCGTGTTGCCACTCGGCAAGCCTCTCGCGCACGCCATGCATCGTAGCGAATTATTCGTGGGTGTCCAGGAATTCGTCGCGAAATCGGCCGTTGAAGGACTCGATGAGGCCGTTGTCGGTCGGCTTTCCGGGTCGAGTGTAATCGAGCTTCACCCCACTCTCGCGACTCCATTGATCGATTACGGTCAGAACGCGAAACGCGCGACCATCGAGCATCTTCCGTAGCATGATCTGAACGCGAAGACCGCCAAAGCGAGGACGATTCAGCGCGATTTGTGTCGGCTATCTCGGGGACTGCGTAGGCTACTATCGAACGCGCGGGCGATATCGGTGCTTGCCGGTTCCCGCCTGGCCACGTCGAGGACCCACCGGTTTGGCGACCCATCCGATTCGCGAGTCAGCGCCCTCGTTCCTGGTTGCGGACGGGGAAATGGCCGCGCGGATTCGTCAGTACGACTGGTCGGCAACGGCGCTTGGCTCGCCTGATCAGAGGATCGCGAGGCGACGACTGCAGCTTTTGCCGCCGCAATGGATTCATCTCTACGCAGCGTGTACGACGTCGAGTACCGGACAGTGGGCAAGGAGGATGGCGTCATCCGCTGGGTGGCTGCCAAAGGCCGCGCTATCTTTGATGGACACGAACGATGCGTCCGGGTCCTGGGCACGGCCATTGACATCACGCGACGCAAGGCAACCGAGACGTCGTTGCGTGAAAGCGAGGCCCAGCTGCGCCTTGCACTGAATGCGCTCAAGGATGCCGATCGCAACAAGGACGCGTTTCTCGCAACGCTGGGACATGAACTGCGCAATCCACTTGCGACGCTATGCACTTCCATGGTGTTGTTGGAGCGTGCCCGTGACAACCACGCAGTGGAGAGCAAGGCCAGACAGATCATGGCACGACAGGTCGATCAACTCGTCCGCCTGACCGACGACCTGCTCGACGTCAGTCGTATCAGTCTCGGCAAGATCAACCTGCGCCGCGAGCCATTGGCGCTGGATTCGATCCTTGCACAAGCGGTGGAGTCCTGGACGCCATGGATCGAGCTCGCGCGGCAGCGCATGGAATTGTCGTGTCCCGGCTCGCCCCTCATGGTGTATGGTGATTCGGCGAGGCTCGTGCAACTGTTCGGCAATTTGATCGGCAACGCTTCCAAGTTCACCTCCGAAGGCGGCCGCATTGACGTCATCGCGCGCTTGGAGGACTCATCGGTGGTCACGGTCGTCAAGGATTCGGGCATTGGCCTGGAGGCCGACCAGCTGGTCCGCATCTTCGAGGTTTTCACGCAGATCGAGAAACCGCTGGAGCGCTCGAACACGGGTCTCGGCATAGGCTTGGCGTTGTCAAGACAGCTCGTGGACCTGCATGGCGGAAGAATCGAGGCGCGCAGCGCCGGGCTGGGCAAGGGAAGCGAATTCATTGTCAGGCTGCCAGTTCATCACGCGATGCAGACTTAGGATTCAGGTCGGCATTGCCCGGATCTCGAATTGGTTGTCAGGAGGGACGGCGGCTCGACGCGGACTTGGGTCCGCCCGGTCCGATGCAATGCGACGCTAGCGGCTCTCTCCGGTAGGCGCCTTGCGGGCGTAGAACGCCGAGACCGCATCGATTTCCTGGGCCGTCATTGCCCGGGCCATGTTGCGCATCTGGGCCTCTGAGTCATTGTGCCGGCTGCCCGAACGGAATGCCTTCAGCTGTGCCTCCAGGTAGTCAAGCGGCATGCCTTCGATCCAGGGCGTACCGAGCTTCTGATCGACGCCTCCGTGGCATGAAATGCAAGGTGCGATGTTGCGCATTGGCGCGCCCACGCGCACCAGCGCGGGCAGCGCCTCGGCATAGGTCGTCGCTGCCGTGCGGGCCTTCGGCAGGTAGGCGTAGTAGCTGGCGAGGTCGCTGATGTCCCGCTCGGACAGTCCCTGGGCAAGCGCCTCCATGACCGAGCTCGCGCGCTTGTGAACCTTGTAGTCGTGCAGTTGCTTGATCACGACCTCCGGGTATTGCCCGGCGAGGTTCGGCGCGTCGGAGATGCTGAGCCCCCGCGCACCGTGGCACATCGTGCAGTTGAGCGCGAGCGTGGCGCCCCGGCCGACGGCGTCTGGTGCGGCAGCCCGCGCCATTGTCCGTTCCAGCACGACGTCGGTCGACTGCGGGTGAGATCGCGTGGTGTCCAAGTCCGGCGCCCAGGAGGCGGGCACGCCGGCCGCGCGACAGATGCTCGCCCAGAGGCCCTGGGCCGTGAAGTCGGGCTGCACCGACGGCAGCCACACGAATCCAATGAGCATGGAGCACATGGCGATGACGATGATAGAAGCCAGGCTCCAACGAAACCAGGGATTGGCCCACGCATACATCCCGCGCGCCTTCATCCCCGGCCGCCGATCGGAATGACCGGCACCCACGCTTCGGGCAGCAGCGCCAGCTGCGCGATCGGAAAGCCGTAGTTCACGATCGTCAGGCCGATCATCATCGCGACCCAGAGGCCGAAGCCGTTCAACGCCACCGGCGTCGCAGCGCCGGCGTGCGCGGGGCGACTGAAGGTGAAGGTCTTCGGCACGAGACGGGCCCCGCGGTGCGCGGTCGCAAGGATGTAGACGAATACGGCCGCGGAGACAACCAGCAGCAGGCCGCCGATCGTCGACGCGATCACCGTCCAGGCCTGCGACTGGAGGTCCGGATGGGTGTAGTCGTAGTACGCCATGCGCCTCGGCATGCCCAGCAGCCCGACCAGATGCCACGGCATCGACAGCACCATCATTCCCACGAACCACAGCCAGAGCTGCGTCTTCATCAGTCGCTGCGGCAGCGGCCCGCAGTGCGTGAGCTGCGGCCACAGCTCGTAGGCCACCATGAAGTACATGATGACGATGGCGCCGGCGAAGATGAGGTGGAAGTGCCCGGTGACCCACTGCGTGTTGTGGATCGTCTCGTTGAGCTGGTAGCTCATGTTGACGAGCCCCCCGGCGCCGCCGAAGCCAAGCATGACGAACGAGAACGTCACGGCCAGCATCATGGGGTTGTCCCAAGGCAGCGCTTTGACCCATCCGAACGGCCCCTTGCCGCCACGCAGGCGACCGGCGATTTCAGCCGACGCGACGATCGTGAAGACGGTGAGCAGTGTCGGCACCGAGACCATCGCCGTCATGGCGGCGTGCACGAACTTGAAGCCGGCGCCGATCTGCGGGTCCGCGAACAAATGATGGATGCCGATCGGCATCGAGAAAACCAGGAACAACACGAACGCGACGCGACCCATCGTGTCGCTGTAGAGCCGTCCGCCGATCGCCCGCGGCACCAGCGTGTAGAACGCGATGTAGGTGGGCATGAGCCAGAAATAGACGATTGCATGCAGCGTCCAGGAGAACAGCACGCGGGCGAGACCGGCGTTGATCGTGTCGGTGAGGCCCAGCGATGCAGGCAGGATGAGCACCAGCACTTCGGTCGCCGCTCCCACCGACGTCCACGCCCAGAGATAGGCGCCGGCGACGTTGCCGAACATGGCCAGGGGAATCGACACACCTGGATGGTCTTTCTTCCACGCGCGCAAATTGATGGACATCAGCGCGACCCAGATCCACGAGCCGACGACCACCAGGACGACGCCGATGTAATAGAGCGGGCTGGCGATCATCGGCGGATAGAACGTGTAGAGCACCGAGGCCTTGCCCACCGCCATGGTCACGGCGGCCAGGATCGTGCCGAGGATCACGAGCCAGAAGCCCGCCCATGCCCACCGCAGGCCGATCAGGGGCCGCTCGAGCGCCAGCTCCGTGATGGCGTAGCCGAAGCCCATCGCCACGAGCGTCGGAAGCACGTACGCCATGACCGTTCCGTGGGCCGTGACCGAGCGGTAGTAATGCTCCGGGTTGTTGACCCATGTCGCGAGCGGGCTGCGTACGAACATCTGCCATTCGCCGAGCAAGATCGCGCCGAGGAACGCGACGAAGGCGACCCAGAAATGCGCCAGGACGAGCTTCCTAGCCAGTAACACAGCTCAGCCTCTCGCCGCCACGCGATCTGGTCAGGAACTCCTGCGGCGGCACCACCTGCACCCGGGCCCACATGGCCTCGTGCCCGGTGCCGCAGTACTCGTGGCAAGGCATCAGCATCTCGCCCGTCGTCCGGAATGTCGTGCTGAAGGTGGCCACGAAGCCGGGGACGAGCATGCTGTTGACGTTGGTCCTGCCGACGATGAAGCCATGGATCGTGTCGGTGGCGGTGGCGCGAAACGTCACCGGCATCTCCGCCGGAACGACGATGCACGGGGGCATGAACGAGTACTGCTGCGCGATCAGCCGCACGGTCACCTTGCCGTCAGGTCCCATCGTCGTGCCGAGGTTGGTCTCGACGAACTCACCTTTGACGTGGAGCGTTCTGACGTCGACGGTCTCGACGCGTGAAGGCGGCATCGACGCCCAATGTAGACCGGTGACCACCATCATCACGACCAGCAGCGCAATGATCGCTGCAACGACGATGGCCCACCTGCGCTCGGCGGCCACGGCCACGGCCTCCGCCGCGTGTGGCGACGGGTCGCGCCCGGCCGTCTCGACGTTCACTGGACGATTCCGCGGGGCAGGTAGGCGAAGACATAGAACGCGATGTAGATCGCGAGTACCAGCGCGGTCGCGACGCCTGCCACGGCGAACGCACCGGACGGGCCCGCGGCGACGATGCGGTCGACCTCCGCGTCGATGCCGCGTGAGGCCGCGTCGTCGATTGGCGGCAATTCGGCGGTCATTCGGGGAGGATCTTGCGCAGATCGTTGGCCTGAGCCGGACCCACCGGCGTGCCGCTGTTGTCCCATGCCACGCGGATGTACGTCACGACCGCGGCGACCTGGTCGTCGTTCAGGATGTGCGAGAACGGCGGCATGCCATGCGGACGCGGGTTCTTCATCGTTCCCGGTGCGTAGCCGCCGTTGAGCACCATGCGGATCGAGTTCACCGGCGACGACATCGTGATCGACTGGTTTCCCGCGAGCGGAGGATAAGCAGGAGGGTGGCCCTTGCCTTCGTCACCGTGGCAGACAACGCATTGCGCCGAGTAGACCGCGCGCCCCAGCTCCATTACCCGGGGATCGACGAGCCGGGCCTGGCTCGTCGGCGGCGGCTCCGAGTCGCGTTGCGGCAGTCCCTTCAGGTACACGGCCATCGCCTTGACATCGTCGTCGCTCAGGTACTGAAGGCTGTTGTAGACGACCTCTGCCATCGGCCCGTACACCGTGCCGCGATGCGAGGCGCCGACCTGGAGAAGATCGACGATGTCGTTGATCTCCCAGTTGCCAAGGCCCGCTTCGTGGTTGGAGGTGAGCGAAGGCGCATACCAGTTCTGATTCGGGATCATGCCGCCCTCGAAAGCCTTCGACTCGCTTGACCCACCCAGCGCATTGATGGCGGTGTGGCACATCGCGCAATGCCCGAGCCCCCGCACCAGATAGGCACCTCGGTTCCACTCGGCTGCCTGCGTTGGGTCGGCGGCGAACTCGCCCTCCCGAAAGTACAGCGTACGCCAGCCCAGGAGCAGCTCGCGGTTACTGAACGGAAACTGCAGAGCGTGCGGTCGATTGACCTGCTTCACGGGCGGCACGGCCATGAGGTAGGCGTAGATGGCGTCGGAGTCGGTCCGCGTGACCTGGGTGTACGAGGCGAACGGCATTGCCGGGTACAGCAGAGTGCCATCACGCGACACCCCGGTATGCATCATTCGGTAGAAGTCGTCCGCCGTCCATTTGCCGATGCCGGTCTCGTCGTCGGGCGTGATGTTCGGCACGAACAGGTTGCCGAATGGCGTGGCCATCGCACGTCCGCCCGCGAATGGCTTGCCGTTGATCTCGGTGTGGCAGGCGACGCAATCACCGGCACGCGCCAGGTACTCGCCAAGATTAATGGTCTGGGTCGTGGCGTTGACGGGAGACGGCCCGGCGGTACGGGGCAACATGCGCGGCCGCAGCAGGTAAAGGGCGGCAATGGCCAGTACCGCAAGGAGTACGAAGCCGACCACGATCCGCAGCGCAAGCGACGTCCGGCTCACCTCTGGCTCCCGCAGGCCAGCGGCATCCGCACCAGGTTCGATCGTTCAGGTGACGGATCGGCAGGCGCGTCCTGCGCGGCGAGCCAGGTAGCCACGGCGGCGACGTCGGCGTCCGAAAGGCGCGTGGCGATCCGCTTCATGCAGTCGGGCTCAAGGGCGTGACGATCGCCGACGCGCCATCGTGTGAGCTGGGCGACGACGTAGTTGGGGTGCAATCCGACCAGGCCCGGGATGCCGGGTTCCATGCCGGTCAGGCCGTTGCCGTGGCAAGCGCTGCATGCGGGGACGCCCTTGGCCGCGTCGCCCCGTGCGACCAGCGCCTCTCCACGCGCCGTCGCGGCCGCATCGGCGCGCAGGGCCTCCTTGGCGGCGAACGGTGGACGCTGCTTCGCGAAATACTGCGCCACTTCGTGAAGATAGGGATCGGGTAGATAGGCCACCAGGTAGTTCATCGGGGCGTACTTGCGCGTTCCGTCCCGAAACGCGGCCAACTGGTTGTACAGGTAACCCTCGGGCTTGCCGGCGATGCGCGGGTAGTAGCCGTTGTTGGTGCCCTGACCGTTCTGCCCATGGCAAGTCACGCAGCCCTGGACGCGCGCATCCATGGAGTCCACCTCCTTGAACGCAGGGATGGCCTCAGGGTCGGCAAACGCCCTGCCGGACGTCCCCAGCAAGATCATCAGCGAGAAAAGCAAAAGTCGGCGCATCAATCCGATCCTAGCAAGTCTTGCACGGAACCGACATTCTTTCTGCCGCCTAAGCAAGCGGCGCTCCTCGATCCCCTTCAGGTCGACATTCGACCCATTGCGGACTCTCTTTAGCCCCAACGCAGACCATGCTGAGGGCCCTCGAATTTCTGGTCCACAATTTACTTCAGAACATGGGCTCCGGCAGCGGGTTTGACGATCTCGACCTGCCGCAACATCTCTTCCGGAGTCCGATTTCCCAAGGAACTGTGCGGTCGCTGTACGTTGGAGTCAACCCTCCAAGCTTCGATCTTGCGACGCAGGTCAGATAGCGACGTGAAGACGTTGATGTTGAGGCATTCATCCCTCAGGCGTGCATTAAACGACTCGATGAAGCAGTTGTCCACCGGCTTGCCGGGCCGGATGAAGTCGAGTTTGTCTCCGTGCTCGAAGGCCCACGCATCAGGTGCTTTCAACTGGACTCGAAACCGTTGTCGACCTGCATGACCTGCGGGTAACCGAAGTGCCTCGCCGCGCGCTTCAGAGCTGCAACCACCTCGGCGCCGTTGAGCGAGTGATCAGCTTCGAGGATGGGGCTTTGCCGACTGTAGATATCGACTACCGTCAATACCCTAAAACGGCGCCCGTCCATGAAGCTAATTGAGCATGAAGTCCATGCTCCAACGTTCGTGCGGACACTGCGGCGGTGCAGCGACTATCCGCAGGTAGCTGGCGAGCTTGCGTCTCCGCTTGGGCCGTATTCGCAGGCTGAGACCTTCCTCCCGATACAGCCGCCGTAGGCGCTCACCGCCGTTCCGTACGCCCTCGCGCTTCAGCATGACCAATTCGGCGATGACAGCGTCGGGGTCGGGCCCGAGCAATGGAGCGGATCTTCTGCCGCAATGACATGTCGTCACGTCGCCTAGACTCATATCGGCAGGTCGAGCGGCACAATCCCAGGAGCCGGCACGCCTTGCGCTCTGCTCGGGCGAATTTGGCCGCCAGCAGCTGCACCATGGCGCGTTTGCTCTCTGCCGTCAGTCTTTGTTGGTGAGCACCTCCTGCAGCATCACTTTATCGAGAGTCAGATCTGCAACCAAGCGCTCGAGCTTGCCGCTTTCTTCGGCGCAACTGACGGAGTTCACGCAGCTCGTTGGTCGGTGAGTGGGCGCATTGCTTCTTCCACAGATAGTAGGTCTTTTCACTGACCACAAGCTTGCGCGTGACTTCGGCCACCGGCGCCACCGACTCTACCTGGCGCAAGGTCGTGCTGATCTGCTCGGCGGAAAAGCGGATTTCCTCATTGCGGTTCTCCTGCATCGAACCGCCAAAGCCGCTGGCTCTGAAAACATCCATGGACCAGAAAATCGAGCGCCCTCACCCGCATCCAACTCGAGCCATTTTCCAGGAGTGATTGGCCCAAGAAACCGGACTCAGGTCAGGTGCAGGAGCAACCAACCTGGCTCGACGGGATCGGCCTCGTGCTCATCACCTGCGCATCCGCAAGCGTTCAGCTGTCCGGGATCCGCGAGTGGCGCCGCGAGCGGAGAGCCGGTTACCAGCGTGTCCAGCGCTGGTCGTGGGTCGTGGAGCGTGGGTTCTCCACGGCGTCCGTCGCCGTCATGCAGTGCGTGATGAATGTCTGCAGGTTTTTCGAAACGAGCTTCTGCTCGTGATAGACCAGGCTGAAGGCCCGCCGCAATACCGGCAACGTTGTCCGCAGCACCACGAGGCGTCGCGCGGCCACGAAGTCCGCGATCGCGCGCTGTGACAGACACGCAACACCGAGCCCCTCGGCGGCGGCAAGCTTGATTGCCTCTGCACTGCCCATCTGAACGCGCGATCGAAGGTGAGGCAGGTGTGGCATCAGAACATGCTCGACGGCCTCTCGCGTACCCGACCCAGGCTCGCGCAGCAGCCATTCGGCCTCGCCGAGCTCCGTGATCGAGACCCGCGCGCGGCGACGTGCCAAGGGATGATATGGCGCGGCAACGACGACGAGCTCGTCCCCGGTCCAGGGAACGACGGTCAGCCGTGGGTCGTGGGCGGGACCCTCAATGAATCCGGCGTCCAGCCCGAACGCGGCCACGGCCTCCGCAATCTCGCGGGTGTTGCCGATATGGAGCTGTACGCGGGCGTGAGGCCGTACGCGCAAAAATGACGCCACGAGAGGCGGCATTACGCGATCACCAACGGTCGTGCTTGCGCCGATGACCAGCTCGAATCCCGTGTCGCCCAATCCCGACCTGGCGCCACGCTCGATGGCCGCCGCTCCATCGACGACCGACCGGGCCTTCGGCAGAAGTGCCCGGCCGCTGTCGTTCAGGACCAGACGCTTGCCGACGCGGTCGAAGAGGCGCGTATCGAGTGCGCGCTCCAGCTCGTTGAGCGCCGCACTGGCAGCAGACTGCGAAAGCGACACTGCCTCGCCAGCAGCCGACGTCTTGGATGTGCCGGCGACGGCAAGGAACACCTCGAGCTGGCGGATCGACAGGCGCATGATCAAGCGATTGTATTAGTTGATTATACGAAACTTATTTGTTTTTCATGTTTTTATGGCGGCGTTACGCTAACGGCCTCACTACGCCCGGGTGTCTGATGCCACAAGATCCAGCACTGCAGCGCAGCTCCGCGAAGGTCACGTCGACGCCGGGTGCCGGAGAAGCCTCCGAGGTGCGCACTACCACCTGCTACATGTGCGCTTGCCGCTGCGGGATACGTGTGCATCTGCGCGACGGCGCGGTGCGCTACATCGACGGCAACCCCGATCATCCCATCAATAAGGGAGTCATCTGCGCGAAGGGTGCCGCGGGCATTATGAAACAGAAGTCGCCGGCGAGGCTCACACGTCCGCTGCTGCGCAAGCCGGGCGCCGAGCGAGGCGCCGCCGAGTTCGAGCCCATCTCTTGGGACCGCGCGTTCTCGATCCTAGAGGACCGCCTCGCGAAGATCCGCAATACCGACCCAAAGAAATTCGCCCTGTTCACGGGCCGCGATCAGATGCAGGCGCTCACCGGCCTATTCGCGCGCCAGTTCGGTACGCCGAACTACGCCGCACATGGGGGGTTCTGCTCGGTCAACATGGCGGCCGGGATGATCTACACGATCGGCGGCTCGTTCTGGGAGTTCGGTGGCCCGGATCTCGACCGCGCGCGCCTGTTCTTCATGCTTGGAACGGCGGAGGACCATCACAGCAATCCGCTCAAGATCGCCATCTCGAAATTCAAGCGCTCGGGTGGTCGTTTCGTTTCCATCAATCCCGTACGGACCGGATACTCGGCGATCGCCGACGAGTGGGTGCCAATCCGGCCAGGAACCGACGCCGCGCTGCTCCTTGCCATCATTCACGAGATCATCGCCTGCGGCCTGTACGACCGGGATTTCCTCGTCCGCTACACGAACGCCGGGCAGCTCGTGAACTGCGACGCCGCGAGCGCGGAGGAAGGCTTGCTTGTGGTCGACTCCACGAGCCCGGAGGTCAATCCTCAGTATCCCCAGAACAAGGTCTGGTGGGATCGCGTGACCAACCGGCCGGTTCCGACGCACGCGGTCGACGCGGACCCGTACCTGCTCGGCAGCTTCACACTTACCGACGGCATGCCGGTGAAGCCGGCATTCCAGCTCCTCGCCGAGCGCGTCAAGGACAACACCCCGGAGTGGGCCGCAGACATCACGGGCATCCCGGCCGCGACCATCCGCCGCCTCGCGCGCGAGATGGGTGTGACGGCGCGGGATCAGCGCATCGAGCTGCCTATCGCGTGGACCGATGCGTGGGGCGTCGACCACGATACCGTCACCGGCAACCCGGTTGCATTCCATGCAATGCGCGGCCTCGCCGCGCATTCCAACGGATTCCACACCTGTCGCGCGCTCGCCATCCTGATGTCGCTGCTCGGCACGATCGACCGGCCAGGCGGATTTCGGCACAAGACGCCGTTTCCTCGCGCGATACCGCCAAGCGCCAAGAGTCCGAATACTCCCGACGCCGTACAGCCGGGCCAACCGCTCGCAGGCCTGGTGCTCGGGTGGCCGGCCTCGCCAGACGACCTCTTCATCGATGGCAAGGGCCGGCCGGTACGCATCGACAAGGGATTTTCGTGGGAGTACCCGCTGTCGGTGCATGGGCTCATGCACAACGTCATCACGAACGCATGGCGCGGCGACCCTTATCGACTCGATACGCTGATGATCTTCATGGCGAACATGGCGTGGAATTCGACCATGAACACGTCCGAAGTGAGGCGCATGCTGAACGACCGCGACGCCGATGGTGAGTACCGCATTCCGTTCCTGGTGGTCTGCGACGCCTTCCAATCCGAAATGACGGCGTTCGCCGACCTGGTGCTGCCGGATACTACCTACCTCGAACGGCACGACGTGATGTCGATCTTGGATCGGCCGATCTCGGAATTCGACGGTCCCGCCGATTCGGTGCGCGTCCCGGTCGTGCCTCCTCTTGGCGAATGCAAGCCGTTCCAGGATGTGCTCGTGGAGCTCGCGGGGCGGCTGCGCTTTCCCGCGTTCGTCGACGAATCGGGCCAGCGCAAGTTCCAGGACTATCGCGACTTCATCATCCGCTACGAGACTGAGCCGGGGTCCGGGATCGGGTTCCTGTCCGGTTGGCGGGGCAAGGATGGGGACAAGTTCCTGGTCGGCGAGCCCAACCCGCGGCAGTGGGAAATGTACGCCGCGAACAATTGCATGCACCATCACAAGCTGCCGCCATCGTTCCAGTACATGCGCAACTGCAATCGCGGCTACCTCGAGTGGGCGCAACGCATGCGGATACGACGCTTCGGCGAACCTATCCTGATCCAGATCTATTCCGAGGTCATGCAGACGTTTCGTCTCGCCGCGCAAGGCAAGCGACCGGGCCGGCAGCCGCCCGCTCATCTGCGCGAACGCGTCGAACGCTATTTCGACCCGCTGCCGTTTTACTATGCGCCCCTCGAGATGCAGCTTACAGATCGAGACAGGTATCCACTCACCGCGATCACGCAGCGGCCGATGGCGATGTACCACTCGTGGGATTCGCAGAACGCGTGGCTGCGCCAGATCCACACGCACAATTATCTGTTCGTCAATCCACGCACTGCGCAAGACGCCGGCGTCGGCGACGACGGGTGGCTCTGGGTGGAGTCGCCGTGGGGGCGAGTGCGCTGCAAGGCGCGCTACAGCGAGGCCGTCGAGCCGGGCACCGTCTGGACCTGGAATGCGATCGGCAAGGCGTCCGGCGCGTGGAATCTCGCGCCTGATGCCAATGAGTCGCGCGAGGGGTTCATCCTCAACCACCTGATCACCGACGAGCTGCCGGACGGCGAGCGACGGAGCTCCAACGCGGATCCCGTGACAGGCCAAGCCGGGTGGTACGACGTGCGCGTTCGCCTCACGCCTGCGGGGACCGACGACGCGCCCGTGGTCGCACCCCAATTCGCCCCGATGCCGCGCGCGCCGGGTATCGAGGCCGCCCCACGTGCATGGCGCGCGTACTTCGCCGGCCGCGCCAAGGCCGGCCGTGCGCCCGGGGGAGCGGTATGAAGCAGCTCGCGCTCGTCATTGATCTCAACGTGTGCGTAGGTTGCCACGCGTGCGTGACCAGCTGCAAGGAATGGAACACATCGGGCGAAGCGGGGCCCCTTGCCGACCTTGAGCCGTACGGAAGGGACCCGACCGGGACGTTCTTCAATCGCGTGCAGACCTTCGAAGTGGGCGAATTTCCCGACACGGAGACTATCCACTTTCCCAAGTCGTGCCTGCATTGTGAAGAGCCACCCTGCGTGCCGGTTTGCCCGACGGGCGCGAGCTACAAGCGCAAGGAAGACGGCATCGTCCTCGTCGACTACGACAAGTGCATCGGATGCAAGTATTGCGCGTGGGCATGTCCCTACGGAGCACGCGAGCTCGATCCGCGGCGCAAGGAGATGACCAAGTGCACGCTTTGCGTCGACCGCATCTACGACGAGTCGCTGGCACCGTCGGATCGACGTCCGGCCTGCGTGATGGCGTGCCCGACGAATGCGCGCCTGTTCGGAGACGTCCACGATCCGGACTCCGAGGTTTCGCAGGCGATCCGGGAGCGGGGCGGCTACTCGTTGATGCCCGAGTGGGGTACGCAACCCGCGAACCAGTACCTCCCGCGTCGCAAGAGCGCCGTGCAAATTGCGCCGGATCAGATCACGCGCGTCGATAATCCGCATCGCAAGGACGGCAAGCCGCCGATGCCGCGCATGGATTCGCCCTCACTCGACGACGCGACGTCGTGGTGAGAGGGCACGGGATGCACCGACGGCCATGAGACCGGCGTGGTCCGTCATCCTTCTCACGACGTTGAGCGGCGCGGCGCAAGGTCTGGTGCTGTTCATGGTCCTGCTCGAATGGCTGGCGCGCGGGCGTTTCATCGCACCACTCGATGATCGCTTCTTCACGACCGGAGGCGTCATCGCGGTTGCGCTGGCTGTCGTGGGACTCGGCGCCTCGTTCTTTCATCTCGGTCGCCCCGAGCGTTCGTGGCGGGCCGCTGCGATGTGGCGCACGTCTTGGCTGTCACGTGAGGTGATCGTGCTGCCCTTGTTCATCGCGGGGACTGCCGCGTTCGCCTGGTCGCACGGAGTCGACGGTGCCGCCGCGCTTGCTGCGGGAGCGTCTGCTGCCGCGCTTTCGATCGTGTTGTTCATCTGCACCGGAATGATCTACGCCTGCCTGCACTTCATCCAGGAATGGGCCTCCCCGCTGACCGTCGTCAATTTCCTGCTGATGGGCTGCGCATCCGGCGCGCTCACGGCGGCCGTGCTCGCCGGACGCCTGGCGCCGCAGGCGAGCGACGTGGCGATCGTTGGTGCGCTCGTCCTGACACTCGCCGCGATGCTCACGCGCGCGGCGTCTCTGGTGCGCAACCTCCGCCTGCGTCATCGCTCGTCATTGCAGACTGCGATCGGCGTGCGGCACCCACGTATCGTGCAGAAAGCTCAGGGCGCGATGGGCGGAAGCTTCAATACGCGTGAGTTCTTCCACGGTCGTTCGCGCGCGCTCGTGCGTCGCGTCCGTGAAGCGTTCATGGTCCTCGCGTTCCTCGTGCCACTCGCGCTGCTGGGCGCAGCGTTTGCAGGTGCGGAGCTGGTCCTGCCGCTGGCGTTGGCGATCCAGTTCCTCGGATTGCTCGCCGAGCGATGGTATTTCTTCGCCGAGGCGAAGCACCCGCAGAACCTCTATTACCAGGCGATCTCGTGAGCGTGCCCGGCAACGGCGTGAGCGGCTCAATAGGACGCGCGGCCTCCGGACCGTGGCCTCGAGATACAACCAAGCGCGTCGAACATGTGGCGTACGCGGTCGCCGCTCCAGAAGGGAAACGCCAGAAACCTGGACGTCTGGGGACGGCCTTGAACACCAATGTGGCGGATGGGGTGGGATTCGAACCCACGGGACGCTTGCGCGACCGCCGGATTTCAAGTCCGGTGCATTCGACCACTCTGCCACCCATCCAAGCCCTTGATATTGCGGCGCCGATCCCCAACTGGCAAGCACGTCGAAGGCGCACGGCGACGGTCTAGGTCATTGAAACCTCGCCAGATTCTGCTAGTCTAACCACCGACCCGGCGCTTGGCCGGTGCTGCACAACCCCGGAGGCCTCACATGGACAAGCTTCAACCCGCATTCTCCAACGAGCAGCTCGCGCTGCCCCGGGCGGGTAACGGCGCGGTCATTGCCGACTCGAGCCCCAATCGCGTCCTGCGCAACACCTATTGGTTACTCGCTCTTTCGATGCTGCCGACGATCGGCGGCGCCTACGTCGGGCTGCAGTTCAACTTCGTCCGCTTCTTCATGGCCGCGCCCATCATGGCGCCGCTGCTGATGCTGGGCGTCATGATCGGCACGCTGTTCGCCGTCACCGCCCTGCGCAATAGCGTCTGGGGCGTGCCGGCGCTGTTCGGCTTCACGTTCATCGCGGGACTGATGCTCACGCCGATTCTCACGGTCGCGCTCGGGTTTTCCAATGGCGGACAGATGATCGGCCTGGCCGGCGGCCTCACTGCGGCGATCTTCTTCGCCATGGCGGGCATCGCCACCGTGACCAAGCGGGACTTCTCCTTCATGGGCAAGTTCCTGTTTGTCGGCGTGGTGCTGCTGCTCGCGGCGTCGATCGCCAACCTGTTCTTCCAGGTGCCGGCGCTGCAGCTCACCATCGCCGCGGTTGCGGTGCTGATCTTCTCGCTCTACATCCTCTATGACGTCAGCAACATCGTGCGCGGCGGCGAGACCAACTACATCACGGCGACGCTGAGCATCTTCCTGGACATCTACAACATCTTCATCGGCCTGCTCCAGATCCTGATGGCATTGACGGGGCAGCGCGACTGAAACCGGGTACAACAGCGAATTCCGGGGCGAGCGATCGCCCCGTTTTTTTTGGGTCGGCGCCGCCGCGCTTCACCCTGGCGCGAACACGGCGATCGACTCGACGTGGGCGGTATGCGGAAACATGTTCGCGACCCCCGTGGCCTGCAGGCGGTAGCCGCGCTCATGCACGAGCACGCCGGCGTCACGCGCGAGCGTCGCCGGCGCGCACGAGACATAGACGATGCGCTTGACCGGCCGCGCGCCGTCCCCGGCGGGCAGCGCCTTGACCAGCGCCATGGCGCCTTCGCGGGGCGGATCGATCAGCACGCGGTCGAGCGGGCCGAGCGCCTCGATGGCCGGCGCCTCGACGGTGAAGAGGTTCGCGACTTCGAAGCGGGCCGTCCGCTCGAGCCCGTTGTGCCGTGCATTGGCGCGCGCACGGGCGACGAGGGACGCGCTGCCCTCGACGCCCACGACGCATGCGCCCTGGCGCGCGATCGGCAGCGTGAAGTTGCCTAGACCGCAGAAGAAGTCGGCCGCGCGCTCGCCCGGTCGGGGATCGAGCAGGGCGATCGCGCGCCGCACGAGCACGCGATTCACGGCCGCGTTGACCTGCGTGAAATCGGTGGGCGAAAAGGGGAGGGCGATGTCGAACTCCGGCAGCGTGTAGGCCAGCGTCGCGTTCGCGGGATGGAACGGCACGACCGTCTCGGGGCCCCCGGTCTGCAGCCAGAAGTCGACCCCGTGCGCGTCGGCGAATGCCACCAGGCGTGCTTCGTCGGCGGGGGTGAGTGGCGCAAGGATGCGCAGCACCAGTGCATACACCGGGTCGGACGCGCCGCCGGTCGAGGCAGGCGCGAGCCGCTCGCCGATGGCCAGCTCGATCTGGGGCAGGCGCTGGCGGATCGAGAGCCCTTCGATCAGCGTTCGCAGGCGCGGCAGCAGCGCCGAGATCGCCCGCGGCAGGACGTGGCATTCGCGCATGTCCGCCACGTAGCTCGATCCGCGTTCGTGGAAGCCCACCAGCACGCCGCCCTTCTTTGCGACGTCGCGCACCGACAGCCGCGCGCGGTAGCGGTAGCCCCACGCAGGTCCCGCGATGGGGGGCAGCAGCACGTCAGCCTGCACGCGGCCGATGCGCGCCAGTGCATCCTCCAGCGCGCGCTGTTTCGCCGCGATCTGCAACGCGGGATCGGCGTGCTGCAGCGTGCAGCCTCCGCACACGCCGAAATGCGGGCACCTCGGGACGACTCGCGCGGCGCTGGCCTTGCGAAACGCGGTAACGACCGCGACGTCGTACGATGGCTTGCGCTTTCGCACCGAGATGTCGACATGCTCCCCGGGCAGTGCGCCGTCGATGAACACGACCTTTCCCTCGACATGCGCGATGCCGCGTCCCTCCTGGTCCAGCGATTCGACGACGACCTGTGTCATGTGAGGCGTCAAGCGTGGGCAAACCGAAGATTCTACCGTCCCCGCAAGGCGCGGCAGAGCGGCCTGGCCCAGGCGCCCGCCGCGCGCCCGGGCTTTGCATCGGGCGCGGTAGACTTGCGGCCATGCGCGTTCTCGCCCTCGAAGCATCCACCGAATGGCTCTCGCTCGCGCTCGGCGACGGCGTCCGGTGGCTCGAGCGCGCCGAGCGCGCGGGCACCCAGGCCTCGGAGCGGGGGTTGCCGATCGCCGCGGCGCTGCTGGCCGAGGCCGGGTGGTCGCTGCGTGACATCGACGGCATCGCGTTCGGTTCCGGACCGGGCTCGTTCACCGGCGTGCGCATCGCGTGCGGGATCGCGCAAGGCCTGGCGCTGGGCAGCGAGCGGCCGCTGCTCGGCATTCCGTCGCTGCTGGCGCTTGCGCAGGGCGCGTGGCGCGCGGAGCGGGCGAGCGCGGTGTTCGCCTGCCTCGACGCCCGCATGCGCGAGGTCTACGTCGCGGCCTATCGGCGCGACGCGCACGGCTGGACCACCATGCGCGAGCCCGCCGTGTGCGCGCCGGGGGCGGTCGCATGTCCGCCCGGCGACTGGCACGCGTGCGGCGACGGGCTCGCCGCACATCCGGCGCTCGCGCGGCTCCCGTTCGCGTCCGTCGATGTGTTCCGGGTCCCGGCGGCGCGCGCGGTCGGCGAGCTCGCGCTGCCGCGCTTCGTGGCAGGCGAGGGACTGGACGCCGCGAGCGCGGAGCCGCTGTACGTGCGGCAGCGCGTGGCGCTGACGAGCGCCGAGCGCGCCGCCGGCGTGCGCCTCTGACCATGGCGAGCGTGCCCGCCTCGCTCGTCGAGCGCATCGTGTGGCGTCCGCTGGCCCTGGACGATCTCGCGTACGTGGCCGCGCTGGAGGCGCAGATCCACCTTGCGGCGTGGACGCTCGGCAACTTTCGCGACGCCCTGGCGGCGGGCTATGCGGCCCGGGTCGGTGAGCGCGGCGGACGGATCGTTGCCTACGGCGTGCTCATGCTGGCACCCGGCGAAGCGCAGCTGCTGAATCTTTCGGTGGTGCCCGACGCGCGGCGCGCCGGTCTGGGCCGCGTTCTGCTCGGACAATTCGTCGGCGATGCGCGCAGGCTCGGCGCCGACCATATGTTCCTCGAGGTGCGCGTCGGCAACGCGCCGGCGATCGCGTTGTACGAAAGCGAGGGCTTCGCGAGGATCGCCCGCCGCGTCGCCTATTACCCGCCCACGCCGAAGACCGGCGTGCGCGAGGATGCGCTGGTGATGCGCCACGCGCTGCATCCGCGGCCCGACGCCGCGGCGCGCTCCTGAGCGTGGCGACGCGCGCCGATCTCCTGGCCGAGCTCGGACTCGCGCCGACGTGGCGGCGGCGTGCTGAACGGGTCGCCGGGTTTTCGCCGCTGCAGGCTTTGGCACCCGGCGCTGATCGCCCGCCCGCGCCGATCCCGGATGCCCGCGCGCTGCGCATCGCGTCGCTCGCCTTCGACGCGCTGCCCGGCGACATCGCGGCATGCGTCGCCTGCGGCCTGTGCCGTACGCGGCGCCGCGTCGTGCCGGGTGTCGGTGACGCGCGCGCCGACTGGATGTTTATCGGCGAGGCGCCCGGCGCCGAGGAGGACGAGCGCGGCGAGCCCTTCGTGGGCCAGGCCGGGCGCCTGCTCGACGCCATGCTCGGCGCGCTCGGTCTTGCGCGCGGCCGCAGCGTCTACATCGCGAACGTCCTCAAGTGCCGGCCGCCGGGCAACCGCACCCCCGAGCCGGCCGAGGTCGATGCCTGCCACCCCTACCTCGCGCGGCAGATCGAGCTCGTGCAGCCGCGCCTGATCGTCGCGCTCGGCCGCAGCGCGGCGAACACGCTGCTCGGCGTGGACGCGACTATCGCGAGCCTGCGCGGGCGCGTCCATCGGCTGGACGGCCGCCCGCTGGTCGTCACCTATCACCCGGCGTACCTGCTGCGCAACCTGCCCGACAAGGCGAAAGCCTGGGAAGACCTGCTGTTCGCGCGGCGGATGCTACGCGCACCTGCCGCGTGAGCGCGAGTGTCCCGGCAGCATCCGGGCCTTGCATCGCGCGCAACGAACCCGCATATTGCGTCGCGGACGCGTGCGCGGAGCCCCCGGGTGCACGTCGGCTGCCATACTTTCACCCCTGGAATCGCCTCGGAGGTCATATGCTGCTGCAACGATTCGCCGTGCTGCTCGCCGTGCTCGCGACGCTTGCGCTCTCCGGCTGCGGGTACAACGACCTGCAGCGGCAGGACGAGGGCATCAAGGCCTCGTGGTCGGAGGTGCTGAACCAGTACCAGCGCCGTGCCGATCTCGTCCCCAACCTCGTCAACACCGTGAAGGGCTACGCGGCGCACGAGCAGCAGGTGCTCACCGAGGTCACCAATGCGCGGGCGAGCGTGGGCGCCATCCGCGCCACGCCCGAGCTCATCAACGACCCGGCGGCCTTCCAGCAGTTCATCGCGGCGCAGAATCAGCTCCAGGGCGCGCTGTCGCGGCTGCTGCTGGTGGCCGAAAACTATCCCAACCTCAAGGCGGACGCGCTGTTTCGCGACCTGCAATCGCAGCTCGAGGGCACCGAGAACCGCATCGCGGTCGCCCGCAACCGCTACATCAAGACCGTGCAGGACTTCAACACCACGGTGCGCTCGTTCCCCACCAACCTCACGGCGATGGTCTTCAAGATGGAAGTGAAGCCGAACTTCGCTGTGGCGGACGAGGCCGCGGTGCGCACGCCGCCGAAGGTCGACTTCGGCGCGCCACCGGCACCGGCACCGAAGACCTGAGCGCCCGGCGACGCGATCCATGGGCACACCGGGCGACGGAATGATCGCCCCGGTTGCATCGCGCGCGCATCGGGTAGGTTCGCGCGCCCCTGGGCATCCGGGTCGCGCCCTGCGCGCGCTGTTCCTCCTGGTCACGCTCGCGCTGCTCGTTCCGACCGGCGCTGCGCAAACGGCGGGCGGCTGGGAAAGCGGCACCGACGGTCTCGCGCCCATCCCGGCGCTGGCGGCGCGCGTCACCGACCGCACGGCCACGCTGAGCGAGGCCGAGCGCGCCGCGCTCGAGAGCAAGCTGGCGGCCTTCGAGGCGCAGACCGGCAATCAGCTCGTCGTCCTGATGGTCCCGTCGACCAAGCCGGAGCCGATCGAGGCTTACACACTGCGCGTGGCCGAGGCCTGGAAGATCGGCCGCAAGGGCGCCGACAACGGCGCCTTGTTCGTCATGGCCAAGGACGATCGCAAGATGCGCATCGAAGTCGGTTACGGCCTCGAAGGCAAGCTCACCGACGTGCAGGCGCGCCGCGTGATCGCCGACGATGTCGCGCCGCTGTTCCGCGCCGGGCGCTATGCCGCCGGCCTCGACGCCGGCGTGGACCGGATCATCGCGACGCTGGGGCCCGAGGCCGCGGCACCGCCCGCGGCTGCGCCGGCACGCCGGGCGCACGGGTTCGACCTGCAGACGATGCTGATCGTGCTGTTCGTCGGGGTGCCGGTGCTCGGCGGCATCCTGCGCGGGGTGCTGGGGCGCGCGATCGGGTCGACGGTCGGCGCCGGCATCGTGGGCGCCGGCGCGTGGTTCCTGGCCGGCTCGATTATCATCGCCGGGATCGCGGCGGTGGTCGCGCTCGTCGTGATGCTGTCGATGGGCCTGGGCGGCGCACTCGGGCGGCGCGGCGGCATGTACATCCCCACCGGCGGATGGGGCGGGGGTGGCGGCGGAGGCGGGTTCTCCAGCGGCGGCGGCTTTTCGGGTGGCGGGGGCAGCTTCGGCGGTGGCGGGGCCTCGGGCGGATGGTGACGATGGCATCGTTCCCGGCCCGGCTGTGGCGCCACCTGGTCACCGATCGCGGTTCGGTGCGGCGGGCTTTTCCGGAGTCTTCACTCGCGGCCATCGAAGCGGCCATCGCCGCCGGAGAGCGCCGGCACTGCGGGCAGCTTTGCGTCGCCATCGAGGCGGCGCTGCCACCCGGCCGCGTGTGGCGGAACGCCGCTCCGCGCGATCGTGCGCTGGAAGTGTTCGGGCTGCTGCGCGTGTGGGACACGGAGCAGAACGCCGGCGTGCTGCTCTACGTGCTGATGGCCGATCGCGGCGTGGAGATCGTCGCCGACCGCGGCATTCACCGGCTCGTCGGCGACGCCCACTGGGAGGCGCTGTGCCGCACGATCGAGGCGGAGGCGCGCGCCGGGCGGCCGGCCGACGGCGTGCTGCAGGCCGTGGGCGCGATCTCGGACACACTCGCAACGCACTTCCCGCGCACGGGGGAGGTCGTCAACGAGATCCCGGACCGGCCGGCGCTGTTGTAGCGGCGCCCGCGCGCCACGGCTAGTGCTTGTCCAGCCCGATCAGGTGCATCGAGTCCCCGTGATGCGCCTGGTTGTAGCGGTGGCGCCACATCACCAGCACCATGGCGGTGGTGACGAACGACCCGAACATGACGATCGCGGTGCTCACGGACACGCCGGAGCGCACCATCAGCGCGTACAGGCCGACCATGGCGAGAATGCCGATGTTCTCGTTGAAGTTCTGCACGGCGATCGAATGGCCCGCGCCCATCAGGACGTGGCCGCGATGCTGGAGCAGCGCGTTCATCGGCACCACGAAGAATCCCGCGCAGGCGCCGATCAGCAGCATGAGGACAAGGGCGATCGGCAGGCTGTGGACGAACATCATCGTCATCACGGCGACGCCCATCGTCGCGCCGATGGGCAGCACCCGGACGGCGCAGCGCAGCGTGACGAAGCGGGCGGCGAGCACGGCGCCGATCGCGATGCCCAGCGCCACCACACCCATCATGTAGGTCGAGCGCGACAAGTCGAGCCCCAAGACCCGCGACGCCCATTCGATGACGATGAACTGCAGCGTCGCGCCGGCGCCCCAGAAGAGCGTGGTGGTGCCGAGCGTGATCTGGCCGAGGCGGTCTTTCCACAGCAGCGCGACGCAATGCGAGAACTCGCGGACCAGGTAGAAGGGGTTCTTGCTCGCGATCCGGTGGTCGACCCCCGTGTGCGGGATGAAGGCGTTGAAGACGGCGGCAATCACGTAGAACGCCATGATGACCAGGATCGCGGCCTCGGGCGGAGTGTCGATATCGGTGTCGATGAACGGCATGTCGAATTGCAGGAGCATCGACGCCACGCGCGGGCTGATGAGGATGCCGCCGAGCGCCGTGCCGATGATGATCGAGCCGACCGTGGTGCCCTCGATCCAGCCGTTTGCGACCACCAGCTGCTGCGGCGGCAGGAGCTCGGTGAGGATGCCGTACTTGGCCGGCGAGTACGCGGCCGCGCCGAGGCCCACCACTGCGTAGGCCACCAGCGGATGAATGGTGAACAGCATCAGCGCGCAGCCGGCGATCTTGATCGCGTTGGTGAACAGCATGACGCGGCCCTTGGGCAGGGCGTCGGCCAGCGCCCCGACGAGGGGCGCCAGCACGACATACGAGACGACGAAGCTCTGCTTGAGCGCCGGCGTCATCCACGCGGGCTCGTGCAGCTCGCGCAGGAGCGCAATGGCGGCGATAAGCAGCGCGTTGTCGGCGAGCGACGAGAAGAACTGCGCCGCCATGATGGTGTAGAAGCCGGACTTCATGTGCTGGGAGAGCTATGGGCCTTAAGCCCAGGCGGGAGCCGCGCGGCGAACATTGTTGTTTTATAATCGTTCCTGCGACGCGGCCCGCGCTTTATACCATGATTGCGGAACCGTCCCAACCGCCGCGCTCGGCCGTCGCTGTCGAGCCGCCGTCCACCTGTAGCGAACAGCGGCTAAGCCTGAGGAAGGCCGTTCCTCCCTTCGCATGTCCCGACCGCTCGTCGCGCAGATCAACCTCGCCGCATTGCAGTCGAACCTCGCGCGGGCGCAGGAGAAGGCCGCCGGCGCGCAGGTGCTCGCCGTCGTCAAGGCGAACGCCTACGGCCACGGGCTGCTGCGCGTGCTGCCGGCGCTCGAGCAGGCCGACGGGCTCGCGCTGGTCGAGCTGGACGCCGCGGTCGCGCTGCGCGAGGCCCGCTATTCGCGCCGCATACTGCTGATCGAGGGATTCTTCGAGGAGCGCGAGCTCGGCGAGATCTCGCAGCGGCGCCTCGCCGTCGTCGTGCACGACCACGAGCAGGTGGGCATGCTCGAGGCCGCGGCGTTGCCACGCCCGCTCGAGGTGTTCGTCAAGGTCAACAGCGGCATGAACCGTCTCGGCATCGCGCCCGGTCAGGTCGCGGACATCTGCAGGCGCCTGGCCGCGGCGCCTGCGGTGGCCGCCCTGCGGCTCATGACCCACCTTGCGCGAGCCGACGAGGACGACGGGCTCGCCGATGCGCTGCGTACCTTCGACGAGGCCTGCCGCGGCCTGCCGTACCCGCGCTCGATCGCCAACTCCGCGGGCGTGATCCGCTACGCGGAGGTGGGCGGCGACATCGTGCGCCCCGGCATCATGCTGTACGGCGCGTCGCCGTTCCCGTTCGACACCGCTGCGATGCTCGGCCTGCGCCCGGTGATGACGCTCCGCTCGCGGCTCATCGCCGTGCAGGAGCTGAAGGCGAACGAGAGCGTGGGCTACGGCGCCGCCTACACGGCCACACGAGCGCACCGCGTCGGCGTGGTCGCGTGCGGATACGCCGACGGCTATCCACGCCACGCGCCCAACGGCACGCCCATCCTCGTCTGCGGGCGCAAGACGCGCCTGGCCGGGCGCGTGTCGATGGACCTGCTCACTGTCGACTTGAGCGACGTCCCCGAGGCGCGCATCGGCAGCCCCGTGGTCTTGTGGGGGGAGGGTCTGCCCGTCGACGACGTCGCGAGCGCCGCAGCCACCGTCGGCTACGAGCTCCTGTGCGCGGTCGCGCCGCGGGTGGCCGTGATCGTCAGCGACGTCGGCGCCCTCGACCTCGAACTGTAACGGCAAGGAGACCCTGTGCTTATCGTCGTCACCGGCGCCGCCGGATTCATCGGGTCGAACCTGGTGCGTGCGCTGAATGCGCGCGGGCGGGACGACATACTCGCGGTCGACGACCTCGGCACCGGCGACCGCTTCCGCAACCTCGTCGACTGCGACATCGCCGACTATCTCGACAAGGGCGACTTCCTCGCCCGCCTTCGCAACGGCGAGCTCGACGACGAGATCGAGGCCGTGCTGCACCAGGGCGCCTGCTCCGACACGCTCGAGACCGACGCCGGTTACATGATGGCGAACAACTACCGCTACTCGGTGGAGCTGCTCGCGCATTGCCAGGACAACGACGTGCCCATGCTCTACGCGTCGAGCGCCTCGGTGTACGGCGGCGGCCGGACGTTTCGCGAGGAGCGGGCCTTCGAGGCGCCGCTCAACGTCTACGGCTACTCGAAGTTCCTGTTCGACGAGCACGTGCGCCGCATGCTGCCTGAGCGCACGGCGCAGGTCGCGGGGTTCCGCTACTTCAACGTGTACGGGCCGCGCGAGCAGCACAAGGGCCGCATGGCCTCGGTCGTCCATCATTTCACCGCGCAGTTCCACGCTGCGGCGCGCGTGCGCCTGTTCGAGGGGTCCGGCGGTTACGCGGCAGGCGAGCAGCAGCGCGATTTCGTGTCGGTCGACGACGTGGTGGCCGTCAACCTGGACTTTCTCGCACATCCGGAGCGGGCGGGCATCTTCAACCTCGGCACCGGACGGGCGCGCTCGTTCAACGACGTCGCCGCAGCGGTCGTCAATGCGCTGCGCGGTCACGTCGACAGCGCGGTGCGCACAGCCGCGGAGCTGGTGGAGGAAGGCGCCATCGAGTACGTCCCGTTCCCAGGGGACCTCGCGGGCAAGTACCAGAGCTTCACGCAGGCCGACCTCGCGCGGCTGCGCGGCGCCGGCTACCACGCGCCGATGAGCAGCGTCGAGGACGGCGTGCAGCGCTACGTCGAAAGTCTGATGTCGCACGACCCGCCGCGCCTTTAAGGTTCGCAGGCGTGCGGCGCCGGGTGATCCGCCTCGGTCGAGTCGGCCCGGCGCGCGCGGCCTTCCACCTTCGAGGAGAACGATCATGTTGCGGCTTCTGCTTGCCATCGCAATGGCGCTCGCGTCCACGCTTGCGTGCGCGACCGTCAATCTCAACACGGCGTCAAAGGACGAGCTGATCGCGCTGCCCGGCATCGGGCCGGCCAAGGCGCAGGCCATCCTCGACTATCGCACGCAGCACGGCAGCTTCAAGCGCGTCGAGGAGCTGCGCGACGTGAAGGGCATCGGCGCCAAGCGCTTCGAGGCGCTCAAGGGCGAGCTCAGCGTCGCGCCGGTGCGGGCCGCCACCGTCAAGGGAGATGGGCGGGGCTCGGCGGCCCGGGGCGAGATCAAGGCCGCGGCCGAGGCGCGCGTTCCGAAGTAGCTGCCGGAAGGGTCTTCGGCAACGTGTGCGGGGACGGCGGGGCGCTGCAGCGATGCGGTCAACGCCAGCGTCGGCGGTGCGTTGTAGGCGCAGTCCCCCACTCGCGGCCATCCGGTGCGGGCTGGCGGCGCCACCCATCCCGGAGATCCTTCAATGAAGCGTCTACTGCTTGCGCTCGCGCTGTTGCTGGCATCGACGATCGCGCTGGCTGCGGTCAATATCAACACGGCCACGCGGGAGGAGCTCGACGCCCTGCCCGGCATCGGGCCGGTGAAGGCGCAGGCCATCCTCGACTATCGCGCGGCGAACGGACCGTTCAAGTCCCCTGCCGACATCATGAAGGTCAAGGGCATCAAGGACGGCGAGTTCGCGAAGGTGAAGGACCAGATCGCCGTGTCCGGCCGCACGACGCTGCCCGCCGGTGTTGCGCTGCCGGCCGCCGCGGCCGCACCCGCGACGGCAGCCGCGACGGCAGCCGCTCCCGCGCCCTCCGCGGCGCCGGTCGCCCCTGCACGGGCGGCGGCACCGAGCACGGTCGCGCCGCCGGTCGCGCCGGTCGCGCCGGTCGCGCCGAAGGCCGACGCAAAGGGCTCGGTCGCAACGCCTGCCACCGCGCCGACCCCGCCCGCACCGGTCGCGTCCAAGGACAAGGCCGTGGACGAGCGTGCCGCCAAGGCCGCCGAGGCGAAGGCCGCCAAGCTGAAGGCGAAGGAGGACAAGGCTGCGAAGGCCGCCGAAGCCAAGGCGGCCAAGGAGCAGGCGAAGGCCGACAAGGCGAAGGCGAAGGCCGACAAGGCGGCCGCCAAGGACACGACCGCCGCTGCGAAGTCCGCGCCGGCGACCGAGCCGAAGGATGCCGCGAAGGACGCTGCCGCGACGAAGGCGGCGAAGGCTGCGGACGCCAAAGCGACGAAGTAGAGCGACACTACGTCCCTGCCGCGGCGCGGGCACCCCGCGCCGTGGCGAGCGGCACCCCCGGTGTCGGCAGCCGCGGTCCATGCTGCGACGGCGCGCCGTCGTGCCGGTGGGCCCGGCCGGCCCGTGTCCGGGTACCGGTACAATCGTCGTTTTTGCGGGGCGCCGCGCGGCCGACCATCACGACGCGCGTGTGCGCCCCACCACTTCCGATGGTCCGCACGCTCGCCGACACGGTCGGCAACACTCCACTCGTCCGACTGCAACGGCTGCCCGGTACGGGCAACGGCGTCGTCCTGGCCAAGCTCGAGGGCAACAACCCGGCCGGCTCGGTCAAGGATCGGCCCGCGTTGTCGATGATCGTCGAGGCCGAGCGCCGCGGCGAGATCGCGCCCGGGGCGACGACGCTCATCGAAGCCACGTCCGGCAATACCGGCATCGCGCTCGCGATGGTCGCCGCCATCAAGGGCTATCGGCTGATTCTCGTGATGCCCGAGAACCAGTCCCAGGAGCGCGTGCAGACGATGCGCGCCTACGGCGCCGAGCTCGTGCTCACGCCCAAGCCGGGCGGAATGGAAGCCGCGCGCGACATGGCCGAAGCCATGCAGGAGCAGGGCAAGGGCGTGATCCTCGACCAGTTCGCCAATCCGGACAATCCGCTCGCGCACTATCACGGAACGGGCCCGGAGATCTGGCGCGAGACCGACGGCCTCGTCACCCATTTCGTCTCCGCGATGGGCACCACCGGCACCATCATGGGCGTGTCGCGCTACCTGAAGGAGCGCAACGCGTCCATCCAGATCATCGGCGCGCAGCCGCAGGAAGGGTCGTCGATTCCCGGCATTCGCAAGTGGCCCGACGCATACCTGCCGCGCATCTACGATCCGGCGCGGGTGGACCGGGTGGAGCTCGTGTCCCAGGGCGAGGCTGAGGACATGGCGCGGCGCCTGGCCCGAGAGGAAGGCATCTTCGGCGGGGTGTCGGCAGGTGGCGCTGCAGTCGTCGCGCTGCGCATCGCGGCCGAAGCCCGCGACGCGACCATCGTCTTCGTGGTGTGCGACCGCGGCGACCGCTACCTGTCGACTGGCGTGTACCCGGCCTGAGCCACGGCGCCGACGGACCTCCCGCATGATTCCCACGCTCGTCTTCGACCTCGAGACCATCCCCGACGTTCCCGGCATCCGGCGCATCCACGACCTGCCCGCCGACATCCCCGACGCCGGTGTGCTCGACTGGTTCACGCAGAAACGCCGCGCCGCCAGCAATTCCGACTTCGCGCCGCTGCACCTGCAACAGGTGGTCGCGATCGGCTGCGCGTTGCGCGACGCGAACGGCCTGCGCGTGTGGTCGGTGGGCGAGCTGGGCGACCCCGAGCCCGAGCTCATCCGCCGCTTCTTCGACGGCATCGAGCGCCTCGCGCCGCAGCTCGTGTCGTGGAACGGCAGCGGATTCGACCTGCCGGTCCTGCACCATCGCGCGCTGATCCACGGCGTCCCGGCCGCGCGCTATTGGGATTGGGGCGATAACGATCGCGAATTCAAATTCAACAACTACCTCGGCCGCTATCACACGCGGCACTTGGATGTGATGGACGTGCTGGCGTGCTACCAGCCGCGGGCGAGCGCGGGGCTCGATGCCATGGCGCGCCTGTGCGGCTTTCCGGGCAAGCTCGGCATGGACGGCAGCGAGGTCGCGCGAGCGGTCGCCGACGGCCGGCTCGGCGAAGTGCGGGCCTATTGCGAGACCGACGTGATGAACACCTATCTCGTGTACCAGCGCTTTCGCCTGATGCGCGGCGAGCTCGACGCCGGCGCGTATGCGAGCGAGATCTCGTTCGTCCGCGAGCGGCTGGTGGCGCTAGACGCGCCGCACTGGCGAGCGTTCGTCGCCGCGTGGGACGCGCAGGCTCGCTAGCTGCGGCTACAGCGTGAGGGTGCCACGGCCGATCTCCATCACGCGACCCGAGACCTCGATGCCGCGGTCCTTGCGCACCCGCAGACCCAGCCGGCAGTGGCGGCTGACCTGCGCGCCCTGGTCGAGCGTGAGCGATTGCGGCAACGGCGCCCCGGTGGCGAGCAGCCAGCCACCGAGGTTCGCGCAGGCCGAGCCCGTGCCTGGATCCTCGACCACGGCGCCGTGCTTGGGAAAGAAGAAGCGGCATAGCACGCGGTCGTCCTCCCGCGCGAACACGTAAGCCATCGCGCGCTGGCCGTTGCTGCCATGGATGAGCAGGCGGTCCGAGCGCGGGCCCGCACGGCGCACGGCTTCGAAGGTGCGCAGCGGGACCACCAATTGCTCGCTGCCGGTGTCCACCCACAGGGGCGGTCCCGGTCCGATGTCCTCGGCCGCGAGCCCCAGCATGGCGGCGAGGTCGGCAATCTCGGCATCGGGCGTGCGGTGCCGGGGCGCATTCGCCTCGAGCGTCCAACGGTCCGCCTGCGCCGCGACCGCGATGACGCCAGCGCCCATCTCGAGCCGCAGTCGATCGCCGCATCCGGTGAGCGCGCGCACGACATGCGCGGTGCCGAGCGTGGGGTGGCCGGCGAACGGCATCTCGAAGGTCGGCGTGAAGATCCGCACACGCGCCGTGGCGAGCGTCGACGGCAGCACGAAGGTGGTCTCCGACAGGTTGAACTGCAGCGCCAGCGCCTGCATCGTCGGGTCGTCGAGACCGCGTGCGTCCTCGAACACGCACAGGGGATTGCCGGACAGCGGGCTCTCGGCGAACACGTTGACCAGGCGAAACGCGTACTCGCTCATGGCGTGACCACGGCCGTTTCGGGCGTGCGCTCGCGGGCTACGACGTCATGCGCAAGCGCGTCGAACGCGGCGGCGTCGAGGCTCGTCACGGTGGCGACGCGCGCGTCGGCGTGGCGCGGGAAGTTGCGCTCGATCGAGCGTGCATAGAGCGGATCGTAGTGGCGGTCGAGCAACTCGCCGACGAGTGGATCGAAGTCGCCGGCGGCCGCGGCGTCGCGCCACGCGACGATGGTCTTGCGACCGTGCACTGGAACGAGATGCTCGAGCCGTTCACCGAGCGCCTGCGGGTCGGTGAGAAAGTGGCCGTACTCGGACTTCAGGAGCGCCACCCGCAGCGCGCGCGGCGTATCGACGCGCACGCACTGAGCGGCGCGCATGGCTTCGAGCAGCCGGTCGGGGACCTGCAGCACGCCGATGCGCTTGCTTTCCGACTCGACGAAAACCGGCCGCTGCGGGTCGAGCGAGCCGAGTGCGTCGCACAGCGCGCTCTCGAACGCCTTCTGGCCGGGCTGCGGGTCGTCGGGCAGGTCGCCGAGCAGCGAGCCCCGGTGGCGCGCGAGGCCCTCGAGGTCGAGCACCTGCGCACCGGTGGCGGCGAGTGCGCCGAGCAGCCGCGACTTCCCCGAGCCGGTCGGCCCGCATACGACGCGCAGGTCGAGGGGAGCGAGCGGGGCTTCGAGCTTCGCCACGACATGCCGCCGATAGGCCCGGTAGCCGCCTGAGAGCTGCACGGCCCGCCAGCCGATCTCACCCAGCACATGCACCACGGCGCGGCTGCGTTGCCCGCCGCGCCAGCAGTAGACGAGCGGTCGCCATGTGGGTGTCTTGTCCCGCGCATGCGTCTCGACCATCCGCGCGATGTTGCGCGCGGCCAGCGCCGCGCCCACCTTGCGCGCCTCGAACGCCGAAACCTGCGCATAGAGGGCGCCCACCCGCGCGCGCTCGGCGTTGTCGAGCACGGGCAGGTTCACCGCGCCAGGCAGGTGGTCCTCTGCGAATTCGGCTGGAGAGCGCACGTCGATGCGCTCGCCAAACGCGTGGAGCTCGTGGACGCCGGCGCGCGCGTCCGGTCGGGGCGGCGGCCCCGGCGGCAACATCCCGCTCATCGGCGCGCGAGCAACGGCGCCAGCGCGGGCCACACGTTGGCCAGGATGCGCGGCTGCGCGGCAGCGGTGGGATGCACGCGGTCGGCCTGGAAAAGCGCGAGATCGTCGCCGAATCCTTCGAACAGGAACGGCACCACCGGTACGCTGCTGGCCTTGCCGACGTCGGAGAACAGCGTGCCGAACGCACGCACGTACGCGGGGCCGTAGTTCGACGGCAGTTGCATGCCCGCGAGCAGCACGCGTGCGCCGGCGGCCTTCGAGGCGTCGACCATCGCGGCGAGATTGGCCCGGGTGGCGCCAAGATCGCCGCCGCGCAAGGCGTCGTTGCCGCCAAGTTCGACGATCACGACGGCCGGCCTGTGCTGCGCCAGGAGTTGCGCCAGGCGCGCGCGGCCGCCGGCTGTGGTGTCCCCCGAGATGGACGCGTTGACGATGCGGTACGCGATGCCTTCGCGGCGCAGCCGCTCGTCGAGCAGCGTGACCCATCCCTGGCCCGACTGCAGACCGTAACCGGCGGAGATCGAGTCGCCGACCACGAGCAGCACGGGCGCTTCGGCGGCGTGGCCGCGCCGGGTGAGCATCAGCAGTGAGGAGGCGGCGAATCCGGCAGCAAGACGGCGACGGGATTGCGAGAGTGGAAGGGGCATGGGAGCGCTTGGACCCGGCCCGGCGCCGAAAGGTCCGCGTGTCCAACGGAACGGCGCCGGCGACGGGCGGGGCGAACGCGATTGTAGCGTCCGCCTTTCGACCGATGCGACACGGACCGTTACAATGGCCGGCCCCGCACACCCCTTGCGCCCGACGGATCGGCGCCCCCTGTGCCAGCGTGGGAGCGTCGCTTCCCCCGCCTGCCGACCATGCCCTCACCGCTCATCGAAACCGAGGCGCTCACCAAGATCGTGCAAAGCGGCGATGCGCCGCTCACGATCCTCGATCACGTCACGTTCACCGTGGCCGCGGGCGACGCAATCGCCATCGTGGGCGCTTCAGGCTCGGGCAAGACGACCTTGCTGGGCCTGCTGGCTGGTCTCGACCGGCCGACGTCGGGCGAGGTGCGCATCGACGGAGTTGCACTGTCGTCGCAGGACGAGGATGCGCGGGCGTCGCTGCGCCAGCGGCTGCTCGGCTTTGTATTCCAATCCTTCCAGCTGCTGCCCGCGCTGACGGCGCTCGAGAACGTGATGCTGCCCCTGGAGCTCAAGGGCGCGGCCGACGCCGGCGAGCGCGCGCGCACGTGGCTGGACCGCGTCGGCCTCGCCCGACGCACGTCGCATTACCCGCGCCAGCTGTCGGGAGGGGAGCAGCAGCGGGTCGCGATCGCGCGCGCGTTCGCGGGCGAGCCGAAGCTGCTGATGGCGGACGAGCCGACCGGCAACCTCGACGTCGCCACTGGCATCGAGGTGGCGGACCTGATGTTCCGGCTCAATCGCGAGCACGGCACGACGCTCGTGCTGGTCACGCACGACGTGGGCCTGGCCGGGCGTTGCGCGCGGCGGCTGTCGCTGGCGGCAGGGCGGCTGGTGGCCGACGAGCGCCGCGACCCGGTGCCGTCGTGACCGACGCACGTCGCGCCGTCGTCCGCACGATCGACGCGCAACGCGGGCGAGCGGCGCAGTGAACCTGCTGCGGCTCGCCGCACGCCTGCTGGCGCGCGACTGGCGGGCCGGCGAGTTGCGCGTGCTCGTGACTGCGCTGCTGCTCGCGGTGGGGAGCGTGGGCACCGTCGGGCTGTTCACCGATCGCGTCAAGGGCGCGCTCGTCACGCAGGCGAACCTGCTGCTCGGCGCCGACCTGCTCGTATCCGGCGATCGCCCGCTACCCGCCGGCTTCGTCGCCGCGGCGCGCGAGCGCGGTCTGCGCACGACCGATGCGGTGCGCTTCAACAGCATGGTGCAATCCGCCGCGGCCCCCACGTCGGGCGCCGTGCTGACCGACGTGAAGGCGGTGGGTGCCGGCTATCCGCTGCGCGGCGCCATCGTGCTGGCTGATCCTGCGTTGCCCGACGGGCGCGCCGCCAACGGAATTCCACCGCCGGGCACCGCCTGGATCGATCGGCGCCTGGCCGACCGCCTCAAGCTCGCCGTAGGTGCGCGCATCGCCGTGGGCGACGCCACGCTGGCGGTCGGCGCGATCGTGCAGCAGGATCCCGAGATCGCGGGCATGTCGCTCGTCGCCGGTCCGAAGCTGCTGCTCAACGCCGCGGATCTTCCCGCGACGAACCTGCTGCAGCCCGGCAATCGCGCCACCTGGCGTCTCATGGTCGCCACCGACGCGCCGGGCGCGCTCGATGCCTATCGCACGTGGCTGCTCGGCGCGCTCGCCGCCGGGCAACGGATGGAGAGCGTGCGCGACTTGCGACCGGAGGTGCGCCAGACGCTCGAGCGCTCGGAGAAGTATCTCGGCCTCACGGCGCTCGTCGCGGTGCTGCTCGCGGCGGTCGCCGTCGCGCTGGCGGCGTCGCGTTACCTGCGTCGTCACCTCGATGCCGCGGCGATGCTCCGCTGCTTCGGCGCATCGGTGGGCCGCACGCTGCTGCTGTTCATACTGCAATTCGCGCTGCTCGGCGTGCTCGCGAGCGCGGCTGGCGTCGCCATTGCGTTCGCCGGCCAGGCCCTGCTCGCGTGGCTCCTCGGCGCGCTGTTCGCCGGCGCGCTGCCGCCGCCGGGGACCTGGCCCGCGCTCACGGCATTCGCCTCCGGCATCGCGCTGTTGTTCGGCTTCGCGCTGCCGCCGCTCGTCGCGCTGGCGCGCGTGCCGCCGCTGCGGGTACTGCGGCGCGACCTGCCGCGGCCGGGTGCGGGCGGGGTACTGGCCTACGGTGCGGGCGCGCTCACCGTCGCGGCGCTGATCGCGTGGCAGGCCGGCGAAGTCCAGGCCGGCGCAATCATGATCGGCGGCGTGACCGGCCTGATCGGCGCCTCCGCGGCGGTCGCATGGCTGCTGCTCGCGGGGCTCAAGCACCTGCCACAGCGCGGGGTCACGTGGCGCTTCGGCCTTGCCAACCTGCGCCGTCGCGCGCTCGCCTCGAGCCTGCAGATCGGCGCGTTGGCGCTCGGCTTGATGGCGCTGCTGCTGCTCACCGTGGTGCGCGGCGACCTGATGCGCAACTGGCGCGCGAGCCTGCCGCCCGACGCGCCGAACCAGTTCCTGGTCAACGTGCTGCCCGACCAGGTCGAAGGGGCGCGCGCGCTGCTGACCGCCTCGGCAAAGGTGGCGACGACGTTCAAGCCGATGGTGCGGGGGCGCCTGGTCGAGATCAACGGCGCGGCCGTCGACACGTCGCAATACGCCGACCCGGGCACGCGGCGCCTTGCCGAGCGCGAGTTCAACCTGTCCTGGAGCGACGAGCTGCCGTCCGGCAACCGCGTGGTGAAAGGCTCGTTCTGGGCGCCCGCGACGCGCGGCGCGGCCGCCGGCATCTCGCTCGAGGACGGCATCGCCCAGTCGCTGCACGTGAAAGTCGGCGACACGCTGACGTTCGACGTCGCCGGTACGCGCACGAGCGCGGCCGTGACCAGTCTGCGCAAGGTCGACTGGGATAGCTTCCGCGTCAATTTCTTCGCGCTCTTCGCCCCCGGCGCGCTGGACGACCTGCCCGCGACCTACATCGCCGCGTTCCGCGTGGCGCCGGGTGAATCGGCGTGGCTCGGCGATCTGGTGCAGCGCTATCCGAACCTCCTCGTGATCGACGTGGGCGAGGTGCTGCGGCAGGTTCAGGCGATCGTCGAGCAGGTGGCGCGAGCGGTCGAGTTCGTGTTCCTGTTCACGCTTGCCGGCGGCCTCCTGGTGCTGCAGGCGGCCATCGCCGCCACGCAGGACGAGCGCAACCGCGATGCGGCCGTTCTGCGCACGCTCGGCGCGTCGCGCCGCCAGCTGCGCGCCGCCCAGATCGCCGAGTTCCTGCTGCTTGGCGCGCTGGCCGGCCTGGTCGCATCCGCGGGTGCAGTGGCGATCGGCTGGGCCCTGGCCGAGCGCGTGTTCAACCTTCGCTACGTGGCCGAGCCGCTGATCTGGCTCTACGGCATCGGCGGTGGGGCCATCGCCGTGACGCTCGCCGGATGGCTCGGCACGCGCGCCACCGTGCGCCAGCCGCCGCTTGCGATCCTGCGCCACCTGTCCTGACACCGCGCGCATGGCCCGCGAACTGACCGGGTCGCGCGTGCCGGCTGCGTGGGCGCTGCCGATCGCGCTCGCCGCGCTGGCGGGGCTCGCGCTCCTCTCCGTCTGCGTCGGTCGCTATGCGTTGACGCCCGCGCAGGTGCTGGCGGCGCTGCGCGAGGGGCCGGGCGGAGGCGGCACGGACGCCACCGTCGCGGGCATCGTGTGGCAGATTCGCCTGCCGCGCATCGGCCTTGCGATCCTGGTCGGCGCCGCGCTCGCCGCCGCGGGTGCCGCGTTCCAGCAGCTGTTCCGCAATCCACTCGTCGCGCCCGACACCCTCGGCGTGTCGGCGGGCGCGGCGCTCGGCGCGGTCGTCGCGATCCTCGCGGGCGCGGCCTTCGCATCGGTCGAGCTCGCGGCGTTCACCGGCGGGCTCGCGGCAGTGGTCGTGGTGACGCTGGTGTCGAGCCGCCTGCGCGGGTACGAGCCGATCGTCACGTTGATCCTCACCGGGGTGGTGGTGGGCGGCCTGCTGGGCGCCGGCATCTCGTTCGTCAAGCTCGTCGCGGACCCCTACAACCAGCTGCCGGCCATCACCTTCTGGCTGATGGGCAGCTTCGCGGCCGCCACCGGGCGCGACCTCGCCGCCGCAGCGCCGCCCGTGGCGCTTGGCCTGGCGGTGCTCGCCGCGTTGGCATGGCGCATCGATCTCCTCGCGCTCCCCGACGACGAAGCCCGTGCGCTGGGCGCCGACACGCGCGTGCTGCGGGCCGCGGTCATCGGCGCGGCCACGCTCGCGACGGCAGCGGGCGTGGCGGTCAGCGGCATCGTCGGCTGGGTGGGCCTGATCGTGCCGCACATGGCGCGGCTCATCGTCGGCCCGGGCTTTGCGCGGCTGCTGCCGCTGGCGGCCGCGATGGGCGCGGCGCTCATGCTCGCGATCGACACCGCGGCACGCGCGCTGCTGTCGGTCGAGCTGCCGCCGGGCATCCTCACGGCGGTGCTCGGCACCCCGCTGTTCCTGTGGCTGCTCGCGCGGGTCCGCCGGGACTGGTGACCATGCTCGACGTGAACGATCTCGCGTTCGGCTTTCCCGGCGTGCCCGTCGGCCGGGACGTGACGCTGCGAGTCGAGCGGGGAGCGACGCTGGCCGTGCTCGGCGGCAACGGCGCGGGCAAGACGACCCTCCTGCGCACGCTCCTCGGCCTGTTGCCTGCGCTCGGCGGAAGCGTGCGAGTCGACGGCGTGGCGGTTGCGCGGCTCAGGCCCGCGGAGCGCGCGCGCCGCTTTGCGTACGTTCCGCAGCAGCACGTGCCGCCGTTTCCGTTCACGGTGGAGGAAGCGGTGGTGATGGGCCGCGCGGTGCATTTGTCGACGTTCGCGCGACCGGCCGAGATCGACCGGCGCGCCGCGCGCAACGCGCTCGAGCGGCTCGACATCGGCAGCCTCGCCGCACGCCGGGTGACCGAGCTGTCCGGCGGGGAGCGGCAGCTCGTGCTGATTGCCCGCGCCCTGGCGCAGGACGCACCGATACTGATACTCGACGAGCCGACGGCGAGCCTCGACTTCGGCAACCGCGCCCGCGTGCTCGCCGAGCTCGACCGGCTGCGCCGCGACGGCCTCGCGATCGTGTTCTCGACGCACGAGCCGGACCACGCGCTCGCGCACGCCGACCAGGCGCTGCTGCTGTCCGGCGGAACGTCGCTGGCCTGCGACGCGGCCGAACGTGCCCTCACCGCGGACAACGTCAGCCGGCTGTACGGCGTGCCGGTAGACCTCGTGGACATAGGCGCGGACCGCCGGACGTTCGTCGTGCGCGGCGCGCGGGCCCTTCGCTGACCGGTGCGCGCGTTGCGAGCGCCATTCGAACCAATTGAACCATACGAAGCAGGCGGCGCCTGCCACAGGCGCCGTTTGCAACAACCGCCGTTTGCAACCCGCGCTATTTGCCGCTCAGGATCGATTCGCGCGACAGCAGGCGGGTCACGCCGTATAGCGCGAGCGCGGCGAGCGCGAGCGGCGCGATATACGACAGCGCGAGCGCGGCCGGCGGCAGCGCCTCGCCGCGCAACGCGAGGTTGAGCAGCGAGTACTGGCCGGAGATCGGCACGAGCGCGATCCAGTCGGGCTCCCGGCGCTGCAGGAAGAGCTGCGCCGCCGGGATGATCGACACCACGAACAGGATCAGCGAGACGTTCGTCTGCGCCTCCTTGAACGTGCGTGCGCGGCCGCCCAGGTAGAGCATCAGCGCAGGCATGAGCGCGATCACCGGCACGAGCACGACCAGGAAGCGCAGGAACTCGCGCGGGCCGAACAGGAACGGCACGCCCACGGGCGGCAGAGGCGCGAACGAGAGCGTGAGGTAGAAGCCGGTCAGCGTCATCAGCACCACCAGCGCGTCGAACGCCGCGACGGCGAGCCATTTGCCGACGGCGATCTCGACCGGGCGTGCGGGGGTCATGAGCAGGGGCTCGAGCGACTGCCGCTCGCGCTCGCCGGCGGTGGTGTCGAGCGCGAACGCCATCCCGCCCATCAGTGCCGCGAACAGCCCGTAATACGCCACCAGGAACAGCACGATCGCGCCGGACTGCTGCGGTGTGGCAAGGTTGCGCGCCTCGACGTTGAGCGGGTTGGCCACCGTGCCGTTCACCCCGCGCAGGATCAGGCGCTGGCTACCCCACAGGCGGTTATAGGCGGCGAGGAGCTCCTCGGCCTGCTCGATCGAAGCGCGGGTTCGATCGCGCGAGCGGTCGTAGACGAGCTGCACCGTGCCCGCGCGGCCGCGCTCGACGTCGGCCGCGAAGCGCTCGTCCACGACCAGGACGACGTCGACATCGCCCTTGCGGATGCGGGCTTCGTAATCGTCGGGCGCGTCGGAGAGCGTGACCTGCTGGCGCGCCAGGAATTCCATCAACGCCGGCGCATGGGCGCGTCCGACGACCGGCAGTTTGAGATCGCGCGCGCGCTCGGCCTGGCCGGCGATCAGGTTGAAGATGAGGACGAGGAAGATCGGCCCGGCCGCGATCGCGGACAGCAGCGTGACCATTGCGCTGCGCCGGTCGCGCGCGGTGTCGCGCAGCTCCTTGCGCGTGATCGCCAGCGTGCGGGCGAGGGCGCTCATCGGCTTGCTGCTTCTTGGCGGCGCCGGTCGCCGCAGCGGCCGCGAGGCGTCACGGCGCCAGCCCTTCGCCGCTGCCGAGCAGGTGCACGAACGCGTCCTCGAGCGAGGTAGTGCGGGCCTGCGCGACCAGTTCGTCGGCCGTGCCGTGCGCGACCACGCGGCCACGCGCCAGGATCACGATCCGGTCGCAGAGCGCGGCCACTTCCTGCATCACATGCGACGAGAAGAGCAGGCATTTTCCGGACGCGCGCAGCGCCTTGAGCTGCTCGCGCAGCGCGCGTACGCTCATGATGTCGAGACCATTGGTGGGCTCGTCCAGGAGGATCGTCGCGGGATCGTGCACGAGCGCACGCGCGATCGCCACCTTCATACGCTCGCCCTGCGAGAAGCCCAGCGTGCGGCGGTCCGCGAGCGGCCCCAAGCCGAGCGTGTCGAGCAGCAGCTCTACGCGCGCGTCCAGCGCCGCCCCCGCAAGCCCGTGCAGCTCGCCGTAGTAACGCACGTTCTCACGCGCGGTCAGGCGCTGATAGAGGCCGCGCGCATCCGAGAGCACGCCGATGCCGCTGCGCACGGCGTAGCGATCCTGCACCACGTCCAGACCGCCCACGCGCGCCTGCCCGGCGTCGGGCACGACGAGCGTGGCGAGCATGCGCAGCACGGTGGTCTTGCCGGCGCCGTTGGGCCCGAGCAGGCCCGTGATCGCGCCGTCGGGCGCGGCGAAGCTCACGCCGTCGACCGCGACGACGGGCGGCACGGCGCGCCTGCCGCCGAACGACTTGCGCAGTCCGTCGACCTCGATCACGGCTGCGGCGCGAGCCGATCGACGAAGAACGGTGGGCGGCGGCTCTTCTCGAGATAGTCGATGCAGCCGGCGGGAAATTCGTCGAAGCCCGCCGTGTCGACGAAGGCGGCGATGAGGCGCGGCGCGCACGCGTGCGGCGAGACGAGGTGGCCGTAGCCGGCCGCGACGACCAGACGGCTCCGCGCGAGCGTCCGGGCGACGGTCGCGGCGTAGGCGGGCGGCGTGACCGGATCGAGCCCGCCCGAGAGCAGCAGCACGGGCACGTCGCTCGTCACCGGCGTGCCGAAATCCGGCGGCATCGCGCCGCGCGGCCAGATATCGCACACGGCCACGATGCGCTGCGCCAGCGAGGTGACCCGCGAGTCGCCGAGCGCGCGGGCGATCCCGCCGGGCTCGATGCGCGGCACGTCCTCGGCGCAGGTGACGGAATAGTGCAACGCCGCGTTCATCTGCTCGGCGAGGTCGGCCGTGAGCGCGAGCGTGGCTGCGACCAGCGGCGCGTAGTCGCCCCGGTGCGCGAGGTCGAGCAGGTCGGGCACCAGGCTTGCGAGCTCCGGTGCGTACAGCAGCGGTTGCAGCGCCCCCATGACATGGTCGAAGGTGAGCGTGAACGTTTCAGGCGCGCCGGTGCGCGGGTCCTCGACGGTCACGCGCCTGCCGCCGTCGAGATCGCGCCTGACCGCTGCGAGCGTGGCCGCGGGATCCGGAAACGCACGGCTGCACGCGGGCGCGGCGCGGCAGGCCGCGATCACGTCGTCGAGCGCCGCCTCGCGCGTCTTCCAGATGTCGAGCGTGATGCGCAGGCCGGGCGGCGCGACGCCGTCCAGCACCACGCTGCGCACCCGGTCGGGATGGCGGCGCAGGTATTCCTGGGCGACTCGCGTCCCATAGCTGCCGCCCCACAGGTTCAGCCGCGGATAGCCCAGCGCTGCGCGCACGTCCTCGAGGTCGGCGACGAACGCGGCGGTGGTGTATTGCGCGGGGTCCACGCCCCGGCCCACCAGCTCGGCCAGGCAGTCGCGCGCCTTCGGCAGCGGATCGAGCTCGAATTCCGCCCGGTCGTCGGCGGTGAAGGCCTTGCATCCGAGCGGCGCGGAGCGGCCGGTGCCGCGCTGGTCGACGAGCACGATGTCGCGCGTGCGCCGGATGGCGTTGAGCTGGCGCGCGAACGGCGCGAGCGTGGAGGCGGCCTGGCCCGGCCCGCCGGCGATGATCACCAGCGGATCGGGGCGCGGATCCAGGGTATTCGCGGGCAGGATGCCGACGAAGAGATCGATGCGCCGGCCGCCGGGCTGCGTGCGGTTCTCGGGCACCGACACGGTCGCGCATTGCGCCGGCTGCGAGAACTTGGGCAGGCGGCATTCCTCGAGCGCGACGTGGCGCTGCCGCGCCGGATCGTCGCCGCATCCGGCAAGACAGGCTCCCGCGCCGAGGAGCATGAGCACCAGTCGGGGGACGTGCGAGGCAGGCGAACGGTGCGACATCGGCGGCGATGGTAGCAAAGTGGCGCGCGCCGCTGAAAGCCATCGTGCGACGGGCGGCCGGCCAGCGTGGATGGACCGCGTAGAATCGGCGCGACGCCATTTCGCGGCCCGTCGCCGCCCGCCATGTCCGAGCTCGAGCCGGGAATTATCACGGATCTGCATGACCGGATGAGCTATGGCGGCTACCTGCGGCTCGAGCGGCTGCTCGCGGCGCAGGAGCCGCTCTCGGGCGCCGACGGCACGCCCGCGCGGCACGACGAGATGCTGTTCATCGTCCAGCACCAGGTGGCCGAGCTGTGGATGAAGCTCATGATCCACGAGCTCAAGGCCGCGATCGAACTCGTGCGAGCAGACCGTCTCGAACCCTCGTTCAAGATCCTGGCGCGCGTCAAGCTGATCCAGAAGCAGCTGTTCGAGCAGTGGGGCGTGCTCGAGACGCTCACCCCATCCGAATACGAGACCTTCCGCCCCGCGCTCGGCACGTCCTCCGGTTTCCAGTCGGCGCAATACCGCGCCATCGAGCTCCTGCTCGGCAACAAGCAGCGCCGCGTGATCGAGGTGTTCGCCCACGACCCCGCGACCTACGCGGAGCTCGCGGCGCTGCTTGCCGCGCCCTCGCTCTACGACGAATTCCTGCGCCATCTCGCGCGGCGCGGCCTGCCCGTGCCGGCCGCGAGTCTCGAGCGCGATTTCACGGCGCCGTATGTCGCCAACCCGGCGCTGGTCCCGGTGATCAAGATGATCTATGACGATCCGGTGCGCTGGTGGGACGCGTACGACATGTGCGAGAAGCTGGTCGACGTGGAGGAAGCGTTCCAGCTGTGGCGTTTCCGGCACGTGAAGACGGTGCAGCGGATCATCGGCCACAAGATGGGCACCGGCGGCTCCTCGGGAGTGACCTATCTCACCCGCGCGCTCGAGCAGTCGTTCTTCCCGGAGCTGATCGACGTGCGCACGGTCATCGGCGCGCCCTGACCGACGGCGCCGGTGCCACGCGACGCGAAGCACGCGCGCCGATTGGCTAGAATGCGGCCATGGAAGCGATGACCTCCACCGCGTCGCGCATCGCCGTAGCGGTCGACGCCCTCGGCGATGGGCCGCTCGAAGAGGCGCCCCTGCAGCACCACGTGGCGCCGCTGTTCGCCCGGATGCAGGCCCGTGCCGGCCGCCGCGTCTACCTCGCCAACCATTCGCTGGGACGTCCGCTCGATGCCATGGAGGACGACGTGCGCGAGGGGCTCGCCGCCTGGTACGACGAAATGGGCGGGGCGTGGGATGCCTGGCTCGCCGAGATGGATGCGTACCGGGCGCGCATCGCCCGGCTGATCCATTCGCAGCGGGTCGATGCGGTGGTGCCGAAGACCAGCGCGGGCCAGGGCCTGCGGGCAGTGCTCAACACCTACGACGGGGTGGTCCGCGTGGTGGCAACGCGCGGCGAGTTCGATTCACTCGACGTGATCCTGCGGGAATACGCGCGGCGTGGCCGCGTCGCGCTGCGGTTCGTCGAGCCGCGCGAGGATGGGGCGTTTGCCACCAGGGACATCGTCGCCGCAATCCGGAGCGGTTGCGACCTGGTCGTGGTATCGGAGGTCGTGTTCAATACCGGTCAACGCCTGGCTGGGTTGGACGACATCATCGCCGCGGCGCACGCCGCCGGCGCCCGCGTCCTGGTGGACGTCTACCACGCGCTCGGCGCGCTGCCCGTCGACATCGCGGCGCACGGCGCCGACTTCGCGGTCGGCGGGGCGTACAAGTATCTGCGCGGCGGGCCGGGGGCGTGCTTCCTGTACGTGCATCCGCGCCACCTCGACGCGGGACTGCGAACGCTCGACATCGGCTGGTTCGCCAAGGAGGACCGGTTTCGCTACGAGCGACCCGATCCTCCGGCGCTCGCGCCCGGGGGAGACCGTTTTCTCGAATCCACGCCGCCGATCCTCACCTGCTACCAGGCGCGCGCCGGGCAGCTCCTCACGCTCGCCATTGGCGTGGCGCGCCTGCGCCGCTACTCGATGGACCAGCAGGCGTACCTGGCAAGCCGGTTGCGCGATGACGGTCTGGAGGCGCGGGGCGGCGACGACGATCACGGCGCTTTCGTGACGGTGCGCCATCGACAGGCGGAGCCGCTGTCGACCGTGTTGCGCGCTCACGATGTGGTCACCGACGCCCGCGGCCCCTGGCTTCGGCTGTGTCCAGATATCCTCAACACTCGCGCGGACCTCGACCGTGCGGCCACGTTGCTGAAGGCTGCCTGCGCGTTGCAAGCGGACTAGCGCTAAACGTCACTCGTCCGGATCGGCGTCGAACCAGCCGCGCGCGCCGGGCGGCTTCTGCCGCGCCTTGTCGAGCGCGCTCTTAAGGCGATCGGTGTTGCCCATGAACCCGCCGAGCGACTGCGCGCCCTTCAGCCGCAAGGCGGGGGGCTTCAGGCCCTGCAGATAGGAGCGCTCGCCGGCGAGCGACGATTCCTCCGAGCGATACACCCACTGCGCCGCGATGACCGCCAGCGCGAAGGCGGCGACGCCGCCTAGCTTGGCCGGAATGCGCCGCGGCCCCATCGCCCGCAGGTGCACGAAGCACAGCGCGGCGAGCAGCAGCTGGTAGCCGATGTAGTCGTATTCCGCGAGGCTGCGCCACGACAGCGCGAAGGCACCCGCGCCCGTCAGCTCCCCGAACAGGAAGAACGCGACGACGCCGCCCAGCGCGATCAGCAGGTGGCGGTCGAATTGGGCGAAGCCCGTGAAGATCCGCGCCAGCACCGTCCACGCCGTGGTCCAGATGAGCACGCCGAGCACGATGCCGAGCATGGGCTGCACATAGCGCGACGGCTGCGCTTCGCGCGTCTCGTCGAGCCACAGGCTGAGCGCGCTCAGGGCGAGCACGACGATCGCCAGAACCGCGACGATCGGCCAGGTCCGCACTGTGCGGCCGGCGGCGCGCTCAGGCGCGACGGCGAACTCGGCCGCGCGCACCCGCAGCAGCGTGCGGCCGATCCGCAGGACTTGCCGGCCGTCGAGCGCGATGCGTGTCTGGCGGCGGGAGTCCCCATCGACGTGGAGACCGTTCACGCTGCCGAGATCCTCCACGTGGAGGACGCCGGCATCGTCGCGCGCGAGGCGCAGGTGATGCGGCGCGACGAACGGATCGTCGAGCACCACGTCGTTGTCGTATGCGCGACCGATGCGCGCGTCGTCGCCACAGCGGAACCGGTCCAGCACGTCGTGGTGCCGCGACAGAATCTCGACCCAGATCATGGCGCGAAGCGAATGGCGTCGAGGAAGCGGCGGCCGAGCGCCTGCGCGTTCTCGTACGATGCACCCCGCATCACCAGCCGGGACACGAGGGCCTCGCGGGCGCGGTCCTGCGTCACCGCCGCGACGCTCACGTCGTAGAGGCCCTCGAAGTCTCGATAGGCGCGGGCGCACCACACCACGCGCAACAGCGGGCTCGCGCCGGTGCCGCCCGTTGCGACGAAATCCTCGTCGCACTTCGCCGGCGTGAGGCGCTTGCGCCGCCCGCCGATGCCTTCGTTGCGATAGATGTCGGACAGAAAGGCCGCGAACTGGAACGGGTTCAAGTCCACACTGCGGACGTACGCGTGGGACAGGTCGACCTGGCCGGTGTCGAGGTCGCCGGCGACGAACAGCGACGCCTGGGTGCTGCAACTGGTGCGGGTGGCGAGAGCGCGCGGCTTCGGGGTGTCCCCGGCGTTCGTGCGCGACCAGCAGGAGAACCAGGTGGCGGCGCTTTCGGGCGCGGCGTAAGGGCCGAGGCGGGTGATCCGGAAGCCGCGCTCGGCGAGCGAAGCATACAGCGCGCCCTGCCACGCCACGAGCTGGCGGCCGATCTCGATGCGCGCCTGCTCAGTCGAAAGGGGCGGGCTGGCTTCGGCCTGCGCCAGCAGCGCGGCGGCATGCCGGGCGGGCACCAGGAAGCTCACCAGGTCGCCGCCGATCTGCTTGGCCACGTTGACGCCCGCGACGCGCCCCTGGGCTGTCACCGTGGGGCCGCCGCTCATCCCCGGGTTCAGCGCCCCGGAGAAATGGACCCGCTCGTTGTAGCTCTTGTCGACCAGGCCGTTGTAGGTGCCCTCCACGATCGTGAAGCCGAGATCGAGCGGGTTGCCCATCGCGAACAGCCGCTCGCCCTTGGGCAGGTCGCCGCGCACGGCGCGCTCGTCGAACTCGAACGACGGGCCGCTGCCGGTTCCTTCGAGCTGCACCACCGCGAGGTCGTTCGCCACGTCGATGGCATGGAGCTTGAGCGCACCGGTGCGTCCGTCGGGCGCGATGTACTCCAGCCGGTACGAGCCCGGCTCGAGCGCGTATTGCGACACGACGTGATAGTTGGTGAGCGCGAAGCCGCGCGGGCTGACCACGAAGCCCGAGCCGATCGTCGCCTGGCCGCCGGCCGCCTGGACAAGCGTGCGGATCTGCAGCAGCCGCGGGCGCACCTGCTCGTAGATCGCCTCGGCGGTCGACGACAGGGGCGGGGAGGGCGCTGCCGCGACGGGGGCGGCCGGTCCGGCGGGCGGGACGAATACGCTGGCGGAGGGCGCCGCCGCCCGTGACGGCGGCGCCGGTTGGCCCTGCGTCACGCCGCATAGGGCGACCCACGCGACCCAGCTGGCGAGCCATGCGCATCGGCGCGCACGCCGCCCGGTCATGTGGCCGAGGCCATGATCACCCGCACCAGCAGCAGCAGCCCCACGACGATCAGTGCCGCGGCGACGACGCCCACCACGATCACCTGGTAGGGGCGGATCGCGACGGCGTCGCGACGCATCGCGCTACCCTTGCGCACACCGAAGAAGCTCCAGAAGACGGCACCGGCGACCTGGCGCAGGGTGGCGCGCGGCAGGTCGGCTTCCGGCGGTTGACCGCCCGGCTCGGGAAGGGACATCGTGGCGGTATCTCGCGCGCGGGCGGCGGGTGCGGCGCGCGACCGCGAACCGATCCGATCGATGTTAGCACGCGCAAACCCTTGATCCGGTAAGGTCTCCCCCCACCTGTAGCCTATCCACGCCAACGACTCCCAATGCCATGCGCTTCGACAAGCTGACCACCAAGTTCCAGCAGGCTCTCGCCGACGCCCAGAGCCTCGCGCTCGGCAACGAGAATGGCTTCATCGAGCCCCAGCATCTGCTCGCGGCGCTGCTCGCCCAGGAAGACGGCGGCACCACGTCGCTGCTCGCGCGCGCCGGGGTCCAGGTGCCGCGGCTGCAGCCGGCGCTGCGGCAGGCGATCGAGCGACTGCCGAAAGTCGAGGGCACCGGCGGCGAAATCACCGTCTCGCGCGACCTGAACAACCTCCTCAACGTCACCGACCGCGAGGCGCAAAAGCATGGCGACCAATTCATCGCGAGCGAAATGTTCCTGCTCGCCTTGGCCGACAACAAGGGCGACACCGGCCGTCTGGTGAAGGAGCACGGGCTCACCCGCAAGGCGCTCGAGGCGGCGGTCGAGACGGTGCGGGGCGGCGCCAACGTCGGGGATGCCGAGGCCGAGGGCAAGCGCGAAGCGCTCGCCAAGTACACGATGGATCTCACCGAGCGCGCCCGTGCCGGGAAGCTCGATCCCGTCATCGGCCGCGACGACGAGATCCGCCGCACCATCCAGATCCTCCAGCGCCGCACCAAGAACAACCCGGTCCTGATCGGCGAGCCCGGAGTGGGGAAGACGGCCATCGTCGAGGGCCTGGCGCAGCGCATCGTGAACGGCGAGGTGCCCGAGTCGCTCAAGAACAAGCGCGTGCTCTCGCTCGACATGGCGGCGCTGCTCGCGGGCGCCAAGTACCGCGGGGAGTTCGAGGAGCGTCTCAAGGCCGTCCTGAAGGACCTCGCGGCCGACGAAGGGCGCACCATCGTCTTCATCGACGAGCTGCACACGATGGTCGGCGCCGGCAAGGCCGAGGGCGCGATGGACGCCGGCAACATGCTGAAGCCCGCGCTCGCGCGGGGCGAGCTGCATTGCGTGGGCGCAACCACGCTGGACGAATACCGCAAGTACATCGAGAAGGACGCGGCGCTCGAGCGGCGCTTTCAGAAGGTGCTGGTCGACGAGCCGTCGGTCGAGGCCACCATCGCGATCCTGCGGGGCCTGCAGGAGCGCTACGAGATCCATCATGGCGTGGACATCTCCGACCCCGCCATCGTGGCGGCGGCCGAGATGTCGCACCGCTACATCACCGACCGCTTTTTGCCCGACAAGGCGATCGACCTGATCGACGAGGCGGGCGCACGCATCAAGATGGAGATCGACAGCAAACCCGAGTCGATGGACCGGCTCGAGCGGCGGATCATCCAGCTCAAGATCGAGCGTGAGGCGGTGAAGCGCGAGACCGACGACGCGTCGCGCAAGCGGCTCGACCTGATCGAGCAGGAGATCGAGCGGCTGACGCGCGAGTACTCCGACCTCGAGGAAGTGTGGCAGGCCGAGAAGGCGCAGGTGCAGGGCACGCAGCACGTCAAGGAGGCGATCGACCGCCTCAAGCTGCAGATCGAGGAGGGCAAGCGCCGTGGGGACTGGCAGAAGGTGTCGGAGCTGCAGTACGGCCAGCTCCCGCAGCTCGAGACGCAGCTGCGCGAGGCCGGCGCGGACGAGGCGGCAAGCGGCGGTCCGCGCAAGTTCAAGCTCCTGCGCACGCAGGTCGGCGCGGAGGAGATCGCCGAGGTGGTCTCGCGCGCAACCGGCATTCCCGTGTCGAAGATGCTGCAGGGCGAGCGCGACAAGCTGCTGCAGATGGAGCACGCTCTGCACCAGCGCGTGGTGGGGCAGGACGAGGCCGTACGCCTGGTCGCCGACGCAATCCGCCGCTCGCGCTCGGGCCTGTCCGACCCCAACCGCCCGTACGGATCGTTCCTGTTCCTCGGCCCGACCGGCGTGGGCAAGACCGAGCTCTCGAAGGCGCTGGCGGAGTTCCTCTTCGACACCGACCACGAGATGATCCGCATCGAAATGTCGGAGTTCATGGAGAAGCACTCGGTCGCCCGCCTGATCGGCGCGCCGCCGGGCTACGTCGGCTACGAGGAAGGCGGGCACCTCACCGAGGCCGTGCGCCGCAAGCCCTACAGTGTCATCCTGTTCGACGAGATCGAGAAAGCGCATCCCGATGTCTTCAACGTGCTGCTGCAGGTGCTCGACGACGGGCGCCTCACCGACGGCCAGGGCCGCACGGTGGACTTTCGCAATACCGTCATCATCATGACGTCCAACCTCGGGTCGCAGCGCATCCAGCAGATGACGGACGCCGGCAGCGAGCCGTCGATCATCAAGGCGGCGGTGCTGGCGGAGGTGAAGACCAGCTTCCGTCCCGAGTTCGTGAACCGCATCGACGAGATCGTGGTGTTCCACCCGCTCGACGAGGCGCAGATCGCGAACATCGCCCGCATCCAGATGCGCAACCTCGAGCAACGGCTCCACAAGCTCGACATCCGCCTTGAAGTGGAGGACGGTGCGCTTCGCGCAGTCGCCGCGGCGGGCTTCGACCCGGTGTACGGCGCGCGGCCGCTCAAGCGCGCGATCCAGCAGCAGATCGAGAATCCGCTGGCGAAGGAGATCCTCGCCGGACGCTACGGGCCCGGCGATACGGTGCGCGTGGGCGCGATGCTCGGCGAGATCGTGTTCGTCAAGGCGGCCGGATCCGGCGCCGCCGTCGTCCCCGGCGCGGCTTCGGTCGAGGCGCCTTCGGCCGCCTGAGGGCTGCCGGGGGACCGTGCGGACTCGCTCGCGTCGCCGGCCGCTCGGCGTCGCCGGCCGCTCGCGCTAGCCGTCAGAGGTACGGCGTGAAGCTTCGCGTCGACAGCGCGAGCGCCGCTGCGACCCGGTCGCGCCAGTCGGCGTACGGCGCCGCCGGAGGGGACCTCGACGCGCTCGAGTCCTCGACGTGTCTGCCCACGACGCACACGAGCGAATCCTCGTCCTGCGCCTCGATCACGGTGCGGCCCTCGCGCTCGACCACGTAGTTGTCGCCGACCCGCAGGATGATGTCGGCCGGGTCGTCCTGCTGGGTGAGCCAGATCGTGCCACGCGCCACCCGCAGGGTCGCGCCGCGCACGTCGGTGAGCGTCACCGCTTCCCGCCGGTTCATCTCGATCACGGTCCCCGATTCGAAACAGGCCATGTCCACCTCCGTCATACATGAGTAGAATGCATCGCAGGAAGGGCTGCGCCGCGTTCGTTCCGCGTTGCTGGTTCTGCACTGCATGCTGCGCAGTATGGGCGCCGCCAGACGGTGACTCAAACGTCGAATGGGAATGTCTCGCATGAGCCACGGGAATGCATAAAAGCCTGCGCGCGCTGCCGTCGCTGGACTTCCTGCGCGGCTTCGAGGCGGCCGGCCGCCGGCTCTCGTTCACGCTGGCGGCGGCGGAGATGTTCGTGACGCAGTCGGCGCTGTCGCGCCAGATCAAGGCGCTCGAGGACGCGCTCGGCGTGCAGCTCTTCGAGCGGCGTCATCGCGCGCTGTCACTCACGACCGCCGGTGCGGCCTTCCATCGCGAGGTGGCGGCGGCGCTTGCGAGCGTCGCGCAGGCGGCCGAGCGCCTGCGCGGCGTGACTCGCGCGCCCGGTCTGGCGGTATCCACGACGGTCTCGTTCGCGTCGCTCTGGATCATTCCGCGCCTGTCGCGCTTTCGCGCGCGCTACCCGGATGTCGAGGTCTACGTGTCGGCCGACGACCGCATGGTCGACCTCACGCGCGGCGACGTCGACGTCGCGATCCGCTACGTCCCGGAAGCCGCTGCCACCGAGGGTGCGCTGCGCCTGTTCGGCGAGCGCATGCTGCCCGTGGTGAGCCCGACCCTCCTGCGGCGCGGCCGGCCGCCCCTGGCGGCTCCCGCCGACCTGGCGCACCACGTCCTTTTGCATCTCGACGATGCGGATGGGCGCATGCCGTGGCTCAACTGGCCCGCGTGGCTGGCCGCGAACGGGGCCCCTGCGCTGAAGGGCGTCGGGTCCCTGCGTTTTTCGATCTACGACCAGGTGGTCCAGGCCGCGGTGAGCGGGCAGGGCATCGCGCTCGGCCGCATTCCGATGATCGCCGAGCATCTGCGCGACGGCCGGCTGGTGGCACCGTTTCCGCGCCGCTACGACAGCGCGCGCGGCTACTTCGCGCTCGCAGCCCCGTCCGCCGCCGAGCGCCCCGACGTCGTCGAATTCATGCGCTGGCTCGACGACGAAGCGCTGGTCGAGCGCAAGGCGATGGCCGCCGACGGAAACGTAGCCGCCCGGGCGCCCAGTCGCGCGCGCGAGCGCCCTCCACGCGAGCGCGCGGTTGCCGTTCCACGCCGGCGCACGGGCCGGTGAGCGCTTCGACGACGCGCGCGCAGGAAGCCGCTGCGCCCTCCGCGTGGATCGTGCGCCATGCGGCGCTCGTGCGCCCCCGCGCCCGCGTGCTCGATGTCGCCGCCGGCCGCGGCCGGCATGCGCGCTTCTTCGCGGCGCGCGGCGCGTTCGTCTGCGCGGTCGATCGCGCAGACGACGCGCTGGCGGCGCTCGATGGCGTCGCCGGCGTCACCACGCTCGTCGCCGATCTGGAGGCAGGACCGTGGCCATTCGAGCCCGCCCGATTCGACGCGATCGTGGTCGTCAACTACCTCCACCGCGCGTTGTTCCCGGCGCTGCGTGCCGCGCTCGCGCCCGGTGGCGTTGTGCTGTACGAAACCTTCATGGCGGGCCACGAGGCCTTCGGCCGTCCCTCGAACCCCGCTTTCCTGTTGCGCCGCGACGAGCTTCTCGACTTCGCCGCGCTCACGCCGCCGCTCGAGGTCATCGCCTTCGAGCAGGGGCGGGTGACAGGCGCGACGCAACGCGACGCGGTGGTGCAGCGCATGGCCGCTCGTTCCGCACCGGCCGGGGCGCTGGCACGAGTCACGGCGCCGGCGGACCGCGGTCCCGAGTGAAGGATCGGGTAGAATCGCCGCTTTTCCCGGCCCGACAAGCAATGCTGACCGGAAGTATCGTCGCGATCGCGACGCCGATGCAGCGCGACGGCGCGCTCGACCTGCCGGCGCTCGGCAAGCTGATCGACTTCCACGTGGCCAACGGCACCAGCGGCATCGTGATCGTCGGCACGACGGGCGAGTCGCCCACGGTGGATGTCGGCGAACATCGCGCGCTCATCCAGCACGCGGTCGAGCACGCCGCCGGCCGCATTGCGGTGATTGCCGGCACCGGCGCGAATTCCACCACGGAGGCCGTGGCGCTGACGGCGTATGCCCGCGACGTCGGCGCGGCCACCTGCCTGTCCGTGGTTCCCTATTACAACAAGCCGTCGCAGGAAGGGCTGTTCCAGCACTTTCGCGCGATCGCCGAGGTCGGCCTGCCCGTGTTGCTGTACAACGTGCCCGGCCGCACCGTGGCCGACCTCGCCAACGACACCATCCTGCGCCTCGCCGAGCTGCCGGGCATCGTCGGGCTGAAGGACGCGACCTCCGATCTCGTCCGGCATGTCGACCTGATCCGGCGGCTGCCGGCCGCAACGCCGTTCGCGCTCTACTCGGGCAGCGACGACACCGCGCTGGCGTACCTGCTGCTGGGCGGACATGGGGTGATCTCGGTGACGGCGAACGTCGCGCCGAGGGCGATGTCCGAGATGTGCGCCGCGGCGTTGCGCGGCGACGTCGCCGTTGCGCGCACGATCAACCAGAGGCTCATGGGCCTGCATACCGGCCTGTTCGTGGAAGCCAATCCCATTCCGGTCAAGTGGGCGCTCGCGCAACTCGGCCTGATCCAACCGGCGTTGCGCCTGCCGCTCACTGCACTGGCGCCGCAACACCACGACTCGGTGCGCGCCGCGATGCGCGATGCCGGTCTCGTTTCGTGAGGTACCCCGCATGAATGCATCCTCGAACACTCCGCGCTCCGTCGCAGTGCTGGCGCTCGCCGCGCTGGCGCTCGCCGGGTGCGAGTCCCTGAACATCAGCTCGCTGTCCAAGCGCGTCGACTACAAGTCGGCCGGCGCGGCGCCCTCGCTGGAGCTGCCGCCGGACCTGTCGACGCCCACCTACGACGACCGCTACGCGGTGACCACGGCGTCCGGGCTGGCGGCGCGCGACGCCACGCGGCCGCGGCAATCCGATCTGCTCCCCACCACCGCTGACGCGCGCATTGCACGCGCGGGCAACGAGCGCTGGCTCGTCGTGAAGGCCACCCCCGAGCAGGCGTGGTCGGTGACGCGCCAGTTCTGGGGCGACGTCGGCTTCGTGGTGGCCACCGAGCAGCCGGCGCTGGGGGTCATGGAAACCGATTGGGCGGAGAACCGCGCGGAGATCCCGCAGGACGTCATTCGCCGCACCATCGGCAAATACATCGACCTGTTCTACACGACGTACAAGCGCGACAAGTTCCGCGCGCGCATCGAGCGCGGCACCGAGGCCGGCACCACCGAGATCTACCTGTCGCATCGCGGCATGGAGCAGGTGCCGACCACCACGATCGACAATCGCAACCCGGCCGGCTTCGCCTGGGCGGTGATGCCGCCCGATCCCAACCTCGAGGCCGAGATGCTGTCGCGCCTCATGCTGCGCTTCGGCGGCGGCGCGGCGCAGGCCGCGGCCGCGGCCTCGGCCAGCGCGGCGGCCGCCGCAACGGCCCCGGCGGACGGCGCGGCTGCCGTGGTCGCGGCCGGCGGAGTCGAGCGCGCGCGCCTCGAGAAGGGCGCCGACGGCACCAAGCTGTACGTCGACGAATCGTTCGACCGCGCCTGGCGCCGCGTGGGTCTCGCGCTCGACCGGACGGGCTTCACGGTGGTCGACCGCGACCGGTCGAGCGGCCTCTATTACGTGCGCTACGCCGATCCCGAGGGCGACATGTCGCGCAAGGACCGGGACAAGGGCTGGCTCGCCAAGCTCATGTTCTGGAAAGCCGACGAGAAGGACAAGCCGGAGCAGTACCGCATCAAGGTGCTGGAGGCCGCGCCGCGCAGCGTCGTCAGCGTGCAGGACACGGCGGGCAATCCCGAGACCTCGAAGAACGGCGACAAGATCCTCGCGCTCATCAAGGAACAGCTCAAGTGACGCGCCGCTGTTCCCGCGCGCGCCGGAACCCAGCCGCATGACGGTCCGGTGAGGTTCGCCTCCATCGGCAGCGGCAGCGAAGGCAACGGCCTGCTGGTCGAGGCGGGCGTGTCGCGGGTCCTCATCGACTGCGGCTTCGGCGCGCGCGACGCCGCGCTGCGCGTGCGCCGCCTCGGCATCGAGCCGGAGTCGATCACCGCCATCCTCGTGACGCACGAGCACACGGACCATGCGGGCGGCGTGCCGGCGTTCGCGGCGAAGCACCGCATCCCCGTCTGGACTACGTTCGGCACGCTGCAGGTCATCGGCGAGCGGTTCGCCGAGGTGGAGCAGGTGTACGGCTTCGACAGCCATGATGCGTTCGCGATCGGCGACCTCCACGTGCAGCCGTTTCCGGTCCCCCACGACGCGCGGGAACCGGTGCAGTTCGTCATCGGCGATGGGGCCGCGCGGGTGGGCGTGCTGACCGACATCGGCGGCAGCACGCCGTATGTCGAGGCGAGCCTGAGCGGCTGCGACGCGCTGGTGCTCGAGTGCAACCACGACCCCGAGATGCTGGCGTACAGCGACTACCCGCATCCGCTCAAGCGGCGGATCGCCGGACGCTACGGCCACCTGTGCAACGACGGCGCCGCCGCGCTGCTCGGCGCGCTCGATACCTCGCGCCTGCAGCACATCATCGCCGCGCATCTGTCGCGGCAGAACAACACGCCCGCCAAGGCCCGTGCGGCACTGGCGGGAGCGCTCGACTGCGCGCCCGAATGGGTCGGCATCGCCGACCAGGCCTGCGGCTTCGACTGGCGCTCCGTCTAGCGAAGGCCCCGGCATGGACAAGCGCAACCAGCTCTACCGCGGCAAGGCCAAGACGGTCTACGCCACGGACGACCCGGGCTTTCTAGTGATGCACTACCGGGACGACGTGTCGGCGTTCGACGGCGTCAAGCTCGCCCAGCTCGCGCAGAAGGGCGAGACGAACAACCGCATCAACGCGTTCGTGATGGGGCGGCTGATGGCGGCGGGTGTCGGCACGCATTTCGTCCGCATCCTCGACGCGCGCGACTCGCTGGTCCGGGCCATGAAGATGATCCCGGTCGAGTGCGTCGTGCGCAACGTGTGCGCCGGCTCGATGGCCAAGCGCTACGGCATCGTGGAGGGGACGCGCCTGGCGGAGCCGATCTTCGAGTTCTTCCTGAAGAGCGATGCGCTGCACGATCCGCTGTGCAACGACGACCATATCCGCGTGCTCGGATGGGCGAGCGCCGGCGAGATCGCGCAGATGCGCACGCTCACGCATCGCGTGAACACCGTCCTGAAGCCCCTGTTCGGAGACGCCGGCATCGAGCTCGTCGATTACAAGCTCGAGTTCGGCCATCCGGTGGACGCGCCCGACGGGCCACTGGTGCTCGGCGACGAGTTCACGCCCGACGGTTGCCGCCTCTGGGACGCGCGCACCGGCGAGAAGCTGGACAAGGATCGCTTCCGACGCGACTTGGGCGAGGTGATCGAGCACTATCGCGAGGTCGGCCGGCGCATCGGCGTGCCGCTCTGACGCCTGCGGCGCCGGTTGCTTGCGCCGGCTGGCCCCCCCTACAGTCCCAGCACCGTGCCGGCAAGCCCCGGCTCTCCGGTGGACCAGATCTCGACGAAGCGCGCGAGGAGTGGCCTGGTCTCCTGCGGCATGTCGATCGCGGCCGCGGCGCCCGGCTGCTCGATGTGGAACCGGTGCAGGTGATGACGACCGTCGACGATCAGCAACGGGTCCATCGCGTTGCGCGCCTCTGCGCCGGTGCGATAGAGCGTCATCGCGTGGCCGTACTGGCGCAGGAGCTGCACGAACCGAGGCGCATGGCTCTCGACCCACCGCGTGTGGTGGACGATTACGTCGAAGCGGGCGTTGCGCTGGCGCAGGAAGCGCGTCAGCGCGTCCGTGCGGGTCACCTCCTGCCAGCCGCCCTGCGCAAGATCGACGTCGAACAGCTGGACATGCTGCTGCGCGAGCCCGAGCAGCGTGTCGATGGCCTGCACCTGCAAGGCGACCGTGTCGCATCGCCACGCGCGGCCGGCGGGCGGGTCACTCGGATCCGGGGTGGAGATATCCATCGCGATACCAATCATGCACGAGCCGCGCGGCGGATTGCGGCAGCCGCTTGCAGGCGCGGGCATCGAGCGCACGGTCGTCGGCGAGCCGTTGCAGGGCGGCGCGTCCTGCGCGCGGGAGCGCGACCTCCGAGCCGTTGAGATAGAGGGTGCGCGCGTCGTAGAGCAGCATCGTGCGCAGGTCGAGCCGCGCGCCGCGCCGCGCGCAGGTCGCGCGAAAGCGCGTGGGCGGCAAAGGCGGGACCGGACGCTCGAACACGACGTGCGCCTTGGGCTCCGAGAGGAAGCTGCCCAGAAAGCGCGCCACGTCGTGGTCGCTCCAGCGGATGCGTGCCAGCGGGCGCGCCAGCGCGCGCAGCAGGGAGGGGTCCAGGCGCGCAGGTTGCCGGGTCGGCTCGAGCCCCCGGTCCGCGTGCCGCCCCTCTGCCACGATCGTGTCGCGCAGGCGGTCGAGAAATCCTTCCAGGAGCTCCTGGTAGGCCGGGGCGCGGAACCCGATCGAGTAGGTCGTGCACGCGTCCACCGCGACCCCCTCGTGCGCCTGCTGGGGCGGGAGGTAGAGCAGGTCGCCGGGCGAGAGCACCGCGTCGGCCGAAGGCGCGAAGCGCAGGAGGGTCTTGACGGGCGAATCGCGGCGAAGTGCGCGGTCGCGCTGCGCGCCGTAGCGCCAGCGCCGGCGCCCGAAGCCTTGCAGGAGAAAGACGTCGTACGAATCGACATGCGGTCCCACCCCGCCGCCGGGCGCCGCGTAGCTCACCATCACGTCGTCGAGCCGCGCGTACGGCAGGAACGCGAAGCGCCGCAACAGCGCGTCCGCGGTCGCGTCCACCAGGTTCACGCCCTGGACGAGCAGCGTCCAGCCCCGCGCGGGGAGCGTGCGGAAATCCCCGGGGCGAAAGGGTCCATGGGCGAGGGTGGGCGGCGACGCCCCGTGGCCGAGCACGACGAGCCGCGATTCGACGTCGTCGCGGCCCGCGAGGCGCATGAGATTGCGGCGGTCGAGCGGCCCCTCGAACCCGGGAAACGCATCCCGCACCAGCAAGGGCAGCCGTTGCCAATGCCGCGCGAGAAATCGGGCCGCCGACATTCCGCCGGGGAGCGTCGAAGGCGATGCGCGGGGCATGCAGGCGAGTATAGCGGGGCCGGCGAGCGGTCGACTCGCGGCGGTACAATCCGACGCCTCACTGCCGCCGATGCGCCGTCCGGCCGGGCGCCGTGACCGTCCTTCTTTCGCCGCGAGCCCGCTCATGAACATCTTTGCCAATTCCGTCGTAACGATCACCTTCAAGCTGTTCGACACGGCGAACCAACTGCTCGAGGAAGCGCCCGAGCCGCTGACTTACCTGCACGGCGGCCACTCGGGCATCTTTCCCAAGATCGAGGAAGCGCTGAACTTCAAGAAGGTCGGCGAGTCGATCTCGGTCACCCTCGAGCCGACCGATGCCTTCGGCGATTACGACCCCGAGCTGATGCGCATCGAGGCCGTCGACCAGCTGCCGCCCGACGTGACGGTCGGCGGCTATGTCGTTGCCGAGCAGGACGGCAACGAGGTGGTCTGGCGCGTCACGGGCGTCGCCGACGGCAAAGCGGTGCTGGACGGCAATCACGAGCTCGCGGGGCAGCGGCTGCGCTTCGATTGCACCGTGCTGGACATCCGGCCCGCGACGGCCGAGGAGCTCGCGCACGGACACGTGCACGGGCCGCACGACCACCACCATCACTGATCCGCGAGCCGCTTCAGCGCGTACAGCGCCGCGTGCGCGTCGCGCGGCGTGAGCGCGTCGGGATCGATCCGCGCGAGCTCGTCGAGGAGCGCCTGCGCGTTCTGAGTCGCGCCGGCGAGTCCGTCCGGTGACGCGACTGCGCCGGCGAAGAGATCCGCCTGCGGGGCGTCCTGCACCGAGAAGCGGTCGATCCGGTGCAGGTATTTCTGTGCGTTGCGCACCGTGTCGGCGGGAACGCCCGCGAGCCGCGCCACCTGCACGCCGTAGCTGCGGCTGGCCGGGCCGTCGGCGACTTCATGTAGGAACACGATGCCGTCGCGATGCTCGAACGCGTCGAAGTGCACGTTCGCGCAGCCGGTCAGCTCCGCAGGCAGGGCGGTGAGCTCGAAGTAGTGGGTGGCGAAGAGCGTGAGCGCGCGGTTGCGCTCGCCGAGGCGGTGCGCGATCGCCCACGCGAGCGCCAGGCCGTCGTAGGTGGAGGTGCCGCGGCCGATCTCGTCGATCAGCACCAGGCTGCGCTCGGTGGCGCGGTGCAGGATGTAGGCCGCCTCGGTCATCTCGACCATGAACGTCGAGCGACCGCCCGCCAGGTCGTCAGCGGCACCGATGCGCGTGTAGATCGCGTCGAGGGGGCCGATCACCGCGCGGGCCGCGGGCACGAACAATCCGCAGTACGCCAGCAGCGCGATCAGGGCGGTTTGCCGCATGTAGGTGGATTTGCCGCCCATGTTCGGCCCGGTGACCACGAGCAGACGTCGATCGCCGCCGAGCGTCACGCCGTTCGGGACGAATGTGTCGACCTGCCGCTCGACCGCCAGATGACGCCCGCGCTCGATGCGCACGCCCGGCTCGCTCACGAGCTCCGGCTGCACGAGGCCCAGCGTGTCGGCCCGCTCGGCCTGCGCGCACAGCACGTCGAGCGTCGCCAGCGCTGATCCCAGCGCCTGCAGGACCGGGATCGCATCGGCCAGCGCGTCGAGCAGCAGCTCGAACAAGACGCGCTCGCGGGCCAGCGCGCGATCCTGCGCCGAGAGCGCCTTGTCCTCGAAGGCCTTCAGCTCCGGCGTGATGTAGCGTTCGGCGTTCTTCAGCGTCTGGCGGCGGCGGTAGTCGGCCGGGACCTTCGCGACATGCGCGTGGGTGACCTCGATGTAGAAGCCGTGGACGCGGTTGTACTCGACCTTGAGCGTGGCGATGGCGGTGCGGGCGCGCTCGCGCTGCTCGAGCGCGAGCAGGAACATGCCGCAGTCGGCGTCGATGGCGCGCAGCTCGTCGAGCTCGGTGTCGTGGCCGGGCGCGATCACGCCGCCGTCGCGTACCTGCGCTGCGGGCTCGGGCGCGAGCGTCGCCGCCAGCAACGCCGCCCAGCGCGGATCGACGGCCAGTGCCGCGCACAGGCTAGCGAGCAACGGCGCGGTGGACTTCGCAACGGTGGCGGCAATCGCAGGCAGCGCGACGAGGGCGTCGCGCAGCGCCGCGAGCTCGCGCGGACGCGCGCTGCGCAGCGCGATCCGGCCCGCGATGCGCGCGGCGTCGGCAGTCCGCGTGAGCAGCGCCGCGAGCGGGGCGTACGGTGCGCGCGGGGTCCGGAGCAGGGCGATGGCGGCCTGGCGCGCGGCTGCGGCGGACGCGTCGCGCAGCGGCTGGCAAAGCCACTGCCGCAGGAGGCGCGTGCCCGGCGCCGTGACGCAGGTGTCGAGCACGGACAGAAGGGTCGGACCCGGCGCACCGGACAGGGTGGCCGTGATCTCCAGGTTGCGGCGCGTCGCAGGATCGAGCGCGAGTGTGCTGTCGCTGCGCTCGACTTCCAGCGAGCGCACGTGCGCAAGGCTGCCCTGTTGCGTCGCGCGCGCGTAGCCGATCAGCGCGCCGGCAGCGCCGACGCCCAGTGTCGCGTCCGCCACTCCGAAGGCGGCGAGATCGCGCGTGCCGAGCTGCTTGCACAGCGCGCGCTCCGCGGCGGTGGGATCGAAATGCCACGCAGGCAGCGCGCGCGCGGCCGGTGCGACGCCGCGCAACGGCGGCAGCGTGGCGTCCTCGGGCAGCAGCACCTCCGCCGCCTCGATGCGCTCGAGCACCGTGCCCGCCTCGCTCGCCGGAACGTCGGTGACGTGCAAGGCGCCCGAGGCGAAATTGAGCCACGCGATGCCCGCGCGCTGGCGCGTCGTGACCACCGCGGCGAGCAGGCAATCGCGTCGCGCGTCGAGCAAATGCGCGTCCGTCACGGTGCCCGGCGTGACGATGCGGGCAACCCTGCGCTCGAGCGGGCCCTTCGTGGTCGCGGGATCGCCGAACTGCTCGACGATCACCACGCTCTCGCCCTGCTTCATCAGCCGGACGAGATGCTGCTCGACGGCGTGGTAGGGCACGCCCGCCATCGGGATCTTCTCGCCCGCCGATTGCCCGCGCGCCGTGAGCGTGATGTCGAGCAGTCGCGCGGCGCGCTCGGCGTCGGCGAAGAACAGCTCGTAGAAGTCGCCCATCCGGTAGAAGACGAGCTTGTCCGGATGCTCCGCCTTGATGCCCAGGTACTGCTGCATCATCGGCGTATGTTTTCCAATGTCAGTCATCAAAAAAAGCCTGTTTTACCTCTAACGTCATAGTATATTAGCGGTTATTGATGTTCGACGATGTTCCTCGGAATCCGGACAATATGCGAAACGTCCTGCGAAACGTTTCATCCCTCACTAACCTCGCCTGCGAGCGGCTCAAGGAGGGGTCGATTGGTGACCCATCCCATCCCGGCCTGCGGATTATGGTGCGCCCCTCAGGCGCCAAGGTATGGATCTACCGTTTCCGTGACCTTGCAGGGAAGATGGCCCAACTGCTGATCGGGTCATTTCCTGCATTATCCCTTGTCGATGCCCGCACCGAGTGGCGGAGTCACCGCGCAACCAGGGACAAGCACGGCGACCCGCGCGACGAGGTGCGCCGCCGGCGCGATGCGGCGACGCTGCAGGCAATGCGCGGCAAGGGCTACACGGTCACGCGCGCTGCCGAAAGCTACCAGAAGGAGCACCTGTCCAAGCTGGCGCGGGGGGACGAGCAATGGCGCATTCTGGAGCGCGAAATCCTGCCCAAAATCGGCCATGTGCTGCTTGCGGACCTGAAGCCCTCGCAAGTAATGGCGGCAGTGGTGCCAATGCGCAAGAGGGCGCCGCGGGTGGCGGCCATGGGCATTTCCGCGCTGCGTGGAGTGATCCGGCACGCCCGCAGCATGAACCGGCTAGACCTGGATGCGCTCGATCCGACGGCGGGCATACCCACCATACCGCAGGGCAAACGCAATCGGGCGCTCAGCGATGCCGAGATTGGTCAACTGCTGCTCTGGCTGGAGTCCGGCGCGGTTTCCCGCACGATCGTCGATGTTTTGCGACTAACGCTCTACACCGGCGCCCGCAGCGGCGAGGTCTGTAGCATGCGCACCGCCGATGTTGACATTGATGCGAAGACATGGACGCACACCCAGGGCAAAAC
>JBBSEG010000027.1:0-57651 GCA_038239945.1 Burkholderiales bacterium
CTGGTCGTACGCCTTCGCCTCGCCACCGTACTTCTTCGACAGCACCGACGTGATCGCCGCCGTCAGCGTCGTCTTCCCGTGGTCCACGTGACCGATCGTCCCTACGTTCACGTGCGGCTTGTTGCGCTCGAACTTGCTCTTCGCCATGTCGATTCCTTCGGGCAAAAGTACAAACCTGCTTTCGCCCGCTAGTGGTTACCTTGGAAGAGCGGACAGAGCCCGACGATTCCAAGCGGAAAGAGCTACGAAAAAACATGCGCAGCTTCACGCCCGCCGTGCTGCGCGCAAGTCACATGATTGGTATTCGGAGACCGAACTCAAGGCGGCCCGGGCATGCTCGCCGGGTCGCGGCGTCAGGTCACCCTTCGCGCCATCGGCTTCCGTTTCCGGGAGGAGGCCGCTGCGCTCGCCTGGTCCCAAAACGCTCCGACGATGCGATTCCTCTGGAAATTCCGCCGTACCGATTTCCGGCCGCCGGAAGCGAAAAGACCGTGATTATAGGCGTTTTTTCGACAGGACGTCAATGGTCGAGCACCGCCCGCAGCGGACCGCGGTCGTCCCCCGAACGGGAATCAGGCAACAACCGGGGACGCTCAACGCACGCCGACTGGTTCCCGGGGAGCCGGTCGCCCGGAAAACGGACCTGCCGACGCGGGACCCCCGGCCGGCAGCCCTACAACGGTGCGCACATCACGACGCTGTCGGGCCCGTCGCCTTCAACCAGCCAGCCGCGGGCAACCATCTGATCGCGCAGGGCGGGATCGATCATGTACCTGTGATTCGCGTCGGGCCGGTTGCTGAAGACGCGATAGACCGGCCGCGTCCTGATGGGACACGTGCCGACGCCCGGCAGGAAGACGAACATGAAGTTCGGCTCCTCCAGGATGAAATCGGGATGGCTCATGCCGGTCGCGGCGCATTCCGCCGTGCCGCGGCCGAAGAAATGGGAATCGCCCTGCCCGGGGGGAATGTAATACCGGCAAACCGGCGAGGTGCCGCCCTCGTGGACGTTGTAGATGCGGAACGTGTAGCCCGTGCGCATCCAACGCGTCGGCGTGCGGCCCGCGTCGAGGTTCGCGATTTCCGCCGCTACCCAGGTGATGAAGTAGTGATCGAGCGAGGCGTTGTAGAACTCGACCACCTCGACGGTCGGCGCCGTGCCGCTGAACGTGCCGGGGATGGTGAACGAGAAGCTGCCGACCGCACCGCTGATCGCTGCCCCGGGAACGAGCCCGACCTGCCCGATCCGGCACTGCGCGGGTGCGACGCCTGTGCACGAAGCGGTATTGCCGTCGAGGAACGCGGAAAACCCGATCGACTCGTCGAACACCGCGGCCGGGAATACGCCGGTGAACTGGCCGCCGCTCGCAGGGAAGACATCCAGGATGAACACTGCGCTGCCCACGCTGGTGAACCGCAGGATATCGCTGCCGGCCGTCTCCGAATGGGCCACCACGGGGGATGGTCCCGTGCCGGGATAGACCAGCCGCATCGTGTACGTGCCCGTGCTGCCGGCCGCGTGGTCGCTGTCCAAGCTTTCGACATAGCTGCCGGCAAGCGTGCACGTCGTCGCCGTCGCCGATGCGACGCACGCCCCGAGCGTGTAGCGGCCCGATCCGACGCCTCCGCCGGTGTCACCGAACCCGTCGTACAGGATCCCGCCGGACGCCGATGTGGACTGGCCGACGAAGGTCGCGTGGGACGGGCCCACGAGCGCCAGGAACAGCAGACAACTGCCGATCAATCGGATCATGTGAACTCGCGGGAAGGAGGCTTCGGACCGGCGCCGCGATCGCCTGGACGATCGGCGGCACGCCACGCGCGCGCCACGGTTCGACCAGGCGAGGTTACGGCAGTACCTGCCTGCGCGGCAGCCGTTGGTGCCCATGGAGCGGATTGAACGCTCGACCTCTCCCTTACCAAGGGAGTGCTCTGCCACTGAGCTACATGGGCGGTGTTGGATTTGCACGAGCCACCTTGCGCATTCCACCAACCTTCGAACGGTGCGCATTTCAGCCGGTAGCTTGCGCCTTCACGACGTCAGCCACGAATTCCGGGCCGCGTCACGGCGCTGGAGCGGGTGAAGGGAATCGAACCCTCGTCGTAAGCTTGGAAGGCTTCTGCTCTACCATTGAGCTACACCCGCGATGCAGGGAACAGGGACAGGGAAACGGACGGGTGCGCGCGCATGCACCGCCAGGCGCGAGACGACCATTTCCGTGACCTGGACCCGACGCCCGACTCCCAAATGGTGGAGGGGGAAGGATTCGAACCTTCGAAGGCAGAGCCGGCAGATTTACAGTCTGCTCCCTTTGACCGCTCGGGAACCCCTCCGACGCGCAAACGTGCGAGTATAGCAATTCGCTGCAAATCGTGTCAAACCGTTTGAATTCAATCACTAATTGACTCCGGCGCGGCCGCCTCGAGGGCTGCCGCGGAATGGGGCAAAAGTACGTTGTACGCAGGGGCCCGCGGCCTTCGCCGGCGGGTCAATCGACTCGGGGGAGTGATGGCGGACAACGGGCGAGCGGCAATCAACCTGCGGCGGGTGGTGATCTCGAGCCTCATCGGCGCGACGATCGAGTGGTACGACTTCTTCCTCTACGGCGTGGTCGCCGGCATCGTCTTCAACAAGCTCTATTTCCCGGCGGGCGACCCGCTGGTGGGCACGCTGCTCGCCTACTCCACGTTCGCCGTCGGTTTCGTCACCCGCCCGCTCGGGGGCGTGATCTTCGGTCATTTCGGCGATCGGATCGGACGCAAAAGCGTGCTCGTGATCACGCTGATGATCATGGGCGTGGCAACGTTCCTGATCGGCCTCATCCCCACCTACGCGCAGATCGGCGTGTGGGCGCCCATCCTCCTGCTGCTGATGCGGGTGTTCCAGGGCATCGGCCTCGGCGGCGAATGGGGCGGCGCGGTGCTGATGACGTTCGAGAACGCCCCGCCGGCGCGGCGCGGCTTTTTCGCGAGCATTCCGCAGATCGGCCTCGCGATCGGTCTGTGCCTGTCGTCCGGCCTGGTGGCGCTGTTGTCCCAGCTGCCCGACGCCGACTTCCTGGCCTGGGGCTGGCGCGTCGCGTTCCTGGTGAGCGTCGTGCTGGTGGCCGTGGGACTCTACATCCGGCTGCGCATTGTCGAGACGCCCGAGTTCGAGCAGGTCCGGGCCCGGGGCCAGCAGGCGAAGATCCCGTTCGCCGACATGATCGGCCAATATCCCCGCAACGTACTGCTCGGGATGGGGGCGCGCTACATCGACGGAGTGTTCTTCAACGTTCTCGGCGTGTTCATCATCGGCTACCTCGCCAACACGCTCAAGATACCGCGCACCACCGCGCTGCTCGGCGTGTCGATGGCCGCGCTCGTGATGATCGGCACCATCCCGATGTTCGGCGCGCTGTCCGATCGCGTCGGCCGCCGGCGCACCTATGCCGTCGGCTCCGTCGTGACCGCCCTGTCGTCGTACGCTGCCTTCCACTTCATGACGCCCGGCGTCGACAACGTCACGCTGTGGCTCGCGATCATCGTACCGCTCGGCGTCCTGTACGCATCCGTGTACGGGCCGGAGGCCGCGCTTTTCTGCGAGCTGTTCGACGCGCGCGTGCGCTACACCGGCATCTCGTTCGTCTACCAGTTCTCCGGCATCTTCGCGAGCGGGATCACCCCCCTGGTCGCCACGGCCCTGCTCGCCAAGGGGGACGGCAAGCCCTGGCTGATCTGCGCCTATGTGATGTTCGCCGGCGTGGTGAGCGCGGCCTGCGCGCTGGCCATCCGGCCGGCGGTGGTTCCGCCGGCGGAAGGCGGGGCCGTTGCGGCGCCCACGGCGCCTGCGGCGCGCATGCGAGCCGCGGCACGCTAGAGTCGCGCGGCCGCATGCAGGAGGCGTTCGACTACGTCATCGTCGGGGCCGGCTCGGCCGGCTCGGTGCTCGCCAACCGGCTGTCCGCCGACGGGCATCGCAGCGTGCTGCTGCTCGAGGCGGGACCGCCCGACCGCTACCCCTGGATTCACGTGCCCATCGGCTACGCGAAGACGATGTTCCATCCGATCTACAACTGGCGGTTTCGCACCGAGCCGCAGCCGCACATGAACGGCCGCGAGGTGTATTGGCCGCGCGGCCGCACGCTCGGCGGGAGCTCGTCGATCAACGGGCTCATCTACATCCGCGGCCAGCGGGAGGATTACGACGACTGGGCGGCGGCGGGCAACCCGGGGTGGGGCTACGACGATGTCCTCCCCTACTTTCGCAAGCTCGAGCACAACGTGCGCGGCGCAAGCGAGTTCCACGGCGTGGATGGGCCGGTCTGGGCGTCGGACATCGCCGAGCCGCATCCGCTGGTGGAGGCGCTGATCGGCGCCGGCCAGGCGATCGGCATCCCGCGCAACGATGACTTCAACGGCGCGCGGCAGGAAGGCGCCGGCTATTACCAGCTCACCACCCGCGCCGGCTTGCGCTGCTCCACAGCCGTGGCGTACCTGCGTCCGGCGCGCACGCGCGTGAACTTGTGCGTCCAGACGCAAGCGCAGGCGACCCGCATCCGCTTCGAGGGTCGGCGAGCCGTCGGCGTCGAATACCGCCAGGGCGGGCGCACGCGCGTGGCCACCGCGCGGCGGGAGGTGCTGGTCGCCGCCGGCGCGATCCAGTCGCCGCAGCTCCTCGAGCTGTCGGGCGTCGGGCAGGCCGAAGTGTTGCGGCGCTTCGGCATCGAAGTCGTGCATCCGCTGCCCGGCGTGGGCGAGAACCTGCAGGACCATCTCCAGGCGCGGCTGATCTACCGCTGCACCGAGCCGGTCACGACGAACGATCTGCTGCGCACGTGGCACGGCAGGCTGAGCATCGGGCTCGACTACCTGCTGCATCGCGCCGGGCCGATGGCCGTGGGGATCAACCAGGGCGGCGTGTTCGCGTGCGTGTCGCCGGATGCCGCGCCCAGCGGCCCGCCCGGCACGGTCGCGGCCGGCGGTCGACCCGACGTCCAGTTCCACTTCGCGACGCTCTCCTCGGACATGGCAGGCTCGGCGGTGCACGACTTTCCGGGCTTCACCATGTCGGTATGCCAATTGCGCCCGAGCGCGCGCGGCTTCGTGCACCTCAAGTCGCCCGATCCGCTGGCGGCGCCCGCGATGCAGCCGAACTACCTCGCGACCGCAGGCGACCGAGCAACGCTGGTCGCGGGCATGCGCCTGGCGCGCCGGCTGGCGGCCACCGCGCCGCTCGCGCGCTACGTCGCAGGCGAGTACCGGCCTGGCGCGGCCGCGGTGACCGACGATGATCTCCTCGAGTTCGCCCGGAATACGGCCGGCACGATCTTTCATCCCAGCGGCACCACGAAGCTGGGACCCGCGCACGACCCGGCCGCCGTCGTCGACGCCACGCTGCGCGTGCACGGCATGGACGGACTGCGAGTGGTCGACTGCGGCATCATGCCGACGCTCGTATCCGGCAACACCAACGCGCCCGCCGTGATGATTGCGGAAAAGGCCGCCGACCTGATCCTGCGCGACGCGCGCTAGCGCCCCGCATCCACCTTACGGAGCCAACCATGGGCTGCTGCCACGCCGATTTCGCGATGCTGGAGACGAGCGATCGCGGGTTCACGCTCGGCATGCCGACGTTCACGTTCGGCGCCGGCGTGCTGGCCGAGACCGGCGACAACGCGCGCGAGCAGGGCCTTGCACGCGTCGCGCTGTTCACCGACCGCACGCTCGCCGCCGGCGAGCATGTCGCGAAGGTCCTCGCGTCGCTGCGCACCGCCGGCGTGGACGTCGCCGTCTACGACGCGGTCGCTGTGGAGCCAACCGACGCATCGCTGGACGAGGCGGCCCGCTTCGCGCGCGACGCCGGCGTCGACGGCTACGTGTCGGTCGGCGGCGGCTCGGTGATTGACACGTGCAAGGCCGCCAACCTGTACGCGACGCACCCGGCCGACTTCATGACATACGTCAATGCGCCGATCGGCGCCGGCCAGCGCGTGCCGGGGCCCTTGAAGCCGCACATCGCGTGTCCGACCACGTCGGGCACCGGGTCGGAGGTGACCGGCATCGCGATCTTCACGCTGCGGGCGATCAATGCGAAGACCGGCATCATCTCGCGGCGCCTGCTCCCGACGGTCGCGCTGATCGACCCCGACACCACGCGCACGCTGCCCGCCGCGGTGGTGGCGGCGACCGGCTTCGATTGCATGAGCCATGCGCTCGAGTCGATTACCGCGCGGCTGTACCCGCGCCGGCTCAATCCCGCGCAGGGTGCGGCGCGGCCCGTCTCGCAGGGCGCCAACCCGTTCTCCGACGCGCTCGCCGCGGAAGCGCTCGAATCGGTCGGACGCAGCCTGGTGCGCGCGGTGCGCGACGCGGACGATCGCGAGTCGCGCACGGAGATGATGTACGCCGCGACGCTCGCCGGGATCGCCTTCAACGCGGCAGGCTGCCATCTGCCCCACGGGCTCTCGTATTCGGTGTCGGGTCTTGCGCGCGACTGGCACGTCGACGGCTACCCGCCGGGCCGCACGCTGGTGCCGCATGGCATGGCCGTGGTCCTCAACAATCCGTCGGTGTGGCGACACACCGCGCCAGCGCATCCGGAGCGACACCTCCGATGCGCCGGGCACCTGGGGGCGGACCTGCGCGGGGCCACGCCCGCCGACGCGGGCGAGGTGCTGGCCGGCCGGGTCATCGAGCTGATGCGCGCCACCGGCATGCCGAACGGCTTGACGGACCTGGGGTTCGGCGAAGCCGATCTCGACGCGCTCGCCACCGGGGCCGAACCGCAGTATCGCGTGATGCGCAATGCGCCGGTGGACGTCGGGCGCGACGACCTGCGCTCGCTGTTCCGGGGAGCATTGCGGTACTGGTAGCGCGCCGGGGTCAACGCGCGGCCAGGCCGGATCGTGCGCGACGCTCCGCTAGTCGCCCGCGCGCGCGTCCAGCACGGTGCGGATGCGTGCGAGGATCGATCGCGGCGTAGTCGGCTTGCGCACGACGTCGATCCCCAGCGCCTCGAGGCTGGCAACGTCGTGGCCCATCAGCGACGCAGTGACCACGATCAGCGACCCGGGCAGCAACCGCGGGTCCCGGCGCAGGGTCGCCAGCGCCTCGATGCCGCCACGTCCCGGCATGCGCAGGTCCATCAGCACCACCGCCGGCACCGTTCCGCCAGCCACGAGCGCGCACGCCTCCTCTCCGGTGGCAGCCAGCACCACGCCATAGCCATGCAGCAACAGCACGTCGAACAGGTGCGACGCCCAGCTCTCGTCGTCGTCGACGATGAGGATCAGCTCGCCGGCCACGGCCGATCCGGGACTTCGAACCAGAAGGTGGATCCTGCGCCGACGTGACTCTCCACCCCGATCCGGCCCTCGTGCAGGTCCACCAGCCGCCGGCTCAGCGCCAGGCCCAGGCCGGTGCCCTCGTTGGCGAGGTCCCCCGGCTGACTCACCTGCCCGAATTCCTTGAACAGCCGTGACACGTCGCCCGGCGGAATGCCCCGGCCGTTGTCAGTCACCGCGAAGCGCACCACCGTGGCGTTGCCCGAGGTCGGCGCTTCGCGCCGCACCGACAACTCGACCCGTCCGCCGGAGTCCGTGAACTTGACCGCGTTCGCCAACAGGTTGAGCAGGACCTGCTTCACCTTGCGCTCGTCGGCGACCAGCATCCCAAGCTGCGGCGCGAGCGCCGAGGTGAGCTGAATCGTCTTGGCCTCGGCGCGCACGCTGATCTGCGTGATCGCGTCGTCGACCACGCGCGCGATGTCGAGCGGGGCGAGCGCCAGCTCGGTGCGACCCGCCTCGATCTTGGCGAGATCGAGGAGATCGTTGATCAGCGCCAGCAAGTGCTGGCCGGAAGCGTTGATGTTCTCGACGTATTGGCGCTGCTTTTGATTGATCGGTCCGAAATATTGCTGCAGCAGGGAGTCGGAGAAGCCGATCACGGCATTGAGCGGCGTGCGCAGCTCGTGCGACATTTGGGCGAGGAATTCGGATTTGTGCCGGCTCGCTTGCTGCAGCTCGGCGGTCTTTTCCGCGACACGCGCCTCGAGCTGGCCGTACGACTGCTGCAGCTCGCCGACCATGGCGTTGAACTGCCCGCTCACCCGGCCGATCTCGTCGTCGGACAGCACTTCGGCGCGCGCGCTAAGCTCGCCTGCCGCGACGCGCTGGCTCGCCCTCGACAACGCCAATAGCGGCCGCGACAGGCCGTGCGCGAGCGCAAGCGCCAGCAGCAGCGCCACTACGTTCGCCGACGCGACGATGATGCCGGTGCGCGCCACGGCCGCGCGGATCTGCGCGTGCAGCGCGCGCGAGGGCGCCAGCGCAAACACGAACCAGCCGAGCCGATCGACGCGCCGGTATGCCGCGAACCATTCGTCGCCCGTCTCGCGATCCGAGCTGATCTCCGCGCGGATCTCCCCCAGGCTCGCCTCGGCCGGCGCGGCGGGGTCGAACAGTCCGGCGCTCGTCGCGACGGAGCGCCACCCGCGCAGCTCCTGGAGCGCCTCGGCCCCGAATGCCGGGTACAGGTCCGGGTGCGCGAGGATCGTTCCCGAGCCGTCGGTGATGAAGACGAAATTGCCCGCATTTTCCGAGCCGCGGGTCACGAGGTCGCTCATGACGTCGAGCGCGAGGTCGGCGACCAGCCAGTTATCGGTGCCGCGCTCGGCGTACGCGATCGACAGCGGCGCCGTCCCGCCCGGGCGCGTGAGCACGGGCTCCGTGCGTTCCGCCGCTCGTCGCGCAGCGCGCAGCGCCTCGATCTCGGCTGCGCCAAGCGACCGCTCCTCACCGTTCTGCGCGACCGATGCGAGGACGTGCCCGTCGGCAGAGACGCGCTGCATGCGTGCCACGACCGGAAACTGGCGCACCACCCGCAGCATCTCCTTGCGCTGCTCGTCGTCGGTCGACGTCGCGTAGTTCCACGGCAGGCTGGCGACGATCGTCAGGCGGTCGAGCAGGGGCAGCACCGCGCGCTCGACCTGGAACGCGGAGACCTGGGCCTTGAGCAGCTGTCGGTCGATCGCCGCGCGGTGCGCCTCGCGGTACACGAACCATCCCTCGATCAGTCCGGCGAGCAGGATCGGCACGGTCGCGATCGCCGCGAGCACGAGCCAATAGCGGGCGAATAGCGAGAGCCGGCTCATTGGTCGATCACGTCGTGTGCCTCGGCGAGCAGCTCGTAGGGCAGCGCGCATCCGGCGCGCCCGGCCGCCGCCAGGTTGACGGTGATCTCGAAGCGCGTCGGGCGGGCGGTGACGAGCCGGCGCGAATCGACGCCATTGATGAGCAGGCCGGCGTACAGGGCGATCTGGCGCAGCGCCTCGTCCCCCGGCGCGTCCGAGGAGAGCATGCCGCCCGCCTCGACCTGGTCGCTGCGCGAATAGATGCCGGGCAGTCCGCTGGCGGACACCATCGCCGCGACACCCCGCAGGTCGCCGAACACGTCCTCCGAGATGGCGATGTGCACGGCGTCGGGACGCGCGTCGGCCACCACTGCCGCGAACTTGGCCCGCAGGTCGTCGAGCCCCTCATACGCGGTGGAAACCAGGGCGATGTGGCGGGCCTGCGCCGCCGCGGCGAACTCGGCCGCGATGCCGTTCTCGACATAGGTCTTGTGAAAGAACGCGGCAATCGTCGCGGGCCGCTTGGCGCACGCGCGCTCGAGCAACTCGAGCAGCTTCCCGGAGTTGGCCGCGTACCATGAGACGAACGCCACCCGCCGCTGTGCGCGCTGCGCCGCGAAGCGCGCGTCGATCACCGCCGGCGGGTAGTCGGACGGAACGACGTAGCCGGCGGAGTCCGGCAGTTGCAGGACCATGTCGGCGTAGCCGTCGTTTGCAAACACGACCACCTGCGGATGCCAGCGATCGATCGCTGCGGCGAGCGTCGCGACGTCGTCGAACCCGGCCTCGACGAGCTGCCACGCCACGCGGCTGCTCGGGAACTGGCTCGACAGGCGCGTGGCGACCTCGGCCATCGCGACGCGTCCGGTCGACGCATAGGCATGGCTCTCGACGTAGAGCGCGACCGTCTGCGGCGCGGCTCCGCCGTGCCACGGCCCACGCACGAACAGCCACGCCGACGCGCCCAAGAGGACGATGAACGATGCAGCCAACGCGGTTCTTTGCACTAGATTGGTGCGATCGTTGGTCATCGGCATGGCGTCCAGGCTCGACCCTACGACTCACGCCGCCGCGTCGTCAATGCGCGGCGGCGCTTCCCACGTGCGCGGGCTGGAAAGCGCGCCGCGCCGCTTGTGGGACCTGCCTGCTCGCGAGCAGACTGATGCCGCCCAGCACCCACTCGCCCGGGAGGACACGTGTCGATCAAGCCCGAAGCCGAACACCAGGTCGGAGAAGAGAGCCCCGCAACCGCCCGCTACTTCTGGGTGATCGGCGTCCTCGGCGATAGAATCCGTCGCATTCCCGACATGCAGAACATTGCCAGGACGCCCATCAAGGTCGTGGTCAAGCTCGAGCCGCCCGACGACCCGAGTCCAGCACCGGACACCTTGCTGGCGCTGGACGCGAAAAATGCGGATGTCGAGGACCTGTTGTTTGTTTCGTCGCGCGTGTGGCGAACGAGCGCGGAAGCCTACCAGTGGTACCACGGCCCGGCGCGCGAGCTCATCGAACTCTCCGCCAACGCGGTGCTCTATTCGCTCACTGAGGGCTGACGCGTCGCGGCTTCGATGGAGCCGTTTCACCGCCTGCAGTTCCTGGCGCGCGAGGAGTGCGTCACCCTGCTCGGCGAGGCGCGAGCCGGGTTGCACCAGCCCGCGCAAGTCACGGCCGGCTTGTCGCGTCATCGGCAGGGCGCAGTCGTCTGGTGGCAGCGGAATGCCGAGCGCGGGTGGTTGTTCGACCGCCTTGCCGAAACGGGCAACCGGTATGCCGCGGATGCGGGCCTCGACACGACGGGCCTGCATCCGCTAATCCAGGTCGCGGCCTATCAGGAGAGGGGCCGCTTCGACTGGCACATCGACCTCGACACGAGCGATCGTCCGGTGATGAAGATCACCATGGTCGTGCAGCTCAGCAGCGCCGACGATTACCGCGGCGGGGATCTCGAGCTGGTGGGTGAACTGCCGTCGGTATTCCACCGCGCCCGCGGCTCGCTGACGATCTTTCCGACTACGCTCGCGCATCGCGTCACGCGGCTCGAAAGCGGCTCGCGCTATTCGCTCGTCGCCTGGATGTCGGGCCCACCCTTTCGATAGCTCGCCGTCAGCGCGCGCGGTCCAGCAGCGTCGCTTCGACGTGCGTCCGCTCGGCGACGCCGAGGCGGTGATGCACCTGCTTGACATGGTAGTTGGCGGTGTTGAGCGAGAAGCCGAGCGATGTCCCGATCTCCCGGTTGCTCAGGCCGTCCGCCAACACCATCGCGACCTCCATCTGCTGCGGCGACAGCCCCGCGGCCGCTGCGCCGCGCAGCAGCGCAAGCGCGCGCGGCTCGTCGCGCCGGATCAGCAGGCCGACCTGCTCCGCGCGGCGTCCCTGGAAGTCCTGCAGGCGAAATGCCCGCCAGGCGAAGCGTCCCCACGGCGTCAACCGCTCGCCCGGCGCGTCCACGCCTGCGCCGGGACCGGCGCGAGCGAACGCCCGGCCTGCGACCTCGCCCAGGAAGCGGGCGATCACGCTGCTCTCTTGTATCGCGAGGTGCGGCGCCACGCTCGACAATGCGGCCAGGCGCAGCAGCCGGCGCCAATGGTCGGAAGCGGCCACTACGTGTCCATCGCGGCGCAGGATGCCGAGCTGCTCCTCGGCCATGACGGTCGCCTCGCCCTCGGGCCGCCGCGACCCCTTCCGGGCGAGTCCGGCGGCCATGTAGCGCAGCAGGCCCCGCATCGCGGCAGCGGACTTGACATCGAAAGGCCGGTCGTCAGCACCCCGGTACAGGCTCATCTGGGCGAACGGCCCGATATCGTCGTGCAGGATGCCGTACATCGCGTGGTACGCATCGAGCGGCTGCAGAACGTCACGGAAGTAGTCGGACGATTGCTCCGCGCGGGTGAACGCATGGAACGACACCGGATCGGGCGAGCGCGCACGCCGTTCGAACGCGGCGGCGAAGCCTTCCTGGCTGCGTCGATAGTGCCGCTCGTGATACGCCGCCATCGCCTCGGGCGGCAGCAGCCGCTCCGCATAGAGGCTCGCCATCTCGCCGTGCCGGTCGACCCAGAACACGCCGCCCGAATGCGCCGGCACCAGGTGCCTGATCGCCGGAAGCAGCGCGTGCACAAGCGTTTGGGCGGGGTAGCCCAAGCCACACATCTTGCGCACATAGGCGATGTCGCGGCTGCTGGTCATCGCGCCCCATCGTCGGACTCGACGCCCTTCAGGCGATAAGCCGTGGCGGGCGCGGTGAACCCCTTCAGCTGGAACGGGCCCGCCGGCTCGACGGCGAACGCGGGGGTCAGGCCGGCGACCACGCGCTGGCTCAACAGGATCTCGCCGCCGAGCGCCTCGGCGCACAAGCGGGCGGCAAGGTTGGTGACCGGCCCGATCGCGCCGTAGTCCATGCGCCCGTCGAACCCGATCGCACCCAGCGTCGCGTAGCCGAAGGCCGCGCCGGCGCTCACCGCGATGCCGAACCCGTTGCGCTGCCATCGCGCCGCGGCGTCCGCGCAAGCGCCGAGCGCGGCGTGCGCGAAGCGGACGGCCTGCTGGCAGGGCTCGGGAACCGGCACGGGATCGTTGAAGAACACCATGATGCCGTCGCCCGCGTAGCGCTCGATCGTGCCTCCGTGGCGAAGCGTCGCCGCGCCCACGTGCGCGTGGAACTCACGGAGCACGCCCATCACGTCCTCGAACGCGTTGCGGTCGGAGAACGCGGTGAACCCGCGCAGGTCGAAGAACACGACCGCGATCTCCTGCCGATGCGACAGCCACGGATCGTCGACGTCGCCGCTCACCACGCGCTCCGCGACGCCCGGCGACAGGAAGCGCTTCAGCCGCGACAGCCGCCCGATCTCGTCGACCTTCTCGCTCACCAGCGATGCGAGGTCGTGGTTCAGGCGCGCGAGCTCCTGCGCCTGCGCCGCGACCTGGCCGAACAGGCGCTGCGTGCGCACGAGACGCCGCACCCGCGCCAGCAGCTCCTGGGCGATCACCGGCTTCGTGAGGAGCTCGTCGGCGCCTGCTTCGAGCCCCCGGATGCGCTGATCCTCGTCGAGCGCGGTGATCAGCACGATCGGCAGCGACGCGCACTCCGGCCGGCGGCGCAGCTCGCGGCAGACGTCGAATCCTGACTGTCCGGGCATCAGCACGTCGAGAAGCACGACGTCGGGCATGCAGCGCGCGATCGCGGCCAGGCCGCCCGGCCCGTCGCTCGCCGCCTCGACGTCGAAGCCATGGTGCGCGAGCAAGTCGACCAGCAGGGCGACGTTCGCCGGCTCGTCGTCCACCACCAGGATGCGGCCGGTGTCGCGCACGGTCATTGCGCTCGACCATGCGGAATTTTCCGCGCGCGTTCCCCACCCGGGCGGGTGAGGTGCCGACCGTGCGCACCCCGTACAACGTATCCCACCGGCCCCGCTCCCAGCCGGCGCGCGCGAAGCGCTTCGATCATGCGAAGCAACGCGTCCGGCATGGGCCACGTTCGCGGCATGGCCGGCCGTCCATCCGAGGAGAGCGTCATGTTCAAGCTTGGCACTTCGGCACGGCTCGCGGCAGGCGTGCTGCTCGTCTGTGCGGGGCTCGCGCGCATAAGCGGCGATTTCGGCGACCCGGCACCACGCCTCGGCACATCCACTCGCGCATCCTACGCCGCGTTCTTCGACGGCCGCATGGGCGATTTCGTCGTGCCCGGCGACGCCCGCGCCACCGGCGTCGCCGCCCCGCCCGGACCCGTGGCACTGGCGTCCGACGACCGGGTCCGGCCATGAACCTGCGCCGCGCATTGCCGGAGCTTCTCGCCTGCCTGATTTCGACGCTCGTCACGGCGTGGCTCCTGGGCGCGCTAGTGGCGTACGTCGTCGACGAGATGGGTCCGGAGCAAAAGGACGTGCTTGCGCAGCTCAATGCGCCCTGGCTCGGCGGCAGCGAGAAGGCGACGCCGGAGATCCGTCAAATCGAGCCCATCACGGTGGTAGGCCGGCGCGAGCCCGAGCCCATCGTGACCGCTGGGGCAGGCGGCCGCTGACAGGTGCCTACTCGGCGTGCGCCACACCCGTGCGTTGCACGTCGGCCGGCAACGGCGTCACCCGCCTCGCGGGCAGCCGGACCGCGAAGCGGCTCCCCCGCCCGACTTCGCTCGTGATGTCCAGCGTCGCCTGGTGGCGCAGGAGCACGTGCTTCACGATGGCGAGGCCAAGTCCCGTGCCGCCGGTGGCGCGTGACCGGCTTCGGTCGACGCGATAGAAGCGCTCGGTCAGCCGCGGCACGTGCTCCAGCGCGACGCCGATCCCCGTGTCCGTCACGCAGAACACGCCCGCGCCGTCGGGCTCGACGTGCCAGCCGAGGGTGATGCGGCCGCCGCTCGGCGTATAGCGGATCGCGTTGCTGACCAGGTTGCCAAACGCGCTGGCGAGCTCGTCGCGGCTGCCCGCGACGATCGCGGGCGCGCCGAGGTCGAGCTCGATCGCATGCTCGCCCTTGGAGAGCGCCTTCGCGTCGCTCGACAGCGCGAGCATGAGCGGCAGCACCGCGAAGCGCTCGTCCGTGGTGGCGGCCTGCTCGCTCTCGAGCGCCGACAGGGTGAGCAGGTCCGCGACCAGCCGCTGCATGTTCTTGGCCTGCTCCTGCATGAGCTGCAGGAAGCGCTTGCGCTGCCGCTCGTCGACCTCCAGGTCCTGCAGCGTCTCCACGAAGCCGCTGATGACCGTCAGCGGCGTCTTGAGCTCGTGTGAAACGTTGGCGATGAAGTCGCGGCGCATCCGCGTGACGGCTTCCATCTCGGTGACGTCGCGCGACAGCAGGAGCTTCTGGTCCACTGCGAACGGAACGAGCTGGAGCGCAAGCGCGTGGCCCGGAGCGCGGCTCGACGGAACCACGGTGGACTCGCCGAAGTCGCCGGTCTCGAGATAACGGAGGAACTCCGGCTGCCGCACCAGGTTGACGATCGGCTGGCCGACATCCTGGACGAGGTCGAGGCCGAGCTGCTCGGTCGCACGCGGGTTCGCCCATTCAATCCGCTGGTTGCGGTCGAGCACCACGATGCCGTCCGGAACCGCTTCCGCCGCCTGCCGGAAGCGCGCGATCAGGTCGCGCAGGTCGCGCTGATCCGCCTCGCGCTGGCGGACCCGCCGATAGATCGAGGCGAACACCGGCGCCCACGTTCCGCGCCCCTCCGGGACCGGCGCGTCCAGCCCCCCGCCCGCCCACCGGGCAATCCGGTCGAGATTGAGCAGGTGATAGGCGATGACGAACGCCGCGCCGACCGACACGATCGCCAGCGTCCAGCCGGCGCCGCCCAGCGCCCACGCCAGCAGGCCCGCGACAGCGACGATGGCAGGCGCGACGAGCCCCTGCCGTGCCACGGGCGTCATCTTAGTGCGGCGCGGAGAGCCGGTAGCCGCTGCCCCGCACCGTTTCGATCAGTGCGTCGACGCCGAACGGCTCGAGCGCGACGCGCAGACGGCGGATGTGCACGTCCACCGTGCGCTCCTCGATGTACACATGGTCGCCCCATACCTGGTCGAGGAGCTGCGTGCGCGAGTGCACCCGCTCGGGACGCGCAAGCAGGAAACGGAGCAGCCGGAACTCCGTAGGCCCCATCGGGACGGGCCGTTCGCCCACCGTCACGCGATGCGTCACCGGGTCGAGCTGCAACGGACCGGCGGCGAGCAGCTCCTGCGCAGCCTCGGGCGCGCGCCTGCGCAGCACGGACTTGATGCGCGCCTTGAGCTCGCGGGGGGAGAACGGCTTGGTGATGTAGTCGTCAACCCAGGACTCGAGGCCGGCGACCCGATCAGCTTCCTCGGAGCGCGCGGTCACCATGATGATCGGCAGCTCCTTGGTGCGCGCGTCGGCGCGCAGCGATTTGGCGAAGGCGAGGCCGGATTGGCCCGGCAGCATCCAGTCGAGGAGCAGAAGATCGGGCAGCGCCTGCTTGAGCAGCGCATGCGCGGTCTCGGCGTCCGCGGCCTCCTTTACTTCGTAGCCGGCGTCGAGGAGGTTGACCTTGAGGAGCTCCCGGATGGCGGGCTCGTCCTCGACCACCAGCACGGTGGGCATCACGATTGCTCGACCTCCGCGCGGATCTGGTCGGCCGAGGCGTGCCGCACGTCCTTGCCCTTGACCACCTGCACCACCGCCTCGGCGATGTTCTTGGCGTGGTCGCCAATGCGCTCGATCGACTTGGCGATGAACACGATCTCGAGCGCCGGCGAGATGGTGCGCGGGTCTTCCATCATGTAGCTGATGAGCTGGCGCAGGATCGACGCGAACGCGGCGTCGATCTCCTGGTCGCGGTCGATGACCGACGCCGCGGCGCCGACGTCGAGCCGCGCGAACGCATCGAGCGCCATGCGCAGCATCGACATGCCCTGCCCAGCGGCCCGCGTGACGTCGTAGTAGCGCACTCGGGTGAGCCGGTCGACGCCGTGCGTCTGCGCGGCCTTGTACGCGACCTTCTTCACCTCGTCGCCGATGCGCTCCAGGTCGTTGACGATCTTCGTGACCGTGAGCACCATCCGCAGGTCCACCGCGGTAGGCTGGCGCTTGGCGATGATCTGCGCGCATTGCTGGTCGATCGTGATCTGGAGCTGGTTGATCGCGGCTTCGTCGGCGCCGACGGCGTCGAGCAGCTCCGAGTCGTCCTCGGTCTCGAGCGCCTCGATCGCGCGCGTGAGCTGCTTCTCGACCATGCCGCCCATGGACAGGACGCCCGAGCGGATGGCTTCCATCTCGGCGTCGAACTGCTTGTTGGTGTGGTCGCTCATGGGATCTCCTAGCCGAAGCGGCCGGTGATGTAGTCCTCGGTTTCCTTGCGCTTCGGCTTGAGGAAGATCTGGTCGGTCTCGCTGAACTCGATCAGCTCGCCGAGATACATGTAGGCAGTGTAGTCGGAAACGCGCGCCGCCTGCTGCATGTTGTGGGTGACGATCGCGATGGTGTAATCCTGCTTCAGCTCGGAGATCAATTCCTCGATCTTCGCCGTCGAGATCGGGTCGAGCGCCGAGGTCGGCTCGTCGAGCAGCAGCACCTCGGGCTTCACCGCGACCGCGCGGGCGATGCACAGCCGCTGCTGCTGCCCGCCGGACAGCGCCATGCCGCTCTGCTTCAGCTTGTCCTTGGCCTCGTTCCACATCGCCGCCTTGGTCAGCGCCCATTCGACGCGCTCGTCCATCGCGCGCCCCGGCAGGCTTTCGTACAGCCGAACCCCGAAGGCGATGTTGTCGTAGATCGACATCGGGAACGGCGTGGGCTTCTGGAACACCATGCCGACCTTCGCGCGCAGCAGGTTGAGATCGGTGCCGGCGTCGAGCACGTTCTGGCCGTTGAGCAGGATCTGCCCTTCGGCACGTTGGCCCGGATAGAGCGAATACATCCGGTTCATCGTGCGCAGGAGCGTTGACTTGCCGCAGCCGGACGGGCCGATGAAGGCGGTGACGCGCCCTTCGGCGACGTCGAGATTGACGTTCTTCAGCGCGAGGAACTTGCCGTAGTAGAAGTTCAGCGAACGGGTCGACATCTTGGCGGCGGATGCCCCGGATTGCACGGGTGCCGCTGTATCGGGTCGGGCGAGAGCGATGTCCATGGTTTCGTGGGTTCGGGCTAGCGGACGGAGGCCTGACGAAAGACCGTGCGCGCGAGGATGTTGAGGACCAGCACGGTGAGGGTGATCAGCAGCGCACCCGCCCAAGCGAGCGTCTTCCAGTCCTCGAAGGGGCTCATCGCGAATTGGAAGATGACCACCGGCAGGTTGGCCATGGGGTTGTTCATGTCGGCCGTGAAGAACTGGTTGTTGAGCGCCGTGAACAGCAGCGGCGCGGTCTCTCCGGAAATGCGCGCGACCGCCAGCAGGATTCCCGTGATCACGCCGCCACGCACGGCCTTGAGCGTGACCATCAGGATCACCTTCCACATCGGCGCGCCGAGCGCGACCGCAGCCTCGCGCAGGCTGTTGGGCACGAGGTTCAGCATGTTCTCGGTGGTCCGCAGCACCACCGGGACGGCGATCAGCGCGAGCGCCGCCGACCCGGCCCAGCCCGAGAAATGACCGACCGTGGCCACGTAGATCGTGTAGATGAAGAGGCCGATGACGATGGAGGGCGCGGAGAGCAGGATGTCGTTGATGAAGCGCGTCGAGCTCGCGAGCCAACCGCTCTTCCCGAACTCGGCGAGATAGATGCCCGCGAGGATGCCGATCGGCGTGCTGACGAGCGTGGCCACGGAGACGATCACGACGCTTCCGTAGATCGCGTTGGCGAGGCCGCCCGCCGAGCCGGGTGGCGGCGTCGTCTCGGTGAACAGGCGCGGCGACAGGGCCGCAAAGCCGTTCTGGAACAGCACGAACAGGATCCACAGCAGGAACGTCATCCCGAACGCCATGGTGGCGAGCGACATGACCAGATTGAAGCGGTTGACAAACAGCCGGCGGCGGTAGATCGCGTTCATGCGGCGAGGCTCACGTCTTGGTGCCCTCGCCGCGCGCGAGGCGGGCGATCAGGAAGCGCGACGCCGCGAGCACGATCAGCGTGAGCACGAACAGCACCAGGCCGAGCGCGATCAGGGACGCGCGATGCACCGGCTCCGCCGCCTCGTTGAACTCGTTGGCGAGCGCCGAGGCGATCGAGTTGCCCGGGTCGAACAGCGACCGGCTGATGCGATACGCGTTGCCGATCACGAAGGTGACGGCCATGGTCTCGCCCAGGGCGCGCCCGAGGCCGAGCATGATGCCGCCGATGACGCCCACCTTCGTGTACGGCAGGACCACGTTCCAGACCACTTCCCAGGTGGTGCACCCCAATCCGTACGCCGACTCCTTCAGCACCGGCGGCACGATCTCGAACACGTCGCGCATCACCGACGCGATGAACGGGATCACCATCACCGACAGGATGATGCCCGCCGACATCACGCCGATGCCGCTCGACGCGCCCTGGAACAGCGGTCCGATTAGCCAGATGTCGCCGAGCACGCGGTGCAGCAGCGGCTGAACGTAGTCGGCGAACACCGGCGCGAAGACGAACAGCCCCCACATGCCGTAGATGATCGAGGGAATCGCCGCCAGCAGCTCGACTGCCGTGCCGAGCGGCCGCTTCAGCAGCGGCGGACACATCTCGGTCAGGAACAGCGCGATGCCGAAGCTGACCGGAACGCCGATCAGGAGTGCGATCGCGGACGTGACCAGGGTGCCGTAGATCGGCGCGAGCGCGCCAAACTGCAGCGTGACGGGGTTCCAGACGTCGTGGACGAAGAATCCCAGGCCAAACTTCTGCATCGCCGGCAGCGCGGCGTAGATCAGCGCGAGCAGGATGCCGAGGAGCGTCGCGAGGACGAGCGAGGCGAAGAACCGCGTCACCCCCTCGAACAGGCTGTCCTGCCACGGCGCAGCCGCCTGCCGCGGCGGCGTCGGCCGCGGATCGCGCTCCGCCCGCGTCTGTTCGGGCTCGACCATGGGAAATGGCAGTACCGCGCTGGCTTGAGTGGCCGACATGATAGCTTTTAGTCCAATGGGGCCTGATGGCGCGGCGCGTCGTTCGCGTGGCCGGGCGTCTCATCGAGCCCGGCACGCTTCGCCGCGGTTGGGTCGTGCTGGTGCGCGGCGCGCTACCAGACCGCCTTGCCGGATGCGTCCTTCAGCTGGGCCTTCCACGCGGCCTCGATCACCTGCATGACCTCGGGCGGCAGCGGCACGTAGTCGAGCTCCTCGGCCATCTTTTGTCCATTCTTGAACGACCAGTCGAAGAACTTGAGCACTTCCGTGGCCGTCTGCGGCTTATCCTGCTTCGCGTGCATGAGGATGAAGCTCGCGCCGGTGATCGGCCAGGTGTTCTTGCCGGGCTGGTTGGTCAGGATCTGGTAGAAGCCAGGGGCATTCTTCCAATCCGCGTAGGCCGCCGCCGCCTGGAACGTCGTGTCGTCCGGCTGCACGTACTGGCCGTCCTTGTTCTGCACGGAAACGTACGCCATCTTGTTGCGCTTCGCGTAGGCATACTCGACATAGCCGATCGAACCCTTGATCCGCTGCACGTACGCGGATACGCCTTCATTGCCCTTGCCGCCGACGCCTTCGGGCCACGCGACCGCCGTGCTCGACCCGACCTTGGTCTTCCATTCGTCGCTCACCTTCGACAGGTAGTCGGTCCAGATGAACGTGGTGCCCGAGCCGTCGGAGCGGCGCACGACCGTGATCTGCTCGTCGGGAATCTTGACCCCCGCGTTCAGGTCCGCGATCGGCTTCTCGTTCCACTTCTTGATCTTGCCGAGATAGATGTCCGCGAGCACCGGGCCGGTCAGCTTCATCGCGCCCGGCGCGACACCGTCCAGGTTCACCACCGGAACGACGCCACCGATGATCGCCGGGAATTGGACCAGCCCCGCCGCCTGCAGGTCCTCCGGCTTGAGCGGCATGTCCGACGCGCCGAAATCGACCGTCTTCGCCTTGATCTGGGCGATGCCGCCGCCCGAACCGATCGACTGGTAGTTCATGCCCACGCCCGTCTTCGACCGGTAGGCCTCGGCCCACTTCGCATAGATGGGGTACGGGAACGTCGCGCCGGCGCCGGTGATGTCGACGGCGGCGGCGGGTATCGCGATGGCGGCAAGACCGAAGGACAGGCCGCTGACGAGCGCACGCAAACGCATGGGAAGGTCCTCTTTGGGTTGTGGCGCGATGGTAAGGTCGGAATGTGACAGCGACATGACGAATCGCACTCCGCAGATGACAGTTGCGGGCCGACGGGATCCCCGCCCGGGGCCCGCTGTCATGACTTTGTCATGGGCCTTTCGACCGCTTACCGGCGGCAGGAAGGGTCGGAGAGTCGACGTCCGCCTCGGTGAAGCGGATCGCGGGCCATCCGCATGCGTCGACGGTGCCATCGAACCGGCCCGCGCGGATCTTTGCCTGGATCGACATGGCGACCACCTGCCACGCCGCCTGCAGGTCGTTCCACGTCGGTTGCTCGGCCCCGGCGATACGCACCATCGCAGCGCGATCGACCGAGCAGGCGACCGGGCCGGTCCCGACTACCGTGGCTTTCAGGCGCACGATCGGCGGCAGGCGCTCGCGCCCGGGATGCCCGTCCAGCCCGACGCTGGGGCGGTCGACGAGAACAATGGCGGTGCGCAACGCCGCAAGATCGGGCAATCGGGGGGTCATCGAAGCGGCGGGGCAGCGGCGGGGCAGCGGCAGGGCAGCGGCAGGGCAGCGGCAGGGCAGCGGCAGGGCAGCGGCAGGGCAGCGGCAGGGCAGCGGCGGGGCCGCCGATGCTGCGCGGCCATGATGACAGTGCGATGACGGTCCCAAGACGGCGGCAGCGTCAGCGCCACTGCAGCGGACCGGCGCGCTGCAGCGGAACCTGCGCGCCGCCACCGGGCCCGAGCGCGCATAGCGCACCGGTTACGCCCGCCGCGATGCGCGCGGCGCGTTCGTCCAGTCCGTAGCAAAGCGCGGCGTCGCCGCGCGGGTCGACGTCCGCGACAACGCGACCGCTCGCCAGACGCGCGCCGCGCGCGGACAGGCCGCGGAGCACGCCGTCCATCGGCGCCATCAACAACGCGCCATTGACGTCGCCGATCGGCTCACCGGCCGCGACACGGTCGCCGATCCGATACTGCGTGCGCATGCGCCCCGAGCGAGGCGCGATCACCAGGCGTTCCTGCGCGGCGCCACCGATCGGCGGACGCGCGCCCACCTCGAACGACGTCGTGCCAGACCGGACCACCATTCCGGCGCGGGGACCGAAGCTGCAATCGATGGCGAGCGTCACCTCCTCGCCGGCCGCGTAGCCCGGACCGCATCCGACCGTCAACAGTCCGTGCGGCGCGCGAGCGAGCAGGTTCTCGATCGCACCGCCGTCGGCGGAGCGGGTATCGACGAGCACCTCCGGCAGGAGAAGCGCGGCGACGCCGTGCCACGACCAGCTGGTCGCCGCGATCAGGTTCTGGCGATGCATGACCGAGGGCACGCTCTTGACCGAGGCGCAGAAGCAGGCGGCCACGCCCGCCAGCTCCGCCCCACCGAAATACCAGGCGTTCACGAACGACATCCCGCGCCATGGCCACGGCGGATCGATATCGTCGATGAGCACGACGTCCCAGCCCGCGCTGTGCAGGCCATGCGCGACCGCCGAGCCCACCGCGTCGCTGCCGAGCACCAGCGCGGTCGCTTCCCGCTCCCGCCTGTTCGATGCACCCATCTGTGTCGTTCCCGTCGCCGAGCCGCCGATTGCTCCGGGGTCACGATAGTCTCGCTTCGCGACCGGCTCATGACAGCCGGCGCTGCCCTGCCGGAGGCGTTCGCTGCGCTGGTTCGTCGTTGCCGCTGTCACACGAACGTAATCAAATCGTCACACTGCTTGGGCCGAATGGCGGGCTATCCTGCGAGGTCCCTCAAGCCGTCATGAACCTCCGCCCCCGCAAATGAGCACCGATCCCGATCCCGCGCCACACGGCACGGTGCCGGACGACGACCTGGTGGCGCGAATCCGTCGCGACATCGTCGATTCCTACGACGAGGAGATGGAGCTCGAGCTCGGCGACGCGGATGCGCTGGCCAAGGTCGCCGCCGGTCCGATCGACCACGCCGACGAGAAGGAGCAACGCGCCCGCTACTTCCGCGCGCTGTTCCGCCTGCAGGGCGAGCTGGTCAAGCTGCAGGACTGGGTGGTCGGCAACGGTCACAAGCTGGTCATCGTGTTCGAAGGGCGCGACGCCGCCGGCAAGGGCGGCGTGATCAAGCGCATCACGCAGCGGCTCAATCCGCGCGTCTGCCGGGTCGCCGCGCTGCCGGCGCCGAACGACCGCGAGCGTACGCAGTGGTACTTCCAGCGCTACGTGTCGCACCTCCCCGCAGCCGGCGAGATGGTCCTGTTCGACCGGAGCTGGTACAACCGCGCCGGCGTCGAGCGCGTGATGGGCTTCTGTTCGGACGACCAATACGAGGAGTTCTTTCGCACGGTGCCCGACTTCGAGCGGATGCTGGTGCGCTCCGGCATTCAGCTGCTCAAGTACTGGTTCTCGATCACCGACGAGGAGCAGGAGGCACGCTTCCTGGGGCGCATCCACGATCCGCTGAAGCAATGGAAGCTGAGCCCCATGGACCTTGAGTCGCGGCGTCGGTGGGAGGCCTACACCAAGGCCAAGGAGATCATGCTGGAGCGCACCCACATTCCGCAGGCGCCGTGGTGGGTGGTGCAGGCGGTGGACAAGAAGCGGGCGCGTCTCAACTGCATCGCCCATCTCCTCGGGCAGGTGCCGTACCAGGAAGTCAGCCACGCCTCGATCGCGCTGCCGCGGCGGGTGCGCGCCGCGGACTATCACCGCCGCCCCGTGCCGTCGGAGATGATCGTTCCCGAGATCTACTGACCGCGCGCCTGTCTCCGGACGGTCATCGCGTTGCCATGGCGCCGGCTTAGCCTTTGGGTCGTCGCCCCGGAGAACCCGATGAAAGAGTTGCGCAAGCTGCACGAGGCCACTGCGGAATTCCTCGAGAAGGCCGCCGACCACTACCGCGTGGCGGCGAATCTCGCGAGCGAAAAGGACTACGCCGCGTCGGCGGTGGAGGCCTTCGTCGCGCACGGCTACGCGTTGATCGCTCACGAGCATGCCGGCCACGCGGCACGGCGTCACATCGACGTCTACCCGCACCGGGGGACGACCGACGAACCGCCTGACGACGATTGAGCCGGGCCAGGGCGATCGCCTGCGTGCGCTCCGCGCCATGGCCCACCGCCTGCTCCAGCCGCCCTTCCGGGGTGGTGGAGCGCGGCGTCGAACGCTCGCGTTGGTCAAAGCCGGTCTCAGCGCGCCGCGGCGCGAAGCAGAATCTCGCGCCGCATCTCCTCATACTGGAGGCGGGTCGCGTTGCGAATGAAGAGCACGCCGACAACCGGCGGAATCCATTGCCGGGGCAGGCACTCGCCGTGGGTGGCGATGTCCGTGCCACCGGCGCGCGGAATCAACCAAGTCTGCCCGTCTAGGCGCTGCATCGACCCACGGATGAGACGCGACTCCATGTGTTCGATGGGATGCAGCCGAACCTCGCGGACCGTCTCGAAATCGAATGCCAGCAAGCCTTCGCGCTGGCTGCCTTTCTGCTCGACAATGACGCGCTCGGGGGTGCGCTCGAGCACCCGGCTCGACCGCAGGTTGCTGACGAACGTCGGCATGCGGTCGAAGTCGGTCAGGACCTCCCAGGTTTCGGCCGGCGACGCGGCCACGTGAAGGCGCACGTCGACGATCAGCGTGTCTGCCGACTGCCGGACGTCGACCGTGATGTCGTCGCCGCCGCCGGCCGTGGCACAGGCGACCCCGCCGCAGAGCAGCACGACGAGCGCGGCAGCTACACGAACCCGGCGCTGATCGACCATTCGCCCCCCGTTGCCCCGACCGGCGCACCCTAGCCGCGCGGGGTTGCAGCATGATGTCCGGGCGCGATTCGTTAAGCGCGCAGGCTCCGTGCGCGCGACTGCGCGTGCGGACGCGCCGAAGCCCTCCCCTGCCCGCGGGGAGCGGGACGGTGTCCGGCAGGAATGTCGGTGTTCGGCCGACACCCCACTCGGGCGGGTATGGCTAAGATGGGTTCCTCGAACAGCCGGCAACGCGAGATCCACCATGGCGAGCATTTCCCCGCAAAAGAATCCGCAGCAGGTGCACTTGCACCAGATCGACGAGCTCGCGACCGAGCTCGAGTGCGACGAGTCGCTCGTTGCCGAGGTGTACTGGAACGTGCTCGACCGCCTCGAGCGATCGTCCCGCCTGAAGGAGTTCGTCCCGGTGTTCGCGGCGCGGCAGACGCGCGATCGGCTGAAAGCCGCGCGGGTCAAGCCGCATTGAACCGGCTGTCGATGGGCTCGCGCGTGTGCTCGGCACCCGCTCGATGAGCGGTCACCTTCGCATCATCGGAACGTAACAGGAACTCGCTACTCTCGTAGGTGAACGTCGTCCCGCACCCAGAGAGAGCGAGCCCAGAAATCGCAACCGCGCAGCGGTCGGTTTTCCTGTCATCGAGCCGGCCTCGCGCCGGCGCGTTCTTTTGGTGCTGCCGTCAGCTCTTCGCTGGCTTCGCTGGCTTCGCTGGCTTCGCTGGCTTCGCTGGCTTCGCTGGCTTCGCTGGCTTCGCTGGCTTCCTGGCTTCCTGGCTTCGCTGGCTTCGGTTTGGCCGACCGGTTGAGCGCCGCCTGGCGAACCAGCGCCTTGAAGGCGGCCTCGTTGACTTCTTCCCCTTCATGGATGTCGATGGCGCGGCGCACGTTTCCGTCGAGACATCCACCGCCCGGCACCCTCCGCTGTGTGCCTGGTCGACCTGCCGGCCATCGCGACCGCGCTCCGACGTCGCGACGTTTCCGCCCGGCCCGGCTTCGGCTCGCGCCGGTCATCGCGCGGTCACGCGGCCACCATCGCGCCGCAATCTTCATCTCCCACGCTACGCACGAAGGAGATCGACCATGGCGCTCGCCCGCAGCAAGGCTCCCGGTCCGCGCTTCAGCCTGGACGCGGGAACGCTGAACGACATCCTGACCCACGCCCGGCCGCTCGGCCATCACGAGGATCGCGCCACCCTGAACCTCGGCTTCGGCTTCCTTTATTACGGGCTGGTGCGCGCGCTGCGCCCCCGCCACGTGGTCGTGATCGGCTCGGGCTTCGGCTTCAGCGTGGCCTGCCTGGCGCTCGGGCTGCGCGACAACGCCAAGGGCACGCTGACGTTCATCGACCCATCGTTCTCGGTTCTGCGGCACGGACCGTTCCGCACGGTGGGCGGGACTGCGCAGTGGGACCGTCCCGATCGCGTGCGTGCTCATTTCGCGCGCTTCGGCGTGCAGGACATCGTGACGCATCACAAGCTCACCAGCGGGACGTTCTTCGCGGGGCCGGGCGCAGCCGACCTGGTCCCGATCGACCTGGCGTTCATCGACGGCAATCACTCGTTCGACGACGTCGCGGCGGACTTCGGCAGCGTGCTGCGGCACGCGCGCCGCAACGCGTATGTGCTGCTGCACGACACCAACATCTACATGCGCGAGCTGGTGCGTCACGCGGGAGTGAAGCGGTTCCTGCGCCAGCTGTCGCGAAGGCCGGACGAATTCGAGCTGGTCGACTTCCCGTTCGCCTCGGGCGTCGGGATCGTCCGCGTGCTGCGGGGCGGAGACGGCGTGCCGGCGAAGTGACGCTCGTCGCGGCCGCCGTGGCGGCGCTGGCCGCCGGCATCGTGGTCTTCTGGCGCTACGTCTGGTTCTTTCGCGATCCGCAGCGCATCGTCCCCGATTCCACCGGGATCCTGTCGCCCGCCGACGGGACGGTGGTGTACGTACAGCGCGTGCCGCCGGGCGCCGATGTCGTGGTGATCAAGCGCGGCGTCGCCGCGACCGTGCGAGATCTGGTGCGCGAAGATTCCGCGGGCGAGAAGCTGGTCATCGGGATCTTCATGAGCCCCTTCGACGTGCACTTCAACCGCGCGCCGCTCACCGGCCGGATCGACTTCATCCGGCACTATCCGGCCGCGGTGCGCAACCGCTTCATGACCGCGATGCACCTGCGCGTGCTGCTGCGCCTGCGGCCGTTCTATCGCGGCAGCATCCATGTCATCGAGAACGAGCGCACCGTCACGCGCTTCGAGGGGTGGTACGCCGGCGCGGCGCTGGCCGCGTACGTCGTGCAGATCGGCGCGCGCACGGTGAACGGGATCGACGCCTACTGCGCCGCCGGCGATGTGGTCACGCGGGGCACCACGTTCGGGATGATCAGGATCGGCTCACAGGTCGACCTCGTGCTGCCCTGGCGCGAATCCTTCCTGGTGCAGGTGGCGCCCGGCGACGTCGTGAGGGCGGGGCAGTCGGTGCTGCTGACGTGAGCGACGACGGGCGGGGTTCACGAAAGCGTCACGCTCGCTTGCGATCATCGTAGCCGCCGATCCGTGCGCCCGGCGCGCGGTGGCGCCGACGCGTCTCCACCCGCCGCAGGTTCCCGCGGCCGCCCCAGAGGTCCTGCCACGATGGTCCACCCGAAACTCATCGCACTATTGGTCGCCGCGTCCCTCGCATCGGCCGCCCTGGCATCCGCCAGCGAGGGCTCGCCCGCATCGCATGCACGCCCGACGAGTTCGTCGAACGCCGCTGCGGCGTCGGACGCCTCGACGGCGCTCGACTTCGACCAGTTCTATCGCCGCCCCGTGGGGCCCTATGGACTCGAGCCCACCGAGACCCTGCTCGCCCTCGACGGCGCGCGCGTGCGCATCACCGGCTTCATGGTGGACGAAGAGGCCCCACTGCCCGGTCGATTCCTGCTCGCGCCGTTGCGGGTGGCGTTGTCGGAGGTGGAAGACGGACCGGCCGACGACCTCCCGCCCGCCGTGATCTTCGTCCACCTCGAAGGACGCGACCGGCAGGGACGAGTGGTCTACCAAAAAGGCCGGCTCACCCTGACCGGATTGCTCCAGGTCGGCAACCGCGACGAGCCCGACGGACGCGTTTCCATGGTGCGCCTGGTGCCGGATCGACCCGTGCCCGCGCGCGCGCGCGACCTGCGCGGCTCGAGCACGCGCGGTGTCCGCCCGTCCGCGGCCGCCGCAGCGGAGCGCTAGCGACTAATGGCTTACTCAACTCATTTTCCGGAGGCTTACATGACCCCCTTTGTGCCGCGTGGCCGCTGGCTGCGCTTGTCCCTCGCCGCGGTCGCCTGTGCGTCCGTCATCGTCGCGCATGCGGCGCCGACCATCAGCCGGCTCACGCCGCCAAGTGAGCTGTTCGCCTCCGGCAATCCGAACCCGCCCTACATCGCGCGCTTCGTGACCGGCCAGCGTTTCGACCTGCAGGCGACCGTCCGGCCCGCCATGGGCACGACCATCGCCAAGGTCGAATTCGCCGTGGACGGGCGTTTCCTGGCGGAGTCGCCCCGGTCGGTGCTGCCCGGCGTCGGCTTCCTGACCGACGACCCGGCCTGCTATTCGACCGCGCGCCCCGCCAACTGCAAGCTCGTCGCAGGGCTTCCGCCGGGGACCGCCGTGGCGTCCTTCCGCGCCTATTCGAACGACCACGCCGGCGTGCATACGCTTGCCGTCACCGCGACCGACAATGCGGGCGCTGCGACCACCGCGACCGGCAACTTCGAGATCGTCGACCTGCCCGCGGGCGGCGATCGGGCGAAGAACATCATCATCATGCTGGGTGACGGCATGGGCGCCAGCCATCGCACTGCGGCGCGCATCGTCCTCAACGGGTACGCCCAGGGCAAGGCGCGGCAGAAGCTCGCGATGGACACGTTCCCGCATACCGCGATGATCATGACCGCGTCGCTGAACTCGATCGTGACGGATTCCGCGCCGGGCATGCAGAACTACGTCACCGGCAACAAGTCGAGCAACAACCAGGAGGGTGTCTGGCCCGACGATACGCTGAACGCGTTCGACAACCCGCGCGTCGAATACCTGGGCGAATATCTCGCCCGGCTGCAGGGACGCAAGCTCGGCATCGTGACGACCGCCGACGTCTTCGACGCCACTCCCGCGTCGATGGCCGTGCACACCTCCAACCGCGGCGCGGGCACCGGCATCGTCGACCAGTATCTCGACGAAGCAACGCATGCGTCGAATCTCACCGTGCTGCTGGGAGGCGGTCGCAAGTGGTTCCTTCCCGCGACGGTGGCAGGCTCGGGGCGCGGCGACAGCAGCGATTACGTGCTGCCGCGTGACGTCGCGGCCGGCTGGGGCGTGCCCGCCGGCACCCTCGACAAGTCCCGCGACGTCATAGCCGACTTCAAGACGGCCGGCTGGAGCTACGCGTCCGACCGCACGACACTGAATGCGGCTGGCGTGCCTTCCAAGCTGCTCGGCCTCTTCGCGCTGTCCAACATGAACATCGCGCTCGACAAGATCGACGGCCGCCGCGGGAAGACGTCCGTCGTGGCGGACTACGGCTTCCCCGACCAGCCGATGCTCGACGAGATGACCCAGAAGGCGCTCGAAGTGCTCGACGCGAACAGTCCGCACGGGTTCCTGCTGATGGTCGAGGGCGCGTCGATCGACAAGCAATCGCACCAGATGGACAGCGAGCGCTGGATCGGCGAGATGATCGAATTCGACCGCTCGGTCGCCGTCGCGAAGACCTACGCGGAAGGGCATCCGGACACGCTGGTGATCGTGACCGCCGATCACGAATGCGGGGGCGCCGTCATCATCGGCGCATCGACCGTCACCGACGCGGTCCTCCAGGCGACCACGGGAACCGCGGGCCTGCAGGGCGTCGTGGGCACATACGACGCGGCCCACTTTCCCCGCTATCCGATCAGCCCGACCGACGGCTACCCGACCACCTACGATCCCGACTTCAAGCTGCTGATCGGCTACGGCGCGAACGGCGACCGTTACGAGGACTGGCGCACCAACGTCCGACCGGTCCACGATACGCAGCAGCCCTTCGACGCCGCCACGCCGCTCAGCACCTATCCGCGCATCAACGCCAGCGACACCTCCGCTGGCGGCAAGCGACCGTTGCGCGACGAGGCCAGCGGGTTCCTGATCACCGGGCACGTGGCCGGCGACCAGGGTGTCCATACCGGGGGCGATATCCCGCTCTCCGCATTCGGCCGCGGTGCCGCGCTGTTCGCCGGGACGCTGGACAACACCGACGTGTTCTTCCGCATGATGCAGGTCGCCGTCGGCGGCGCACGCTAGGCGGCGTTGCCGTTCGTCATCCAGGCGACGCCCGCCCGTTACGCTGTCGACATGTTCGTCGCGTAGCGTGAGCGTCCGTGGATGACGGTTCCGACGGCTCGATCCGCTTCCGGGCGATCTGGATCTCCGACCTGCACCTGGGCACGCCGGGGTGCCAGGCGGCGCTGCTGCTCGACTTCCTGCGCCAGACCGAGTCCGACTACCTGTACCTCGTCGGCGACATCATCGACGGCTGGCAGTTGCGGCGCCGCTGGTTCTGGCCGCAGGCGCACAACGACGTCGTCCAGAAGATCCTGCGCAAGGCGCGCAAGGGTACCGCGGTGGTGTTCATTCCCGGCAACCACGACGAGTTCGGCCGGCATTTCCTCTCGCTCTCCTTCGGCGGCATCGACGTTCGCGGCGAGGCGATCCACCGCACTGCGGACGGCAGGCGGCTGCTGGTGATCCACGGCGATCTGTTCGACGCGGTCGTGCAGTGCGCGCGGTGGCTCGCGTTCGTCGGTGACCGGTTGCACACGCTGGTCCTGCACCTGAACCGCTGGCTCAACGCGGTGAGGGCGCGGCTCGGCTTTCCGTACTGGTCGCTCGCGCTCTATCTCAAGCAGCGCATCAAGAATGCGGTGAGCTACATCAGCGACTTCGAGCACGCCGTGGCGCAGGAAGCGCGCAACCGCGGTCTCGACGGCATCGTGTGCGGCCACATTCACAAGGCTGAGATCCGCACCATCGACGGAATCCTCTACTGCAACGACGGCGACTGGGTGGAGAGCCTGACCGCGCTGGTCGAGAACGACGCCGGGCAGCTGCGGATCGTCAACTGGCGCGAGGTCGCGGAGCGCGCGCGGCGCAGCGCCGCGCCGACAACCGGAAGGGAGGTGCCGCTTGCGTATCCTGCTGGTGACTGATGCCTGGACACCGCAGCTCAACGGCGTGGTCGTGACCCTGCGCAACACGATCCGGCTCCTCGAGCAGGCGGGGCATACGGTCGAGACCGTCGGCCCGGACCGGTTCCGCAGCATTCCATGCCCGACCTACCCGGAGATCCGCCTGGCGCTCGCGCCGGGCCGCGCGTTCAGCACCATCGCCGAGCGCTTTCGTCCCGACGCCGTGCACATCGCGACCGAAGGACCCCTCGGCATGACAGCCCGACGATGGCTCCTGGATCGGCGCATGGCGTTCACGACCGCCTATCACACCCGGTTCGCCGAGTACGTGCAGGCGCGCACGCGGCTTCCCCTCGGCATCTCGTACGCGTGGATGCGGCACTTCCACGCGCCGTCCCGCGCCGTGATGGTACCGACGCAGGCGATCCACGACGAGCTGCGCGCCCGCGGCTTTCGCAATCTGGCGATGTGGTCGCGCGGTGTGGACACCGAGCTCTTCACCCCCGGCCCGCCGCTGCAGCGTCCCTGGCCGCGGCCGTGGTTCATGTACGTGGGCCGCGTCGCGGTCGAGAAGAACCTCGAGGCCTTCGTGCGGATGGACCTGCCCGGCACCAAGGTGGTGGTGGGAGACGGCCCGCAACGCGAGGCGCTGGAGCGGCGCCATCCGGGCGTCGTGTTCGTCGGCGCGAAGCTCGGCGAGGAGCTCGCGGCCCACTATCGCAGCGCCGACGCCTTCGTGTTTCCGAGCCGGACGGACACGTTCGGACTGGTCCTGATCGAGGCGATGGCGAGCGGCACGCCCGTGGCCGCGTATCCCGTGCCGGGACCGATCAACGTCGTGCGGGAGGGCGTCAGCGGGCGGCTGGATACCGACCTCCGCGCCGCGGCGATGGGGGCGCTGCTCCTCGATCGCGCCAAGGTGCGCGAATACGCGCTCGGCTATTCGTGGGCGCGCGCCACGCAGCAGTTCCTCGGCCACCTGACCGCGGCCCATGCAGGCGCCTGAGGCGCTGGAAAGCCCGCACAAGGGGAAGCGCGGCCTGCGCCGGCTGCTCAATGCGTTCTTCTACTCGCTGTCCGGGCTGGCGCTCGCGTATCGGCACGAGAGCGCGTTTCGCCAGGAAGTCGTGCTCGCGGTCATTCTGGTGCCCATCGCCGTCGCGCTGCCGGTCACGGCCGTGGAGCGCGTGCTCCTCGTGGGCGCCGTGCTGCTGACGCTCATCGTCGAGCTGCTCAACTCGAGCGTCGAGGCCGCGGTCGACCGGATCGGCTTCGACACGCATCGGCTGGCCAAGCGCGCCAAGGACATCGGCAGCGCGGCGGTGTTCCTCTCCCTGCTGATGCTCGCCGGGACCTGGGCATCGATCGCCGGTCCGCTGCTGTTGCGCGCCGCGGGCTTCTAGAGCGGGGGACCGCGCGCCGCCGTCGCCGGCGGCTCTTCGACCGGGCGCTCGAAGCGGCGCCGGATCGCGGCCTCGATGCCGGCGGCGTCGAGGCCGACGTGCGCGAGCAGAAAGGCCGGATCGCCGTGGTCGACGATCCGGTCGGGCAGGCCGAGGTGCAGCATCGGCAGCGTCAAGCCGCTGTCGGCCAGAAATTCGGCGACCGCACTCCCCGCACCGCCGGCCACGACATTCTCCTCGATCGTCACGAACGCCGCGTGGTCCGCCGCGAGCCCGCGTAACAGCTCGTGGTCGAGCGGCTTTACGAAGCGCATGTTCGCGACCGTCGCGTCGAGCGCTTCGGCGGCCTGCAACGCGGGATGGAGCAGCGGACCGAAGGCGAGGATCGCCACGCGGTGTGCGCTGCGTCCGCTGGTGCGGCGGATCTCGCCTTTGCCCACCGCGACAGTGTCGAGCGCCGGATCGATGGCGATGCCCGGGCCGGTCCCGCGCGGGTACCGCACCGCCGACGGCCCGGGCAGGCCGAACGCCGTGGTCAGCATGAGCCGGCACTCGCGCTCGTCGGCCGGCACCATGAGCGTCATGTTCGGCAGGCAGCGAAGGAACGAGATGTCGTACGCGCCGATGTGCGTGGCCCCGTCCGCGCCCACCACGCCCGCCCGGTCGATGGCGAGCATCACCGGCAGGTTCTGGACCATCACATCGTGTACGAGCTGGTCGTAGCCGCGCTGGAGAAAGGTGGAGTAGATCGCCACCACCGGACGCGGGCCCTCGCAGGCGAGCCCTGCGGCGAACGTCAGCGCATGCTGCTCGGCGATGCCGACGTCGAAATACCGGTCGGGATACGCCTGCGAGAAACGCACGAGGCCGGACCCTTCCCGCATGGCCGGCGTGATCGCGACGAGCCGCGGGTCGGCGGCGGCCATGTCGCAGGCCCAGTCGCCGAAGATCTGCGTGAAGGTGGGCTTGCCGGGCGGCTTCGGCACGATACCCGCGGCCGGATCGAAGCGGGTCACGCCGTGGTAGAGGATGGGGTCCTGCTCGGCGCGGCGGTAGCCGTGGCCCTTGCGCGTGACGACGTGCAGGAACTGCGGGCCGCGCAGGTCGCGCACGCGCGTAAGCGTGGCCACCAGCGACGCCACGTCATGGCCGTCGACGGGACCGATGTAGTTGAATCCGAGCTCCTCGAACAGCGTGCCGGGCAGCAGCATGCCCTTCGCATGCGACTCGGCGCGGCGCGCGAGCTCCGCCACCGGCGGCATGATCGAGAGGAACTGCTTGCCGCCCTCGCGCACCGTGTTGTAGAAGCGCGACGCGAGCACGCGCGAGAAGTACTGGTTCAGCGCGCCGACGGGCTCGGAGATCGACATCTCGTTGTCGTTCAGCACGACCAGCACGTTTTCGCTCTTCGCGTTGTTCAGCGCCTCGAACGCCATGCCCGCGCTCATCGCGCCGTCGCCGATCACCGCCACCACATGCCGGCGCTCGTTCATCAGGCGGGCCGCGACGGCCATCCCGAGCGCTGCCGAGATGGACGTCGACGAGTGCGCGGTGCCGAATGAGTCGAACTCGCTTTCCGACCGGCGGGGAAAGCCCGACGGCCCCCCCCACTGGCGCAGGGCGGCCATCTCGCCGCGCCGGCCGGTGAGGATCTTGTGCGCGTAGGTCTGGTGCCCGACGTCCCACACGATGCGGTCGCGCGGCGTGTCGAACACGTAATGCAGCGCCACCGTGAGCTCGATGGTGCCGAGATTCGAGGACAGGTGCCCGCCGGTGTCGGCCACCGTGTTGAGCACCATCCGGCGCAGTTCCTCCGCGACGCGCGGCAGGAGCTTCGCGTCCATCGCGCGGAGGTCGTGCGGCCCGGCGATGCGATCCAGAAGGGGGTAGACGATCACGCGAAGCGGTGCGGCGGGATGCAGGCGGGACGTTCGAGACGGCATCATAGCAAGGGATGCAGGCCCAGCGGACGCGGGTCTTCAGGTGCGCGCATCCCCGTGATACAGCCGCATGGTCACGCCGAGGGCTCGAGCAGCTTCAACCGCTGGACCTTGCCCGACGGACCCTTGGGCAGGTCGGCGACGAAGCGGAGATAGCGCGGTGCCTTGTAGCCGCCGAGCTCGCGCACGCAATGCGCGCGCAATTCGTCCTCGGCGCAGTGGGCGCCCGGCTTGAGCACCACGCAGGCGAGAATCTCCTGGCCGTAGTCGCGGTCGGGCACGCCCACCGCCGCGCACTCGAGCAGGGCCGGATGCCGCAACAGCGCCTCGTCGACCTCGCGCGGCGCGATGTTCTCGCCGCCCTTGATGATCAGCTCCTTCAATCGGCCGGTGATGAAATAAAACCCGTCCGGGTCGCGCCAGCCCAAGTCCCCGGTGGCGAGCCACCCGTCAGCATCGATGGCCTGCGCGGTCAGCTCGGGGGCACGATAGTAGCCGGCCATCACATTGGGGCCCGCAGGTCGATCTCGCCGATCTCGCGGTCCGCTGCGAGGTGGCCGTCGGCGCGCCGCACGCGCGCCTCCATGCCGAGCGGCCGGCCCGGCGAGCCGAGCCGACGCCCATCCTTTGCGAGGCCGCTGGTGAAGGCCACCGACGCCGTTTCGGTGAGTCCCATCGCCTCGATCACGGCGACGCCGAAGCGCGCCTCGAACGCCTGGTGCGTCGCCGGCGGCGGCGGCGCCGACGCCGAGCGCGCGAAGCGCAGCGTGCGGCAGGCGACGCGCTGCTCCGCCGTGAGCGGTGGACCGTTCAACAGGTACGCGATGATCGTCGGCACCACGTTGATCCACGTGGGCCGGTAGCGCTCGACGAGCGTCCACCACTGCGATGCGCTGAAGCGATGCGGCAGCACGACGCTGCCGCCGCTCGCCAGCGGCGCGAGCGTGGCGATGCACTGCCCGTTGACGTGATAGAACGGTAGCGACGACAGCACGCGATCCTGCGCGGTGAGCGAGAGCGACTCCGCCACCGCACGGGCCGCGGCGAGCAGGTTCGCATGCGACAGCAGCGCGCCCTTGGGTTGCCCGGTGGTGCCCGACGTGTACATCAGCAGCGCCGGCGCCGAAGTGGCCGGGACGCGCGCGTCACCCGCCGCGCGGGACGCCGGCGAACGCGGCGCGAGCGTATCGAGTTCCGTCTCTTCCGCCGCGAGCACGCCGTCGCGCAGGAACTCGTCGCCGTCGACGTCGATCTCCATAACGGCGAAGGCCGCTCCGCTGTCCCCGGCAATCCGCCGCAAGCGCTGCGCGTGCTCGCCGCTCGCAAACACCAGCCGCGTGCCGGAATGCTCGAGCGCATAGGCAAGATGACGCTCGTGTGCGAGCAGGTTCTGCGGGGCGACGACGCGCCCGGCGTACATCGCGCCCAGCAGGACCAGCGCCGCCGACAGTCCGTTCGGCAGCATGAACGCGACCGGCTCGCCGGCCGGGACGCCGGCGCCGTCGAGCCGTGCCTCGATGCGACGCGCCGCCGCGCGCAGACTGGCGTACGTCACGACCTGCCCGGTCTCGGGCGCGAGGAGGAACGGGGCATCGGGCTGCGCGCGCGCCTGCGCGTCGACCAGTGCGCGGATCGTGGGCTCCACGCGTCTAGGGCCTGCTCAAAGGCCGTGCTTGCGGCGATATGCGCCGAAGAGCTCGTCCTCGGTCGGCTCGCGCACGCGCTCGGGCGCAAGCGGGAAGACCACCCGCGTGGTGTTGAGGAAATGGCGGTAGCCGAGGTGGTCGGAGATGCTGTTGCCGCCCCAGGTGCCGCAGCCCGTCGACAGCGAGATTGGCAGCGCGTTGTCGAAGCTGCCGCCGGTGGCGAAGCAATGCGCCTGATTGACGATCACGCGGCATACCGGCAGCGTGAGCCCCAGTGTGCGCGCCCGCGTCGCATCCTGGCTATGCAGGCCAACCGAATGGCCGGCGCCCTGGAACCCGAGGATGCGCCCGGCGAGCCCCGCGGCGGCCGGGAAGTCGGGGGCGGTATAGAACGCCAGGACGGGCGAGAGCTTCTCGCCGGAGAACGGATGCGCCAGCCCGACGCCGCTTTCCTCCACCACGAGAAAGCGCGCCGACCGCAGGAGCGGCCGGTCGAGCCCCGCCCGCGCGGCGATCGACGGCGCAGCCTGCGCGATGAATGGCGGGGCCAGCGTCCCACCCACGAACATGGCCGCCTGCAGGAGCGCCGCTTCGCGGACGTCCAGCAGCACGCCGCCGTGCGCTGCCAACGCGCCGAGCAGCGCGGTCCGGTTGACGGCGAGCGCGATCACGCTGTTCTCGGACGAGCAGCTCGTCGCATGGTCGAACGTCTTCGAGCGGGCGATCTTCGCCGCGGCATCGGCGACATCCGCCGTCTCGTCGACGATCACGACGACATTGCCGGCGCCCACGCCGATGGCGGGCGTGCCGCTCTCGTAGGCGGCGCGCACGTTGTTCTGCGAGCCCGTCGCGACCACCAGGTCAGCCGCGCGCATCAGCGCGATAGTGAGCGCGCGATCGGCCGGCGCCGGCATGGTCTGCACGAGATCGCGTGGCGCGCCGACGCGGTCGAGCTCGGCATGCACGTATTCGAGCAGCAGCTCGAGCGTCGAGCGGCCCTTCGGCGAGGGCGCGAGGACGATCGCGTTGCCTCCCTTCAGGGCGTTGATGATGTTGTTGGCCGGCGTGGCGCCAGGATTGGTCGACGGCGTGATAACCGCCACCACGCCGACGGGACGCGCGATCTCGATGAGGCCGCGTTGCGGATCCTCGGCGATCACGCCCACCGACCGTGCGCCGGCGAGATCGCGCAGCAATCCCATCGTCTTGCGCCGGTTCTTGGCGAACTTGTCGGCGGCGTTGCCCAGACCCGTGTCCTGCACGGCGCGCGCCGCCAGCGCCCGGTTGCGCGCGGGCTCGACGATGGCCCACCCGGCGGCCGCCACCACTTCGTCCACCTGCGCCTGGTCGTAGCGCGCGTACGCGACCTGCGCAACGCGCGCCCGCGCTACGATCGCCTCGGCTACCGTTGATGCCGCCACAGATGTGGCATCCGCTTCCTGCGCGCCGGCCGGCGGCGTGGCGATTGGCTCGGTCGCTCCCATTCCCGCTCCGCTATTCCGGCTTGATGTTGGCGGCGCGGATCACGTACTCCCACTTGGCGAGCTCGTCGCGGATCAGCGCGTCGAACGCCTGCGGCGTGGAGGTGGTCGCCTCGGCGCCCTGCAGCAGCAGCCGCTCCTTCACCTCGCTCGACTGCACCACCTTCGCAAGCGCGGCGCTCAACTTCGCCACGGCCGTGGGCGGGGTCTTTGCGGGTACCAGCGCGCCGTACCAGGAATTGACCACGCAGTCGGGAACGCCGGCTTCAGCCAGGGTGGGAATGTCGGGCGCGACGACGCTGCGCTTGTCGCTCGTCACGGCGAACGCCTTCAGTTTGCCGGCCTTCCCAAACTGCCACGCGGCCGGCATCGACACGAACAGGAGCTGCACCTGGCCGCCGAGCGTATCGGTCACCGCGGGACCGCCGCCCTTGTACGGCACGTGCACGATGTCCACACCGGCGCGCAGCTTGAACGGCTCGCCGGCGATGTGGCCGGGCGAGCCCGTGCCCACCGACGCGAAGTTGAGCTTGCCGGGGTTGGCCTTCGCCAGCGCGATCAGCTCGGCCACGTTGTTGGCCAGGACGCTGGGATTGGCAACCAGGATCTGCGGAATGTTGGCGGCCAGCCCAATCGGCAGGAAGTCGTCCTCCACGTCGAACGGCAGTTTCGCATAGAGCTTCGGGTTGATCGTGTGCGAGGACAGCGTGAAGAGCATCGTGTAGCCGTCGGGTGCCGCGCGCGCCGCGACCCCGGTGCCGACGACGTTGCCCGCCGCGCCGCCGCGGTTGTCGATGACGATGGTCTGGCCCAGCTCGCGGCCGAGCGGCTCGGCGAGCACGCGCGCCACGATGTCGGTGCCGCCGCCCGGGGGGGCTTCGGGCCGCTCAGCGGGCCGCGGCCGTCGACCGGTACTTGGCGAGGTGGCGCACGGGCATGGCCAGCGCGTCGCGGCGGAACGGATCGCCGAGCTCGCGCGTGACCATCATCTCGAGCACCGTGGTCTTGCCGTCGCGCTGCGCGTCCGTCGCCGTGCGCAGCGCCGGGCCGACATCCGCGAGCGAATCGATCCGCACGCCCTCCGCGCCCATTGCCCGGGCGACCGCGGCCCACGACGGCTGCCGGTCGAGGTTCACGCCGAGGAACCGGTTGGCGTAGAAATCGACGTGGTTCTTCTTCTCCGCGCCCCATTGGCCGTTGTTGAACACCACGGCGGTGACGGGGATCTGCTCGCGCACGCAGGTCTGCAGCTCGCCGAAGCTCATCCCCCACGCGCCATCGCCCACGTACGCGATCGCCGGGCGATCTGGCGCGGCGACCTTCGCACCCACGATCGTCGGAAACGCGTAGCCGCAATTGCCGAAGCTCATCGCCGCGAACATCGAGCGCGGGCGGTCGAAGCGCAGGTACGAGTTCGACACCGAGCAGATGTTGCCGATGTCCGTGGATACCATCGCGCCCTCCGGCATGGCGCGCTCCAGCTCGCGCAGCATCTGGCGCGGGTGCATGTCGCGCGACCCGCGGCTCACCTCGACCGACCAGTCGTCGGTCTCGTGCGTCCAGCCGTCGAGCTCGGCCTCCCACGCCTCCTTCTCGGCGCGCACTGCCGCCAGCCGGGCCGACTGGTTGGCGATGCTGGCGGGCGACTTCTGGCGCAGCCGCGCCGACAGGGCACGCGCGGCGGCCTTCGCATCACCGCAGATGCCCACCGTGATGGCCTTGACGAGGCCTAGCATGTTCGCGTCGGCGTCGACCTGGATGATCTTCGCCTGCTTCGGCCAGTAGTCGAGCCCGTGCTGCGGCAGCGTGCCGAAGGGCCCGAGGCGCGTGCCGAGGGCCAGCACCACATCGGCCTTGGCGATGACCTTCATCGCGGCCTTGCTGCCCTGGTAGCCGAGCGCGCCGCACCACAGCGGATGCTGCGCGGGAAAGGCGTCGTTGTGCAGGTAGCTCGTGCAGACGGGTGCCTGCAGCTGCTCGGCCAGCGCGACCGCTTCGGCCATCGCTTCGCCCATCACGATGCCGCCGCCGGCGAGGATCACCGGAAACTGCGCGCCGGCCAGCAGCAGCGCCGCCTCGTCGAGGCTCCGCTCGCCGCCCGCGCCGCGCTCGATGACCAGCGGACGGGGAATCTCGCACTCGATGTCGCCGTAGAAGTAGTCGCGCGGGATGTTGAGCTGCGTCGGCCCCATCTCGAGCTGCGCCCGGTCGAAGGCGCGGCCGGTGAGCTCGGCCATGCGCGCCTTGTTGTTGACGTGCGCCTGGTACTTGGTGATCTTCGAGAAGATCGGCAGCTGCTCCGTTTCCTGGAAACCGCCGAGGCCGAGGGTCATGCTGCCGGTTTCCGGCGTGACCACGACGACCGGCGAATGGGCCCAGTACGCCGCGGCGACGGCCGTCACGAAGTTGGTGATGCCCGGCCCGTTCTGCGCGATGCACACCCCATGCCGCCCCGAGACGCGCGCATAGCCGTCGGCCATGTGGCCGGCGCCCTGCTCGTGCGCGACCGATATGAAGCGGATGCCGGCGAGCGGAAACAGGTCGAGCGCGTCCATGTACGCCGAGCCGACGATGCCGAACACCTCCTTCACGCCGTTCGCCACGAGCGTCTCGACGAACGCCTCTGACGGGGTCATGGTCTGCCGGCCGATCACGGCCATGCGGTTGGCGTCGGTCATCGTGTTCATGGCGGGGCTCCGTTGCGGTCGACGAGCCCGCGATTGTGGCGGTGCCGGCCGGTTGCGCCTAGTGCCAGATGCTTTCCGGACGTCGTGCCAGCGGCGCGGCCAGGCCGGTTGGCCCCCTCAACCGGTCAGCTGCTCAGGGGGCACGAACGCATGGCCGAGCGCCTCCGCGACGGGCTGGCAGGTGACCTGGCCAGCCGCGATGTTGAGGCCGTTGCGCAGGTGGGCGTCGTCGCGCAGCGCCTGCCGCCAGCCGCGGTCGGCCAGCGCCAGCACGTACGGCAGCGTGGCGTTGTTGAGCGCATAGGTAGAGGTGCGCGGGACGCCGCCCGGCATGTTCGCCACGCAGTAATGGACCACGCCGCTGACGACGTAGGTGGGTTCGGCGTGCGTCGTCGCGCGCGAGGTCTCGAAGCAGCCGCCCTGGTCGATCGCCACGTCGACCACCACCGAGCCCGGCTCCATCTGCGCGATCAGCCCGGCCGAGACCAGCTTCGGCGCGGATGCGCCCGGCAGCAGCACGCCGCCGATCACGACGTCGGCCGCCCGCACGTAGCGCTCGATCGACTCGCCCGTCGACAGCACGGTCGTGAGCCGGCTGCCGTAATGCGTCCAGAGGCGCCGCAGCACCTCGACGCTGCGGTCGAGCACCGCCACCTGCGCACCCATGCCGAGCGCGATCTCGATCGCATGCGTGCCCACCACCCCGCCGCCCAGGACGGCGACATGGCCCTCCGCGACGCCCGGCACGCCGCCGAGCAGGATGCCCTTGCCGCCGTGCGGCTGCTCGAGGAAATGGGCGCCCGCCTGGACCGCCATGCGGCCCGCCACCTCCGACATCGGCGCGAGCAGCGGCAATCCCCCGGCCGGCGAGGTGACGGTCTCGTAGGCGATGCACACGGCGTGGCTGGCGATGAGGTCGCGCGCCTGGTCCGGATCGGGCGCGAGATGCAGATACGTGAACAGCACCTGTCCCGGCCGCAGCATCGCGCGCTCGACCGCCTGGGGCTCCTTCACCTTGACGATCATGTCGGCGGCGGCGAACACCGCGGCGGCGGACGGCTCGATCGTCGCGCCGGCGCGCCGGTACGCGTCGTCGTCCTGGCCGATGCCCGCGCCGGCGCCCGATTCGACGTGGACGGCGTGGCCGTGATGGACGAGCTCGCGCACCGACGCCGGCGTCAGCCCGACGCGATGCTCGAGCACCTTGATCTCCCTGGGGACGCCGACGCGCATCGAAGCTCCGTTCGTAGGTGGAAGGACTGGCCCCGCGGAATCAGGCGGGGGCGAGCTCCGCATGCGCCGCCGCCAGCGCGGCGACACCGGATGCGATGTGCGCTGCGCCAATCGAGGCGAAGCCGAGCCGCGCGTGTCGCCGCGACAGGTCGGGCGCCTCCGCGAAGAACACGTCGCCGGGCTCGATCAGCACGCCACGCCGCACGGCGCGCTCGGCCAGGAGCCGCGTGTCGGTGCCCGGCGGAAAGCGCAGCCACATCGACGAGGCGCCCGGGACTGTCGCGAACGCGACGTCGCCAAGGTGCGCGCGCAGCGCCTCGGCCAGGACGGAGGCGCGCTCGGCATACGCAAGCTTCAGTCTTCGCAGCAGCGCGTCGTGATAGCCCATCGCCAGGAACAGCGCCGCCGACCGCTCGTTGTTCGCCGGCGGATGGCGCAACATGAGGCGCCGCAGCGCGCGCGCCTCGCGGATCAGCGCCGCGCTGGCGACGATGAAGCCGATGCGGATGCCCGGTGCGAGCGTCTTCGACAGGCTGCTGACATAGACCACGCGACCGGTGCGGTCGAGGCTCTTCAGCGCGGGCTGGGCGCGACCCTCGAGGCCCAGCTCGACCTCGTAGTCGTCCTCGATCAGCACGCGGTCGCGCCGCTCCGCCCAATCGAGCAGCGCCTGCCGCCGGACGAGCGGCATCGTCACGTTGGTGGGGCACTGGTGCGATGGTGTGACATATACGTATTCGCACGCATCGAGCGCCGGCGACAACGCGAGGCCATGCGCGTCGAGCGGCAGCGCCGCCACGTGCGGCGTGCGCGCGGCCAGGATGTTGCGCGCATCCGGATAGCCGGGATTCTCGACCCCCACGCGCGTGCCGGTTCCCACGAGCAGCGTGGCCAGGAGGAACAGCGCATGCTGCGCGCCGACGGTCACGAGGATCTCGTCGGGCGTGGCGAACACGCCCCGCCGCGCGAGGAGACGCGACTGGATCTGCTCGATCAGCAGCGGATCGTCGCCGTCGATGCGATCGCCGGCCCAGCCGCGGATCTCCGTCGTCGACATCGACTGCAGGCTGCACTCGCGCCAGCCGGCGATGGGCATGAGCGCCGGATCGACCTGACCGTAGATGAACGGGTAGGGGTAGCGCTGCCAGTCGGCCGGCTTGACGATGTTGCGCTGGCCGCTGACCGAGCCCCGCACCCGCGTCGCCCAGATCACCGGCGCCGGCGACGTCGCAACCTGCGGGGGCACCGCCACGCGCCCTGACGCCATGTCCGGGTTGACGAAATGCCCGCTGCGGCTCTGGGTGCGGAGATAGCCCTCGCCCACCAGGAGCTCGTACGCCAGCGCCACGGTGTTGCGCGCCACGCCCAGGTCGCGGGCGAAGGTGCGGGTCGACGGCAACGCGGCGCCGCCCGGCAAGTGCCCGTCGAGGATGGCGGCGACCAGCATCTCGCGGATCTGCGCCTGGAGGCTGATCCGGCTGCGAAAGGAGAGCTGGAACAAATGGCTCCACAGCGGCTGGTTGACGCGGCCTGCCATGCTCTTCAGGCGCTCCTCGCGGCAATCGTTTTTCCGGAAGCGCGCACTGGCCTCATGCGCGGTTGCGCTCTGGCCCTTTCGATCCACCCGCTTACGGACTACAAAGGCATATCATTGCACATCGATCCGGCGGCTTCACCTCGAGGCCGCCTTCCGGAGACGCCATGGACCACGCCGAGACCACGCTGCACGAGCGCACCGCCCCCCCGCCGTCGCTCGACGAGTACTGGATGCCGTTCACGCCCAACCGCGACTTCAAGAGCGACCCGAAGATGGTCGTGCGCGCCGAGGGGATGTATTACTGGAACGACCGGGGAGAGCGGCTAATCGACGCCTCCTCCGGCTTGTTTTGCGTCAATGCGGGGCATGCGCGCCGGGAGATCGCCGATGCCGTGTCGGCGCAGCTGCGCGAGCTCGATTTCGTGCCGCCGTTCACCCGCGGCCATCCGAAGCAGTTCGAGCTCGCCGCGCGGGTGGCCGAGCTCACGCCGGGCGACCTCAACCGGATCTTCTTCGTCAACTCGGGCTCCGAGGCCGTCGACACCGCCATGAAGGTCGCGCTCGCCTACCACCAGGCGCGCGGGCAGGCGGGCCGCACGATGTTCATCTCGCGCGAGCGCGCCTATCACGGCGTCAACTTCGGCGGCGTCGCGCTGTCCGGCATCGTCAACAACCGCCGGCGCTACGGGGCGGGCGTGGCCGGTGTCGCGCACATGCGCCACACCCACCTCAAGGAAAACTTCTTCACGCGCGGCGAAGCCGAGCGTGGCGCCGACCTGGCGGACGACCTGCAACGCTTCGTCAACCTGTACGGCGCCGAGAACATCGCGGCGTGCTTCGTCGAGCCTATCGCAGGGTCGACCGGCTGCCTGGTGCCGCCCAAGGGCTACCTCAAGCGGCTGCGCGAGATCTGCGATGCCCATGGCATCCTGCTGGTGTTCGACGAGGTGATCACGGGCTTCGGCCGCACGGGCCAGGCGTTCGCGGCGCAGAGCTTCGGCGTCACGCCGGACGTCATGACCATGGCGAAGGGCATCACCAACGCCGCGCAGCCGATGGGCGCGGTCGCGATCAGCGAGCGCATCCACGACACGATCATGTCGGCGGCGCAGGAAGGCACCATCGAGTTCTTCCACGGCTACACCTATTCCGGACATCCGGCGGCATGCGCGGCGGGCCTCGCCACGCTGGACATCTACCGCAAGGAAGCCCTGTTCGAGCGTGGCCGCGCGCTGTCGCCGTACTTTCTCGACATGGTCTTCGGGCTGCGCGACCTGCCGGGCGTGACGGACCTGCGCGGTTACGGGCTGTTCGCCACCATCGACCTCGCGCCGGACGGCGCACCCGGCCGGCGCGGCCACGCGTTCCAGAAGAAGCTGTTCGACAACGGCCTGCACCTGAAGGCCACCGGCGACTCGGCGCTGCTCGCCCCGCCGCTGATCGCGGAGAAAGCGCATATCGATAGCATCGAGGAGATCTTGCGCCGGACCCTCGCGACGCTCTAGTCTCATCCGTTCTCCCCGCATCCGCGGGGGTTGGTTGGCACGGCGTCCCCGCCGCACGCGGGGACGCACGGTTCGGCAGAAATCACAGGGAGACGAAAGCATGCAATGGCACCTCGGCGTCACCGGCCTCGCGCTCGCCGCGCTGGCGGGCACGGCCTTCGCGCAACCGAAGGAAGTCACGATCGGCTACCAGGACATGGTCGTGCCTTACCGGGCCGCGCAGGAAGCGAAGGAGATCGAGAAGCAGACCGGCTACAAGGTGAGCTGGAAGCAGTTCGGCGGCGGCGGCGAGGTAATCAAGGCAATGGCCTCGGGCGCGGTGCAGATCGGCGAGGTCGGGTCGGCGGGAATCTCCGCGGCGCTGTCGCGTGGCGAGCCCTACGAGCTCTTCTGGATATTGGACGACATCGGCGACGCCGAGGCGCTGGTGGTGAAGAACGGCTCCGGCATCAACACGGTTGCCGACCTGAAGGGCAAGAAGATCGCGATGCCGTTCAACTCGACCACGCACTTCCACACGATGGTCGCGCTCGAGCAGGCGAAGGTGAACCCCGCCGACGTGCAGATCCTCAACATGCGTCCGCCCGAGGTGCGCGCCGCCTGGCAGCGTGGCGATATCCAGGCCACCTACATCTGGGATCCGGTCCTCGCCGAGGTGAAGAAGGACGGCAAGGTGATTCTCACGTCGGGCAAGCTGTCCGCCGAGACGGGCAAGGCCACGTTCGACGGCTATATCGTCAACAAGGACTGGGCGAAAACGAACCGCGACTTCATGGTGAAGTTCGTGAAGGTGCTCGCGGCGTCCGACGAGCAGTACCGCTCCAACCAGGCGAAGTGGACCGCCGATTCCGCGGAAGTAAAGGCGGTGGCCAAGTGGTCGGGTGCGAAGCCGGAGGACGTTCCCGCCGGCATGGGTCTCTACCGCTTCCCTTCACTGCAGGAGCAGACGACCAAATGGCTATCCGGCAAGGACGGCATCGCCGCGAAGGCGCTTGCCGCCACGGCGCAGTTCCAGCTTTCGCAGAAGCAGGTGGAGAAGACGCTGCCCGATTATTCCGTCGCGGTCAACTCGAGCTACGCGCAGGAAGCGGCCCGCTGACCCGCGCTTGAGCAAGCTCGAGATCCGCCACGTCAGCGTCAACTACGCCGGGGCGTCGGGCCGCTCCACCCTCGCCTTGGCGGACGTCAACCTGGCGCTCGACCCGGGCGATTTCGTCGTGGCACTCGGCGCATCCGGGTGCGGCAAGACCACGCTCTTGTCGTGCATCGCCGGCTTCATGCAGCCGTCGGAAGGCGCGATCCTGCTTGACGGCCAGCCGGTGGTCGGCCCCGGCGCCGAGCGCGGCGTGGTCTTTCAGAAGCACGCGCTGATGCCCTGGCTCGACGTGCAGGACAACGTCGAGTTCGGCTTGCGCATGCGCGGCGTCCCGTCCGCCGAGCGCGCCACGATCGCGCTCGAGAAGCTGCGGCTCGTCGGCCTCGACAAGTTCGCGCGCCATCCGGTGTACCAGATCTCCGGGGGGATGCAGCAGCGCGTCGGCCTCGCCCGCGCGCTCGCGAGCGACCCGGAAGTGATGCTCATGGACGAGCCGATGGGCGCGCTGGACGCGCTCACGCGCGAGCAGATCCAGGAGCTCATCCTGCGGCTGTGGTGGAAGACCCGCAAGATGTTCTTCTTCATCACGCACAGCGTCGAGGAAGCACTGTTCCTCGCAACCGAGCTGATCGTGATGACGCCCTCGCCCGGCCGCATCGCGCATCGCTATCGGCTGGACTTCGGCCGTCGCTTCGTCGAATCCGGCGACGCGCGGCGCGTCAAGGCCGATCCGGCGTTCATCGCGCTGCGCGAGGAAGTCCTGCACCTGATCCATTCATCGTCGGCAGACGCCCCGGTGCTCGGATGAACGGCGCCCCCGCAACGCCCGACGGGCCCGCGACCGCCGCCACGCCGCCAGCCGTTGCGCCGGCCGCGACCGCTGCCACGCCGGCCGTCGCGCCGATGCGCACGATCAAGGGCTACAGCCTGCCCGGCGAAGGGTCGAGCACGCTGATCAGCATCCTCTCGGTGGCGAGCCTGCTCGCGCTGTGGTGGGTGGCGACCCATTTCGGATGGATCCGCGACCTCTTCCTGCCCACGCCCGAGCGGATCATCACGAGCTTCGGCGACGCCTGGCGCGGCGACATTCAGGGCGGCCGGCCGCTTTCCGAGCACTTCTGGTGGAGCCTGTTCCGCGTGTTCGCGGCCTTCGTGCTCGCCTGCGTAACCGCCGTGCCGGTCGGCGTGGCGATGGGCGTGTCGCGAGTGGCGCGCGGCATCTTCGATCCGCCGATCGAGTTCTACCGCCCGCTGCCGCCGCTCGCCTACCTCCCGCTGATCATCATCTGGTTCGGGATCGACGAGACGGCCAAGATCATCCTCATCTACCTCGCGTGCTTCGCGCCCCTCGCGATGGCCGCCCGCGCCGGCGTTCGCAGCGTGACGATCGAGCAGATCAACGCCGCCTATTCAATGGGCGCGTCGAAGTGGCAGGTCATCGCGCACGTGGTCATTCCGGCCGCGCTGCCCGAGATCATCACCGGCATGCGCATCTCCATCGGCTTCGGCTGGACCACGCTGGTGGCCGCGGAGATGGTTGCCGCGACGGCCGGCCTCGGCCAGATGGTCCTCAACGCCTCCAATTTCCTGCGCACCGACGTGGTGATGATGGGCATCCTGGTGATCGGCGGCGTCGCGTACCTGTTCGACCTCCTCATGCGTCACGTCGAGCGCCTGGTGGTCCCCTGGAAAGGCAAGCTGTAGCGCCGGCGCCGCGACCGCGCACGCGGACGATCGACCTTGCACCGGGCGTCCCCCGCGCGCGCCCTTCCATCAGGCAGGTTTGACAGCCGTTGCACACGCTTGCGAGTCTGTCGCCATGCACGCGCGGCCCCACCTCACCAAGCTCGTCGAACGCGTCCGGCTGCTCGCGCCACTGCCCGCCGCGCTGGTCTTTCCGGTCGACGCCGCGGCGCTGCAGTTCGCGCTGTCGGGCGCGTTCGCCGGCTATCTCGCGCCGACGCTCGTCGGCCCCGACGCTCGCATCCGCGACGTCGCCAACCGGGCCGGCCTCGACATTTCGCGCCTCCCGATCGCGGACGCGCCTGACGACCCGCGCGCGGCCGCCGGCGTGGCGCTCCGGCTCGCGCGCGACGGCGTGGTCGCCGCCCTGGTGAAGGGCAGCCTGCGCGACGACGAGCTGCTCGCGCCGGTCGCCGCGCCGGATAGCGGCCTGCGCACGCACACGCGTCTGTCGCACGCCTGCGTGCTCGACCTGCCCGGGTTCGCGCGCCCCCTCGTGCTCGCCGATGCGCAGCTCAACGTGGCGCCGAGCCTCGCCGCCAAGCGCGACATCCTGATCAACACGATCGCGCTGTCCGCAGCACTGGGTGCCGCCACTCCACGCGTGGCGCTGCTCGCCGCAGTCGACGGGCCCTCGCAGGCCTTTGCGTCCACCACCGATGCGGTCGCGCTGTGCGCGATGGCGGCGCAGGGCAAGTTCGGTCCGGCCATGCTCGCGGGGCCGATGACGCCCGACCAGGCGCTCGTCGGCGACTCGCTGCTCGCCGACGCGGGGTCGGAGGTGGCCGGCAACGCCGACGTGCTCATCGCGCCGGGAATGGAAGCAGCGGTGATGGTGCTGCGCACGCTGACCGCGCTCACCGGCGGCCTGGCCGCGGGCATCGTGCTCGGCGCGGGCGTCCCCATCGTGCTGCCCGCGCGTCGCGATACAATGGAAGCGCGGATGGCCGCATGCGTTGTCGCGGCGCTGCTCGTCGCGGCGCGCGCATCGGCCGCCGCAACAGTCGATGCAGCCGCGGCGGCCCCGGCAGCGCGGCCGCTCACGTCGATCATGCCGAGCGTGGCGACGAGCGGAAGCGCCATCACCGCCTGACCCGGTCCGGCGCGTTCCGGGGGCACGCGTCGCCGCGCCGCGCGAACCCGCCTGCCGTCGACCCCGGTGCCGTCCTTTCTTCGCCCGCTCCTGCCCTTCGCGTCGTGGCCGCGACGCTACGATTCCGCGACAGTGCGCGCCGATGCGATCGCCGGCCTCGTCTCGGCCGTGCTGGTGCTGCCGCAGGGCGTGGCGTTCGCGACGCTCGCGGGAATGCCCCCCGAGTACGGCCTGTACGGCGCGATGCTGCCGGCCATCGTGGGCGCGCTCTGGGGCTCGTCGTGGCACCTCGTGTCCGGTCCGACCAACGCCACGTCGCTGATGGTGTTCGCCACCGTGGGCGCGCTCGCCCCGCCGTTCGGCGCGGCCTACGTCGCGCGGGTGCTCACGCTGAACCTGATGATCGGACTGATCAAGCTCGGGCTCGGGCTCGCGCGGCTGGGCGCGCTCGTCAACTTCATCTCGACCACGGTCGTCGTCGCGTTCACGGCCGGCGCCGGCCTGCTCATCATCGGCGCGCAGCTCCGGAATTTCTTCGGCCTCGCCATCCCCCAGCAGACCAGCTTCGTTGCCGCGTTGACCGACTTCGCCATGCACCTGCCCGAGACGCACGTGCCGACGCTCGCAGTAGCGGTGGCGACGCTGGGTGCCGCGCTGGCCGGGCGCCGATGGCTGCCGCGCGTGCCGTACATGCTCACCGGCATCGTCGCCGGAGGCGTGACCGCGGCGGCGCTGAAGGCCGCGGGTGCGGGCGCAGTCGCGACCATCGGCGCGCTGCCGTCGGCGGTGCCACCGCTATCGTGGCCGGATTTCGACCTCGCCGCGTGGCGCGAGCTCGCGCCGCTCGCCTTTGCGCTCACGCTGATCGGACTCACCGAGGCCATCTCGAGCGCCCGCGCGGTCGCGCTGCGCTCCGGCCAGCGGATCGACGGCAACCAGGAGTTCATCGGTCAGGGCCTTGCCAACATCGCCGGATCGTTCACGTCCAGCTACCCGACCTCCGGCTCGTTCAACCGCACCGGGGCCAACTACGCGGCCGGCGCAAGGACGCCGCTCGCTGCGGTCTTCTCGGCTGTCTTCCTGCTGCTGATCCTGCTGCTGGTGCGCCCGCTCGCGAGCTACGTGCCGGTCGCCACGATGGCCGCGGTGCTGTTCATCGTCGCCTGGCAGCTGATCGACGTTCCGACCATGCGGCGCCTCGCGCGGGTCAGCCGCGGCGAGGCGCTCACGCTCGCGGTCACCTTCGTCGCCACCGTGACGATCAGGCTCGAGGTGGCGATCCTGCTCGGCGTCCTCGTGTCGTTGCTGGTCTATCTCCACCGCACCACGCATCCGCGCGTGAGCCGCGTGCAACCCGCGTCCGGCGCGCAGCACCCCGGCGCGGCGCCGACCCGTGCGGCAGCGGCGACCGCCGCGCCACCGGCATACCCGCAGCTGGACGTCCTGCGCATCGACGGGTCGCTGTTCTTCGGCGCGGTCGAGCATGTCCGCGACGCGCTCGAGGCCGCCCGGCGCGCGCGTCCCGCAGCGCGCCACGTGCTGCTGCTGATGAGCGGCGTGCACTTCGTCGACGCGGCCGGCGCGGCGCTGCTTGCCCAGCAGGCGCAGGCGCTGCGCAAGGAGGACACGGCGCTGTACCTGTGCAACGTCAACTTCCAGGTGCAGGACGTGCTGGCGCGCGCCGGTTACGTCGATGCGCTGCCGCCGGAGCGGATGTTCGCGACCGAGGATGCGGCGCTGCGCGCGATCTACGCGACGCTCGGCGTCGCCGCAACCGCCGGCTAGCTGCGCGCGCCGGCGACTCGGCGCATGCTCTCCCGGATCTTGCCGATGCCGAACTTCCACGCCTGCGCGGCCTCGACGTGCGGCATCGCGGGCAGCTCGTCGGGATCGACCACCGCATGCAGGATGGCGGGCCCGCGTGCGGCCAGGAATGCCCGCACGGCATCGGCGAGCTCCGCCGGCTGGCGTGCCGTGAAGCCCTGCGCGCCGCACGCTCGCGCGAACGCCGCGAAATCGAGATTCGGAAAGCTCGCGCCCGGCGCCGCGGGGAGCCCGGCGCCTTCCATCTCGAGCTTGACCAAGCCCCAGCCGGCATTGTCGTAGACGACGACCTTGATCGGCAGCTCGTGCTCGACGGCCGTCATGAACTCGCCGAGCAGCATCGTGAAGCCGCCGTCACCCACCTGCAGGATCACCTGGCGTTTGCGGTCGAGCGCCTGCGCGCCGTTGGCGATGCCGAGGCCGGTGCCTACCGCCGCGTTGTTGAACGAGCCGGTGATGCGCTGGCGGCCGGTCTGGCGCAGCCAATTGCCCGCCCAGAGCGTGACCTCGCCGGTGTCGGTGACCAGGATGGCGTCGGCGTCGGCGTGGTCGCCCACCAGCCGCGCCACCGCCTGCGGATGGATCCGCTCGCCGCCGCGTGCAGGATCGGCCTTCTCGTCGAGCATCGCGTTCCAGGCGGCGCGCGCCTTGGCCGTCTTGGCGAGGAACGCGCCGTCGCCGCGCCGGTCGAGACCTGCGAGCAGCATCGCGAGCGCGGGCCGCACCGAACCCACGATGCCGAGCGCGATCGGCGCCCGCCGCCCGAGGGCGAAGGCGCGCTCGTCCACCTGGATCACGCGCCCGTGCCTGGGCAGGTACTCGGTGTAGGGATAGTCGGTGCCCAGCATCAACAGCAGGTCGGCATCGGCCACGGCGTCCACGCCCGGCGTGCCGCCGATCATCCCGACGCCGCCCATCCAGTGGGGGTGGTCGTAGGGCATCAGGTCCTTGGCCCGATAGGTATGCAGCAGCGGCGCCTGGAGGACCTCGGCCAAGGCGGCAAGCTCGGCTTGCGCGCCGCGGCATCCGGCACCGCAGAACACCGCGATCGTCTTCGCCCGCGCGATCAGCGCGGCCGCGGCCTCAATATCCTCGCTGGCCGGCGCGACCTCCGGGCGCGGCCGCAGCGTGGCGAGACTGGGAACCTCGCCGGACACCTTCGCGCCGAACACGTCGGACGGGATGCACAGGTGCGCCACGCCGCGCGCGCCATACGCCTCCGCGATCGCCTGGTGGATCACGGCGGGTGCCTGGCCGGCCGAGGCCACCGTCTGCGTGTAGACCGCTACGTCGCGGAACAAAAGGTCGGGCGCGTCTTCCTGCAGGTAGTCGGTGCCGCGCTTGTCCGCGGGTACGCCGCCCGACAGCGCCAGCACCGGCGCGTGGTCCTTGCGGGCCTCGTACAGTCCGGCCACCAGGTGGTTGCCGCCGGGCCCGGTCGTGCCGCAGCACACGCCGAGGCGCCCGGTCAGTTTCGCCTGCCCCGCCGCGGCCAGCGCCGCGCCTTCCTCGTGGCGAACGCCGATCCACTCGACGCGATCCTGCCGCCGGATGGCGTCAGTGAACGCATTGAGCGCATCGCCCACCACGCCGAAAACCTGGGTGACGCCGATTTCGCCGAGCGTGGCGACGAGCAGTTCTGCAACGGTGCTGGACATGGAGCTCCTCGGGAAGCGAGCGCGCGGCGCGCGTCAAGGCGGGGTTCCGCATCATAACCACGCGGCCCCGCTCGGCCGGTGCGATCCGCCGCACTCAGCCGCGCGTCGGGTTGCGCGGGCGGCGCGGCGCGGCCGGGCGCCCGCGCGCCGGGTGCGCACCCCGCAACGCCTCCAGCCCCGCCAGCACGTAGCGCGCGAGGTCGTCGACGAGCGCGTCAGGGTCTGCCGTGAACGATGGCACGACCTGCGCGAGTACCTGTTTCGGGACGATGGCCAGCGCGATCGCGGGCATCATCACGAACGCGAGGCCGCGGTCCACGCCCGGATCGCCCGGACGCAGGCCCAGCAGCTCGGCCACCATCGCGCGCACGATCTGCGCCTCCGGCACGATCGCGCGGCGGATCAGCGTATCCGCATGCGCCGTGGGCGCCAGCAGCTCGCGCACCACGACGCGCATTCCCCACGGCGCCTCCCGCTTCGCGGCCGCCGCCCCGACCGTGCGAATGACGGCGCGGATCTTCTCCCGTGCCTCGAGCGGCGCGCGGGCGATCGTGGCCAGCTCGTCCAAGCCGACGATCTGGCGATGCGCCTCGACCAGCACCGTCTCGTAGAGGCCGTCCTTGCCGCCGAAATGGTAGTTCACCGCGGCGATATTGGTGCCGGCGGCGGCGCAGATCTCCTTGGTCGTGGTGCGCGCGAAGCCTTTCTCGGCGTAGAGGCGTCCGGCGACCTCGAGAATCTGCCGGCGCGTCGCATCGCCGTCCGCGCGGGTGGCGCGCGGCGCGGGGCGGGGCGGCGGCGGGGACCGGGCGGTCATCGCGGCCGGCCTCGGCATACCGACGGGTAGTTCAAAAACCGATTTGATTTCTGTATCATCGCATTCCCATCGTAGGCTGCCAGAGGATCGCATCCATGGAAAGCAGAACGCTCGCGCTTGGCGGCGTGGCCATCGTGGCCGTCGCCGCGGCCGGCGCGTACGCCTGGTTCGCGCGGGCGCCGGTGGACGATTCCCGCACGCTCGTGCTGTCCGGCAACGTCGACATCCGGCAGGTCTCGCTCGCGTTCAACGCCACCGAGCGGATAGCCGAGCTGCGCGTGAAGGAGGGTGACCGCGTCGCGGCCGGACAGGTGCTCGGCACGCTCGATGCCCGCACCATGCAGCTGCGCGTCGCGCAGGCCGACGCGCAGATCGGCGTGCAGGAGCAGGCGCTGGCGCGATTGCGAGCCGGCAGCCGGCCCCAGGAAATCGCGCAATCGCGCGCCGCCGTGGCCGCCGCGGAAACGGACGCCGACCTGGCCGGACAGCAGGTCGCGCGGCTGGAGGCCGTGCTCCGCGCGACGGCGGGCCGCGGCGTCAGCCAGCAGGACATGGACGCGGCGCTCGCACGCCAGAAGGTGGCGCGGTCACAGGCCGACGCGGCACGCAGTGCCACCCAGCTCGTCATTGCGGGGCCGCGTCGCGAGGACATCGGGCAGGCCGAGCGGCAGCTCGACGTGGCGCGCGCCGAGCGGGCGCTCCTGGCGCGGCAGCTGGACGAGACCGAGCTCAAGGCACCGGTGGCCTCCACGGTGCGCGCCCGGCTGCTCGAGCCCGGCGACATGGCCTCGCCGCAGCGGCCGGCCTTCACGCTCGCGATCACGCAGCCGAAATGGGTGCGTGCGTATGTGCCCGAGCCGCGCCTGGGCCAGATCCGTCCGGGTATGGCCGCGAGCATCACGACGGACTCGGCACCGTCCGCGCCGCTGCCGGGCAGCATCGGTTCGATCTCGTCGGTGGCCGAATTCACGCCCAAGACGGTGCAGACCGACGAGCTGCGCACGAGCCTCGTCTACGAAGTGCGCGTGCTCGTGGACGACCCGCAGGACCGACTGCGGCTCGGCATGCCGGCGACGGTGCGGATCGATCTCGACGCGCGCGACGTGCAGCGGCGCCCATGATCGCGGCGCCGGCGCCGGCAGGCGACGCCGAGCCGAAAGCTGGCCCGGCCGACCCGCGGTGACCCGCGTGGGCACGGGCCCCGCCGTGCGTGCGACCGGCGTGCAGCGCCGCTTCCCGATCGCCGCTTCCAAGCGCACGGTCCAGGCGATCGCCGACCTGTCCATCGACGTCCCGCGCGGCTCGCTCACGGCCATTGTCGGTCCGGACGGTGCCGGCAAGACCACCTTCCTGCGGATGATCGCCGGCCTGCTGCGCGCGGACGCGGGGGTCCTGCAGGTGCTGGGCATCGATGTCGCGCGCGACCCGCAGGCGGTGCAGGACCGCATCAGCTACATGCCGCAGCGCTTCGGCCTGTACGAGGACCTGAGCGTGCAGGAGAACCTCGACCTGTACGCGGACCTCCACGGGGTGCGGGACGACGTGCGCCGCGAGCGCTATGCGCGGCTCATGCGGATGACCGACCTCGGCGACTTCACCGGCCGGCTCGCGGGCAAGCTGTCCGGCGGAATGAAGCAGAAGCTCGGGCTCGCCTGCACGCTGGTCCGCTCGCCCGAGCTCCTGCTGCTGGACGAGCCGACCGTCGGCGTCGATCCGCTCTCGCGCCGCGAGCTGTGGCAAATCGTCGAGCAGCTCGTCGGCGACGAGCACCTCACGGTCATCGTCAGCACGCTGTACCTCGACGAGGCCGAGCGCAGCGCGCAGGTGCTGCTGATGCGCGAGGGCCGGCTGCTGCTGGACGGGCCGCCCGCGCAGGTGCGCGACGAGGCGACCGGACTCTGCAGCGTCGCGACACCGGGCGCCGGCGAGCCCGCGCGGACGCTCCAGGCGCGCCTGCTCGACGATTCCCCGCACGTGGTCGACGCCGTGCCCCACGCCGGGGAAGTGCGCTTCATCCGGACCCGCGAGACGTTGCGCGAGCCGCTGCCGGAGGCCGTGCGCGACAGGGCCGTACGCCCGGTGCCGCCCCGGCTCGAGGACGGCTTCATGGCGTTGCTGCATCGCACGGGCGCGCGGCGCGCAGACGCGCCTGCCAGCGGCGTTGCGGCGCACCCTCCCCCGGCCGCAACAGGCGATCAAGGCGAGCCGCCCGTCATCGAAGTGCGCAATCTGACGCGCCGGTTCGGCGCCTTCGTCGCAGTGGCCGACACCACCTTCTCGGTCGCGCGCGGCGAGGTGTTCGGCCTCCTCGGCCCCAACGGAGCGGGCAAGACGACCACGTTTCGCATGCTGTGCGGCCTGCTTCCCCCCAGCAGCGGCACGTTGCGCGTGGCGGGCGTGGACATGCGCCATGCGCGGGCGTCGGCGCGCCGCCGGATCGGCTACGTCGCGCAGAAATTCGCGCTCTACGCCAACCTCACCGTGGCCGCCAACCTGCGCTTCTTCGCGGGAGCGTACGGGCTGCCCCGCGAGCGCCTGGCGGCGCGGGTCGAAGCCGTGATGCGCGAGTTCGAGCTCGACGCCTTCAGCGCTACGCCGAGCGGGTTGCTGCCGGGCGGCTACCGGCAGCGGCTCGCGATGGCCGCCGCGCTGCTGCACGAGCCGGAGATCCTGTTCTTAGACGAGCCCACCAGCGGCGCCGATCCCCTCGCCCGGCGGGAATTCTGGCGCCGCATCACCGCGCTCGCCGCGGCGCGCACCACGATCGTCGTGACGACCCATTTCATGGAGGAGGCGGAGTACTGCGACCGCGTGCTCATCCAGGACGCGGGCAAGGTGCTGGCGCTGGGCACGCCGGCGGCGCTGCGAGCGCAGGTCGCGCAGGGCGCGAGCGGCGCGGCCGATCCGCCAGACGGCCCGCTCGACATGGAGCAGGCGTTCATCGGCATCGTTCGCGCAGCGCGCGCACGCGAGGCGGCCGCGCCGCAGGCCGGCGCGCGATGAGCCCGAGCGGCTTCGGTCGGCGGCTCGCAGCACTGTCGCGCAAGGAATTTCGCCAGCTCCTGCGTGACCGCAGCAACCTGGCACTTGGCATCGGCCTGCCGATCGTGCTCATCCTCATCTTCGGCTACGGCATCTCGCTCGACGTGCGCGACGTGCCGGTCGCCGAGGTGCTGGAGGACGCCTCCCCGGGCGCACGCGACGTGCTCGCCGGGCTCGCGCTGTCGCCCTACCTCACGCCGGTCGAGTTCCATTCGATGGTCGACGCGAACGCCGCGATGCTGCGCCACGACGTCGACGCGATCCTGCGCGTGCCGGGCGATTTCTCGAGCCGCCTCGCGGCCGGGCACGCGAGCGTGCAGCTGATCGTCCACGGCGGCGACGCGGCGACGGCCCGCGCAATCGAAGGCTACGTCGCCGGCGCGCTGGCGCAATGGTCGGTGCGCGCAGCCGACCGCCAGCGCAGCGCCGGGGGACGCGCCGACGTGATGCCGGTCGGCGCGATCGTGATCGAGCCCCGCCTCTGGTTCAACGCCGCCAACACGAGCACGTGGTACCTCGTCCCCGGTTTGATCGTGCTGATCATGACGCTCGTCGGCGCGTTCCTGACCTCGCTCGTGGTCGCGCGCGAATGGGAGCGCGGCACGCTCGAGGCGCTGTTCGTCACCCCGGTGCGGCCCACCGAGATCCTGCTCGCGAAAGTCGCGCCCTATTTCGTCGTCGGGATGATCGGCTTCGCGCTGTGCCTCGCGGCCGCACGCCTGCTTTTCGGCGTGCCGCTGTACGGGTCGATGACCGTCCTCCTCGCGAGCTCGGTCCTGTATATGATCGTGGCGCTCGGCATGGGCATCCTCATCTCGTCGGCCACGAAGAACCAGTTCCTGGCGAGCCAGGTGGCGCTGCTGACCAGCTTCATGCCGGCGATGATGCTGTCCGGATTCCTGTTCGACCTGCGCAACGTGCCGTGGCCGATCCGGATCGTCGGCGAGGCGCTTCCCGCGACGCATTTCATGGAGCTGATCAAGTCGTTGTTCCTCGCCGGCAACGTCTGGCCCCTGATCGCCAAGGATTGCGCGATCCTGCTGGCCTATGCGATCGGCTTCCTCGCCCTCGCGCGCGCGATCACGCGCAAGCGGCTGGACTAGCGGCGCGGGCATGGGCGACGCCTTCCAACGCATCGCGGCGCTGTTCCGCAAGGAGCTGCTGGCGGTGTTGAACGACCGGTCCAGCCGCGTGATCCTGTTCGTCCCGGTGCTCATGCAAAGCGTGCTGTTCGGCTACGCGGCGACCTACGACCTCGCGGACGTTCCGTATGCCGTGCTCGACCAGAGCCACAGCGTTGCGGCCGCCCGACTGCTTGCGCGCCTCGACAGCGGCGCCATCTTCCGCCGCGTGGCGACGCTGCAGTCCGACGCAGAAATCGCGCCGCTGATCGACGCGCAAAAGGCGCTTCTCGTGCTGCGCATCGGGCCGCAGCTCGAGCAGGACCTGGAGAACGGCACCGTCGCGACGGTGCAGGTGATCCTCGACGCGCGCAACTCCACGACCGCGGCCGTCGCCGCGGCCGACATCGGCGCGATCGTCGATGCCTTCAACGCGCAGCTTCGCGAGGAGCGCCGCCTGCACGGCGCAGCGCTCACGCTGGAGACGCGCGCCTGGTACAACCCGAACCTCGAGACGCGGTGGAACCTCGTTCCGGCGCTCATCGTCTCGCTCAGCATGCTGCAGACGCTCCTCCTCACGGCGCTGTCGGTGGCCCGCGAGCGCGAGCAGGGTACCTTCGACCAGCTGCTCGTCACGCCGCTCTCCCCGAGCGAGATCATGATCGGCAAGGCGCTGCCGCCCGTCCTCATCGGGCTGACGCAGGCCACGCTCGTTCTGCTGGTCTCGCTGTTCTGGTTCCGCGTGCCGCTCGCGGGGTCGCTCCTGACGCTCTACTCCGGCCTGGTTGTCTTCGTCGTCGCGGCCGTCGGCATCGGGCTCGCGATCAGCGCGCTGTCGGCGACGATGCAGCAGGCGATGCTCTACACATTCGTCGTGCTGATGCCCATGATGTTGCTGTCCGGGCTCACCACGCCGGTGCGCAACATGCCGCAGGCGTTGCAGGTCGCCACCTATGCCAATCCGCTGCGTTTCGGCATCGACATGGTGCGCCGCGTGTACCTCGAAGGCGCGGGACTTTCGACCGTGGCGGCCGATTTCGTGCCGCTGCTGCTCTTGTCGGCCATCACCCTGCCCGCGGCGGCGTGGCTGTTTCGCCACCGGCTCGACTGAAAAGGACCCGCCATGACTACCCGCTGGCGCTCGTCTTGCGCTGCGTTGCATTCGCGGCGCGCGCC
>JBBSEG010000028.1:0-56234 GCA_038239945.1 Burkholderiales bacterium
GCTCCTTCAGGGCCAGCTCCTCGCGCGGCGCGATCAGGACGATCGTGCCGTTCTTGCGCATGTCGAGGCCCTTGGTCTGGAGGATGATGTCCAGCGCCTGGTCCCACGGCACGTCCTTGAGGCGCAGGGTGAGGCTGCCCTGCACCGTGTCGCTCGTGATGATGTTGAGGCCCGTGAAGTCGGCGATCACCTGCAGCACCGCGCGCACCTCGATGTTCTGGAAGTTGAGCGAGAGCTTCTCGCCCTTGTAGCCGCCGCGGGTGCCCTGCACCAGCTTGTTGGGGTCTTCCTGGATCGGCTTGATCTCGATGATGAACTTGTTGTCGGCCTGGTAGGCGGAGTGCTCCCACAGGCCCTTCGGCTCGACCACCATGCGCGCGTTGCCCCCCTGCGCGAACGTGTCGACGGTGACCACCGGGGTGTTGAAGTCCGCGACGTCGAGGCGCCGCTCGAGGTTGCGCGGCAGCGACGTGCGCATGAAGTCGATCACCAGGGTGCGTCCCTGCTGGCGGATGTCGATGCCCGTGCTGTTGTCCGACAGGTCGACGACAATGCGGCCCTCGCCGTTGCGGCCGCGCCGGAAATCGACGTCGCGCAGCGCATGCTGGCTGTCGTCCGGACGGGCTTCGGCGAAGCGCTGCACCTGGCCGCCGGCCTCAGCAGCCGCGCCTGTGCCGGTGTCGGCCAGGGTGATCAGAACGCTGTTGCCTTCGACGGAAGTCTCGAAGGTCTGCGGCTTGTTCAGGTTGAACACGACGCGCGTGCGGTTGCCGGCCTGCACGAAGGCGAGGCTGCGCAGCGACGGGTCGTCGATGCTGCGACTGTTGGTGGTCATGCCGTTGCCGGTGTCGAGGAAGTCGAGCGCGATCCGCGGCGGATTGGCGATCGAGAAGCCCGCGGGCGGGTTGGCCGGCGGCTCCTTCAGCGTGAAGCGGACGATGGTGCGTCCCGACACTCCGCGCGTGACGCTGACCTGCTCGATGGTGTTGGTCTGCGCCAAGCTCTGCGCGCCCGCGAAGGACATGAGCAAGGCACACAGGGAGGCCGCCCACCGGACGCGAAGTGCGCGCAGCGTGGAACGGTTACGTTGGTCGAGTGCCGCAATCATCGGTTGCTCCCTTTTTCTGACGGCAGCAGGTTCAGCGCGCTGGACCGCTCGGCCCAGTCCCCCGCACCGTCCTGCACCAGCTCTTTGAGCTTGAGTTCGGAATCGCTGATGCCGATGACCACGCCGTAGTTTTGACCGAGATAGTTGCCCTGGCGGACCTGGTAGATGTCGCGCTCGGGGGTTTTGACCAGCGCGTACAGCGCCCGGCCCTTCTCGATGGTGCCCACCATGGCGAGCGACTCCAGCGGGAACGCCTCCAGGGGCTCGCGCCTCCGCGTGAGGTCGGGCGCGAGCTTGCTGGTGCTCTTGTTCGGCTCGACCTTGCGCGGCTTGAATGGATCGGGCAGGTCGAATGCGTTGTAGGCGAACGGCTCGTAGGGGCGGATGGTGGGAAGCGGCTCGAGCGTGCCCTTGACCCCTTTGCCCTGCTCGGCCATCCATTCGCGGAGATCCTGGTGGCTGTCGCCGCCGCAGCTCGCAAGGAGCGCGACACAGACGACGGGCAGATAGCGTGCGCGGTTCATTTCTTGGCCGCCTTGTCCTTGGCCGCCTTGGCCAGCGCCCGCTGCTTGGCGACCTCTTCCTCGTCCAGGTAGCGGAACGTCTTGGCCACCGCCTCGAGCGTGAGCGTGCCCTTGTCGTTGGCGATGGCGACGTCGTTTAGCGTCACGATGCGCGGCAGTTGCGCCACGTCGCTCGCGAACGCGCCCATGTCATGGTAGTTGCCCGTGATGCGGATGCTGATCGGCAGCTCGGCGTAGAAGTCCTCCATCTTTTCCTGCGTCGCCGGCTTGAAGAGCTCGAATTGCAGGCCGCGTCCCAGGCCCGCCTGGTTGATGTCGGTGAGGAGCGCGTCGATCTCGGCCCGGTTGGGGAGCTGCTTCACGAGCGCGCCGAACGACTGCTCGACCTCCTTCAACTGCTGGACGTAGAGGTCGAAGTTGATCGCCTTGGCCTTCTTTTGCGAGTACTGGACCTTGAGCGTGGCCTCTTCCTGCTTGACGGTGTCGAGCGACTCCCACTGGTCCTTCCAGTCGAAGACGGCGCCGAGAGCGACGATGACCACGAGGATCGTCAGCAGGATGGCGACCTTGGGGAACGTCGGCCAGTTGCCGACCTCGCGAATGTTGAGCCGGCGGAGGTCTTCGAGGTTCATGCCTTGGCCCCGGTGGCGGGCGCCGGCGCTGCGGCGGGCATGCCCGGCGCTGCCTTGCCGGACGGTCCCATAGGACGCAGGTCGACCGGCGGAACCGAGCGCTTGATCTGGAAATTGAGGATGAACTCATTGATCCGCGCGGTTTCCGCCACAGCGCGCTGGCCCGGCTGCGCGGGCTGCGGAACGAGCTTGATCTCGACCAGCTCCGGCTTGTCGATCCAGGGCGAGGCCTCGACGTTGCGCATCAGCGTCGAGACCCGCGCGTTGCTCTGCGCGTAGCCGGTGAGCGTCACTTTGCCGCCGGTCTGGCGGATGGACTTCACGTATATGCCGTCGGGCAGCTGGCGCACGAGCTGGTCCAGCAGGTGGACGGCCTCGCTGCGGTTGGCCTGGAGCGTCTCGACCACCTGCTTGCGCGCCAGCACCTGCTGAATCTGGTCGCGCAGCTTGTCGATCTCCTTGATCTGGTCGTCGAGCTTGACGATCTCGCCTTTGAGCAGCGTGTTGCGGCTTTTCTGGTTGTCGATCTGCGCACCGAGGTAGCCATGCACGAGGCCGATCACCGCGAGGCCGAGGATGCCGAGCGATACGGCCAGCGAGATGAACTGGCGCTGGCGCGCCGCGCGCTTTTGCTGGCGGTGCGGGAGCAGGTTGATGCGAACGACGGGAGTGGCCATGTCAGTCGGCCTCCTGGCGCAGGCGCGGCGTCGCCGGGATGCGTGGGTCCGCGCTCATTCGAAGCTCCTGATCGCAAGCCCCGTGGCGATCATCAGCAGCGGGGCGTCCTGCGCCAGCTGCCGCGGGCGGATGCGGTCGGCGGTCTGCATCGAGGCGAACGGGTTGCCCACCACGGTGGCGACGCCCGCGCGCTTGGCGACGAGCTCGTCCAGCCCCGGCAGCATCGCGCAGCCGCCCGACAGCACGATCTGGTCGACCTGGTTATAGGAGGTCGAGGTGAAGAAGAACTGCAGCGCGCGGGTGATCTCCAGCGCGAGGGTTTCCATGAACGGCTGGAGCACGTCGCTGTCGTAGTTCTCCGGCAGGCCCTGGTTCTTCTTGGCCGACTCGGCCTCCTCGGGGGACAGGTTGAACGCGCGCTGGATGTCCTGGGTAAGCTGGTTGCCGCCGAAGGCCTGGTCGCGCGAGAACAGGAACTGGTGGTTGCGCAGGACATAGAAATGCGTGACGTGCGCGCCGATGTCCACGAGGGCGATGTTCTGGTCGCGGCCGTTCGCGGGCAGCGAAGGCGTGACGAGCCGGAACGCCTCCTGCGTGGCGTAGGATTCGACATCCATGACGCGCGGCTTGAGACCCGCGGCCTCGGCGATGGCGACGCGGTCCTCGACCTTCTCCTTGCGCGACGCGGCGATCAGCAGCTCGACCTCCTCGGGATTGTTCGGCGCCGCGCCGAGCACCTGGAAATCGAGGTTGACCTCGTCGAGCGCGAACGGGATGTACTGATTGGCCTCGGCCTCGACGGTGAGCTCGAGCTCCTCTTCCTTCTGGCCGGCGGGTACGATGATCTTCTTGGTGATCACCATGGCGGCGGGAAGGGCGAGCGCGACATGACGGTTGCGGCTGCCGAGGCGCTTCCAGGCGCGCTTCAGCGCCTCGCTCACCTGGTCGAGGTTGGAGATATTGCCGTCGGTGACGACGTCCTTGGGCAGTGGCTCGATGGCGTAGCGCTCGAGCCGATAGGTGCCTTTGCCGGCATCGGCGAGCTCGACCAGCTTCAGCGACGTCGATGCAATATCGATGCCGATGAGGGTGGGGGACCTGGCTTTAAACAAGTCCATGGCGGAGTTGAGGTTTTCGGCGAGCATGGGACACTATCCCGGATGCTGATAAATTACATTAAACTCTGGCAGCAAGTGCGTACCTTGTCAATTTGTTTGCCCCGCGGGAATACCCGTCTGTTGCGGGGATGCCAATAGTGGCCGCTACGGTACCGCGGCGATAACTTTTATTCCTTTGTGCTAAAGCGCTGGATCCTCTACGTAACGTCCGTCGGACTCGGCCTGGCCGTGGTCGGTGGCCTCTTGGGCGCGTTCGTCCTGGCGCTGCTGTGGCCGACGCTTCCCACCCTCGACAAGCTCACCGACTACCAGCCGAAGGTCCCCCTGCGGGTGATGTCGGCCGACGGCGACCTGCTCGGCGAATTCGGCGAGGAGCGCCGCGCGATCGTCACCATCGCCGAGGTGCCGGAGGTGATGAAGCACGCGATCCTCGCCGCCGAGGACGAGCGCTTCTACAGCCACGGCGGGGTCGACTACGTGAGCGTCCTGCGCGCCGCGCTCGCCAACCTTTCGGCCGGGCCGCAGCAGGGCGCCGGGACGATCACCATGCAGGTGGCGCGCAACTTCTTTCTCACCCGCGAGAAGACCGTCACGCGCAAGCTCCGCGAGGCGCTGCTGGCCTGGAAGATCGAGGCCAGCCTCACCAAGGACGAGATCCTCGAGCTGTACGTGAACCAGATTTTCCTCGGCCAGCGCGCGTACGGATTCGCCGCCGCCGCGCAGATCTACTTCAACAAGCCGCTGCGCGACCTCACGGTCTCGGAGTCGGCGATGCTCGCCGGACTGCCCAAGGCCCCGTCCGCCTATAACCCGATCACCAACCCCAAGCGGGCGAAGACACGACAGATGTACGTGCTGCGGCGGATGCATGAGCTGCATTTCATCAACGACGACCATCTCCATGAAGCACAAAATGCGCCAATCGTCATCCGACAGGCGGTCAAGGAAGTGCTGCCCCTGCATGCCGAGTCGGTCGCAGAGATGGCCCGTCAGGTGGTTTTCGATGCCTACGGGGAGGACGCCTACACCCGCGGCCTGACCGTCTGGACGACCATCCGCCGCGCCGACCAGGATGCCGCGTACGCCGCTGTGCGCAAGGGTGTGTTGGACTACGACCGGCGCCACGGCTACCGCGGACCGGAGGGCTTCGTCAACCTGGGCAGCGACTTAGCGGAGCAGGAGCAGGTGCTCGACAAGGCATTCGCCGACGCCCCCGACAGCGACGGGCTGTACACCGCCGTGGTGCTGCAGGCCTCGCCCGCCGAGGTGAAGGCGGTGCTGGGGTCGGGCGACCAGGTCGCGCTCAGCGGCGAGGGCCTCAAGTTCGCCGCCCGGGCGCTGGCCGATAAGACGCCCGCCAACCAGAAGCTGCGCCGCGGCGCGGTCATCAAGGTGACGCGGGACGACAAGGGACATTACGCAATTGGGCAGCTTCCCCAAGCCGAGGCGGCGTTCCTGTCGCTCGATCCGGGCGACGGCGCCATCCTGTCGCTGGTCGGCGGCTTCGATTTCGACCGCAGCAAGTTCAACCACGTCACGCAGGCGCTGCGCCAGCCGGGCTCGTCGTTCAAGCCGTTCATCTACTCGGCAGCACTCGAGAAGGGCTTCACTCCCGCCACGGTCATCAACGACGCGCCATTCTTCGTTCCGGCGGCGCAGGCCGGCGGGGAGGACTGGGAGCCGAAGAACTACGACGGCAAGTTCGAAGGGCCGATGCGCCTGCGCGCGGCGCTGGCCAAGTCGAAGAACCTGGTGACCGTACGGGTGCTGCAGGCCATCGGCCCGCAGTACGCGCAGGACTACATCGCCCGCTTCGGCTTCGACCCGAAGCTGCACCCGGCCTACCTCACGATGGGCCTGGGCGCGGGCGCCGCCACGCCGCTGCAGATGGCCAGCGCCTATGCCGTGTTCGCCAACGGGGGCTACCGGATCGCGCCCTACCTCATCGAGAAGATCACCGACAGCAAGGGGAACACGCTGTCGCAAGCCAAGCCGGCGCTCGCCGGCGCCAACGCGCAACGCGCCATCGACCCGCGCAACGCGTTCATCATGACCACCCTCCTGCACGACGTCGTGGTGTACGGCACCGGGGCGCGGGTGCAGGAGCTCAAACGCCGCGACCTCGCGGGGAAAACCGGCACCACGAACGACAACGTCGACGCCTGGTTCTGCGGCTACAACAGCTCGATCGTCGGCGTGGCCTGGATCGGCTATGACCAGCCGCGCACGCTGGGCAACAATGAGACCGGCGGGGTGGCCGCCCTGCCGATCTGGATGAGCTACATGGGGAAGATCCTGAAGAGCATTCCGGAGAAGCAGCGCGATCCGCCCGACGGCGTGGTGCAGCTTCGCATCAACGCCGAGACCGGGTTGCGCGACGAATCGAGTGCCCTGTCGGACTGGTTCCTCAACGAGTTCACCCCACGTCGAAGTGAGGATGCACTCGCGCCTATCTCGCTGCCCGGGGCGCCGACCCAGCGCGACGTTCGCGACCAGCTGTTCTAGGGGGCCGATTGCGGCGCCGCGGCTCCTCCGGCAGGGCAGACGCGTTCGCACGGTTCGGTCCGGACGAACAGACGCGCGAGCGCATTGCGCAGGGTGCGGCCCGGCTGATCCTCGAGCACGGCGTAACGGACTGGCAGCACGCGAAGCGCAAGGCGGCGCGGCAGCTTGCGCTGTCGGAGTCGGCAGCGCTCCCGGGCGACGACGAGGTCGAGCTGGCGCTGGCCGAATACCAGGAGCTTTTCGGCGGCCCCGAGCAGGCACGGTCGCTGCGCGCGCAGCGCGAGGAGGCGCTGCTGTGGATGCGCCGGCTGCGCGAGTTCGCGCCGACGCTCGTGGGCGGCGTGGCCGCCGGCTGGGCCGGCGAGCACAGCGACATTCGCCTCGACCTGATCGCCGACGACCAGAAGGCGGTCGAGCTCGTGCTGATCAACCGCGAGGTGCCCTATCGAGTCGGGCCCATGGGCAGTCCGAGCGCTCCGGCGGTGTTGTGCATCGACACCGAGCGCGGCGGCGTCCGTTTGACAGTCCGCGACGAGCGGGCGGCGCGGCAGCGTCCGCACCGGGGCGACGGGCTGCGCCTTGATCTCGCGGCCCTCACTCGCCTGCTCGAGTCCTCTCCCGACGCACCGGGCGCGGAGCTCGACGACCCGGCTTGAGCGGAGACTACGCCCCGTCGCGCAGCCATTGCGCGGCGTCGAGGGCGAAATAGGTGAGAATGGCGTCGGCGCCGGCGCGCTTCATCGCCGTCAACGCTTCCAGGACGCAGGCCCGCTCGTCGAGCCAGCCGGCGAGGGCGGCGGCCTTGAGCATGGCGTACTCGCCGGACACCTGGTAGACGGCCGTCGGCATGCCGAAGGTGTCCTTCACGCGCCGGACGATGTCGAGGTAGGGCAGCCCGGGCTTGATCATCACCATGTCCGCGCCTTCCTGCACGTCGAGCCACGTCTCGTGCAGCGCCTCGTCGCTGTTGGCGGGGTCCATCTGGTAGCTGTGCTTGTTGCCGCCGCCAAGGCTCGCCGACGATCCGACGGCGTCGCGGAACGGCCCGTAGAAGGACGACGCGTACTTCGCCGAGTACGCCAGGATGCGCGTATGGATGAACCCTTGCTCGTCGAGCGCGGCGCGGAGCGCGCCGATGCGCCCGTCCATCATGTCGGACGGCGCGACCACGTCGGTGCCGGCCTCCGCATGCGCGAGCGCCTGGCGGACGAGCGCGGCGACGGTCTCGTCGTTCATGACGTAGCCCGAGGCGTCGATGAGTCCATCCTGTCCGTGGCGCGTGTATGGATCGAGGGCGACGTCAGTGATAACGCCGAGCGCCGGAAAGCGCTCCTTGAGCGCGCGGACGGCGCGCGGCACCAGGCCCTGCGCATTCCACGCCTCCACGGCGTCGTCTCGCTTGCGCTCGACCGGCACCACGGGAAACAGCGCGATCCCCGGCACGCCGAGCGCCACGCAGCGCGCCGCCTCGCCCAGGATGCCGTCGACGCTGCGCCGGGCCACCCCCGGCAGCGACGCGACGGGCTCGACCCGCCCCTCGCCTTCGAGCACGAACACGGGATAGACGAAATCGTCTGCGCCGAGCCGGGTCTCGCGCACCATCCGGCGCGAGAAGTCGTCGCGCCGCATGCGCCGCTGGCGGCGCGCCGGAAATCGGCTGGCGAAGGAGAAGGACGAAGTCATGAGCGGAGGCGAGCGCGCGGAAAAAAGGCGCGGCGTGCCGATCGTACCGCACCGGACGCCGCGCGCCGCGAGTGGTCGAGCCAGTGTCTTCGCGCATCGGCCGGAACTCGACCCGCGCGCGGCGGTCACATCCTCCAGACGGTGAACGTCTCCCGCTTTCCTCCCTGAGCGGGTGCCCGCGTCGGTTCGCCGACGCGGGCGTTTCGAGGCCCCGCGTCACTCCCCTTGATCGCGGGGCCTTTTTCTATTCGCAGCCGATGCCTCCGCGGGCGCCGGCAGCCAGTCCGCGATCAGGCGGTCGGCCTCCAGCACGCCGTCGCGCGACGTCGCGGAAAACGACACCACGTCGATCGGCGCGCCGGTAAGCACCCGGGACAGCTCGGCGCGAATCGCGGCGGCCGCGTCCCGCCGTCCCGCCACATTGAGCTTGTCGGATTTGGTGGCGAGCACGGCAATCGGCCGTGACGACGCGCCGAACGCCTCGACCAGCTCGCGGTCGAGCGGCTTCAGCCCATGCCGCGCATCGACCACCAGCACCAGTCCGACGAGCGTGTCGCGCGTGCGCACGTAGTCCCACAGGAACGTCTGCCATTCGCGCTTCAAGGCTTTCGCGACCGCCGCGTAGCCGTACCCCGGCAGATCGACGGCCAGCGCGCCGTTGCGCAGCCGGAAGAAATTGATCTGCTGCGTCCGGCCGGGCGTGCGGCTCGCGAACGCGAGTCCGCGATGGCGCGCGAGTGCATTGAGCGCGCTCGACTTGCCCGCGTTCGAGCGCCCCGCGAAGGCGACCTCGGGCGCCCCCGGCGGGGGGAGCTGGGCAGCGCTCGCGGCGGCGTCCTCGAACTGCGCACCCAGCAGCGGCCGCGGACCCTGCTCCATCGAGCGGTCGTCGATCGGCGGCCGCGACCGGTCCGCTACAATGGCGTGGTTTTTCAAGGTGGGCTGGCCGCCGCGGCGGCTAAAGGTGGGCTGGCCACCGCGGATCCCAGGTACGCGGGCCGCCCTGCGGAATCACGAGGAGAAGAAATCCGATGACTCGCCATTGGCTGCTCGTTGCGTCTGCCGCGTTGCTGCTGTCTGCCTCGGCGCAGGCGGAGGACGCGAACGGCACGGCGGCGCCCGATCCCGCGCACGCGCAGCAGATCGCTGCGCAGGTGTGCGCCGCGTGCCATGGCGCCGACGGCAACAGCCCGACCCCTGCGAATCCGAGCCTCGCGGGACAGCCGGGCGACTATATCACCCGCCAGCTCGCGCATTTCAAGGCGGGGATTCGCCAGAATGCCATCATGCAGGGCATGGCGGCAACGCTGAGCGATGCGGACATGCAGGCGCTCGGCGCGTGGTTCGCGCAACAGAAGCCGAAGGGGCAGGCGACCAAGGATGCCGCGTCGGTGCAGCTTGCGCAGCGCCTCTACCGCGGCGGCGACGCACAGGCCGGCGTGCCCGCGTGCGCATCATGCCATTCGGCCACGGGCGCCGGCATTCCGAAGAACTACCCGCGCGTGGGCGGACAGCACGCCGACTACACGTATGCCCAGCTGCAGGCGTTCAAGGCCGGCCGGCGCGGCAACGACCAGGGCGGCAAGGATGTCAACGGCCGCATCATGGTGGACATCGCCGGACGCCTTTCCGATGCGCAGATGAAGGCCCTCGCCGACTACGTGGCGGGCCTGCATTAGCGAGGCGCCGCGCGCAGCTCCTGTGGAGCACGCGGCGAAGAAGCCGGTCCCGGAGCCCGCGCCTGCGGTCGGACCGGCGGCGCGCATCGCGGCGCTCATCGTCTATCCCGTCAAGGGCGCCCGGGGCATCGCGACCGACACTGCGGTCGCCACTCCCACGGGCCTCGCCCTCCCCGACGGTGGCGGCGACCGCGAGTGGATGGTCGTCGACCCGGCCGGCCAGTTCGTCACCCAGCGCGACAGCCCCCGCCTGGCCCTGGTGACGCCCTCGCTGGCGCGAAATCGCCTGTGGCTCGCGGCCCCCGCCTGCGATCCGCTCGGCGTCGACCTTGCCGCGCCGCCGGCCGACGCGCGTGACGTGCGATTGTGGCGCAGCCAGGTGCGAGGCCGCGATGCCGGCGACGCCGCGGCGCGCTGGATGTCGTCGCACCTGGTCCGCGAGGTCCGCCTCGTGCGCTTCGATCGCACTCGGCCGCGCGCCTGCAACCCCGACTACGTCGGCCGCTCGAGCGCCAGCACGATGTTCGCCGACGGCTACCCGGTGCTGGTGATCGCGTCGGCGTCGCTGGCCGATCTCAACGAGCGCCTGCTGCGCAAGGGCGTCGCGCCGCTGCCGATGGACCGCTTTCGCCCCAATCTCGTCGTCGACGGCCTGAACGCGTACGACGAGGACCACCTCGATACGCTGGCCGCCGGAGAGACGCTCCTGCGCATGGTCAAGCCCTGCACGCGCTGCAAGGTCACCACGATCGACCAGGCGAGCGCAGCGGCCGGCGTGGAGCCGCTGCCCACCCTCGCGATGTATCGAGTGGACGATCGACTCGCTGCAGTGACGTTCGGCATGAACGCCATCGTCGCGCAGGGCGGCGCATTGACGGCCGGCGCGCCGATCGACGCGCGCTTCCGGTTCCAGGAGGCGCTTTAGCTGCCCAGCGGCGCACACATGATCACGGCATCGGCGCCGTAGCCTTCCGCGACCCAGGTCGCCGGATCGGCCCGCATCGAATCGTGCAGCGCGACCTCCGGCGTGTAGCGGTGGTTGGTCGTGACCTGGTTGAAGAACCGCCAGACGGACTGCGTGCCGATCGGGCATGCGCCGGTCGTGGGATTGGGCAGGAAGATGTAGAACACCGCCGGACTCTCGTAGATCCAGTCGATCGGATGCGCGAGCGCGGTCTGCGCGCACTCGGTGGGGCTCGCCGAGTAGAAGTGCGAGTCACCGTACGCCGGCGCGCGGTAGAACCGGCAGACCGGGCTCGAGCCCGCCACCTGCGACGCGTACGCGTTGAAGCGAATGCCCGTGCGTTCCCACCCCGGATGGCGGCCGGCGTCAAGGTCGGCGATTTCGGCTGCGTCGGTCGACAGGAAAAAGTGGTTGAGGCCGCGGTTGTAGAACTCGACGGCCGCCACGGTGCCGGCGGGATTGCTGTCCGGCGTGAGGTACTCGCGCGTTTTGGGCAGCATCGTGCCAAGCTGCGAGTAAACGTCTAGACCGGCCGGGCTCGCGCACGATGCCTCGCCCCCGAACAGCCCGCCCCGGACCTCGTAGTAGCCGCCGGCGCCGTTGAAAGTCAGGAGGCCGGCGCCGCTCGAGCCGCCTTCCGTGGTGCCCTGCGAATAGCGCGCGGTGAAGAACGTCGTTCCGTCGGTGTAGGTGTTCAGGCCGGGCATCGTGCCGCCCGCCCACTTTTTCAGATCACCCTGCGGGTGATGGATCACCGAGATGGCCGACCCGGTCGGAATGGGGTCCGCGCGCCAGGCCGAATAGAACGTGCCGGCCGGCGGCAGCGCGTTGAGCCGCATGATCGCCCAGTCGTAGTCCGGGCTGCGCGCCAAAAGCGCCGCACCGGCGGTCTGCTGCACGAACAGCGGCGCGCGCAAATCCGGCGGATTGGCGCAGCTCACCGCGTCGAAGAACCAGTAGGTGTTGATGGTGCGCGCAGCCGTCGCCGAGTTGATGCAATGGTTGGCCGAGAAGAAGTACGGGGTGAACGACTGCGTCGAGTCGTTCAGGAGCTGGCCCGTGCACAGGTACGTCGAGCCGTTCTCCTGCGTGAAGATGATCTTCGCCACCGCCTTGGCGCCGTTCACGAACGCCTGCGACTGCGGGGTCACGCACCCGACGTCGATCTCGCACGCGCCCGAGCGACCGATGTCGCTGATGTCCTTTTGCGTCAATGCGCGCAGGTTGGCGGGTGGGACCACCTGGTGGGACACGGCCGGAAGCGTCAGCGAGACGCCCGCCAGCGATGCGCTGGTCGGCGCGTGCAGCTCGAGCATGACCACATCGCCTTCGACCACGGGCGACCAGTACTGGCCGTACTGCAGCGTATCGGCGGCCATTGCGTTGGCCGGCACCGGCCCATACACGGTGGGCCCCGTCCCGGCGAAGCGCACCGCGATGTCCGGATCCACTGCCGGCAGCTGGATCGCCACGCGCATCGCCGCCGCGCCGGGCGACTGCACCACGATGTGCGCCGCGCGCGATCCATCGGGAAGCCGCTGCCACGCGAGCGCGTCGAGCGCAACCGTGCGCGCGGCGGCCGGAACGGACCGGCCGAAACCGACCGCGAGCGGCGCGCCCTTGTCCGCTTGCGCGAAGGCCTTGGCACCGGCGCGCGCGCCGGCGGCATTCGCGGTCTTCAGCGCTCCGCGCTCGGCGAGCGACGGCTCGGCCAGCGTGATCCGCGCGGCCGGCGCATCGGCGGGCAGCAGCAGCGCGACCGGAGTGGACTTTTCGCTCACCCCCGGCCGGAACTCGGCAGGCGGCACGGCGGTGATGGGCGTGGTCCCGGCCGCGGCGGCGCCCAGGCTGGTACCGAGCATGAGGGCCAACGCAGCGCCGAATCGAGCGATGAAGCGAGTCATACGGTTCTCCTGATCAGTGTCGCCGTCCGACGACGTCGCAGCATCGCGCCGGTCCGCATTCAACGTTGCACGAGGCTCGGTGGCGGACATCCGACCGCCGCTCCGCCAGGCGGTTCCGCGGGATTATTCACGCATTCGCGCAACGATTCCCGCCAGGGCGGCAGCGCGAAGCCGAAGTCGCGCTCGAATCGCTGCGGGTCGAGCACCGCATACGGCGGCCGGCGCGCGGCAGTTGGGTAGTCCGACGTGGCGATTGGAACAATCCGCGGAACAATCCGCGGAACAATCCGCGGAACAATCCGCGGCGCCGCCCCCGGCACGCCGTCGGCCCCGATCATGCTGTCCACGATCGCGCGCGCGAATTCGTACCAGGTGGTCGCACCGCTTGCGCTCATATGATACAGGCCGGCACGCTGCGCCAGCACCGGCAGGCCCGCCCCCACCAGACGAGCGGTCGCCCGCGCGAGCGCGCGGGTCCAGTTGGGAACGCCGAACTGGTCCGCCACGATGCGCAATTCATCGCGCGTGGCGGCGAGGCGCCTGATCGTGAGCAGGAAGTTGCGCCCGCGCAGACCGTAGACCCAGCTCGTGCGCAGCACGATCGCATGCGCCCCGCTGGCGGCGATGGCGAGCTCGCCTTCGCGCTTGCTTGCGCCATAGACGTTCTGCGGATGCGCGGGGGCGTCCTCCCCGTAAGGCTCGCGCCGCGCGCCGTCGAACACGTAGTCGGTCGAGTAATGAATCAGCACCGCGCCGTGATCCTTCGCGTGTTCTGCCATCACCGCCGGCGCGTGGGCGTTCACGGCGAAGGCCAGGTCGCGCTCGGTCTCCGCGCGGTCCACCTCGGTGTAGGCCGCCGCGTTCACGATGAGGGCCGGGGCGTGGGCGCGAAGCGCCGCCCGCAGTGCAACGGGGTCCGCGAGGTCGACCGCGGCGCGATCGAGGGCGGTGACTTCGCCGTGCGGCGCGAGCGCGGCCACCAGCTCCGCGCCGAGCTGGCCGCGCGCGCCCGCGACGAGTATCGCGGGCCTTCCGGCCGTCACCGGTAGCGCTCGGCGAGCGCGAGCGTGAGCCCGGCCGCGTCCTTCGCGGCGAGCTGCGGCACGGCCACCGGCCAGTCGATGCCGAGCGCAGGATCGTTCCACAGCAGTGTGCGCTCGTGCTGCGGATACCAGTAGTCCGTCGTCTTGTAGAGGAATTCCGCAACCTCGGAGAGCACCACGAAGCCGTGGGCGAAGCCGGGCGGGACCCACAGCATGCGGGGCGTGGCGGCGGAAAGCACCATGGTGACGTGCTGCCCGAACGTCGGCGATCGCTCGCGCAGGTCCACCGCCACGTCGCAGACCTCGCCGACCACGACCCGCACCAGCTTGCCCTGCGCGTGCTCGATCTGGTAGTGCAGGCCGCGCAGCACGCCGCGCGTCGAAGCGGAATGGTTGTCCTGCACGAACGCGACGTCGAGGCCGGCGGCGGCCAGCGTGCGCGCGTTCCAGCTTTCGTAGAAGAAGCCGCGCTCGTCGGTGGCCACGCGCGGCTCGACGATCTGCACATCGGGCAGCGCGGTGGGAATCAGCCGCATGGAGGTCCGACGGCGGACGCCGAGCCGTGGGTCACAGCACCGGATCGCGCAGGAGGCCGAGCAGGTACCTGCCGTAGCCGTTCTTGGCGAGCGCCGTGCCGAGCCGCTCGAGCGCGGCCGCGTCGATGTAGCCGAGCCTGAACGCGATCTCCTCGGGACAGGCGATCTTGAGCCCCTGGCGCCGCTCGATCGTCTCGATGTACTGCGACGCCTCGAGCAGCGACTCGTGCGTGCCCGTGTCGAGCCACGCCATGCCGCGGCCCATCACCTCGCACACGAGCTCGCCCCATGCGAGATAGGCCCGGTTTACGTCCGTGATCTCGAGCTCGCCCCGCGCGGAGGGTGCGAGGCCGGCGGCCACGTCGAGCACCCGGTTGTCGTAGAAGTACAGCCCGGTCACGGCGTAGCGGGACTTCGGCTGCGACGGCTTTTCCTCGAGGCTCAGCACGCGTCCGTCGCGGCCGAACTCCGCGACGCCGTAGCGCTCCGGATCGGCAACCGGGTAGGCGAATACCGTCGCGCCGCGTTCCTGCGCGGTGGCGCGCTCGAGCTGCACGTGCAGGTCGTGGCCGTAGAAGATGTTGTCGCCGAGGACGAGCGCCGCCGCGTCGCGGCCGACGAAGTCGCGGCCAATGCGAAACGCTTGAGCTAGCCCGTCCGGCGACGGCTGCACCGCGTACGAGAGGTTGAGCCCCCAGCGCGCGCCGTCGCCCAGCAGCTGCGCGAAGCGCGGCGTGTCCTCGGGGGTGGAGATCACCAGCATGTCGCGGATGCCGGCGAGCATCAGCGTGGACAGCGGGTAGTAGATCATCGGCTTGTCGTACACCGGCAGCAGCTGCTTGGAGACCACCTGCGTGACCGGATAGAGCCGCGTGCCGGAGCCGCCGGCGAGCAGGATGCCCTTGCGGCTCGAACGCGGCGCCGTCATGCCGGCGCGTACTGCAGCTCGATCCAGCGCCGGTATTCGCTGCTCTGGACGCTCGCGAGCCACGGACCGTTGTCGAGGTACCAGTCCACGGTCCGGCGCAGGCCGCTTTCGAACGTCTCGGCGGGCGCGAAGCCCAGCTCCGCGCGGATCTTGCGCGCGTCGACCGCGTAGCGCCGGTCGTGTCCCGGGCGGTCGGCGACGAACTGGATCTGGCGCGTGAAGTCGCGCGACGGATGCCGCTCGCGCAGCGCCGCGCACAGCGCGTGCACGACGTCGAGATTGGCGATCTCCGCGCCGCCGCCGATGTTGTAAGTGGCGCCGGACCGGCCGCGCGCGAGGATGAGCCGCAGCGCGGCGGCGTGGTCGCCGACGTACAGCCAGTCGCGCACGTTGCGACCGTCCCCGTAAACCGGCAGCGGTCGTCCCGCGAGGGCGTTGGCGATCATCAGCGGAATCAGCTTCTCGGGAAACTGGCGCGGGCCGTAGTTGTTCGAGCAGTTGGTGGTGAGCACCGGCAGGCCGTACGTGTGGTGATAGGCACGCACCAGGTGGTCGGCCGCGGCCTTCGACGCCGAGTAGGGACTGTTGGGCGCGTACGCCGTGGTTTCGCAGAACGCGGCGTCGGCGGGGCCGAGCGAGCCGTACACCTCGTCGGTGGAAACGTGGAGGAAGCGAAACGCTGCGCGCCCCGCCGCGGGCAACGCCGACCACCACGCGCGCACGGCCTCGAGCAGCGCGAAGGTGCCGACAACGTTGGTCTCGATGAAGGCGGCGGGCCCGTGGATCGAGCGGTCGACGTGCGTCTCGGCGGCGAAGTTGACGATCGCGCGCGGACGGTGCGTGGCGAGGAGCGCGGCCATGCGCTCCGAGTCGCCGATGTCGGCGCGCACGAACAGGTGGCGCGCGTCGCCACGCAACGGCTCAAGGCTGCCGAGGTTGCCCGCGTACGTCAGCTTGTCGACGTTCAGCACGGGCTCGCTGTCCTGCGCGAACCAGTCGAGCACGAAGTTGGCGCCGATGAAGCCGGCGCCGCCGGTCACGAGAATCATGGCATCGGGACGGCGCGCGTTGGCGCCCGCAGGGTGGCGGCGGATTCTAGCATCGCGCCCGCTCGCCTCTAGACGCCGTGGTAGTCACGATACCAGGCGACGAAGCGCGCGAGCCCGTCGGCGAGCGGCGTGCACGGCGCGAAGCCCGTGGCGGCGTACAGGCGCTCGATGGACGCATACGTCGCCCGAACATCGCCCGGCTGCATCGGGCGGTCGTCGCGCAGAGCGGCCACCCCGAGCAGGCGCTCGAGCGTGGCGATGAACGCCTCGAGCTCCACCGCCTCGTGGTTGCCGATGTTGAAGACGGCGAACGGGGCGGGATCGTCGGCGGACGGTTCCGGGGGGCGGGCGAGCGTGCGCACCACGCCCTCGACGATATCGTCCACGTAAGTGAAGTCGCGCTGCATGCGCCCGCCGTTGAACACGGTGATCGGGCGGCGGGCGAGGATCGCGGCGGCGAACAGCATCGGCGCCTGGTCGGGGCGGCCCCACGGTCCGTAGACGGTGAAGAAGCGCAACCCTGTGGTCGGTAGCGCGAACAGGTGGCTGTAGCTGTGCGCCATCAGCTCGTTCGCCGCCTTGGTAGCCGCGTACAGGCTGACCGGCCGGTCAACGCGCTGGTCCTCGGAAAACGGCAGCACGTGGTTGGCGCCGTAGACGGACGACGACGAGGCGTACACGAGATGCAGCGAGCCGGCGTGCCGGCAGCCTTCCAGCACGTGGCCGAACGCCGTCACGTTGTTGCGCACGTAGCTGTCCGGCGCGACGAGCGAATGACGCACGCCCGGCTGCGCCGCCAGGTGCACGACCAGCGCGGGCGCCTCGGCTGCGAACAGCGCCGCCGCCGCCGCGGAGTCCGCGAGATCGAGGCGCGCGAAGCGGAAACCGGGGCGTCCCGCGATCGTCGCGAGCCGCGCCTCCTTGAGCGCGACGTCGTAGTACGGATCGAAGTCGTCGACGCCCAGCACGCTCGCGCCCGCATCGAGCAGCTTGCTGGCGGTGTGCATGCCGATGAATCCGGCTGCGCCGGTCACCAGTACGGAGCGGCCGGCAAGCGCGAGCGGCGTCACGACGCGGGACCGCGCGCGGCGAGGCGCAGCGCCCGCAGCTTGGCGTACTTGAGGAAGCTCGCGAACGCGCCGATGGCGATATGCGCGAATCCCGCGGCGCCGTCGAGGAACCCCAGTTTGAGCACGTAGAAGCGCAGGAAGCGCGCGAGCGGCGACAGCGCGAGACGGACGGCGGCGGGCGCCTCGCCGCGCGCATGCATCGCGGCGGCCTGCAGCGAGGAATAGCGGTTCTGCTTCGCGACGTACGCCTCTATCGACTCGGCCGAATGATGCAGCAGATCGCCGGCCAGCCGGCCGGCCGGCGCGTCGGTGAGCACGCGCTCGTGGACGCAATCGTCGCTCCAGCGCGCGCGGCGCCGGTCGAACAGCCGCACGTGCCAGTCCGGGTAGCCTTCGCCGTGGGCGAGCCAGCGGCCGAGGAAGCGATTGCGCCGCGCGAGCGCAAACGCCGCGCCGGCGGGCGGGCCCGCGCCGAACGCCGCGCGGATCGAGGCGTCGAGCGACGGCGTGACGCGCTCGTCGGCGTCGAGGCAGAGGACCCAGTCGTGGTGCGCGGCGGAGACAGCGAATTGCTTCTGCGGCCCGAAGCCGCGGAACGGCTCGACCAGCACCCGCGCTCCCGCGGCGCGCGCCACATCTACGGTATGATCCGCGCTGCCCGAATCGACGACCAGCGCCTCCGCGGCGAACGGCGCCGAGGCGAGGCAGGCCGCAAGCTCCGCGGCGGAATCACGCGTGATCACGACCAACGAGAGCGGAAGCAGTTCGGGCATGGCGCGCTCCGGTGGCGCGGACGCGACCGCCGGCGTGACGCGGACGCTCGCGCCGATGCGCGCCCGCGGATTCTACCGGGTTCGCGACGACGGACACCAAGCGTGGCAGCCCCTGCCGAGGTCGCGATGAGCGTGCTCGTCGTGCGCCCGTCCTCCATGGGCGACGTCGTCTATGCGCTCGCACTCGTGCCCGACCTGGCGCGCCACCGGCCGGAGCTTGCGATCGACTGGGTCGCCGAGCGCGCCTTCGTCCCGCTGGTCGAGCTTGACGCGCGCATCCGCCACGTGGTGCCGGTGGCGCTGCGCCGCTGGCGGCGCGCGCCCTGGTCGGCCATGCACGACGGGGAAGCCCGCGCGTTCGTGCGGGCGCTGCGCGCCGAGCGCTACACCGCCGTGCTCGACCTGCAGGAGCAGCTCAAGGGCGCGCTGATCGCCCGCCTCGCCCGCGGCGTGCGCCACGGCTTCGACCGCCGGAGCGCGCGCGAGCCGCTCGCGACGCTTCTCGACGACGTTCATCACCAGGTGCCGCGCGAGCTGCACTTCGTGCATCGCGTGCGCGCCCTCGCCGCGGCCGCGCTCGGCTACGAAGTCGACACGCCGCCGCGCTGGTCGCTCGCGCGGCCCGACGAGCCTGCGGCGATCCCGTCGCAGCGCTACGCCGTCGCGCTCACCGCGACGAGCCGCGCCGACAAGCGCTGGCCCGACGCCGACTGGCGCGCACTGATCGCACGCCTCGGGCAGTCGGGACTCGCGGTCGTATTGCCGTGGGGCAGCCCCGCCGAGGATACGGCCTGCCGGCGCCTCGCAGAGGGGCTCGACCACGCGATCGTCCCGGCTTGGCTCTCGCTGCGCCAGGCCGCGGCGCTGGTCGCGCGCGCGGATCTCGCGGTGGGCGTCGACACAGGCTTCACGCACCTCGCCGCCGCGTTCGGCACGCCGACCGTGGCGGTCTTCACCGCATCGGACGCTGCCCGGCACGGCATCGAGTGCACCGGGCCGCATGCGCGCGACACCGGCGACGCTGGAGCGGCACCCGACGTGGCGACGGTGCTCGCCGCGTGCGCCGCGGTCGGCGACGCGTTGCGCAGCGGATGACGCGGCGTCTCTACACCGCGCTGTGGTGGGCGGCGCTGCCGCTGCTGCCGATGCGACTGTGGTGGCGCGGGCGCCGCGAGCCGGGCTATCGCACGCATGTCGCGGAGCGGTTCGGGCGCTATCGCGCCAAGACCGACGGCGACGTCGTCTGGGTACACGCCGTGTCGCTCGGCGAGACGCGCGCCGCCGCGCCGCTGATCGCGCGCATCCTGCGCGAGCGGCCGCGCGCCACGCTGCTGCTGACGCACATGACCGCCACCGGTCGCGCCAGCGGCGCGGCGTTTGCGGGACCCCGCGTGGTGCAGACGTGGCTGCCCTACGACCTGCCCTTCGCGGTCGAGCGCTTCCTCGCGCATTTTCGCCCGCGCATCGGGCTCCTGATGGAGACCGAGGTGTGGCCGAACCTGCTCGCTGCGGCGCGTCGACACGCCATACCCGTCGTGCTCATCAACGGCCGGTTGTCCGCACGCTCGGCGCGCCGCTACGCCCGTGTGGCCGGACTGGCGCGTGAGGCGTTCGGCAGCCTGGCCGGCGCCGCGGCGCAGTCCGCGGCCGACGCGGATCGGCTGCGCGCGCTCGGCACGGGCGCCGTGACTGTCGCCGGCAACCTCAAGTTCGATCAGCCCATCGGCGACGACGTTCTGCCGCGCGCGGCTCGGCTGCGCGCGCTGTTCGACCCGGCGCGCGCCTCGCCGGACGCGCGCACGCCGCGACCGCGGCCGATCTGGGTCGCGGCGTCGACGCGCGACGGCGAGGAGGCGCTGCTGCTCGATGCGCTCGTGCAGGACGCGGCACAACCCGCGCCGGCCATGCCGCCCGCCACGCTCACGATCATCGTGCCCCGGCATCCGCAGCGCTTCGCCGCCGTCGAGGGGTTGCTGCGCGAGCGCGGCGTGCGCTACGCGCGACGCAGCACCATGGGTACGCTGCCGGTGGACGTCGACGTGCTGCTCGGCGACTCGATGGGCGAGCTGCCCGTGTACTACGCCGCGGCGGACGCCGCGCTCGTAGGCGGCAGCCTCCTGCCCTTCGGCGGCCAGAACCTGCTCGAACCGATCGCACTCGGCGTGGCCACGCTCGTGGGCCCGCACACGTTCAACTTCGCCGAAACCGCCAGCCAGGCGATCGCCGCAGGCGCCGCCCGCCGGGTGTCGGACGCAGCGGGCGCGGTCCAGGCGGCCGGCGCGCTGCTGCGCGATCCGGACGCACGCGCGGCGATGCGCGCGGCGAGCGCGGCATTCCTGGACGTGCATCGCGGCGCCCTGGACCGCCTCTGGGCGTGGCTCGCCCCGCAGCTCCCGGACGCGTAGCGCGCGTCGTCTCGAATCAGCCGCGCAGGCGGCGGTTGATGTCCTCGAGGTCGTCGTCGGTGAGCGAGCCCACCGCGGATTTGAGCCTCAGCACGCCGACGAGATAGTTGAAGTAGGCCTGCGCCAGGTCGCGGCGGGTCTGGAACAGCGCCTGCTGCGTGTTCAGCACGTCGAGGTTGGTGCGCACGCCAACTTCCTGCCCGGTCCGGTTCGATTCGTAGGCGGTCTGCGCGGACACCACGGCCTGCTCGAATGCCTTGACCGACGCGGCGGCGCTCGCTACGCCGGAGTACCCGGTCTGCGCGCTGAACAGCGCATTGCGCCGCGCCGACTCGAGGTTCTGGCGCGCATTCTCCTGCAGCGCGATCGCCTCGCGCACCTTCGAATCGACGAAGCCCCCCTGGTAGATCGGCACCGTGAGCGCGAGGCCGATCAGCGCCTGGCGCGAGTCGCTGCCGACCGCGAGCGTGGGCGAGCCATTGGCCGCCGACGCGCCGAACGAGGCGACGAGATCGAGCGTGGGCAGGTGGCCGGCCCGCTGGCGCTCCACCTCGAGGGTCGCGATGTCGTAGGTGTATTGCGCGACGCGCACCGTGATGTTGTCGGCCAGCGCCCGGTCGACCCAGAAGTCGGCCGAGCTCGGCGAGGGAAGTTGCGGATCGAAGCCCGGCCCGAGGCGCTTCAGGTCGCCCGGGGCGCGGCCGATGATCGCGCGGAGCGCGGCACGGCGGTTGTCGAGGTCGTTGCGGGCGCTGATCTCCTGCGCGACGATCGCGTCGAAGCGCGCCTGCGCCTCGTTGGTGTCGGTGATGGTCGCGATGCCCACCTCGAAGTTGCGCTTCGCCTGCGCGAGCTGCTCGGAGACGGCCGCCTTCTGGCTTTCCGCAAGCTCCACGTTGAACTGCGCGAGCAGCACGTCGAAGTAGGCCTGGGCCGCGCGCAGGATCAGGTCCTGCCGCGCCGACTGGAGCGTGAAGTCCGACTGCTCCACCTGGTCGCGCGCCTGGTCGAGGGCGACCTTGCTGGCGTACCGGTACAGCGGCTGGGAGGCGGAGACGGTCAGTGAGCCTAAGCCGAAGCCGCGCCCGTTCACGTCGATGCGCGGGTCGGTGCGGATGCTCGTGTCGTAGAGGTTGGCGTTCGCCGCGGCCGACGCGCTTACATTGGGCAGCAGCAGCGCCCGCGCCTGCGGCAGTCGCTCCTGCAGCGACACCCAGTTCGCGCGCGCGGCGGCCAGCGTGGGGTCGTTGCCCTGGGCGTCGCGATAGACCTGCAGCAGGTCCTCCGCTTGCACGGCGCGCGGCGCGCCGAGGAGCGCGGCGGCGGCCACGGCGACCGCGAACCATGAGGGGCGCATCGATGCTCGCATGTCGTTGTCGTCGTTGGGTAGCGGGCGATTCAGTAGCGCGGCAGCGCCGGGTCGACCTCGAGGGACCACGCCTCGACGCCGCCACGCAGGTTGGACAGATTCGCGAAACCCGACTGCTCGAGCCATTGCGCGACGCGCTGGCTGCGATTGCCGTGGTGGCAGACCAGCACGAGATCGCGGTCGCGCGGCAGCTCGGCCACTCTGGCGGGGACCGACTGCATCGGCATCAGGACCGAACCTTCGATCCGGCACTGCGCGTGCTCCCACGGCTCGCGGACGTCGACGAGCACCGGCGGCGTGCGCGCCGCGTCCTGCCGCCACGCCGCGAGGTCGCGGGGCTCGAGCTGCGCGATCAAAACACGAACCGGGACGGAGCCAGCGCGTTGACGAGCGGCTCGACGACGGTTTCGAACAGGTCGACCGCGACCCGCGACCCCGGACCGGTCCAGCGCAGCAGTCGCGCCGCCATCGCGGGCGGCTCGCCCACGATCGCGAACAGCCGGCCGCCCGGCCGCAGCTGCTCGACGAAGCGCTCGGGCAGCAAAGGGGTCGAGCCGGTCAGCACGATGGCGTCGTAGGCCTCGTCGCGAAAACCGCGCGCGCCGTCGCCGTGCTCGACGCGCGCGTTGGCGAAGCCGCCAAGCGCCAGGCGCCGCCGTGCGCGCTCGGCGGCGGACGCGTCGATCTCGACGCTGACCACCTCGGCCGCGATGCTGGCGAGAAGCGCGGTGAGATAGCCGCTGCCCGTGCCGATCTCGAGCACCCGCTCGCCGCGCGACAGCGTGAGCTCCTGGAGCACGCGCGCCTCCATCTTGGGCGTCCACATGCGCGTCCCATTCGGCAGCGGGATCTCGAGGTCGGCGAAGGCGATTTCGCGGTACTCCACCGGAACATAGTCCTCGCGGCGGACGACGAACAGCAGGTCGAGCACATCCTGGTCGAGCACGTCCCACGTGCGCACCTGCTGCTCGACCATGTTGAACCGCGCATGCTCGAAGTCGAAAGCGGAAGTTGCCATCACCTGCGCGTGTCCATGCATTACGGGCGTCGGTTCATTGTATCAAGCGAGGCGGGGCGAAATGCCTCCGCGCGGCGCCGGCTCGTCCCGCGCCGGTGTGCGGAGGGGGCGGTACGGGACGCGGCGCGCGGCGCGCCCGGCTCAATCGTCGGCGCCGGATGCGTCGGGCACGGGCGGGGCCGGCACTGGCGCAATGGTGCCGCGGCGGCGGGCACGCCGGGCCTTCCACCGGGTCGTCCATCCGTCCAGGTACGTGTAGATCACGGGCACCACGACGAGCGTCAGCAGAGTCGACGTGATCACGCCGCCGATGATCGCCCGCCCCATGGGTGCCTGCGTCTCGCCGCCTTCGCCGATCCCCAGCGCCAGCGGCAGCATGCCGCCGATCATCGCCGCGGTGGTCATCATGATCGGCCGCAGGCGCACCTGCCCCGCGTCGAGCAGCGCCTCGCGCAGCCCGGCGCCCGCGCGCCGCGCGCGGTTCGCGAAATCGACCAGCAGGATGGCGTTCTTGGTGACGAGCCCCATCAGCATGATGAAGCCGATCATCGAGAAGATGTTGAGCGTCGTGTTGGTGAAGAGCAGCGCGAGAAACACGCCGATCAGGGACAGGGGTAGCGAGACCATGATCGCCACCGGCTGCGTGAAGCTCGCGAACTGCGAGGCGAGGATCAGGTAGATGAAGATCACCGCGAGACCCAGCGCCGCCATCGCCGCCTGGAACGACTCCTGCATGTCCTTCGCCTGGCCCCCGACGTCGAAGCGGTAGCCCGGCGGCAGGTCGGTGGCCTTCATGATCTTGGCGACGTCGGCGTTGACGTCCCCGGACGGGCGGCCCTCGACGCTCGCGTACAGCGCCACGCGCCGCTGCAGCTCCTGGCGCTTGATGATCTGCGGACTGGTCGACTCGACGATCTCCGCGACCTGGCGCAGCGGCACCATGCGCAGCTGCCCGTCCGGCCCGCGCTTGTCCGTGGAAAGGTAGAGGTTGCCTAAGTCGGAGGCGAGCTGGCGCCGGTCCTTCGAGAGCTGGACGTTCACCTCGTAGTTCTGGCCGTCCGGCCCGAGCCAGTAGCTCACCGTGTCGCCGGCCAGCAGCGGCCGGATCGTGGCGCCTACCTGCTGCACGTTGATGCCGAGCTCGGCCGCCTGGTCGTTGTTGAGCCGGATCGACAGCGCCGGCGTGCGCGCCTTCTCAGACACCTCGAGGTCGGCGATGCCGGGAACCTTCGCGACCTTGACGGCGAACTCGTTGATGAGGCGGGTCATGGTCTCGGGATCGGGTCCGAGCAGGTTCACCCACACCGGCCGGTCGAAGCCGAACGCGCCCTCGATGCCCGGAATGGGCTTGAGCGTCGCGCGGATGTCCTTTTCGATGGCCCTCTGCGACTGTGCGCGATCCTTCGGCTCGACCAGGCGCAGGTTCACCCGCGCGTAGTTGCGGCCTTCGTCGGTGCCTACCGTGGTGATGGCGAGCTGGACGCCGCCGATCGCCTTGAGCGCCTCCTCCACCTCCGCGACCTTGGCGTTGGTGTATTCGAGGCTCGAGCCCACCGGCGTGTTGAGGCGCAGCGAGATGAAGCTCTGGTCGGCCTCGGGCACGAACTCGGTGCCCACCAGCGGCACGATGAAGATGCTGCCGACGAACGTCCCGAGCGCGATCGCGAGCACCGTCTTGCGATGGCCGAGCGACCAGGCGAGCACGACGCCGTAGAGCCGGTGCACGGCGTCGATACCGGCCTCGACGCCGTCCATCACGCGCCCGAGCCAGCGCAGGCGCCGGAACCGTGGACCCTGCGGATCGTGCCAGACCGACGAGAGCATCGGGTCGAGCGTGAAGCTGATGAACAACGACACCAGCACGGCCACTGCGACGGTCATCCCGAACTGGAAGAAGAAGCGACCGATGATGCCGCTCATGAAGGCGATCGGCACGAACACGGCGACGATCGCGAAGGTGGTGGCCATCACCGCCAGCCCGATCTCGTCGGTGCCCTCGCGCGCGGCGGTGAGGTGGTCCTTGCCCATCGACAGGTGCCGGACGATGTTCTCGCGCACGACGATCGCGTCGTCGATCAGGAGGCCGATGCACAGCGAGAGCGCCATCAGCGTCAGGAAGTTGAGCGTGAATCCGAACGCGTTGAGCGCGATGAACGTGGCGACCACCGCCAGCGGCAGCGTCAAGCCCGTGATCACCGTGCTGCGCCAGCTGTGCAGGAACAGGAACACGATCAGCACCGTGAGCAGGCCGCCCTCGATGATGGTGCTCTTGACGCGATTCACGCTGCGCTCGACGGCGTCGGCCGTGGAGTAGACGATGCGCACGTCGACGTCGGACGGCAGGCGCGCCTTGAGGTCGGCGATGGCCGCGCGCACGTTCGCGCCCGTCTCGACGATGTTCGCGTCCTGCGACTTCTGCACGTCGAGGGTGATCGACGCGCGTCCGTTGATGCGCGAGATCGACTCCTGCTCCTTCTCGCCGTCGATCACGTCGGCCACCTGCGTGAGGTAGACCGGCCCGCCCCCCTGCTGCGCCACCACGATGCGGCCGAACTGGACGGGATCCTTGATCTTGCCCTCGACGCGCACCACCGAGTCGCTCGACCCGCGCGTGATCCGGCCAGCGGGCACGTCCTGGTTGGCGGTGCGGATGGCACCGATCACCTGGTCGACGCCGATGCCCAGGGCGGTCAGCGCGTCCGGCTTGATCTGCACGAGGATCTGTCGCGTGACGCGGCCGTGCACGTCCACGCGCGCGACGCCGGGCAGGTTCTCCAGCGCCTTGACGATGGTCTGGTCGGTGAGCGAGGTGAGCTCGCGCAGGCCGGTGGTCTCCGACAGCACCGCCACCTGCGCCACCGGCTGGTTGTTCTCCTGGTCGGCGCGCACGACCAGCGGATCCTTCACGTCCCTGGGAAAGCCGGGCCGCACCGCGGCGATCTTGTCGCGCACGTCCTGGATCGCCTGCGCGACGTTCGTGGAGAGGCGAAACTCGACGTAGACGCCGCTCTGGCCTTCCATCGAGTTCGACCGGATCATCTTCACACCGGCGACCTGGTTCACCGCGTATTCGATCGGCTTGGTGACGTCGACCTCGACCGCGTCGGGGGACGCGCCCGGGTAGTTGGTGAGGACGAACACGAACGGCAGGCTCGTGTCGGGCATCTGCTCGACCTTCAGGCGCTGGTAGCTGAATAGGCCGAGCACGGTGATGCCGATCATCACCATCGTGGCGAAGACCGGGTTGTTGATGCTGACGCGGGTGATCCACATGGCGCGGAGCCTGTCTCGTTGGGTCGGGCGGCGGCGGCTAGACCGGGCCGGTGGCCTTGTCGACCGTCGCGTTCTGGGATGACGCGGGTGCCTTTACGAGCGCGGGCGCGCCGTCCTTGAGGTTGTCGAACTTGCCAGCCAGGACGGGGACCGAGCCGGCCAGCGCGGTCTTGATCTCGGTGCGGCCGGCGGAGTCGTCGCGCCGGCCCGTGAGGACGATGCGCTTCACGAGCTTGCCGTTGTCGATGACCCACACGTAGCTCTGACCGGCCTCGGTGCGGATCGCCGCGGTGGGGAGGGTGGGCGCCGGCGCGCTGGCCGCCAGCGCGATGCGTCCGGTCGCGAACATGCCGCTGCGCAGCGTCGCGTCGTTGTTGGGCAGCTTGACGTAGACCAGGATCGCGCGCGTGCCTGCCTCGGTGGCCGGGTTGATGCGCTCGACGCGGCCCATGAAGCGCCGCTCGCCGAAGCCGTCGACCGCGAGGTCCACGGGCATCCCGATCGACAGCTCGGGGATGTCCACCGCGGGCACGAGCGCCTGGACCTCGAGGTCGTGCAGGTCGACCACCGTGACCAGCGGCGCCTCGATGGCGACCTTCTCGCCCGGCTGCACGTGGCGCTTGGCGACCAGCCCGGACAGCGGCGCGGTCGCCTGCGCGTCCTTGAGCGCGTTCCGCGCGAGCTGCACCTGCGCCTCGGCGGACTTGACGCTCCCGCGGGCGACGCTGAAGCTCGACTCGGCGCTGTCGAAGGCGTTCTGCGAGATGAACTTGTCGTTGAGGAGCCGCACGTTCATCCCGCGCGTCTTCTCCGCCAGCGCGAGCTGCGCCCGGGCGCTCTCGAGCGCGCCCACCCGGTCGACGAGTCGCGAATCGAGGTCCGTGGTGTCGATGCTCGCCAGCACCTGCCCGGCCTTCACCGCGTCGCCCTCGCGCACCGTGATCTGGCGCACGTCGCCGGCGACCTTGGCCTTGACGATCGCCTGCCGGACCGGCTGGAGCGTTCCGGACACCGCCAGCCAGCGGTTGAGCGGCTTCGCCTCGACGTGGGTGAGGTCGGCCGCGCCGAACTGGAGCGTGACCGGGGCGTTCTGGTCAGGGCCGGCGTCGCCCTTCTTCGAGGCGCGCAGGGCGACGGTGCCCGCGAGCCCGCCTGCCACGACCAGTATGCCGAGCGCAGTCACGGCGCGGCGCCGGGTAAACCAGGATGCCATCGATTCTCCCTGCGTCTTCATAGGACGCGCCGACCGGTGCGCTCGAGCGGGACCGCGGGCCTTGGGAGCCGCAGGTCCGGTGCACCCGGGTTGGATGCGGGCGGCGCGCCGTCCGGATTCAGCTGTCGCCAAACGTCAAGCCTAGGCAACGGCGGTCCGGCGGGCAACCCGGGCGCGACGAAACGCGCCCGGATGCGACCGGCTGCACCCGGCACGGCTGAGCGCGCCATTATCGCGCGTCCGGGACAAAAGCGCATTGACACCCGGTGCGCGCGATTAAATAATCGCCTGTTATCCCTTTGTCCCACCCCGGAGGTAAGGAATGCAGATATCCAGCAAGCTCGGCCGCAAGGCCGCCACCGTGCTCGTCGCGGCGGCGCTCGTAACGGCCTATGGCTGTGGCCCGAAAGACGAAGCGAAGAAGACCGCGGACGCGCCCAAGGCCGCCGCCCCCGCTGACGATACGATGACCGTGCGGATCGGCCACGCCGGCCCGCTCACCGGCGGCATCGCGCATCTCGGCAAGGACGACGAGAACGGCGTGCATCTGGCCATCGACGAGGCCAACGACAAGAAGATCAAGATCGGCGGCAAGGTCGTCAAGTTCGAGATGATGAGCGAGGACGACCAGGCCGATCCCAAGATGGGCCCGACCATCGCCCAGAAGTTCGTCGACGCGAAGGTCGCAGGCGTCGTCGGCCATCTCAACTCCGGCGTCTCGATCCCCGCCTCGGCGGTTTACAACCAGGCAGGCGTGCCGATGATCTCCGGCTCGGCCACCAATCCCAAGCTCACCGAGCAGGGCTTCAAGACCATCTTCCGCACCGTCGGCCGGGACGACCAGCAAGGTCCCGCCATCGCCGCGTACATGGCCCACGAGCTCAAGCTCAAGAGGGTCGCGATCGCGGACGACGCCACGGCGTACGGCGAAGGCCTCGCCAACGAGGTCGAGAAGACGCTCAAGGCCGACGGCGTGCAGGTGATCGCGCGCGAGAAGACCAACGACAAGGCCACCGACTTCAAGGCGATCCTGACCAAGATGAAGGGCCGCAATCCCGACGCCATCTTCTACGGCGGCATGGACGCCACCGGCGGACCGATGCTGAAACAGGCGCGCGAGCTCGGCATCAAGAGCACGTTCGCCTTCGGCGACGGCGCGTGCACCGCCGAGATGGGCAAGCTCGCCGGCGACAAGAACGCCGAGGGGCTGATCTGCTCGCAGGCCGGCATTCCGACCCAAATGGCCTCGAAGGGCTTCCAGGACGCGTTCACGAAGAAGTACGGCGAGGTGAAGCAGTACGCGCCGTTCTTCTACGACGGGGCCAACATCCTGATCGCCGCGATGCAGAAGGCAGACTCCGCCGATCCCGCCAAGTACCTGCCCGAGCTAGCCAAGATCAGCTACGAAGGCGCGACCGGCACCATCTCGTTCGACGAGAAGGGCGACCGCAAGGACGCCGAGATGACGATCTTCCAGATGAAAGCGGGCAAGGTGGAGCCGGTGGCCATCATCAAGTCGGGCAAGACGACCAAGGTGGACGCAACGGCCAGCGGCTCGGCGCCACCGGCTCAGGCGCCCGCCGCGGGAGCCACACCTCCGGCCGGCGCGATGGCGCCTGCGCCGAAGAAGTAACTCGTCGGCAGCGGAATGGAAAAGAGGGCGCACTCGCGCCCTTTTTTCTTGGCTACGCGATGCGCGGTGCAGCGCGTGCCTCGATCGCCGCCTGCACCGGATTTGCGCATCACCCTCGATATTCCCAGCGCCCGCGGCCGCCGTAAACCCGATGGTTGACGCTACAATCGCGACGCCCGCGCGCCGTCGCCCACCCCCGATCGAATGGATATCTTCGTCCAGCAGCTCGTCAACGGCCTGACGCTCGGCAGCGTCTACGCCATCGTCGCGCTGGGGTACACGATGGTGTACGGCATCATCCAGCTCATCAATTTCGCGCACGGCGAAGTGGTGATGATCGGCGCGATGGTGGCGTTCACCGTGATCACCCGTCTGGTCGCGGCCAACCTCGGCCTGCCACCGCTGTTGATCCTGGCCGCCGGCGTGGCCATCGCCATCCCGGTGTGCATGGCGGTGGGATACACGCTCGAGCGCGTCGCGTACCGGCCGCTGCGCCGCGCGCCGCGGCTCGCGCCGCTCATCACGGCCATCGGACTGTCCATCATCCTGCAGCACCTGGCGATGATCATCTGGAGCCGCAACCCGGTGCCGTTCCCGCAGGTGGTGGCCGTGGTGCCGCACGCCGTGCCGGGCGCGGCCGGCGCGACGATCACCAACGTGCAGATCGCGATCATCGGCACGTCGGTGGCGATGATGGCCGGGCTCTTGCTGCTGGTCTACCGGACCAAGCTCGGCGTGGCGATGCGCGCCACGTCGCAGAACCAGCAGGTCGCAGGCCTGATGGGCATCGACATCAACCAGGTGATCGCCCTGACCTTCGTGATCGGCGCGGGGCTCGCCGCGGTGGCCGGCGTGATGGTCGGCACCTACTACGGAATCGCGCAATACCAGATGGGCTTCCTGCTCGGCCTCAAGGCATTCTCAGCCGCCGTGCTCGGGGGGATCGGGAACCTGGCGGGCGCGATGCTCGGCGGCCTCCTGCTGGGGGTCATCGAGGCGTTGGGCGCGGGCTATGTCGGGGACCTCACCAACCTCTGCCAGCTCGCGGGCATCTTTGACGCAATCGCGGCGCGCTGCGTGGCGGACCCCAACCTCACCCTGTTCGGCAGCAACTACCAGGACGTGTTCGCCTTCTTCGTGCTGATCACCGTGCTCATCTTCCGGCCGTCGGGCCTGCTCGGCGAGCGGGTCAGCGACCGTGCCTGACGCGCGGGGATCCGGCGGCCTGGGTGCGCTGCGCAGCCATCCCGCGGCCGCGCGCGTCGGCCTCGCGCTGGTGGCGCTCGCGCTCGTCGCGCTGCCGTTCGTCCTGGCCAGCGTGGGCACGGCTTGGGTGCGCATCACCAACCTCGCCATCCTGTTCGTCCTGCTGTCCCTCGGGCTCAACATCGTGGTCGGCTTCGCGGGGCTGCTCGACCTCGGCTACATCGCGTTCTACGCGGTGGGTGCGTACGTCTACGCCCTGCTCGCGAGCCCGCATTTCGGCCTCCATCTGCCCTTTTGGGCGATCCTGCCGGTCGGTGCGCTGGTCGCCTGCGGCTTCGGCGTGCTGCTCGGCACGCCCACGCTCAAGCTGCGCGGCGACTACCTCGCGATCGTGACGCTCGGGTTCGGCGAGATCATCCGCATCTTCCTCAACAACCTGTCGCAGCCGGTGAACATCACCAACGGCCCGCAGGGCATCACGCTGATCGACCCGTTCCGCATCGGCGCATTCAGTTTCGCGCAGCCGCACACGGTGGCGGGTTTCACATTCAGCGGCCCGATCAAGTACTACTACCTGCTGCTGATCGTGCTCGTCGGCGTGATCGTGCTCAACCTGCGGCTCCAGGATTCGCGCATCGGGCGTGCGTGGGAGGCGATCCGCGAGGACGAGACCGCCGCCCGCGCGATGGGCATCAACACGCGCAACATGAAGCTGCTCGCCTTCGCGATGGGCGCGTCGTTCGGCGGCGTCGCCGGGGGCATGTTCTCGGCGATGCAGGGCTTCATCAGCCCGGAGAGCTTCGTGCTGGTGGAGTCGGTGAACGTCCTTGCGATGGTGGTGCTGGGCGGAATGGGCAACATCTTCGGCGTCATCCTCGGCGCCATCCTCCTGTCGTTCGTGCCGGAGGTGCTGCGCTATACCGTGGGTCCGGTGCAGATGTCGCTGTTCGGCCGCACGCTGATCGACCCCGAGGTGATCCGTATGCTGCTGTTCGGGTTCACGCTGGTCCTGATGATGCTGTTCCGTCCGGCGGGCATCCTGCCGTCGGCCACGCGCAAGCGCGAGCTCGAGGGCCGCCGCCCCGCATGAGCGCCGCGGCCGACGGCGTGACGACCAGGCAGGCGTCCGGCGCCAGCGCGGACGGCGAGATCCTGCTCGACGGGCAGGGCATCACCAAGCGCTTCGGCGGCGTGCAGGCGCTCGGCGGGGTCGATTTCTCGATCCGCCGCGGCGAGATCTACGGGTTGATCGGCCCGAACGGCGCCGGCAAGACCTCGCTGTTCAACGTGCTGACGGGCATCTACGAAGCCGACGGCGGCCGATTCCTGTTCGAAGGCCGTCCGCTCGAAGGTCTGAAGCCCAACGACGTCGCCGCGCGCGGCATCGCGCGCACGTTCCAGAACATCCGGCTGTTCGCCAATTTGTCGGCGCTCGAGAATGTCATGATCGGGCGGCACGTCCGCACGCACGCGACCGTGCTGGGCGCGATCCTGCGCGACGCACGTACCCGGGCCGAGGAGGCGGGGATCGCCGCGCGTGCCGAGGAGCTCCTGCACTACGTGGGGGTCGGCAGCCGCGCCAACGACCTCGCGCGGCACCTCGCCTACGGCGACCAGCGCCGCCTCGAGATCGCGCGCGCGCTCGCCACGGACCCGCACCTCCTCGCGCTCGACGAGCCCGCCGCGGGCATGAACGCCACCGAGACCGCGACGCTGCGTGCGCTGCTCGAACGGATCCGGCACGACGGCACCACGATTCTCCTGATCGAGCACGACATGAAGCTCGTCATGAGCGTCTGCGACCGCGTCCTGGTGCTCGACTATGGCTGCAAGATCGCGGAGGGGCCGGCAGCCGCGGTGCAGAAGGACGAGAAGGTGATCGCCGCGTATCTCGGCGGCGAGGCGACGCTGAACCTGAAAGGCGCCGCGTGAGCGTGGCCCCGCCGGGCGCGAGCCACGGCGCGGCGCCCCCCACGCCGCTGCTCGACGTGCGCGCGCTGGCCGTGTCGTACGGCGGCATCCATGCGGTGAAGGGCATCGACCTGCACGTCGACGAAGGCGAGCTCGTGTGCCTGATCGGTGCCAACGGCGCGGGCAAGACCACCACGCTCAAGGGGATCTGCGGGCTCCTGCCCGTGCGCGCCGGCACCGTGACCTACGACGGCGACCCGATCACGGGCCGGCCGGCGTTCAAGCTGGTGCGCCGCGGCCTGGTGATGGTCCCCGAGGGACGCGGCGTGTTCGGCGCGCTGACGATCGAGGAGAACCTGGCGATGGGCGCCTACGCTCGGCGCGACCGCAGCGCAATCCGCGCCGACGTCGACCGCGTCTTCACGCTGTTCCCGCGCCTCAAGGAGCGGCGGCGGCAGACTGCCGGCACGCTTTCGGGCGGCGAGCAGCAGATGCTGGCGATGGGCCGCGCGCTGATGTCCCGCCCGCGGCTCCTGCTGCTCGACGAGCCGTCGATGGGCCTCGCGCCGCTCATGGTGCAGAAGGTCTTCGAGACGATCGTCGCCGTCTCGGGCGAGGGCGTGACCATCCTCCTGATCGAACAGAACGCCAAGCTCGCCCTGGAGGTCAGCCAGCGGAGCTACGTCATGGAATCGGGCGAGATCATTCTCTCCGGGCCAGCTCGCACGATGCTCGACGACCCCAAGGTGCGCGCTGCCTACTTGGGCGAGACGCTAGCGTAAGCGCTGCCGCCGGCCCGTCATGAGCGGCTTGCACCAGCGGGCGGTGAGCGGAATCGAGGCGCGCTCGCGTTGTCCAACGCGCAGGCCTTGCCTGGCGGCGGCGGTTGCGTTACCGTATATATGAACGGTAGCACGCGTTGTGCGCGCCGCGCTCCATGGACCGCCTCGCCAAGCTCTCGATTCTCGCCGATGCCGCCAAGTACGACGCCTCCTGCGCGTCGAGCGGCGCCGGCGGACGCCGGTCCACGCCGGCCGGCGGCCTCGGCTCGACCACCGGAATGGGCATCTGCCACAGCTATGCGCCCGACGGGCGCTGCATCTCGCTGCTCAAGATCCTGCTCACGAATTTCTGCCTGTACGACTGCCGCTATTGCGTCAACCGCCGCTCGAGCGACGTGCCGCGCGCGCGTTTTTCCGTGGACGACGTAGTCGGCCTCACGCTGGACTTCTATCGCCGCAACTACATCGAGGGCCTGTTCCTGAGCTCGGGCGTCATCCGCTCGCCCGACTACACGATGGAGCAGCTCGTCGCGGTGGCGCGCACGCTGCGCGTGACCCACGACTTCCGCGGCTACATCCACCTCAAGACCATCCCCGACGCCGATCCCCTGCTGATCGAGGCGGCGGGCCGCCATGCGGATCGCCTGTCGGTGAACGTCGAGCTGCCGAGCGAGGCGGCGCTCACGCGGCTCGCGCCCGAAAAGCGCATCGGGCCTATCAAGGTGGCCATGGCGGACATCCGCCGGCATCGCGACGAAGCGCAGGAGGAGCGCCGCGCCCCGCGGTTCGCACCGGCCGGGCAGAGCACACAGATGATCGTCGGGGCCGACGATTCCACCGACCGCACGGTGCTCGACACTGCCGACCGGCTCTATCGCTCCTATCGGCTGCGCCGCGTGTATTACTCGGCGTACAGCCCCATCCAGGCGGCCTCTCCCCTGCTGCCCGCCGCCGCGCCGCCTCTCCTGCGCGAGCACCGCCTCTACCAGGCCGACTGGCTGCTGCGCCACTACGACTTCACCGTCGACGAACTGCTGCCTGCCGCCAGCACCGGCACGCTCGACCTGCGCCTGGATCCTAAGCTCGCGTACGCGCTGGCCCACCCCGAACAGTTTCCGGTGCATGTGAACGCGGCGCCCCGCCGCGCGCTCCTGCGTGTGCCCGGCATCGGCACCCGCAACGTCGCGCGGCTGCTCGCGTTGCGCAAGCGCCAGCCGGTGCGCTATCTCGATTTGCGCGCGCTCGGCTGCGATATGACCAAGGCCGGCGGCTTCGTCGTCACGCCCGACCACCGGCCGCCGCCGCATGCGCGCATCGCCGCGATGACGCACGCGCGGCGCTCGACGCCCGCGCAGGCGACGCTGTGGTGACCGCGCTCGCCCACGCTTTCGGCGCGCCGTGCGCGGCGGTTGCGACCCCACCCGATCCCTACGAGGCATTTCGGGCCAGCGCGCGCGCCCTGCTCGCCGCCGGCGTGCCGCCCGATCGAGCGGCGTTCGACCTCACGGCGCAACCGCCGCTGTTCGGCGGGCTCGACCCACCGGTGGGGGCCGACGCGCGCACGCGCGCCATCCCTCGCGCGCTGCGCGATCTGCTCCGGGCAGCGGCCTGCCACGCGGACCCGCTGCGCTTCGGCGTGATGTACCGCGTACTGTGGCGCGCCTGGAACGGCGAGCGCGACGTTCTCGATGCCCTCACGGACGACGACGTGCGCCGGGTGCGCGGCTTCGCGCGCGAGGTCGACCGCGAGGTGCACAAGGTGCACGCGTTCGTGCGCTTCCGCGCGCTGCCGGGTACGCCGCCCCGCTACGTCGCCTACATGGCCACCCGGCACGACGTGCTTCGCCGCGCCGCCCCGTTCTTTGTGGAGCGCTTCGCGGGCATGCACTGGACGATTGCCACACCCTGCCTCACCGCGCATTGGGACGGCAGCGCGCTGCGCTTCGCGGCGCCGCCGCCGGTCGCGCCGCCGGCGCCGGACGACGACACCGAGGTCTTATGGCTCGCCTACTACGGCAGCATCTTCAACCCGGCGCGACTCAACGAGCGGCAGTTGAAGCGCGAGATGCCCGTGCGCTACTGGCGGCACCTGCCGGAAGCCCGGCGCATTCCCGCGCTCGTGGCCGCCGCGCGCGAGCGCACGGCCACCATGATCGCCCACACCACTGCGGAGGCCGCGGGTATGCGCATCGATCCCACCAAAAAAGCCGCGCCGGTGGAAGAGGATTTTGGCGCGCAGGATATGCCCCTCAAGCCGCGCCTCGATGCCTGCCGGCGATGCGAGCTCTGGAAGAACGCGACGCAGGGGGTCGCGGGCCGCGGACCGGAGCACGCCCCGCTCATGCTGGTCGGCGAGCAACCGGGCGACGAGGAGGACCTCGCCGGAACGCCCTTCGTCGGGCCAGCGGGTCGATTGCTGGCGAAAGCTCTCGAGGAAGCCGGCGTTGACACCTCGCATGTATACGTCACCAATGCGGTAAAACATTTCAAGTGGGAGCCGCGCGGCAAGCGCCGTATCCACAAGACCCCGGCGCAGCGCGAGATCGACGCGTGCCACGTCTGGCTCGACGGCGAGATCGCGCGCGAGCGTCCGCGGGTGCTCGTCGCACTCGGCGCCACCGCGCTGGGCGCGCTGCTGGAGCGCAAGCTGGCAATCCGCGCCGCCCGCGAAGAGGTCCTGCAGCACGCCAGCGGGGCACGGCTCGTGGCAACCTATCATCCGTCCGCCGCTCTGCGCGCCCCGACACCGGAATTGCGCGACGAAACCTATCGGATGCTCGTCCACGACCTGCGAACGGCACACGCGGCGTCGTGCGCTAGCTAGCCGTCCAGATCGCCAGGTTGAGCGCGCCTGCCAAGGTCGCCCAGGCGAGGTAGGGTACGAGCAGCCAGGCCGCAATGCGGTCCATTCGCACGAACGCGATGACAGTCGCGGCGATCGCCAGCCACAGCACGCCGATGATCGCCAGTGCAGCACCGATCGCGTGGCCGCCGAAGAACACCGCGCCCCACGCGAAGTTGAGCGCAAGCTGCGCGAAGAACAGCCGCATGCCATACGGACGTCACCGGCGAGCCGCTGCCGTCGATCCGCCATGCCGCGACGCTCATCATGAGATACAGAACGGTCCACGCCGGCCCGAACGCGCTCACGGGCGGGTTCCACGAAGGTTCGGCCAGCGCCGCATACCAGTCGCCGGCCGGAAACTCCAGGGCTATGAGCATGCCGCCGGCAAGACACAGGCCGATCCATGCCGCCAGCGGCAACGCCGGACGCGCCGGACGCGCGCCTGCCAGCCAGAGCGGAATCCAGGCGCGCGGGCGCTGCGGCGTGGGCTTGGTGGCATCCATTTGAGGCGACGAGGCGAAGAGGAGCCGATGGAACGGTGGAACGCGAAAGGTCCATTGTGCGGCTTGCAGTGCCCTTTCCATGTCGGCTGGCCGGTGAACTGCTCGTCCGGGGATGTCCTAAAGACAGCGGGCATCGGCCTACACAGGCGTCCAGCGAGCTCCGCGGCACGGGCAACGCCGCGTCGGCCGGCTCCTACACCACGCCGCGGCGTTTGCCTGCTTACGCGACGCGATGGCGCCGGCGATCATGGCCACGCCGAATGTCAGAGGCGCCAACGGGGTAGTGGCCCCCCGGCGCCGGCGCCACCCCATGACGGCAACGAGCGGAAACGGATGCATCGATGACCATGACGACCGAGTCCTTTAGCGCCGTCCGACGAGCAGGGTGCGCTCCGCGGCGCGGTGACGACACGCGCGAGCGCCTGCTCGACGCGGTCGAGTCGCTCATCGCCGAGCAGGGCTTCCAGGTGCTGACGCACAGACTGATCGCACAACGCGCCGACGCGCACGTGGCGCTGCTCAACTACCATTTCGGCAGCAAGGACCAGCTCGTCGAGGAAGCGCTCGCGCGGCGCGCGCCGCGGCTGATGCAGCTGCAGAAGGACGCGCTGGCGGCGCTGCGCAGCCGCGGTACCTGGACCGTCGAGGACGTGCTGTGGGCATTCTGGCAGCCGTTCGCCGTGCTCGACGCGCGGTCGGGCGGGGTCTGGCGTCACTACCTGTGCGTGGTCGCACGGCTCGCCGAGCACGACCGCGGCGGCAAGCTCTTCTCGCGCCATTTCGCGCCGGTCGAGCGCGAGTGCCTCGCGGCGCTGCATCACACCCTGCCCTCGGTGCCCGATGACGAGCTCGCGCGCGGCCTGCAATACTGCCGCCTCCTGTTCGAGCGCGAGCTGATGTCGCGCTGCGGAGAGTGCGCGGCCCACGCCGACGAGCAGAGGCGGCGCTCCGAACGTCTGATCGAGTTCCTGTCCGGCGGCCTGCGCGCGCTGCAGGTGGAGGCACGCGCACGTTAGTCGATCGCGTTGTCGAGGGCTTGATCTCGGCGGCAACGCCACCACAACGCGACGCAGCGGCCAGCTAGCGAGCCGCGCAGCGGGCGTACAGCAGCAGCGCCGCGACCGTCTTGCCATCGGTGAGCTCGCCGCGATCGAGCGCTTCCAGGAGCTCGGCCAGTGGCCGGGCCTCGACCTCGAGGAATTCGCCCGCATCCAGGCGGGCGCCGACGTAACGCAACACCTCGCCCACGTAGCACTCGATGGTCTCGGTGCCATAGGCGATCACCGGATGCAGGGTCGCGAGCCGCGTGAGGCGCCCGACCGCGTAGCCCGTCTCCTCGATCATCTCGCGATGTGCGGTATCCTCCGGCGCCTCGCCGGCGTCGATCTTGCCGGCCGGAAACTCCAGGAACACGCGCTGCAGCGGATAGCGAAACTGGCGCTCGATGAGCAGCCGGCCGTCGTCGAGGACGGGCACCACGAGCACGGCACCCGGATGCACGACGTATTCGCGCACCGCTTCGCTGCCGTCGGCCAGCCGGACGCGGTCGCGTCGCACATCGAGCAGCGCTCCGGCGAAAACGCGCTCGCCGTCGATCCGCTGCTCGGCAAAGGGCGGGCCCGTGGGCTCGGCGTGCTTCGGCCGCGGATCGTCGGCGTCGCTCATGCCGCGGCCACGCCCGGGTCGGCCAGCCAGTCGCGCGGGACGAGGTAGCGCTCCAGCAGCGCGGCCTCCGGGCTGCCAGGCTCAGCGCGCCAGTCGTAGCGCCAGCGCACGAGCGGGGGCAGCGACAGCAGGATCGCCTCGGTGCGCCCTCCCGACTGCAGCCCGAACAGGGTGCCGCGGTCCCATACCAGGTTGAACTCGACGTAGCGGCCGCGCCGGTACGCCTGGAAGTCGCGCTCGCGCTCGCCGTAGGGCAGCGGGGCGCGGCGCGCGAGGATCGGCGCATAGGCCGCGAGAAATGCGTCGCCCACGCCGCGCATGATCGCGAAGCACCGCTCGAAGCCGCCTTCGTTCAAATCGTCGAAAAAGATGCCCCCTACCCCGCGCGCCTCCGAGCGATGGCGCAGCCAGAAATACTCGTCGCAGGCACGCTTGAAGCGTGGATGGAGCTCCGCGCCGAACGGCGCGAGCGCGTCACGGCACGCCGCGTGAAAGTGACGCGCGTCCTCGTCGTAGCCGTAATACGGGGTGAGGTCCATGCCGCCGCCGAACCACCACGCCGGCTCCGCGTCGCCGGCAGCGGGAGACGCGACGAAGCAGCGCACGTTCAGGTGCACCGTGGGCGCGTGCGGGTTGCGCGGGTGCAGGACCAGCGACACGCCGGCCGCCTCCCAGGCGCGGCCCGCGAGCGCGGGCCGCTGCGCCGTGGCCGACGGCGGCAGGCGATCCCCGGTGACGTGCGAGAACAGCACGCCGGCGCGCTCGAGCACCGCGCCGTCCTCGATCAGCCGCGAGACGCCGCCACCGCCTTCGGGACGGACCCAGTCGTCGCGCCGGAAGGTCCCGCCGTCGATCGACTCGAGGCCGGCGACGATGCGCTCCTGCAGGAGCAGCAGATAGGCTCGAACGGCGGCGGGATCCATCGGAGCGACGGACCGCTAGCGGCGCCGCGCGATCGCGCGATGACCGATGTCGCCGCGGTGCTGCATGCCGTCGAAGGAGATCGCGCCGGCCGCCGCATACGCCGCGCGGTGCGCGAGCCGCACCGAATCGCCGAGCGCGGTCACGCACAGCACGCGGCCGCCGCTGACGCAGACGCGCTCGCCGGCCAGCGCGGTGCCGGCGTGGAAGACCTGCACGTCGGGGTGCGCCGCGGGCGTGATGCGCTCGAGTCCCTCGATGGCGGCGCCGAGGCGCGGCGCCCCCGGGTAACCTCCCGCCGCAAGCACGACGCCGAGCGCGGCGCGCCGGTCCCACTCGGCCTCGACGCGATCGAGCGTTCCCGCCACGCCGTGCTCGAGCAGCTCGACGAAGTCGGAGCGCAGCCGCAACAGGATGGGCTGCGTCTCCGGATCGCCGAGCCGCGCGTTGAACTCCAGCACGCGCGGCGCACCCTGCGCATCGAGCATCACTCCCGCGTACAGGAAGCCCGTGTACGGAACGCCGTCGGCCGCCATCCCGGCAACCGCGGGGTCGATGACCTCGCGCATGATGCGCGCGTGCGCTTCCGGGGTGACCACCGGCGCGGGCGAATACGCGCCCATGCCGCCGGTGTTCGGGCCGGTGTCGCCGTCGCGCAGGCGCTTGTGATCCTGGCTCGACGCGAGGGGGAGCACGTGGGTGCCGTCGACCATCACGATGAAGCTCGCCTCCTCGCCGTCGAGGAAGTCCTCGATCACCACCCGCCCGCCGGCGGCTCCCATGGCGTTGGCGACCAGCATGTGGTCGATCGCGGCGTGCGCCTCGTCGCCGGTCGCCGCCACCACTACGCCCTTCCCGGCGGCCAGTCCGTCGGCCTTGACGACGATCGGCGCGCCGCGGCCGCTCACGTAGGCGTGCGCATCCTTGGGCGAGGTGAAGGTCCGCGAGGCGGCCGTGGGTATCCCATGCCGCTGCATGAACGCCTTGGCATAGTCCTTGGAGCTTTCGAGCTGGGCCGCGGCGCGCGTCGGACCGAAGATGCGCAGGCCCGCCGCGCGGAACTCGTCGACGATGCCCTCCGCGATCGGTGCCTCGGGGCCGACCACAGTAAGGCCGACCTGCTCGCGGCGCGCGAAGTCGATCAATGCGCCGGACCCGACGATCGGCACGTTCACGAGGTCGGCTGCGCGCGCGGTGCCGGCGTTGCCGGGTGCGACGTAGACCTGCGCGACGCGCGGCGAGCGCGCGATCTTCCACGCCATCGCATGCTCGCGTCCGCCCCGACCGATGACCAGCACGTTCACGTTCCGCCTGCGCTAATGGCGAAAGTGGCGCACGCCGGTGAACACCATCGCGATGCCGCGCTCGTCCGCGGCCGCGATCACCTCGTCGTCGCGCACGCTGCCGCCGGGCTGGATGATGGCGGCGGCGCCGTTCTCGGCCACCACGTCGACCCCGTCGCGGAACGGAAAGAACGCGTCCGACGCCACCGCGGCGCCCGCGAGCGACAGGCCGGCCTGTGCGGCCTTGCTCGCCGCGATGCGCGTCGAATCCACCCGGCTCATCTGGCCGGCACCGATCCCGAGCGTGCGGCCCCGCGCGGCATAGACGATGGCGTTCGACTTGACGAACTTCGCCACGCGCCACGCGAACAGCAGGTCGTCCCGCTGCGCAGGCGTCGGACGGCGCGCGGTGACCACGCGCAGGTCGGCGGCACCGACGTCACCGTCGTCGGGCGTCTGCAACAGGAAGCCGCCGCCGACGCGCTTGATGTCGAAGTCGTTGCGCGCCGTCGCGCCCTCCGGCAGCGGAATCTCCAGCACGCGCACGTTTTTGCGCTGCGCTATCGCCGCCGGCGCGTCGTCGGCGTAGCCGGGAGCGAGCAGCACCTCGACGAACTGGGCGGCGACTGCCTCGACCGTGGCGGCGTCGACCGGGCGGTTGAATGCGATGATCCCGCCGAAGGCGGAGAGCGGGTCGGTGGCCAGCGCCGCGCGGTAGGCCTCGAGCGGCGTGGCCGCCACCGCGACGCCGCACGGATTGGCGTGCTTGACGATCACGCACGCCGGCCCGGCAAAGCTCCGCACGCATTCCCAGGCCGCGTCGGCGTCGGCGATGTTGTTGTACGACAGCGCCTTGCCCTGCAGCTGCCGGAACGACGCGAGCCCCCCGGGCAGCGGCGCCTCGTCGCGATAGAACGCGGCCGCCTGGTGCGGATTCTCGCCGTAGCGCAGCGCCTGGATGCGCTCGCCGCCCATGCGGAACGAGCGCGGAAACCGCTCGACCGCGCCGCTCGCGCTCCGGGCGTTGAGCCAGTTCGCGATCGCGCCGTCGTAGGACGCCGTATGCGCGAAGGCCTTTTGCATGAGCGCGAAGCGCGTGGCGTCGCAGAGCCCGCGAAGCTGCGCGAGCTCGGCCAGCACGTGGTCGTAGTCGGCCGGGTCCACGACCACGCCGACGTGGCGCCAGTTCTTGGCGGCCGAGCGCACCATCGCCGGGCCGCCGATGTCGATGTTCTCGATGGCGTCGTCGAACGAGCAGTCGGGGCGGGCGACGGTCTCCCGGAACGGGTAGAGGTTGACGACCACCAGGTCGATGAGGGGGATTGCGTGGTCGGCGAGCGCGGCGCGATGCGCTGGAAGGTCGCGGCGCGCGAGGATGCCCGCGTGCACCTTCGGATGCAGCGTCTTCACCCGGCCGTCGAGCATTTCGGGGAAGCCGGTGTAGCTCGCGACGTCGGTGACCGCCAGCCCGGCGGTGGCGAGCGCCTGCGAAGTGCCGCCGGTCGACAGCAGCGTGTAGCCGCAATCGACGAGACCGCGCGCAAAGGAGACCGCGCCGGTCTTGTCGGACACCGACAGGAGCGCCTGCGGGCCCGGCGCCATCGTCAGATCAGATGATGCTTCGCGAGCTTGGCGCGCAGCGTGTTGCGGTTCATGCCGAGCATGTCGGCCGCATGGCTCTGGTTGCCCTGGGCGCGCTCCAGCATCGACGCCAGCAGCGCGCGCTCGACGTGCCCGATGACCATGTCGTACACGCCATGCGGGGGCTCTCCATCGAGCTTGCGGAAGTACTCGTCGAGCGACCGCTCGATGCTGCGGCCGATCTCGTTGCTGCCGTTGAGTCGAACGTTGCGTTTCACGCCGCGCGGGCCTCCCCTGCCCGATCCTTCGCGCCCGTACGTCCCGGCAGGCACGCGTGCGACGCCGCGGCGCCCGGACGCGCGTGCGAGGCTGCAGCCGGCGTTTCCATGCGGTAGGCGAGCCGCTCTCCCAGCGTCGCCTGCCGGTCGAAGAACGCATCGAGCGCGGCGAGCTGCACGCGCGCGGTCTCCGCCGCGTTGACGACATCGCGCAGGGCGCGGTCGCCGGGCAGCCCGGCCGTATACCAACCGAGGTGCTTGCGCGCAATGCGCACGCCGAGCGCCTCGCCGTAGAAATCGTAGTGATCGTGCAGGTGGCCTTCGATGAGCGCGCGCGCTTCGGCGACGGTGGGCGGCGGAAGGTGGCCGCCGGTCTCGAGATGGTGCAGGATCTCGCGGAAGATCCACGGGCGCCCCTGGGCGGCGCGGCCGATCATCAGGCCGTCTGCGCTGGTGCGCGCGAGCACGTCCTTCGCCTGGCTGGCCGTGCGGATGTCGCCGTTGGCGAACAGCGGCAGGCCGACGGCCGCCTTCACCGCTGCGATGGTGTCGTACTCGACCGCGCCGACGAAGGCGCAGGCGCGCGTGCGTCCATGCAGCGCCAATGCGGCGATGCCCTCCGCCGCCGCGATCTGCGCGATCCGCACCGCGTTGCGCGCGTCCGGGCGTGGGCCGGTGCGCAGCTTCAGCGTGACGGGAACCGGCACGGCGCGAACCACGGCACGGACGATCGCGGCGACGAGCGGCTCGTTGCTCAGGAGCGCCGAGCCAGCCGCCGCGTTGCAGACCTTCTTCGCCGGGCAGCCGAGGTTGATGTCGATGATCTGGGCGCCGCGGTCGACGTTGTAACGGGCCGCGTCGGCCACCAGCGCCGGGTCAGCACCGGCGATCTGCACGGCGATCGGCTCCACCTCGCCAGCATGATCGGTGCGCCGCCGCGATTTGTCGGTGCCCCACAGCCGCGGATCGGCGGCGACCATCTCCGAGACGGCGTAGCCCGCACCGAGGCGTTTGCACAACTGCCGGAATGGGCGATCGGTCACGCCGGCCATCGGCGCCACGGCGAGCGAATTCCCGAGGACGTAGGGGCCGATGCGCATGAGTGAGCGTGGGACAGGCGTGCGGCAGGGAAGGGGCGCGATTATACCGGCGTTTGCCGCGGCAGGCGCGCGGCCCCTAGCGCCAGCCGAACAGCATCGCGCGCGTGAACGCCTGCCGCGCCGCCGGCAGGGCGTCGAGGAGCGCCAAACCGATCCCGCGCGGCACGCGCAGCGCGGTGCCGCCGAACAAGTGGACGAGCCCGTCCGTGAACGCGATGCCGGCGCGCCGGTCGAGCGCGCGCCGCGCCGCGTATTGGCGCAGCATCATGGCGTCCCCCAGCGCCCCGGGCGCCGCGACGATCGCCCGCGCAAGCTCCGCCGCATCGCGCAGCCCGAGGTTGAAGCCCTGACCCGCGATCGGATGCAGCGACTGCGCCGCGTTGCCGATCGCCGCGACGCGCACCCCGACGATGGTGCGCGCATATTCCAGCGCCAGCGGAAAGCTGCGCCGCTCGGCCAGCCGCGTGCAGCCGCGCATCATCGGGCCCGCGTGCCGCTCGAGCGCGGCGAGAAATTCCGCGTCGGGCAAGGCGAGCGTTGCGGCGGCCTCGGCCGGGGTTTGCGTCCACACCAGGCCGAAATGATCGCCTTCGGGCAACAGCGCGACGGGACCGGCCGGCGTGAAGCGCTCGTACGCCACGCCCTCGTGCGGCCGCTCGCGCCAGATCCGCGCGACCACCGCGACCTGGCCGTAGTCGCGCCGCACGCGCTCGATGCCCTGGACGATGCCGCCTGCGCCATCAGCCGCCACCGCGAGGCGCGCCAGCAGCGCTTCCCCAGGCGCGTCCGGAGTCACCACCGCGTAGGCGCTGGTCCCGCTCACGGCCGCGACGCGCACCGCGAAGCGCACGTCGATGCGCGCGGCGGCGAGCGCCGCGTCGAGCGCCGCCTGCAGCGCGCGGTAGGACACGACATAACCGAGCGCCGGCAGGCCCTGCTCCCGCGCGTCGAGGCGCATGCTGCCGAAACCGCCGGCCTGCGAGATGTCGATCTGCACGATCGGCGTGACGGCTCCGGGCGCGGCCGCGATTCGCGCCCAGACCCCGAGGCGCTCTAAGATCAGCCGCGCGCCGTGCGACAGCGCGAGCGAGCGATCGGTGCGAAGCGTGGCGCCAGCCGGGCGCGCGTCGAGCGCCAGCACGTCGAGGCCGGCATCGGCCAGCGACAGCGCGAAGGTCGCCCCGACCGGCCCCGCACCCACGACGACGACGTCATGCACCGCGCGCCCTCGCGAACCTTGCGCGTCGAGCGGTCGACGGACGGCGCAGCCGGCGCGCGCTCAGCGCCGGCAGGCCGCCTCGACGTCCGCCACGGACTTGGGCGCCGCTGCGGTGAGATTCTCGACCCCGTCGGCCGTCACCAGGACATCGTCCTCGATGCGCACGCCGATGTTCCAGAACGGCTCGGGGACGTTGTCCGCGGGACGGATGTACGCCCCGGGCTCGACCGTGAGCACCATGCCCGGCACAAGCCGCTGCGAAGCGCCCTTCACCTGGTAGAGCCCCGCGTCGTGCACGTCCATGCCGAGCCAATGGCCGGCCCGGTGCATGTAGAACTGCTTGTAGGCGCCGCTCTCGAGCACGGCGTCGAGCGACCCGCTGCACAAGCCGAGGTCGATGAAGCCCTGCGCCAGGACGCGCTCGGCGGCCTTGTGATAGTCGTGGAACTCCGCACCGGGGCGCACCGTCTCGAGGCACGCGAGCTGCGCGGCGAGCACAAGCTCGTACACGGCCTTCTGCGGCCCGGTGAAGCGGCCGTTGACCGGAAAGGTGCGCGTGATGTCCGATGCGTAGCCCTGGAACTCGCAGCCCGCGTCGATCAGCAGCAGGTCGCCGTCCTGCATCGCGCGGTTGTTGTCGCGGTAGTGCAGCACGCATGCGTTCGGCCCCGAGGCGACGATCGACGCATACGCGACCGCCTGCGCGCCGTGGCGCAAGAACTCGTGTACGAGCTCGGCCTCGACCTCGTACTCGTGCTGGCCCGGGCGCGCGCTCGCCATTGCGCGCCGGTGCGCCGCGGCGGAGATCGCCGCCGCACGGCGCATCAGCCGCAACTCCTCGGCATCCTTGACCAGGCGCATCGTGTCGAGCGCGCCCCGCACGTCGACGATCGCGTCGGGCGCCGCGACGCCCATCCGGGCGCGGCCGCGCACCTCGTTGAGCAGGTCGGTGACCTTTCGATCCCATTCGGCGAACAGGCCGAGCGGCGTGAACATGGCCGGCCGGTCGGCGGCAAGATCCGGCAGGCGGTTCTTCAGGTCCTCCATCGGCAGCGCCTCGTCGAAGCCGAAGACCTCGCGCGCCGCTTCGGGCCCGTAGCGAAAGCCGTCCCAGATCTCGCGCTCCGCGTTCTTCTCGCGGCAGAAGAGCAGGTGCCGGTCGCCGTCGGGGCCCGCGGTGAGCGCGATTACCGCGTCGGGCTCGGGAAAGCCGGACAGGTAATAGAAATAGCTGTCGTGGCGGTACGGGTAGAGCGAGTCGCGATTGCGCGCGACCTCCGGCGCGGTGGGAATCAGCGCGACTCCGCCGCCCGCATGGTCGCGCATCGAGCGCAGCAGCGCCTCGCGCCGGGCACGGTAGAACTGGTGAGCGTGGTTCATGGCAGCGGTCGAGAACGGTGAGTCCCCATTATAGGGTCGCGGCGATGCGCTACCATCGGCGTATGGCGTCGTCGGCCGCGCTCAACGGTCCCGCGCTGCGCGAGGCGAAGCGTGCGATGCGCATGGCGGTCGTCCTGCTGCGCGACGCCCTGCCGGCCGCCGCGCGGGACGCCGCATCGCAGGCCATCGCCGCCCGCATCATGGCGTTGCCCGCCTACGGCGCGGCCCGCAGCCTCCTGCTCACACTGCCGTTTCGCAGCGAATGGGACACCCGCGCGCTCGCGGCGGCGGCGCTCGCGGCCGGCAAACGGGTCGTCGTGCCGCGCGTCGACGCCACCGCCCGCGTGCTGTCGCTCCACGCGATTCTTTCGCTCGACGCCGACGTCTCGCCGGGCTATCGCGGCATCCCCGAGCCGCGCGCCGCCGTGCCGCGCGTCGCCCCTGACGACGTCGATCTCGCGATCGTGCCCGGCGTGGCGTTCGACGCGCGCGGCCGGCGTCTCGGCTACGGCGGAGGCTATTACGACCGGCTGCTGCCGCTCCTGCGCGAAGCCGTGCCGCGTATCGCGGGCGCCTTCGACGTGCAGGTGGTCGACGTCGTGCCCGCCGCCCGGCACGACCTGGTGGTCGACACCATCGTGACCCCCACGCGCGTGCTGGCCGTCCGCGCGGACGTGCCATGAGGCGTTGCAAGCGATGACGCCGCCGCGCCTTGCCGCCATCACCCTTGGCGCGACGCTGGCGATCCAGATGTTCACGTCCATCGCCGGCACCTGCGCGGCGGTGCTGGCCCCCGCGATCGCCGCGGAGTTCGGCGTGGCGCCGCGTTGGATCGGCGCTTTCGTGGGCTTGGTCTATGCCGGCGCGATGACCGCGAGCCTCGCATCGGGCGGCTTTATCGAGCGCTACGGCGCCATCCGCACGTCACAGGCGTGCGTCGGTATCTGCGCCGTGGGAGTCGGCGCCATGGCGCTCACCCCGCCCGGCGCGCCGCTCGGGCTGGCGCTCGCCGCGCTCGTCATCGGCCTGGGGTACGGCCCCATCACGCCGGCCTCCTCCGAGCTTCTCGCACGCACCACGCCGCCACACCGGATGGCCCTCACGTTCTCGATCAAGCAGACGGGCGTCCCTGCGGGCGCGGCACTGGCGGGCGCGATCCTGCCGTCGCTCGCCCACGCTGCCGGATGGCGCGCGGCGCTGGGTGCGATCGCGCTCGGTGGCATTGCGATCGTCGCGCTGGCGCAGCCGATCCGCGCGCGGCTCGACGCCACCCGCGACGGCAGCCGCCGCGTGACGCTCACCGGGGTGCTCGCGCCGCTCGTCCACCTGAGGCAGCGCGAGGTGCGGCAACTCGCCCTCGTCGGCCTCGCCTACGCCGCGACCCAGGTGTGCCTCACCAGCTTCCTCGTCGTATTCCTGACCGAGGTGCTCGGCTATCCCCTCGTGGCTGCAGGCCTCGCGCTCAGCGCGGCGACGGTCGGCGGCGTGGTCGGCCGCCTGGTCTGGGGCACCGTTGCCGACCGCTGGCTCTCGCCGCGCCGCACGCTCGCGCTCGTGGGCATCCTCGCCGGCGCCGGGAGCGTCGCCCTGGCGCTGGCGCAGCCGTGGTGGCCGACCGCAGCCTGCCTGCTGGTGGGCGCCGGGTTCGGTGCCACCGCGATCGGCTGGAACGGCGTGCAGCTCGCCGAGGTGGCGCGCCAGGCGCCGGCGGGCGCGGCGGGCCCGGTAACGGGCGCCGCAGGCTTCGTGACGTTCTCCGGCGTGGTCGCCGGGCCGCCGCTGTTCGCGCTAGTCGCCTCGCTCACCGGCAGCTTCCGGTTCAGCTTCCTGATGATGGGCGCGCTCAGCGCCGGCACCGCGCTGTGGATGCTCGGCGCAGTGCGCCGGGGCAGCTAAGATAGGGCCGGAACGAGAGCGGCCGGGGCCACGCGGCCCCGCACCGCAGCAATACAGCACGCAGGCCGGCGCCTACAATCGCCCGCTCGCGCACGACCCCCCGGAGCACGCATGGACAGGATCCCCGACCTCGACCCGCAGGAAACCGGCGAATGGCTCGCAGCACTCGAAGGGGTGCTGGCCGCTGAAGGCCCCGACCGCGCCCACTTCCTCATCGAGCGGCTGATCGAGAAGGCGCGCCGCTCCGGCGCCTACCTGCCGTTCTCGGCGAGCACCGCGTACATCAACACGATCCCGGTCGGCCAGCAGGTGCCCATCCCCGGGGACCAGAATATCGAGCACAAGATCCGCTCGTATACGCGCTGGAACGCGATGGCCATGGTGGTGCGGGCGAACCGCCACACCAACGTCGGCGGTCACATCGCGAGCTTCGCGTCGTCGGCCACGCTCTACGACGTCGGCTTCAACCACTTCTGGCACGCGCCCTCCGAGGGGCACGGCGGCGACCTGATCTTCGTGCAGGGCCATGCCAATCCGGGCGTCTACGCGCGCGCGTTCATGCTCGGACGCCTCACGCAGGAGCAGATGGACAATTTCCGCCAGGAAGTCGACGGCAAGGGCATCTCGTCGTACCCGCACCCCTGGCTGATGCCGACCTTCTGGCAGTTTCCCACCGTGTCGATGGGCCTCGGCCCGCTGATGGCGATCTACCAGGCGCGGTTCATGAAGTACCTGCAGGACCGCGGCTTCGCCAAGACCGAGGGCCGCAAGGTGTGGTGCTTCTGCGGCGACGGCGAGATGGACGAGCCGGAGTCGATGGGCGCCATCGGCATGGCGTCGCGCGAGTCGCTCGACAACCTGATCTTCGTCATCAACTGCAACCTGCAGCGCCTCGACGGACCCGTGCGGGGCAACGGCAAGATCATCCAGGAGCTCGAGAGCGATTTCCGCGGCGCGGGCTGGAACGTCATCAAGCTCGTGTGGGGCTCGAAATGGGACGCGCTGCTCGCGCGCGACAAGAAGGGCATCCTGATGCGCCGGATGATGGAGGTCGTCGACGGCGAGTACCAGACGTTCAAGTCGAAGGACGGCAAGTACGTGCGCGAGTATTTCTTCAACACGCCGGAGCTGCGTGAGCTGGTCGCGGACTGGACCGACGAGGACATCTGGGCGCTCAATCGCGGCGGGCACGATCCTCACAAGGTGTACGCGGCGTACACCGCCGCCGCGAATCACCAGGGCCAGCCGACGGTCATCCTCGCCAAGACGATCAAGGGCTACGGCATGGGCTTGGCCGGCGAGGCGCAGAACATCACGCACCAGCAGAAGAAGATGGACACCGACGCCATCCGCCGCTTCCGCGACCGTTTCCAGATCCCGGTGCCCGACGAGCAGCTCGACGAACTTCCCTACGCCACGTTCCCGGAAGGCTCGGCCGAGCTCGATTACATGCGGGCGCGGCGGATGGACCTGGGCGGGTACCTGCCCCAGCGCCGGATCAAGGCCGAGCCGCTGGTCATCCCGCCGCTGGCTACGTTCGAGCGCTTCCTGAAGAGCACGGACGACCGCGAGATCTCGACCACGATGGCGTTCGTGCAGGTGCTGCAGCTCCTGGTGCGCGACAAGAACATCGGCCGGCGCATCGTGCCGATCGTGCCCGACGAGTCGCGCACCTTCGGCATGGAGGGCATGTTCCGCCAGCTCGGCATCTGGAACCAGCTGGGGCAGCTCTACACGCCCCAGGACAAGGACCAGCTGATGTTCTACAAGGAGACCAAGGACGGGCAGATCCTGCAGGAGGGCATCAACGAGGCGGGCGCGATGTCCGACTGGATCGCCGCGGCGACGAGCTACTCGACGCACGGCGTGCCGATGATCCCGTTCTACATCTTCTACTCGATGTTCGGCTTCCAGCGCATCGGCGACCTCGCGTGGGCCGCCGGCGACATGCGCTCGCGCGGCTTCCTGCTGGGCGGCACCGCGGGCCGCACCACGCTCAACGGCGAGGGCCTGCAGCACGAGGACGGGCATTCGCACGTGCTCTCCGCCACCATTCCGAACTGCATCTCGTACGACCCGACGTGGAGCTACGAGGTGGCGGTGATCGTCCAGGAAGGCCTGCGGCGCATGTACGCCGAGCAGGAGGACGTCTATTACTACATCACGGTGATGAACGAGAACTACGTGCACCCGGCGATGCCCGAGGGCGCCGCGCCGGACATCCTGAAGGGCATGTATCGGTTTCGCGCCGGTGCCGCGCCGGCGGCCAAGGGCAAGCCGGCCCCGCGCGTGCAGCTCCTCGGCTGCGGCGTCATCTTCCGCGAAGTGATGGCTGCCGCCGAGCTGCTCCGCGCCGACTGGAACGTCGACAGCGACCTGTGGAGCTGCCCCTCGTTCACCGAGCTCGCGCGCGACGGCAACGCGGTCGAGCGCTGGAACATGCTGAACCCCGGGGAGCCGCCGCGCGTTTCGCACGTGGCGCGCTGCCTCGGCGACGCGCCCGGGCCGGTCGTGGTCGCGACCGACTACATTCGCGCGTACGCCGAGCAGATCCGCAAGCTCGTCGCGCATCGCTACGTGGTGCTCGGCACCGATGGCTACGGCCGGTCGGATACGCGCGAGAAGCTCCGGCATTTCTTCGAGGTCGACCGGCGCTGGATCACGGTCGCCGCGCTGAAAGCCCTCGCCGACGACGGCATGCTGCCGGCGGCGAAGGCCGCGGAGGCGCTCGCGAAATACGGCCTCGATGCCGCCAAGCCCGCCCCGTGGACCGTCTAGCCCCGGCCGCATTCCGATCACTGGAAACGAACGCGCCATGAGCACGATCGAAGTCAAGGTCCCGGACATCGGCGACTTCCAGGACGTCCCCGTCATCGAAGTGTTCGTCAAGCCGGGCGACACGGTGGCGATCGACGATTCGCTCGTCACGCTCGAATCCGACAAGGCGGCGATGGATGTCCCGGCGCCGGCGGCGGGTCGCGTCGCCGAGCTCAAGGTCAAGGTTGGCGATCGCGTCGGCGAGGGCTCGCTGCTGCTGGTGCTCGACGACGGCGGCACTCCGGCCGCCACGGCAGCCGCGCCCCCCGCGTCCACCGCCGTCGTACCGGCCGCGGCCCGATCGAGCGCGCCGGCCGCGACCCGATCGAGCGCACCGGCCGCCGCGCTGGCCTCCTCCGCGGTCGAGACCCCTGCACCGCGCGGCGAGAAGGGTCGCGGCGATATGCCCGGCGAAGGGGGCAACGCCACCCCTCCCGCCGGTGCCACGATCGAGGTGCGGGTGCCCGACATCGGCGACTTCACCGATGTGCCGGTGATCGAGGTGTTCGTGAAGCCCGGCGACATCGTCAAGCCGGACGATGCGCTCGTGACGCTCGAGTCGGACAAGGCGACCATGGACGTGCCGGCGCCCCTCGCCGGCGTGGTCGAGGGCGTGCGCATCGGCGTCGGCGACCGGGTGAGCGAAGGCACCGTGATCCTGTCGCTCAAGACCGTGGCGACGGGCCCCGAGCCCGCGAGCCGCGCGAGCCCGCCGCCTCCGCCCGGCAGTATCGAGCGCGCGGAACCGCGCAGCGCCGCGGAACCGGCACCCGGGCCCGCCGTGCCGGCGCCCGCGACCCCGCAGCGCAACGACGCCGCCAGCGACGCCGCGCCCGCCCCCGTCGACGCCGAGGGGTTCCGCGGGGCGCATGCCTCCCCGTCGGTGCGCAAGTTCGCGCGCGAGCTGGGCGTCGACCTCGCGCGCGTCAGCGGCTCCGGGCCGAAGGCGCGCATCCTGCAGGAGGACGTGCAGCAGTTCGTCAAGCGCTCGCTCGCGGCCCCCGCGCCGGCGCCCGCCGCCGCAGCGTCGGGCGCCGGCGAGCTCAAACTCCTTCCCTGGCCCAAGGTCGACTTCGCCAAGTACGGCACGGTGGAAGCAAAGCCGCTCGCGCGCATCAAGAAGATCTCTGGCGCGAACCTGGCCCGCAACTGGGTGATGATCCCGCACGTGACCCAGTTCGACGAGGCCGACGTCACCGACCTCGAGGCGCTGCGCGTCACGCTGAACAAGGAGAACGAGAAGGCGGGCGTCAAGGTGACGATGCTCGCGTTCCTGATTCGCGCGAGCGTCGCCGCGCTGCGGCGCTTCCCCGACTTCAACAGCTCGCTCGACGGCGACAACCTCGTCTACAAGAAATACTTCAACATCGGCTTCGCCGCCGACACGCCGAATGGCCTGGTCGTGCCGGTGATCCGCAACGCCGACCAGAAGGGCGTGCTGCAGATCGCGAAGGAGATGGGCGAGCTCTCCGCAAAGGCGCGCGACGGCAAGCTCGGGCCGGCCGATATGCAGGGCGGCTGCTTCTCGATCTCCTCGCTCGGCGGGATCGGTGGCACGGCGTTCACGCCGATCATCAACGCACCCGAAGTGGCGATCCTCGGCGTGTCGCGCACCGCGCACAAGCCGGTGTGGGACGGCAAGGCCTTCGCGCCGCGGCTCATGCTGCCGATGTCGCTGTCGTACGACCATCGCGTGATCGACGGCGCGCAGGGCGCGCGCTTCACGGCCTATTTCGCTGCGCTCCTCGCCGACCTGCGGCGCGCGCTCCTGTAGACCCTCCACGGCGAGGCCTCCGGCATGAGCACGATCGAGGTCAAGGTCCCCGATATCGGCGACTTCAAGGACGTTCCGGTCATCGAGGTGTTCGTGAAGGCGGGCGATACCGTCGCGGCGGAGGACTCGCTCGTCACGCTCGAATCGGACAAGGCGACGATGGACGTGCCCTCGCCTGCCGCGGGCACGGTGGTCGAGGTCAGGATCAAGGTCGGCGATCGCGTCGGCGAAGGCGCCGCCATCCTCACGCTCGACCCGGGCGGGGCCGCCGTCGCAGCTGCGCCGGTGGGTAGCGCCGCCACGTTGGCTTCCTCGCCGCCCGCCGCGAGCGCGCCGGCGCACGCCGAGCCTGCGTCGCATCGACCGGCCGCCGCAGCTGCGCAGCCCCCGGCTGCCGAGGCTTCGCCTGCTTCGGCCAGCACGCCCGCCACGCCCAGCGGTCCCGACGCGGCCACCTACACCCGCCAAGCGGACGTCGAATGCGACCTGGTCGTCCTGGGCGCCGGCCCCGGGGGCTACAGCGCCGCGTTCCGCGCCGCCGACCTCGGCCTGCGCACGGTCATCGTCGAGCGCTATGCCACGCTCGGCGGGGTCTGCCTCAACGTCGGCTGCATCCCGTCCAAGGCGCTCCTGCACATCGCGGCGGTGACCGACGAGGCGCAGGCGCTCGCCGCGCACGGCGTCACGTTCGGCGCGCCGCAGTTCGACGTCGCCAAGCTGCGCGCCTGGAAGGACAAGGTCGTCGGCAAGCTCACCGGCGGCCTCGCCGGCATGGCGAAGGCGCGTAAGGTCGACGTCGTGCGCGGCGTCGGCCGCTTCCTCGATCCGCATCACCTCGAGGTGGCGTCGACCAGCGGCGAAGGGCAGGCGCTCGCGGGCGGGAAGCGCGTGGTGAAGTTCGCCCACGCCATTATCGCGGCGGGGTCGCAGCCGGTCGCGCTGCCGTTCATGCCGGAGGATCCGCGCGTGGTCGATTCGACCGGCGCGCTCAATCTCGCGACGCTGCCGAAGAAGATGCTGGTGGTGGGCGGGGGCATCATCGGCCTGGAAATGGGCACGGTGTACTCGTCGCTCGGCGCCCGCCTCGACGTGGTCGAGATGCTCGATGGCCTGATGCAGGGCGCCGACCGTGACCTGGTCAAGGTATGGGAGCGGATGAACAAGGGCCGCTTCGACCGCACGATGCTGAAGACGAAGACGGTCGGCGCCACCGCGACGCCCGAGGGCATTCGCGTGACGTTCGAAGGCGAGCAGGCGCCGCCGGAGCCGCAGGTCTATGACCTCGTCCTGGTGTCGGTGGGGCGGCGCCCGAACGGCGCGCGCATCGGCGCCGAGGCGGCGGGCGTGCGCGTGACCGAGCGCGGCTACATCGAGGTGGACGCGCAGATGCGCACGAACGTGCCGCACATCCATGCGATCGGCGACGTCGTCGGCCAGCCGATGCTGGCCCACAAGGCCGTGCACGAAGGTCACGTCGCGGCCGAAGTTGCAGCGGGCCGGAAGTCCTTCTTCGACGCGCGCGTCATCCCGTCGGTCGCGTATACGGACCCCGAGGTCGCGTGGGTGGGGCTGACCGAGGACGAGGCGAAGGCGCGCGGCATCGCGGTTGGGAAGGGATTGTTTCCCTGGGCAGCGTTGGGCCGTGCGATCGCCAATGGCCGCGACGAGGGCTTCACCAAGCTGCTGTTCGACGCAGAGACGCATCGCATCGTGGGCGGCGGCATCGTCGGCACGCATGCCGGCGACCTCATCGCCGAGATCGCCCTCGCGATCGAGATGGGCGCCGACGCCGTCGACATCGGACGCACGATCCATCCGCACCCGACGCTGTCCGAATCGGTGGGGCTCGCGGCGGAGATGTACGAGGGTGTGTGCACGGACCTGCCGCCCCCGCGCCGCAAGCCCTAGGCCTCGCGGCCGGGGCCGCGATGCGCGCAGGACGTCCGGCGCCGCGCTCGTCCGTCGGCCCCGCGCGACGGGTGACCGCGTGAACCAGGACGAGCAGAAGCGCGCGGTCGCGCAGGCGGCGCTGCAGTTCGTCGTCGACGACGCCTGGATCGGCGTGGGATCCGGCACGACCGCCGACCAATTCATCGACGCACTCGCGACCCGCCGCCACCGGATCAAGGGCGCCGTCGCGAGCTCCGAGAAGACCGCGCAGCGCCTCGCGGCGCACGGCATCCGGGTCGAGGCGCTGAACGATGTCGACGACCTGCCCGTCTACATCGACGGCGCCGACGAGGTCGATCCGCGGGGCGCGATGATCAAGGGCGGCGGCGGCGCGCTCACGCGCGAGAAGATCGTCGCGGCGGTCGCGCGCAAGTTCATCTGCATCGTCGACGCGTCCAAGCGCGTGGACGTGCTCGGTGCCTATCCCCTCCCGGTCGAGGTGATCCCGATGGCGCGCAGCTACGTCGCGCGCGAGCTGCAGCGGCTCGGCGGCCGGCCGGCGTGGCGGACGGGCTTCGTCACCGACAACGGCAATCTCCTCCTCGACGTAGGCGGCCTGCGCATCGGCGATCCGGTGGCGCTGGAGACGGCGCTCAACCAGATCGCCGGCGTGGTCACCGTTGGCCTGTTCGCGCGGCGCGGCGCCGACGTCATCCTGACGGGAAGCGCTGAGGGCGTAGGGTCGCTCGTCCCGCCGCGCTGAGGCGCGCGCGGGCCGGTGCGATGGCGACCGGCCGGTCAGGCCGCGGCCGCGAATACGCGGCGCAATTCGTCGAGGTCCGTCGCGGCGCGCAGCCGATCGCGCGAGCGTCCGTCCGAGAATACCCGCGCGACGTGCGCCAGCAACGCCAGATGGTCCTCCGGCGCTCCGGCGGCCGGAACCAGCACGAACAGCACCTGCGAGACCGGCTTGCCATCCGCGGCGCCGAACTCGATCGCGGACAGCAGGCGCAGGTAGACCATGCGCGGTACCGCGATGAACGGGACACGGGCGTGCGGCACCGCCATGCCCTCGCCTACGGCCGTGGAGGCCGCGTGTTCGCGGCGCCAAAGCGCGCGCGAACACGCGTCGACATCGACGCCGAACGCGTCATGCAGCACGTCGACCGCGATTGCGAAAGCGGCCTTCTTGGTCCGTGCCGGGCAGTCCAGCACCGCTTGGTCGGGCATTGCCATGGCGTCGTCGCAGTCTGGGCTGAATGGTTGGGGAGGGTGCGCCTAAGCCGGTGTTACGCGATCGCCGCGTGGCGCCATGCAACGGCGTCAGAACGTCTTTTGCAAGAAGGCGACGAATTGGTGGTCGGAGATGTCGCGGCCGAAGCGATTCGTGTAGAGATCGCCCTGGGCGTTGGTCCCGGTGAAGGCGACCCCGACGGTGTAGCCGGACAGGTCGGTCGACACGCCGACCTTCCAGTCGGTGTAGTCGAAGTCGCTGTAGTTCTTGAAGCGCTGCCGGCCGACGTGCCCGATGAGGGTGACCTTGCCGACCATGTCGTTGACCTTGTCGACCACGTCGTAGTTGATATTGCCCTCGACGTAGTCGCTGCCGCGCGAGTCGGGAAAGCCGAAGGTCTTGTTGCCGACCACGCGGCTGTACTTGAGCTGCGCCCACTTCCAGCTGCCGGCGACGTAGGCCTCCAGCGTGTTGGCCTTGGTCGCGCCGTCCTGGTAGGTGCCCGGGTAGTAGTAGTAGAGGCCGCCCACGTCGAGGCCGAAGTCGTTGCCGAGGTCCCACTTGTAGCCGCCGTACAGGTCCCACTCGAGGCTGACCGAGGAGTCCTGCAGGCCGGCGGTGTCGGAATACCAGCTGATGTTCGACAGCCAGGTGCCGACGTACGCGCCACTCTTGTGCGCGACGTCGAAGCCGCCCTGGACGGCCGGCTTGCGGTTGGTCTGCGTGAGGCCGCGGAAGATGTACTGGCTGAAGATGCCCAGGTTGCCCGTGAACACGAAGTCGGGCGTGGGCGCCGCGGGCGCCGCCGCGGCGTCGGCGGCGGGTGCCGGGGGCGTCTGCGCCA
>JBBSEG010000029.1:0-55393 GCA_038239945.1 Burkholderiales bacterium
AAGGCCTCCCGCTCGACGCCACGGTCCACTACGGGCAGCGCTACGACAACGCGTTCTGGAACGGCCAGCAGATGGTCTTCGGCGATGGCGACGGGGACCTGTTCAACCGCTTCACGGTCGCCGTGGACGTGATCGGCCACGAGCTCACGCACGGCGTGACCGGCGACGAGGCGGGGCTGGTGTACGTGGGCCAGCCGGGTGCGCTGAACGAGTCGATCTCCGACGTGTTCGGCTCGCTCGTCAAGCAATACGCGCTCAAGCAGACCGCCGCGCAGGCCGACTGGCTGATCGGCGCCGGGCTCTTCACCGCGCGCGTGCACGGCGTCGCGCTGCGCTCGATGAAGGCGCCGGGCACCGCGTTCGACGACCCCGTGCTGGGCCGCGACGAGCAGCCGGCGTCGATGCACGACTACGTGCGCACCACGGCGGACAACGGCGGCGTGCACATCAACTCGGGGATTCCCAATCGCGCTTTCTATCTCGCGGCCGCACATTTCGGCGGTCACGCGTGGGAGACCGCCGGGCGGATCTGGTACGAAACGCTGCGCGACAAGCGACTGCGCCGCACGGCGACGTTCGCGCAGTTCGCCCGTTACACGACCCAAAACGCCGATCGCCACTTCGGCGCGGCCGCGCGCGCCGCCGTCGCCGCCGCGTGGTCCGAAGTGGGCGTGCTCGTCAAATGAAGGGCATGCGCATCGCGCTGTCGGTCGACGGCGGACTCGCGAGCTTTCCCGGCTTGCGGCAGCCCGTCACCGTCGAGTCGGACCGCCTGCCGCCGGAGCGCGTGGCGCACCTGCGCACGCTGATCGCGGCGGCGAGGTTTTTCAGCGCGCAGACGGAGCGGGCCGCCGCGGGGAGCGCCGACGCGCGCGCCTACACGGTCGAGATCGAGGACGGCACGCAATGCCGCGCGCTCACGATCAACGAGCCGATCGCCGATGCGAACCTGCGCACGCTGGTCGCGGAGATCCGGGCGTGTGCGCGCGAGCAAGCAGGTCAAGGATAGCCTGGGATAACTGGCGGCGTGCGCACCTACCGAGATGTCACAAGTCGTGGGTCGGTAATCGGAGTGATCGACCGCACCGACGGCGACGATTTGCATCAGGCCGGCCGTTGCACGCGCGAGAAATGGGACGCGTATTGCGACGGGTCAGTCGTTCCGATGACGTAGACGTGTCGATACTACGGATTGACAATGTAAACATGTTGATATCCCATGGAAAGGCCGCCGATGTCTGACACCTCCGCGTGTGTCGCCGCCAAGACTTTGACTCGCTCGTTCGCGATGCTTTCTATGGCGATTGCGCTTGGCGGCTGTTCGATCACTCCGCTGCGCGATGGTCCGATAGCCGGCAAGCCGGTCGACGAGCTCGTCAACGACCTCAAGGACGAGCTCGCCGAAGTCCATTGGCGGCTGCGCAGCAGCTCGCCCGCGTGCGGTAGCGGTGGCGCGCCGCGCGAGGTCGACCTGCGCCAGGGCGCCGTCACGCTGATGCTCGAGCGCGTGGCGCAGGTGGGTGCGAGCGGCGACGTCAAGCTGGTCGCCGTACCGCTGGGCGCCGGCCTGATCGAGCCGCTGTTCGCCGGCGACGTGGAGCGCCGCGCGGCGCGCACGTTGACGCTCAAGCTCGAGGTGGACGGCAGCACGCCGGTGGTGGAGCTCGAGCACGCGACGTTGTCGGCCCGCCCGGTGGCGCGGGCGCTCAACGCCGCCATCGACGGCTTCATGCGCTCGCAAACGCGCGAGCCGTGCGTGCGGCTGGCAGGGCTCAAGCTCACGCTGGTGCTCGACGTGGAAGCCACCGCCAGCGGCGGGTTCCGCCTCACCGTGCCGGCCTTCCGTGCGGCCGTGGACGGCAGCAGCAAGGCGGTCAACACGCTCACGCTCGAGTGGGCGCATGTCGCTTCCAACGGGTTTCTTTGACGGAAGAGCTGAGCCGCGCAAGGCGGGCTCCGCGGCGTACACCAACGGGAAATTTCCCCGGCTCAGTCCGGCAACCGCGACGCGTGGCCCGAGACCTGGCGCCAGCTGTCGCCGGTCCGGGTCCAGGTGTCGGTATAGCGAAGCGTGACGGCCTGCTGAAAACCGCGCAGCTTGTAGCGCTGATGCAGCGTGCCGGTGATGACGGCCGTGTCGCCCCAGACCCGCACCAGCGCATCGCGCGTCTCGCTGTCCAGGTACTCGAGGTCCGGACCGGCGATCTCGGCGAGACGCTCCGCCTTCGTTTTGACTTTGCCGTCGCCGGTGACGAGCACCCAGTCGTCGGCAAGCAGCTCCCCGACGCGTCGCGCGTCGCGCGTGGCGACCGCGCGGTTGAGGTCGCGCTCGAGATTGCGCAGGCGCGCACCGTCGTCGTTGGCGGCGCCGCTGACCCCCGCGGCCATCAGGCTGGCCAGCGCGGCCACGGTGCACGCCGCTCGGCGAGCGCGCGTAGCGAGACTCGGTTCGATCATCGATTCGGGTCGTGGCGGTGCCCGGTAGCTGGAAGGGGTACCGATTGCGATAGTTGGCCGCCGTGCGGTGCGGCTTGGCTCCCGCGACCGGGCGATCACTCGCCGTCGTCGTCGCGAAACACGACGGCGAATGGCCGGGGAAGCGCCGCCTGCTCGGTCACGAAGTGGACCGCCACGAAGGAACTGAGTGCCGCCAGCGCGTCGCGGATGGCCTGCGCGCCTGCCTGCTTGTGCGTCATGCGGCCCCACCGCGGGCGCCGCACCGCACTGCGCGTGCGCACGACGACGCCGATGACGAGGTCGGCGAGTTGCCGGTCGCGGCTCATGTAGCTGCCCGAGACGGCCAGCGCCTCGATCTCGAGCGGATTGCGATGCCAGTCGGCGTTGATCTCGCGCGCTAGCACGCTCGCCCGCGCCAGCAGCTGCCGGGCCTTCTCGCGCGGCAGCGGGGCGACCACCCGGGCGGCGGCGATCGCGCGGAACTGGTCCGTCAGCTCGTAGTCGTCCGGTTGGCCGGCGTGCGGTCGCAGCAGCCCGCCGTCGACGAGCTGGGTGAGCAGCGCGGTGCCGTCGACGGTGTTAACGGCGAAGTCCTGGCGCAGATGCTCGCCGCGAACGTGCGCCCGACCGGCCGGGAGGCCGACGATGCGGGATAGCACGCGGCCCGCGGCCTCGCGCAGCCGGACGGGCTCGAGACCGTAGTAGCGTTGATGGGCGACGAGGGTGCGGGGCTTCATGGCGAATGATTCGAGCCCGGCCGGACAGGGCGCCCCGGGCGTGTCATGTCGTTAGCATAGCCTCGCGCAGCCGTGCGTGTCGATAGACCTCGGGGTTGACGACGAACACGGGCCGCCGGCCCGCCTGCGCGTCGACGATGCTGCGCAGGCCCGTGGCGGCCATGTTGTGGAAGCACTCGTCGGTCCAGCACAGCGAATGCGGCGTCACGATCACGTTGTCCATGGCCAGCAGCGGATTGGCCGGGTCGACGGGCTCCTGCTCGAACACGTCCAGCGCGGCGCCGGCGATGGTGCCCGCGCGCAGCGCCTCGATCAGCGCCGTCTCGTCCACCACCGGTCCTCGCGCGACGTTGATCAGATAGGCATCGCGGCGCATCTGCGCGAGCTCGGTCGCGCCGATCAGGTGGCGCGTGGCGGCGTTCAGCAGGCACGTCACGACCACGAAGTCCGACGCGGCGAGCAACGCCGGCAGGCCGAGCTTTTCGGTGCGCAGGTAGCCGAGCGTCACCTCGTCGACCTGCGGGTCGGCCGCGACGAGCCGCAGGTCGAACACCGTTGCCATGCGGAGCAGCTCCTGCCCGATGCGACCGGCGCCGACCACGCCGAGCGTGCGTCCCGTGAGCCCGAGCCCCATGCAATCCATGCGCTCGTGCCAGCGGCCCGTGCGGGTGAGCCGGTCCTTTTGCATCAGCCGTCCGGCGAGCGCGAGCACGAACGTCAAGGCAGTGGTGGCCACCGGACGCGGCATGGCGCTCGGCGTGTGCGTGACCAGGATGCCGGCGGCGGTCATCGCGGGGATGTCGACGCTGTCGTAGCCGACACCGTGGCGAGCGACGACCTTGAGGCGACAGTCGGTCCGTTCGACCGCGCCGCCGGGTACCCGCGCCGCGTTAACGTACAGCGCGTCGTAGCGCGATGCGATATCGGCGTCGACCGCCGGGACGACCTCGGGCAGGTATTCCCACTCGATCCCCGGCGCGGCGTCGAGGATCTCGAGCGCGCGCTTGCCGAAGGCAGGCTCGCCGCGGCTGTCGAGGATGTCGCGGGTCAGGCCGACGCGCCACGCCGCGCTCATGGGCGGGTCTCCGGCGACGCACCCGTGGTCGCAACCGCGCTCGCGGCGCGCAACGCGCCGAGCCCTGCGGCGAGCGCTCCCTGCAGGAGAAGCTGGTCGATGCCGTACGCCATCATGCGGAATCCTTTGCCCGGATAGTCGCGCGCCCAGTGCTCGTCCGGGGCGAGCAGCGCAGGCGTCTTGCCATGGGCGGCGCAGGCGGCTCGCACGCGCCCGAGCGCGGCCTTGAACGCAGGATGCGAGAATTGGCCCGCGATGCCCATGAAATTGGTGAGGTCGAATTGCCCGATCCACAGCACGTCGATGCCCGGCACCGCGGCGATGGACTCGACCGCCTCGAGCCCCGCATCGGTCTCGATCTGCGCGATGACCAGCGTCCGCGCATGAATGGCAGCCATCTTCGCGACCACGTCGCCGCCCTGGTAGTCGTCGTGCGCGAAGCCGAACGCCGCGCCGCGCCTGCCCAGCGGCGGGTACCGCGTGCAGGCGACGATCTCGCGCGCCTCCTCGGCGCTGCCGACCATCGGCACCATGACACCCAGCGCGCCCACATCGAGCGCGCGGGCGACAAAATGATAGTCGCCGCGCGGCACGCGCACCATCGGTACCGGCGCGAGCCCTCGGCAAAGTGCGAATTGCTGCTTGAGCGTCTCGAAGGAGAGCCCGGTGTGCTCCATGTCGTAGAGAATGAAGTCGGCGCCAGCGTTGGCGCAAAGCTGCGGCAGGGCTGGCACGATCAGCTCGAATACCATCGCGCCGAACGCTTGGCCGCCGGCCGCCAGGCGCTGCTTGACCGGATTGTCGCGCACGTCGGAGCACCCTCGTCGCAAAGAACGCCGCTTGTACCGCGCAAGCCCGCCGAACGCAAGCTCGGACGACCCTCGACCCGCCCGTTGTACGGTGGGCCGCGGCGCCCGGCGTGGTGCGTTCGCGCCGCGGCCGGCGACGTCGGGAGTTTCGCATGAAGCTCTCGGTGCTGGATCAGTCGACCGCCGCGGAGGGACGCGCGGAGGACGCGGCGATTCGCGAGACGATCGAGCTGGCACAGCGCTGCGATGCGCTCGGCTACCACCGCTTCTGGGTGTCGGAGCATCACAACAGCGGCAGCATCGTTGGAACCGCGCCGGAGGTGCTGATGGCCGCGATCGGCGCCACTACGCGTCACATCCGGATCGGCAGCGCCGGCGTGATGCTGCCGCACTATGCCGCCTTGAAGGTCGCCGAGCAGTTCCGGGTGCTCGAGGCGATCGCGCCCGGCCGCATCGACCTCGGCGTGGGGCGCGCCCCCGGGTCCGACCGGCTCACGGCCTACGCACTCAATCCGGCCGGCGGCGATGCGGATGGCTTTCCGCAGCAGATCGTCGAGCTGCAGGCGTGGCTCGCCGATGCGCCCCTGCCGCAGGGACATCCGTTCGCCGCGATCACGGCGCATCCGCGCGGTCCCACGCGTCCGGATATCTGGATACTCGGCAGCTCCGACTACGGGGCGCGGCTCGCGGCGCACTTCGGGCTGCCCTATGCGTATGCCTATTTCTTCAGCGACGGCCGCGGCGTCGAGGAGGCGCTCGAGCTGTATCGGCGCCATTACCGGCCGAGCGAGCGCCATCCGGTGCCTCAGGCGACGATCTGCATCTGGGCCCTGGCCGCGGACACCGAGGCGCAGGCGCGGCACCTGTTGCAGACCCGCGAGTTCTGGCGCATCGGCTTCGAGAAAGGCATGCGCGCCGCGCTGGTCGCGCCCGCGGTGGCGGCGTCGCATCCCTATACCGAGGCGGAGCGCGCCCGCATCGCCACCTTGCGCCAGCGTGCGTTCGTGGGCACCGGTGAGCAGGTGGCGCAGCGGCTGGACGACGAGGCGAAGCGTCTTGGCCTCGACGAGCTGGTCATCGTCACGTGGACCCACGACCCCGCCGCGCGGGTGCGCTCCTACGAGCTGATCGCGCGAGCCTGCGGGCTGCAGGCGGCGTGACGCGCAGCGCGCGGCGCATCAAGCCCGCGGTCATCGTCGCGCCCGCGCTCGCGTCGATCGAGGTGAGCGAAGAGAAAGGCGTCCGCTACCTGCACTTCGGCTCGCACTGGATACAAGGTGCGATGCGCGTGCGGCGACCCCACGCGCTCGAGCTCGAGTACACCCGTGACATGATGTTTCCGCTGCTGCTCTCGCCGCCGGACGAGTGGCCACGACAGGTGCTGCAGATCGGCTTGGGGGCGGGGTCGATCACGCGTTTCCTTCACCGCTTCGTGAAGACGGCGGCGCTGACGGTCGTCGAGATCGACGCGCGCGTGGTTGCCGCCGCGCGGGACCAGTTCCGCTTGCCGAGCGACCCGGAGCGGGTTGCCATCGAGATCGCCGACGGCGCCGCCTATGTTTCCCGCGGCGGGCCCCGGTTCGACTGGATGATTTTGGACGGTTTCGACGCACGCGGGCTTGCGGGCGCGCTGGATACGCGCGGGTTCTATGCCGCGTGTCGCGCACGGCTGGCGCCGGACGGTATCCTGGTGACGAATCTGCTGCGGCGAAGCCGCAGCTGTGACGCGAGCCTCGCGCGGCTGCGCATGGCATTCGACGATCGGGTGGCCGTGCTGCCGACGTGCGTGAGCGGGAATACCATCGCGATCGCCGCCACCGGCTTGCACCGGCCGCTGGCGCAGGATGGATTGCGCGCGGCGGCCGACCATCTCAAGCGCGAGACCGGTCTCGACCTCGGCGCGACGGTGAAGCGGTTCGCGGCCGCGCTTCCGGCTGCGTTTCCGAAAGGTGCGCCGGCGTTCCTCTAGATCACCGACCCGGTCAGGCGGTGCGCTTGCGGTCGGGATAGAGGTGCATTAGGTTGCTCGGGGGAAGGCCGTTCAGGCGCGCGGGGTCCAAGGCAGGCGACGCGGTCCGCTGGCGCAGCTCGCTTCGCACGCGGGCGAAGGTCTTGCGGATATCGGTCTGCGCGCTCGGCACATAGCGGAATGTCGGATCGAGGACGGATTTCATCGTGTCTCCAGGTACATCGGCACACCGGGACACTAGGCGAGGCGCACCGACCGCCGCTAGGCGGCTGCGTCCGATACGCCTGTAGGAATTGACCGATGCGGTCGCGACGCACGCATTGTCGTCGACGGCCGCGCTTCGCGGATGCGCACCGCCTCCCAACTGGCGTAGGCGCGGAACTGACGAGCTACCCGCGGCGAGCGCCGCCGGGAACGCGGTACAGATAAATCTGCGTCGAGGTCATGCCCGAGATGACGAGCTTGTCGAGCGTGTCGCGCTCGACCACCCGCTCGGGCAGCCAGGTTGGGAACGGATAATCGTTGGCCACCACCCGCGCACCCGGCCGGAGTTGGGCCCGCAGCTTCCGCTCGAGTCGCCCCATGACCTTGGGCAGGAGGTAGACCGTGACCACGCTGGCCTCGCGCACGTCGGTGGCGAAGAGGTCGCGTTCCTCGAAGCGAACGCGGTCCGCCACGCCCGCGCTCACGGCATTCGCGTTCGCGACCACCAGGTTGCGATCGATATCGACGCCGAAGCCCCCGCGTGGCCGGTATCGCGCCACCGCGGCGATGACCAGGCGCCCGTCGCCCGAGCCGAGGTCCACGACGAAGTCCTGCGGACCGACTTCGGCCAGCCGGAGGATTTCGTCCACGATCGACCACGGCGTGGCCACAAAGGGCGCCGCGGATTCAGCCGGCGCGGCGGCGCGAACGAGCCCAGGCGCGAGCCCCGCGGCAAGCGCCGCGCAGAACCGGGCGGCTCGGCGCCGGCGCATTCGCAGTACGTCGGCGGAGCAGGTGGCGATGGCGCGGCGAGCTCATGCGGGTCCGCACGCGTTTCCCACGCGCGCGTATTCCTCGGGCGTGTCGATCAGGGCCTGGCGGTCGGCCAGCACCTGGTGCTGCGTCCGCATGAAATCGCTCATGTACGTGCGCATCACGGCCTCGAAGCGCACGCGCACGTCCGTTGCGGACGATCCGCTCAGCGCCTGACGCTGCAGGGTCGCGGGGAGGTCCGCGGCCAGCCGGTCGCGGGCCTCGTCCAGCAGTTCCCGGTACGCCGCCACGTGCCGCAGCTCGTGCTGCCGCGTGGCCTCGTGCTGGCAGGCGTCGTGCGCCAGCTCGCGGGCGACGTAGACGGTGGTCGGTTGCATCGACAGCACGATTTCGACCTCCGGCGTCGCGCAGGCGCGGCCCGACGAGCGCTCTTCCAGCAGGCGCAGGCGGCTGTCGGTCTCGTGCCCGAAATTGCTGACGGTGAGGCCCATCGTGCGATGACGCTCGCTCGATGCACCGCTGCGCGCGGTGAGCGCAGCCACGTCCTGCGTGTCGTCCTCCGTCACTTCGAACGGCGCGGTGCGCACCTGGTAGCGCGGGGCCGGCAGCGCGGCGCAGCGCGACTCGAACGAGGCGAGGAGCGAAGGGCCGCGAATATCGCAGCCGGAAGTCAGCATTGCGCTGAACAGCAGCAGGGGGGCGCCGAGCGCCATCCCAAGGCGCGGCGCGTTCGCTGTGCGCATCATCGCGAAAGGATAACGCCGCACCGCGGATACGCGGCGCGCGCAGGCGACCGGCGGCACGCGCCGCCCGCTCGACCGGCGCCGGGCGCTATCATCCGGGGGCGACAGCGGGGGAGTGGAGCGCGCATGAAGTACAAGGACTACTACCAGATGCTGGGCGTGCCTCGCGAGGCCGGCGCGGACGACATCAAGCGCGCGTATCGCAAGCTCGCGCGCAAATTCCACCCGGACGTCTCGAAGGAAAAGAACGCCGAGGAGCGGTTCAAGGAGGTCGGCGAGGCGTACGAGACGCTCAAGGATGCCGAGAAGCGGGCGGCCTACGACCAGCTGGGCCGCCACGCACCCGGCGAAGAGATCCGTCCTCCACCCGGATGGGGCGGCGGCAATGCGGGCGGCGCCGGTCCCTCGTTCGGCGGCGGGTTCGACGGCGTCGACCTCGCCGACCTGTTCGCGAGCTTCGGTGCCGGTCGCGCCGGGGCGCGCAGCGCCGGGCCGCAACCCGGCCGCGACATTGAGGCGCAGGTCAGCATTTCTTTCGACAAGGCGTTCGAGGGTGGCGAGCTCGATCTCGAGTCGTTCGACCTCGAGCGGGGCGAGCATGGACAGATGCGGCGGGTCCCGCGCCGAATTCGCGTTCGGATCCCCGCCGGTGTCACCGACGCCCAGGTGCTGCGGGTTCCGGGCAAGGGTGCGAAGGGCCAGCGGGGCGGCGCCGACGGCGATCTGTATCTTTCGCTGCGCGTCGACCCGCACCCGCTCTTCCGCGTGGAGGGTCGCGACGTGTACGTCGACCTGCCGCTCGCGCCGTGGGAAGCGGTGCTGGGAACGAGCGTGGAGTTGCGCACGCCCGCGGGTCGCGTCGAGCTGAAGGTGAAGGCCGGCACTGCGGCGCGCCAGAAATTGCGGTTGAGCGGGCGCGGGCTGCGACGGCCGGATGGCTCGGCGGGCGATCTTTTCGCGGTCGTCGAGATCGTGGTTCCGGAAACGGCGGATGAGCGCGAGCGCGACCTCTATCGCCAGCTCGCGCAGGGCACGGGCTTTGCGCCCCGCGGCGGCCTCGGGACGGAGGAATCGTGATGGATGACGACGCGGTACAGGCCTATTTCATCGACCGCACGGTCGTGTTGACGCAGGAGGAGCTCCTGGCACGGTCCGGAATCACGGGCGCGGAGCTCGAGGCACTGGTGGACAGTGGTGCGCTCGCGCCGCGCTCATTCGCCGCGGCTGCGCAATGGACCTTCACGGTGGAATGCCTTGGCGTGGCGCGCAATGCGTGTCGGTTGCGAGAGGAGCTCGCGCTCGACGACACACACGCGCTGGCCGTGGTCCTGCGACTCGCGCAACGGGTAGCCGAGCTACAGGGCGAGCTGACCGCGATGCACGCTCGCCGCGGTAATCATTGACCGACCGGAATCAGTGGCCAGCGCCCCCGGCGGCACTCCCGCCCGACGTGCCACCCGAGGCCGGGCCCGCGGCGCCGTTGCTGCCGGACTTCGCGCCGCTGACGGTACCGCTCGGGGGCGCGGCCGTGCGCGCGGGGGCGACGGTGCCGTTTTGCGTACGGCTGCTGATGGCAGCACCAGTTGCCGTCGTGGCGTCGGTGCTCGTCGTGCTGGCGGGCGTCGTTGCGCCGAAGCCCGCGATGCCTGTGTTGCCGTTGGCCGCGTTTCCCGCGCCGGTGTTCCCCGGCGCTGCCGGTCCGGCGCCGGTATTGCCGGACGCCGCAGACGTTCCGGTGTTCCCGTTGAGTCCGTTGCCTGAAACGCCGCTGTTTTGAAGCGTCGTTCCGGCGCTCGAGCCGGTCGTCGTGCGTCCGTTATCCGTGCCCGAGTTGCCGTTGTAACGACCCGCACTGGTGGGATTGCCGAGCACGCTCGTGCCCGGCTTGGCCGCGGAGCTTGCGTCGGTTGCGCTGCCCAGGACGTTCGCATTGTCCAGCGCCGTAACCGATGCCGGCACGGTCGAGCCGTTCCCCGTAGCGGCCGTCCCGGTCCCGGCCGAGGTCGTCGTACCGTCCTGCAGCGTCACGCCGCGCGTGCGGGCACCGGCGGGAACGCGCGAAACCACCGTCCCATCCGGCGTGCGCGCAAGACCAAGATCGACGCCGGTGTTGCGCGTGTCGATGCTGAGCGTGGAGGCGCCTGCGCGGGCGGCGGCCGTCGGTGCGGCGGGGACGGTCCCCGTCACGACCGGCACCGCTGCCGTCGCGGCCGAACCTGCGGGGGCCACGAGATCGCCCCCGACCGTGGTGACGGGAACGGCCGTCACCTGGGCGCCGGCTGCGCTCGAGAGCATCAGCGCGATGGCCAATGCGGTGGACTTGATCGGTATGCGTTGCATGAGGCCTCCGTCGCAGCGTTGCGTGGGTAGTCGAACGAAAGACATTGTGGAACCCGCATACGGCCGCCGCTATCGGCGCTCACCTATTTTGCTGTAGGACCTCCGCGCGCTCTGCGGCCATGCCCCGCAACGTCGCCGGGACGCGCGCGGAATGCAGCGGTGTAAACGGAACGGCTGCCGTCGGTGGAGGTCGAATTCACGCTCGATGCCCGTTCGCGGGCGTGCCGTTCAATCCACCGGAGAAAACCCATGTCGAATCCCATGCCGCGCCGCACGATGGCCGCTACCGCGGGCATTGCGATGACCTTCGCCTTGCTGTCGAGCGCATCGGTGCGTGCGCAAACGGCCCCGGTCGTGCCCGCCGCGCCTGCCGCGCCGGCGAGCGTTGCCGCACCGGCCACCCCCGTGGTTCGCGGTCTGATCCCGGGCCGCTCGGAGACACCCATGGAGGCGTTCAACAAGCTCACCCGCAACAACGCATCGTATCTGACGCGAGAGGACGTGGCGCATCTCGAGGGCTTCGACACGGCGTTTACGCAGGCCGACCAGAACGGCGACGGGCGCCTCAATGCGGCCGAGTTCAACACCGCCTGGACGATGTATATCGGCAATCGCCCGTAGATTCAGCGCTCGAGTCGCGGGGCGCGGGTCGCGTACTGCTCGTCCTGCGGCCGCGCGGGCAGTGTCCCGTCGCGGGCCGCCGCGGACACGACCTCGCCCAGCAAGCGCAGCCCCATCGGCGCAAGCGCTCGCTCCCAGAGCTCACGCGCCGTCTCGCCAGGCCGGACGAAGCACCAGTCCTGCGCGGCGATCGCGCCGGCGTCCATCCGGTCGGCCAGATGGTAGATCGTCCCGCCGGCAACTGCATCGCCGGCCTTGATCGTCCATTCCACGGCCGCCATGCCGCGATGCCGCGGCAAAAGGGACGGATGAAAGCCGATGCCGCCCAGCCGGGTGCCGGCGAGCGCTTCGGCGCTTACGCGCGCATGGCTGTGGGCGGACACGATGAGATCGGTGCCGGGCGCAATTGCGGCACCAGGCACCATCAACGGATCGTCGAGCACGACGACCTCGACGTGAGCAGTCCGCGCCGCGACCGCAAGGCGATCGTCGGCCGTCGGCACGACGACGCGGGCAATGGTCGCTGCGTTCTGCTGCAGCAGAAGATCGAACGCCGCCGCGCCGAAATAGCGAGACCCTACAAGCGTAATGCGCACGCGCGTGCTCCGCTGGAAGTCGTCGAGGCCGCGCTCGACAGACGCGGTGACGCATTATCGACCAGCGGCGCGCGGAGCGCCGGACCGCAGGATAGTCAGCCAGTCCGGCGTGGCCTGGAGGGTAGCTCGAGCAGGGCCATGCGGCGGGATGCGAAGTCCGCGCCCATCGAGGCGCGGCGCGCGTCGTCGAACTGGTCGCCGAGCGCCTTGAAGATCTCGTTTTCCTCTTCCTCGATGTGGTGCTCGAGAAGCTCTTTCAAGACCGTCGCATGCGCCTTCCACGCGTCCGAGCCCGCGAGCTCGGTCTTCGACAGGCGCTCGAGGAGGATGTCGCACAGGCTGTGCTCGACGAAGCCTTCATTGCCGAGGTCCTTCGCGTCCTTCGCCCGTACGTTGACGAGTGGAACATAGACCGCCTGCTCCTCGGCCCGCGCATGGGCGCTCAGCAGCGGCTTGAGGCTCTTGAAGATGACGCGGCGCTGGGGCGTGGAATCCTCGTCGGCCAGGCTGCGCACCAGGGTGAGGATCTGCTCGTGATCCTCGCGCAGCAGGCGCCGGACGTCGCCGTCGCTGTCCATCCCGATGTATGACTTCACCTTGTCGATCACGTCCATGCCATTCCCCGTGGGTAAGAGCGCCGCCCGGGCGATGCCGGCACCGGGTTCAGCGCGTGAGGCGGCCGATGAGATAGCCGGCCGCGAGCGCCACGCCGACCGACATGAGCGGCTTGGCACGAATGGTGTCGCACGTCGACGCTAGCATATCCTGCGGGACCCGCGTGTACTCGTCCGACTTCGCGCTGACCCAATCCACGGCACCCGACGCGCTGGTCGCGGCCTGGTCGATGCTGCGATGGGCGGCTTGCGCTACCTTGTCGACCCCCGTGGTTGCCGTTTCCTTGACCTGGTCCACAGTGCCCTTCGCCTGGTCCACCAGGCCGTGCGCGCGGTCGGCGACGCCCTGGACGCGTGCGTTGCGGGTGTCGCTCGTGTTGTCTGCCATGGCCAGCCCCCTTCAGGACAGCGCGCGTCGAAGTATCGCGCACGGTGGCGCGCAAGCGCCGTGCCTCGACATCATCGCCACTCGGACCGATACGGCGCGTCGGCAAAGGTCCGAAAGGCGTGTCAGTCAAACGCGGATATCAGTCCACGGCCAGCGTCGCCAGCCGCTCGGCCAGCCGTTCGAGATAAGCGGGAAACTCGTGGATGTCGTTGTGGCTCGCGCCCTCGATCGTGACGAGCTCGGCCGGACTGGTGGCGAGCGCCAGCAGCCGCACGCTCTCGTCGTGCGGAATCAGCGCGTCGGCGGTGCCGTGCAGGAGCATCAGCGGGCTGCCGATCGCGCCGATCGCCGCGTCGCTGCGCAGCGGATACTTGAGCAGCGCGGCGGGAGCCCATGGATAAATGCGCCGGCCGATGGCGGCCACGCTGGTGTAGGGCGTCACCAGCACCACGAGCGTGGGCGTCACGTGCCGCGCGAGCTCCACGGCCAGTCCGGAGCCGAGCGAGCGTCCGTACACCACCACCGGCAGCCCCGCATACGCGGGCGCGATCGAATCCCATGCGGCGCGCACATCGGCGTGCAGCTCCGCTTCGCTGCCGATGCGCCCGGTGCTCTTGCCGTACCCCCGAAAGTCGAAGATGTAGAGGTCGTACTCGACCCTGGCGTAGAAATCGAGGTCCTCCGTCCAGGTCTCGACGTTGCCGGCGTTGCCGTGGATGAAGAACACGAGGCCGCGCGGCGCGGGGCGACGAAACAGCAGCGCATGCAGCGCCGCGCCCGGCACGGTGACGGTCAGCTCCTCGAAGGGAACGCTGAAGCCGAAGCGGTGCCCCACCGGGAGCCGCGCGCCCGGAAACAGGATCCGCTCCTGCATGACGTACAGGGCAACCAGCGCGATGACATACACGGTCGCCAGGACCGCGGACAGCACGACAAGGGTAACGGGCAGCGGGTGCATCGGGCAGGCGCAGGGGCGATTGTAGGCGCTTGCAGGCGCGCGCTCCTGCAAGCGCACAATGAGCGGCCGCGCGGTCCGGATCGCGCGTTGCCGCGCTGCCCAACCCCAGGAGGCCCCCATGTCCGCCCATACGTACAAGCTGATCGAGGTGGTCGGTACCTCGCCCAACAGCAGCGACGAAGCGGTTCGAAACGCCATCGCCAAGGCGTCGGCGACGCTCAAGAACATCGATTGGTTCGAGGTGACGGAAACGCGCGGGCACATCGCCGGCGGCAAGGTCGCGCATTTCCAGGTGACGCTCAAGGTGGGCTTCCGCCTCGAGTGAAAGCGAGCGGCGGCGATGCCGCCGTCGAGCGTGGCGCGGGTCGCACGCGAACTTTAGTCGCGGCAGTGGGTCGGTTGTTTGCCGGCAGGCCCGCGTGTGCGCGCGGCTTGCACCGGCCTGAAAGCCACCGGGAGTCTGGTCGATGAATTCGCCGTCGCGCGTTGCCCTTGCTGTCCTTGCCCTATTGCTGTCGAGCTGCGGTGGAGTCGCCACGCTGCCGGTCGAGGCGGGCATGGGGCCGAATCCGACCCTCCCCGCCGAGGAGCATTCCCTGGTGCCGACGGTGCTGATCGCCGAGGCGACGGGCTGGAGCGAGGGTGCGCACCCGATCGTCGCACCCGGACTGGCAGTGACCCGTTTCGCGGCAGGTCTCGATCACCCGCGGTGGCTGCACGTGCTGCCCAACGGCGACGTGCTGGTCGCCGAGACGAACGCGCCGCCCAAGCCCGAGGACGGCAAGGGCCTGAAGGCGCAGGTGATGAAGCTCATGATGAGCAAGGCCGGCGCGGGAACCCCCAGCGCCAACCGGATCACGCTACTGCGCGACACCGACGGCGACGGCATCGCCGACGCCCGCTTCGTGTTCCTGGAAAATCTTTCCTCGCCGTTCGGCATGGCGCTGGTGGGTGGCGACCTCTACGTCGCCAACACCGACTCGATCGTGCGTTTCCCGTACATCGCCGGTCAGACGTCCATCACGGCTGCCCCAACCCGGGTCACCGATCTTCCGGCCGGTCCGCGCAACCATCACTGGACCAAGAGCCTGATCGCGAGCCCGGACGGCACCAGGCTGTATGTGACGGTGGGCTCGAACAGCAACGCGGCGGAGAACGGCATCGAGGCCGAGGACGGCCGCGCCGCGATCTGGGTGGTCGACCCGAAGACCGGGAGCAAGCGCTCGTTCGCCACCGGCCTGCGCAACCCCAACGGCATGGCGTTCGAGCCCGATGGCGGTGCATTGTGGACGACCGTGAACGAGCGCGACGAGCTCGGCAGCGACCTCGTCCCCGACTACATGACCAGCGTTCGCGACGGCGGGTTCTATGGCTGGCCGTACAGCTATTACGGGCAGCACGTCGATGCGCGCGTTCAGCCGCCCCGGCCGGACCTGGTGGCGACCGCACTCGTGCCCGACTACGCGCTTGGACCGCACACCGCGTCGCTCGGACTTGCCAGCGGCAAGGACGCGATCCTGCTGCCGTCAAACCTGCGGCAGGGGATGTTCGTGGGCCAGCACGGCTCGTGGAACCGCAAGCCGCGCAGCGGCTACAAGGTGATCTTCGTGCCGTTCGCGGGCGGGCGGCCCGCCGGCGCGGCGCAGGACATCCTCACCGGCTTCGTCGACGATGCCGGCGCGGCGCACGGGCGGCCGGTCGGGGTCGCCGTCGACCGTCGCGGCGGCCTCCTGGTCGCCGATGACGTTGGCAACGATGTCTGGCGCGTGACGGCGGCGGCGCCGCCGCGCTGAGCCACCCTCGGGCGCCTGCGCTTCTCCGCTCCGCCATCCCGCAGCAGGTGGCGGCCGTGTCGCTGCCGAAGTACCGCGCCGCACCGCGGCGGACGGCACGCTACAATCGCCGCCGCGCCGCGGTCCGCCTTCGCGGCCGCCTCAACCGCTGGAGCCCACTTGCGAGCGTTCAATTTCAGCGCGGGACCTGCCGTCCTGCCGGAGCCGGTATTGCGCCAAGCCGCAGCCGAGATGCTGGACTGGCGGGGCAGCGGCATGTCGGTGATGGAGATGAGCCATCGCGGCAAGGAGTTCATCGGCATCGCGGACAAGGCGGAGGCGGACCTGCGCGCCCTGCTCGCGATCCCGGCGGGCTACCGGGTGCTGTTCCTGCAGGGCGGCGCGATCGCGGAGAACGCCATCGTGCCGATGAACCTGCTCGGCGGCCACGCTGTGGCTGATTACGTCAACACCGGCGAGTGGTCGAAGAAGTCGATCAAGGAAGCGCGCAAATACACCACCGTGAACGTCGCCGCGTCCGCGGAGGACCGGCAGTTCACCTACGTGCCGCCGCAGGCGTCGTGGCGGCTCACGCCCGGCGCCGCGTATGTGCACGTCTGCACCAACGAAACGATCGGCGGCGTCGAGTACTCGTGGACCCCGGATACCGGTGACGTGCCGCTGGTCGCGGACATGTCGTCGCACCTGCTCTCGCGCGCGATCGACGTCGAGCGCTACGGCGTGATCTACGGCGGAGCGCAGAAGAACATCGGTCCAGCCGGCCTGACGCTCGTCATCGTGCGCGACGACCTGCTCGATCGCGCGCTGCCGATCACGCCGTCCGCCTTTCACTGGCAGGAGCAGGCGGCCAGCGATTCGATGCTTAACACGCCGCCGACCTACGCGATCTACATCGCCGGCCTGGTGTTCGAATGGCTGCTGGCGCAAGGCGGCGTCGCGGCCATCGAGCGACGCAACATCGCGAAGGCGAAGCTGCTCTACGATTGCCTCGACGCCAGCGATTTCTACCGTACGCCGGTGGCCCCAGCGGATCGTTCCCGCATGAACGTGCCCTTCAAGCTGCGCGACGAGGCCCTCGACAACGTGTTTCTCGAGGGCGCGAAGGCGCGTGGCATGGTCCAGCTCAAGGGGCACCGGTCCGTCGGCGGCATGCGCGCGTCGATCTACAACGCGATGCCGGTTGAAGCTGTGGCGGCGCTGGTCGACTATCTCCGCGACTTCGAGCGCGAGCACGGCTAGGAACATGCCGCCGTTTCGCATCCTCACGCTGAACCAGATCTCGGCGGACGGCCTGTCCCGGTTTCCCGGCGATCGCTATACGCTCGGCCAATCCGTGACGGAACCCGACGCGATCATCCTGCGTTCCTTCGACCTCCACGGCTTGCCCATCGCTCCCAGCGTGAAAGCCGTCGGCCGCGCGGGCGCCGGCACCAACAACATTCCGGTGGCCGAGATGTCGCGCCGCGGCGTGCCGGTCTTCAATGCCCCCGGGGCGAACGCGAATGCCGTCAAGGAACTGGTGCTGGCGGCCTTGCTGATGGCCGCTCGCAACGTCGTGCCCGCGCTGCGCTACGTCCAGGCGCTCGATCCGGCAGATGCGTCGCTCGAGGCGCGCGTCGAGGAGGGCAAGAAGCAGTTCGCCGGCGTGGAGCTGCCGCGGCGCACGCTCGGCATCGTGGGGCTGGGCGCGATCGGCGGCCTGGTCGCGGACATCGCCATCAAGCTCGGCATGCAGGTCATCGGCTACGACCCCGAGATCACGGTCGACGCCGCCTGGCGGCTGCCGTCCGGCGTGCGCAAGGCCGACTCGATCGAGGCCGTCATGCGGGGGGCCGATTTCATCACACTGCATCTGCCGCTGCTGCCCTCTACGCGTCACCTGATCGATGCGCGCCGTCTGGCTGCCGTCAAGCCTGGGACGGTGCTGCTCAACTTCGCGCGGGACGGCATCGTCGACGAGGACGCGGTGGTCGCCGCGTTGCGCGCGAAGCGGCTGCGCTATTACCTGTGCGACTTTCCCGGTCCGGCGCTGTTGCGCGAGCCCGGCGTGGTCGCGCTGCCGCACCTCGGCGCGTCGACGCTCGAGGCGGAGGAGAACTGCGCCGTCATGGTCGTCGACCAGCTGCGCCGCTACCTCGAGCACGGGTCGATCGACAATGCGGTCAATTTTCCCAGCGTCGACATGCCCCGCGAGTCGCCGTTCCGGATTGCCATCGCGAACGCCAACGTGCCGAACATGCTCGGCCAGATCTCCTCGACCATGGCCCACGCCGGGCTCAACATCCACAACATGATCAACAAGTCGCGCGGCGAGATGGCCTACACGCTCGTCGACATCGACAGCGCGGTGGATGCGGCGGTCGTGGCCGCGCTCTCCGGCATCGCCGGCGTGCTGTCGGTGCGCTCGATCCCCGCGGAGCGGACCGCATGAGGCGGCGTACGCTGCCGGGCACCGACCTGACGGTGTCCGAGGTCTGTCTTGGCACGATGACCTGGGGCCAGCAGAACAGCGAGGCCGAGGCCCACGCGCAGCTCGACCGTGCGCGAATGCTCGGCATCGATTTCATCGACACCGCCGAGATGTATCCGGTGCCACCGTCGGCCGACACGCAAGGCCGCACCGAGCGCTTCCTCGGCACGTGGCTCGCCCGCCAGCCGCGCCATGACGTGGTGATTGCCACCAAGGTCGCGGGTCCGGGCCGGCGCGACTGGATTCGCGGCGGCCGCACCGACCTCACGCCCGAGGTCATCGCCGAGGCCGCCGAAACCAGCCTGGCGCGGCTGCAGACGGACTTCATCGACCTGTTCCAGATCCACTGGCCACAGCGCAACGTGCCGATGTTCGGCGCGGCCGAGTTCGATCCGGCGAAGGACCAGCACGGCGGCCCGTCCATCGCGCTGCAGGTGGCGGGCATGGCGGCGCTCGTCAAGGCCGGCAAGATCCGCCACTACGGGCTGTCGAACGAGACCGCGTGGGGGATCGCGGCCTTTCATCGCGAAGCCCGCGCGCAAGGCGTGCTGGGTCCGATCACCACCCAGAACAGTTACAGCCTGGTGTCGCGCGCGGTGGACGGCGATCTTGCCGAGGCGCTGCACCGCGAGGGCATGGCGCTGCTCGCCTACAGCCCGCTGGCCGGCGGCGTGCTGTCCGGCAAGTATCGCGCCGACGCTCGGCCCCCGAACGCGCGATACACGCTCTTCGACAGCTTCGGCGCGCGCTTTCGCAAGCCCCTCGTGAGGGAGGCGGTCGACGCTTACGCCGGGATCGCCGCCGCACGCGGCCTGTCGCTCGTGGAACTGGCGCTCGGCTACGTGCGCACCCGCTGGTACCTGGGCGCGCAGATCGTCGGCGCGACCACGCTCGCGCAGCTCGACGAGGACGTCGCGGCGGCGCAGGTCGAGCTCGACGCCGCGGCACTTGCCGACATTGCCGCGGTGCAGCTGCGTTTCCCCAATCCGGCCGGCTACTGACGGATCGTCCGCGAGCGATCGGCGGCGACGAGGTCGAGCAACGCCGCGCCGTAGCGCTCGAGCTTGCGGGCGCCGATGCCGGCGATGGTGCTAAGCGCGCTCGCCGCGACCGGTCGCTCGCGCGCGATCTCGGCCAGCGTGCGGTCGTGCAGGATCACGTACGCCGGCACCGCTTGCGTGCGCGCCTCGGCCGCCCGCCATGCCTTGAGCGCTTCGAACAGCGACGCGCCGGCCGCATCGAGGCCCGCGGCGATGGGCGAGCCGCGCACCCGGGCCCCGCCCGTCTTGCGCGCGGTGGTTCTGCGCATGGCGACCCGTTCCTCGCCCCGCAGCACCGGACGCGACGCGTCGGTGAGCTGCAGCGCGCCGTAGCCTGCGTGGTCAACGCGTGCATATCCGAGCGCGACCAGTTGACGGAACACGCCACGCCACGCGGTCTCATCGAGGTCGGCACCCACGCCGAACACCGCCAGGCGATCATGCTCCCATTGCTGCACACGCTCGCCCGGCTTGCCGCGCAGCACATCGATGAGATGCACCGCGCCAAAGCGCTGGCCGGTGCGGTAGATGGCCGAGAGCGACTTGCGCGCGGCTTCCGTCGCATCCCACGTCTGCGGCGGGGCGAGGCAGGTGTCGCAATTGCCGCACGGCACACTCGCCTCGCCGAAATAGCCGAGCAGGCGCACCCGGCGGCAGCCGGCGGTCTCGCACAGGCCGAGGAGCGCGTCGAGCTTGGCGGTGGAGACGCGCCGATGCTCCTCCCCACCCTCGGACTGGTCGATCAGGCGCCGCTGCTGGACCAGATCGGCCAGGCCGTAGGCCATCCAGGCGTCGGCCGGCGCGCCGTCGCGGCCCGCGCGCCCGGTCTCCTGGTAATAGCCCTCGATGCTTTTCGGCAGGTCGAGATGTGCGACGAACCGGACATCGGGCTTGTCGATGCCCATGCCGAATGCGATGGTGGCGACCATCACGATGCCTTCGTCGCGCTGGAACGACGCCTGGTTCGCCGAGCGCGCGGAAGTATCCATGCCGGCGTGGTAGGGCAGTGCCGCGATCCCGTTCGCGACCAGCCACGCGGCGGTCTCGTCGACCTTGCGCCGCGACAGGCAGTACACGATGCCGGCGTCACCGCGATGCTCGTCGCCGATGAAGCGCAGGAGCTGCATGCGGGCATCCGCCTTGTCGACGATGGTGTAGCGGATGTTGGGCCGGTCGAAGCTCGATACGAAGATGCGCGCGGCGTCGAGGGCCAGGCGCTCGACGATCTCCGCGCGTGTCTGCGGGTCGGCGGTCGCGGTGAGCGCGATGCGCGGCACGCGCGGGTAGCGCTCGTGCAGGATCGACAGGCGCAGGTACTCGGGGCGGAAGTCGTGGCCCCACTGCGAGACGCAATGCGCCTCGTCGATGGCGAACAGGGCCACCTGCGCGCAGTCGATGAGATCGAGGCACCCTGGCGTGACCAGGCGTTCCGGCGCCACGTACAGCAGGTCGAGCTCGCCCGCCAGGAACGCGCGCTCGACGGCACGGGCGGTGGCCGCATCCTGGGTCGAATTGAGGAACGCCGCTCGCACGCCGAGCTGCGTGAGCGCGGCCACCTGATCCTGCATCAACGCGATGAGCGGCGATACCACGACCCCCGTGCCGGCACGCACCAGCGCCGGGATCTGGTAGCACAACGACTTGCCCGCGCCGGTGGGCATCAGCACGAGCGCATCGCCGCCTGCGCAGACATGGGCCACGACATCGGCCTGCGCGTCGCGAAATTCCGGATAGCCGAACGTGCGGCGAAGGACCTCGAGAGGGGTGCCTCGATCGGTGGGGGCAGTGGCCATGGGGGAGAGGTGCTGCGACGTGCCGGTGGAGGTGCAACGGAGCGCCGCATTTTCGCAGATCGCGCCCGGCAGGTCCTCGGCCGTTTGCCGGAGGCGCATCACGGCGCGCCGCTTTCGAGTCGGCCGACCGGCCCGGCAAGAATTACCGTCGATTGCACGACGCGGGGAATTCACGCGCGCGCCAGTTGCAACCCGCCGGGCCCGGGACAATAATGACAGTGTCATTCACAGCAGTCGCAAGAGGAGTCGCCATGCTGAATTTCGATCGAAGTGTCCGCACCCCCACCCCCAAGGAAACGCCTAAGCAGGGTCTGAAGCCCGCGTTGTACGAGCCCCCGTCTGCTGGCGTTGCAGCCGGCGCCGCTCCTGCGCCCGCGCGGCTCGGACCCACCCCGGGTACCCCTGCGCCGGCGAGCCCCGCTGGCCGGGAGACGCCGAAGGACACGCCCGGAATGGCCTCCGCCGCGCCGGTCCCCGGCGAGCCCGGCGAGAGCCGGCTCTCGATCGGACCCAAGATCAAGTTGAAGGGCGTCGAGATCTCCGACTGCGACGTGCTGGTCATCGAGGGCCACGTCGAGGCGACCGTCTTCAGCAAGACGATGGACATCGCCGAGCCGGGCACGCTGCAGGGCACCGCGCTCATCGACGTGGCCGAGGTCCGCGGTGAATTCACCGGGGAGCTCACCGCGCGCACCCGGCTGGTCGTGCACGGCACCGGGCGCGTGGCGGGCACGATTCGCTACGGCAAGCTCGTGGTCGAGGAAGGCGGCGAGCTGTGCGGCGATGTACAGCGCATCAGCGAGCGCGACGCGCAGGGCAGGGCAGCCGGCGCGCCGGGCACCACGACGGTGCCGTCCGCGGAGTTGCGGCTCGGCCTCTTGCCCCAGACGAACAGTACTAACTAGGGCCGCTCCGGGCCGCGGTTCAGGGCCGGGGCTGATCAGGGCGGCGGCGCGGCATAATGGGCGGTGGCTTGAGCGTCCGTTGACGATCGGCGTCCGCGCCCCGATCTTCCGAACGAGCCGCCCGCATCGCCGGGGGGCCATGGCCGCGCAGTGACGCGCGGCGCCGTCCGTCCCGGGCCCGCAATGACGCGTAGTTTCGACTTCCACCCTGCCGTCGCGGCGTGGTTCCACGCCCACTTCGAGCGCCCCACGGACGCGCAGGCGGACGCCTGGCCGCGCTTGCAGGCCGGCCGCAACGTCCTGATCGCCGCACCCACGGGCTCGGGGAAGACGCTCGCCGCCTTCCTCGCGGCCATCGACGACCTGGTGCGCCGAGGGGTCGCCGCTCCGCTGCCCGACGAGACGTTCGTCGTTTACGTCTCGCCGCTCAAGGCCCTCTCCAACGACATTCGCAAAAACCTCGAGGTGCCCCTCGCTGGCATCCGCGCCGCGCTGGCGCAGCAGCGACTGCCCGACGTGGACATCCGCACCCTCGTGCGCACCGGCGATACCCCGCAGGCCGAGCGCGCGAGCATGCGCAAGCGACCGCCGCACATCGTGGTGACCACGCCGGAGTCGCTCTACGTACTGCTGGGTTCGGAATCGGGCCGCCGGATGCTCGCGACCACCCGGACGGTCATCGTGGACGAGATCCACGCGCTCGCGTCGAACAAGCGCGGCAGCCACCTCGCGCTCACGCTCGAGCGGCTCGCAGCGCTCGCACTTGCTCCGCCGGTGCGCATCGGCCTGTCCGCCACGCAGAATCCGATCGAGGAGGTCGCGCGCTTCCTGGCGGGACGCGACGCCGGGGGCGCGGCGCGCGGCTGCGACATCGTAGACACCGGGCACGTCCGGCTGCGCGATCTTGCCCTCGAGGTGCCGTCGGCGCCGCTCGAGGCGGTCATGTCGGCCGAAGTCTGGCAGCAGGTGTACCAGCGTCTCGCCTACCTCGTTCAGGAGCATCGCACGACGCTTCTGTTCGTCAACACCCGGCGCATGGCCGAGCGCGCGGCGCGGCATCTGTCGGAGCTGCTCGGCTCCGACCAGCTGATGGCGCATCACGGCAGCCTTGCGAAAGAGGTCCGCCTGCTCGCCGAGCAGCGGCTCAAGAGCGGCGCGTTGAAGCTCCTGGTCGCGACCGCGGCTCTCGAGCTCGGCATCGACATCGGCGACGTGGATCTCGTCTGCCAGATCGGCTCGCCGCGCTCGATCGCGACGTTCCTGCAGCGCGCCGGCCGCGCGGGGCACCAGGTCGGCGGCGTCCCGAAGGCGCGCCTGTTTCCCCTCTCGCGCGACGAGCTCGTCGAGTGCATGGCGCTGCTCGATGCGGTCAAGCGGGGCGAGCTCGACCGCCTGACGATTCCCGACCAGCCCCTCGATGTGCTCGCCCAGCAGATCGTCGCCGAAGTGGCGGCCCAGGATTGGGAGGAGGACGCCTTGCTCGAGCTCGTGCGCCGCGCCCACCCCTACGCGAACCTGGCGACGAACACGTTCCTCGACGTCGTGCGCACGCTCGCGGACGGCTTCACGACGGCGCGCGGACATCGGGGCGCCTATGTGCATCGCGATGCGGTGAACGGGATCCTGCGCGGCCGCCGGGGTGCGCGCCTCACGGCACTCACGTCGGGCGGCGCGATTCCGGACAATGCGGATTACGACGTGGTCCTCGAGCCGGCCGGGCAGCTCGTCGGTACGGTGAACGAGGACTTCGCCGTGGAGAGCCTGGCGGGCGATGTGTTCCAGCTCGGCAACACGTCGTACCGCATTCGCCGCGTCGAGGCGGGGCGCGTGCGCGTCGAGGATGCGCAGGGCGCGGCGCCGACCGTGCCGTTCTGGCTCGGCGAGGCACCGGGGCGCACGGCGGCGCTGTCGCACGCGGTGGCGCGGCTGCGCGACTCCGTATCGCACGCGCTCGGCACCGCCGGTGCAGCGCCTGCCGCGGCGGCCGAAGTCGGCACTGCGACGGGCGTGGGCGCCGATGCGATGACGCAAGTGGTCGATTACCTTTCGGCGGCGCGGGCCGCACTGGGCACGCTGCCGAACGAGTCGACCCTCGTCATCGAGCGGTTCTTCGACGAGTCCGGCGGCATGCAGCTGGTCCTGCATTCGCCGCGCGGCAGCCGTATCAACCGCGCCTGGGGCCTCGCGCTTCGCAAGCGCTTCTGCGTGAAGTTCAACTTCGAGCTGCAGGGAGCGGCCACCGACGACGCCATCCTGCTGTCGCTGTCCACCAGCCACAGCTTTCCGCTCGCCGACGTCGCGCGCTTCCTGCACTCGAACAGCGTGCGGGGCGTCCTCGTCCAGGCCTTGCTCGACGCGCCGATGTTCGCGGCGCGCTGGCGCTGGATCGCTTCCACCGCGCTCGCGCTGCCGCGCTTTCGCGGCGGCCGCAAGGTTCCCGCGCCGCTGCAGCGCATGCGCGCCGACGACCTGATGGCCGCGGTGTTTCCCGACCAGATCGCGTGCGCGGAGAACCTCGTCGGCGAGCGCCAGGTCCCCGACCATCCGCTGGTCCGGCAGGCGATCGACGACTGCCTGCATGAAGCCATGGACGTCGAAGGGCTGGAGGCGGTCCTGCGCAACCTCGAGGCCGGGCGCATCGATGTCGTCGCGCGCGACCTCACGTCGCCCTCGCCGCTGGCGCTCGAGGTGCTCACGGCGCGCCCCTACGCTTACCTGGACGACGCGCCGCTCGAGGAGCGCCGGGCGCAGGCCGTGATGGCGCGGCGCTGGCTGGATGACGCGTCCGCCGAGCAACTCGGCCGGCTGGACGTTGCCGCCATCGACACGGTGCGCGCGGAGGCCTGGCCCGCCGCGGCGACGCCCGACGAGCTGCACGACGCACTCCTCGGGCTCGCCTTCGCAACCGACGCCGAGGCGCGCGAGGGCGCCGGCTGGACCGCGCTGCTGGAGGCCCTTGCCCGCGACCGGCGCGCCACCCGCGCCGTGCTTCCCGACGGCAGCGGCATCTGGGTCGCCGCCGAGCGACTCCCCGCGTTCACCGCGCTCGAGCCGCACGTGGTGCTCCTGCCGACGATCGAATCGCCCGACGAGTTCGCCCGCGTCGTGTGGACGCGCGCGGATGCGATCGTCGAGATCCTGCGCAGCCGGCTCGAGTGTCTCGGTCCGGTGACGGCTGCTGCGCTGGCGGCGCCGCTGGGGCTCTCCGCGGCCGAGGTCGCGCATGCGCTCGCGCACCTTGCGTCGGCCGGCATCGCGATGGAAGGGTCGTTCACGCCCGGCTCGCCAGGGGTCGAGTGGTGCGACCGGGCCCTGCTCGCGCGCATCCATCGCTACACGGTGCAACGGCTGCGACGCGAAATCGAGCCCGTCACGACGCAGGATTTCATGCGATTCCTGTTCCGCTGGCAGCACGTCGTGCCGGGCGAGCGGCGGCAGGGACCCGAGGCGCTCAACGCCGTCATCGCGCAACTGCAGGGCTTCGAGGCGCCGGCGGCGGCGTGGGAGGCGGAGCTCCTGCCGGCCCGGCTCGACGACTACGATTTCACCTGGCTCGACGATCTGTGCCTGGCCGGACGCGCCGTCTGGACACGACTTACGCCGCCGTCCGGCGCAGGGACCGGCGGCGCCGGGCCGATCCGCACCACCCCCGTGACGCTGCTGCCGCGCCGCTTCGCCACGCTGTGGACCCGCGTAGCTCAGGCGCCCATCGCGAGCGCCGTCCTTGGCGTGCGCGCGCAGCGCATCGCCGAATTGCTGCGCGCGCGCGGCGCATCGTTCTTCGACGAGCTGGTCGAGGCGACCCGCATGCTGCGGACCGAGGTCGAGGATGCGCTCGCGGAGCTGGTCGCGCAGGGCATGGTCACCTCCGACAGCTTCGCCGGCCTGCGCGCATTGTTGACGCCGTCCGAGAAGCGCAAGCGCTTCGGGAGCGGGAAGCGGCGCCGCAGTGCCTGGTCGGGCATCGAGGATGCCGGCCGGTGGTCGCTGGTGCGACCGGCATCGCCTGCCGACGGACCGCCGGCAGAGACGCTCGAGCACGTCGTGCATGCGCTCCTGCAGCGCTACGGGGTGGTGTTCTGGCGCGTGCTCCAGCGCGAGGCCGCGTGGCTGCCGCCGTGGCGGGACCTGCTGCGCGTACTGCGAAGGCTCGAGGCGCGCGGCGATGTGCGGGGCGGGCGCTTCCTCGATGGCGTATCGGGCGAGCAGTTCGCCCTGCCCGAAGCCGTCTCGCTGTTGCGCGACACGCGCCGCATGCCGGCGACCGGCGAGCTGGTGGTGATCAGCGGTGCGGACCCGCTCAACCTGATCGGCACATTGCTGCCGGGCGCGAAGGTCCCCGCGCTGACGGGCAACCGCATTCTGTATCGGGATGGCATTGCGGTCGCTGCAACGGCCGCCGGTATCGTGCAGTGGCTCGCGCCGCTCGACCCAGCGGACCGGGCGCGCGCCGATACGCTCCTGGTGACGCGCCAGACGGGCGCGCCGCTGTTCGCCTATCTGCGCTAGCCGCGCGGGCGTCGCCGTGGGAGCAATGCGCCGTCGCGTGGCAAACGGGCGATGCGCGGCACCTGGTTCGTTGCCCGAATGCGTCAGCCCCGGTTCCTGGGCGCATGCTTGTTTACCGTTCGGCGCGGGTTTGCAACGGCGCGCGTTCGCGGTAGGCTCGTTTCCGCCACCGCGCGACCCGCCTGCCGGCGTGCGCCGGCCGAGCACATAGACGCCACGTCCTGGCCGGTTACACCATGTCCCGCATCGCTTGTCGCTTCTGCAATCATTCGAACCCGCCCGCGGCGAAGTTCTGCAACGAGTGCGGGTCGCCGTTGCACTTGCAGCCGTGCCCGGCGTGCGACGCCGTCAACGCGGGGTCGGCGATCACGTGTCACCTTTGCGGCGCCGGACTCGGCCTTCAATCGATCGGTGCGCCGCCGGACTCCGCAACCGCCGACACCGACGGCGCGCGCCCTGGATCGGCGTTCGAAACGGCGGCGCCGTCGCCGCCCTCTGCCGCGCCGGTCGCTGGCGCCGCCGGCGACCATGTGCCCGACGCGCTCGGCGAGCGGTTGGCCCAGCGGATGCGCACCCCGCCGGCGGAGGATCGCGAAGTGACCATTGCGTACCGGCCGGCATTCGAAGCGGCACCGCCGGTCGTGGCGCAGGCGACGTCGGTCCTGGACGGTACTGTCGACGCCCTGCCGCGCCCAACCGAGCGGTTGCCGACCCCCGCGCCGGCGTTCGAGCCAGCGGCCGAGCGCTGGATCGAGACGGGGATTCAGCCGGCGGTCGAGCCGCCGATCGCCACGGCGGCGCAGCGCCCAGTCGAGCGCCCAGTCGAGCGGCCAGTCGAGCGCCCAGTCGAGCGGCCAGTCGAGCGCCCAGTCGAGCGCCCAGTCGAGCGCCCAGTCGAGCGCCCAGTCGAGCGCCCAGTCGAGCGGCCAGTCGAGCGGCCAGTCGAGCGCCCAGTCGAGCGCCCAGTCGAGCGCGCGATGCCGGCTCCGTCGATCGGGACCGGTTTGCCGGCGGGAGCGCCGCATGCAGCGCCGGCCAGGCCGCTGTTCGCCGAGCCCGCAGATCGCATCGCCGACGAGGACCGCCGTCCGGTTGCTCCAAGGCGCGCACCCAGGCGGCTGCTGCCGGCGCTCGTTTTGCTCGCGCTGGTCGCGCTCGCGGCGCTCCTGTGGCGCGAGCAGGGACGGGTGCTGCGGGGATGGGACGAGTTGCGGCAACTCATGGTCAGGCCCGCCACGCCGGCGACGACCGAGGGGCCAGTCGCACCGTCCATGACCGGTTCCGGTTCGCCCCCACCGGGGACGGCCCCGACCGGCGGGGCGCCGGCGGCGTCGACGACCACCGACGCGCCGGCACCTTCGCGCGCGACCGCCGTTTCGCCGTCGCCCGCAATCGTCGTTGTGCCCTCCGCGCCGACGTCATCCCCACCCGCGCCGGCGAACGGCCCGCCCGTGCCGCCGCCTGCGTCCGCAGACGCCCCGCCGCTCGCTCCGTCCCCGAGCCCAAGCTCGCCAGCGTCCCGAAGCCCCGTGGCGGCGCCTGCGCTGCCGAACTCCGGACCAGGTGCCTCGCCCGCTCCTAGCGACGGATCGCCCGCACCATCGACCCCGGGGGATGCGCCGACCATTGCCCCAGCGGCCGCCGCGATTGCGCCGTCCGCCGCCCCCCCGGCCACCGCCGCCCCGCCCCGGGCCGCGCCGCCGGTGCCGCGCCTCCGCGCAGCGACGCCGCCCACCGTGACTCGTGCGGCGGTGCCGGCGCCCCGCGCGCATGCCAAGGCGGAGAGTTCAGCGTCGAGTAAGCGGCGCGCCGGGACGTCGGCACCGGCCAACCCCTCGCGTGCTCGCGCGAGCGGCCCCGCCCATGCCGCGCCGACATTGGCGCCGGCGACCACGGGCGCAGCCGCGCCCGCCCGTAACGAGCCGCCGGCGCCGGCCGCAGGCCGTTCCGTGCGCGAAGCGCCCGCGGAACCGGGCCCGGCGCGCGCTGCGCCGGCTCCCGCGTGCGCCGAGAGCGTCGCGGCGCTTGGACTGTGCGGGCGTTGACCCTGATGCGCGGGAGCGCGGTCATGCTCGTCGCGGCGGCCATGGCGTTGGGCGCGCCGCAGGCCGGCGCGGCAACCCCGTTCGGCATCGCGGCCGGCCCTGCGCGCAGCGCCGATGCCCGAGCGGCCGGCGATCTGTCGCGCTTCGTCGCGCCGGGCGCGGACATCCGGCTCGACGTGGAGACCACGTCCGGCTCGCTGGCTACGCTCGAGCGTCTCGGCGCGAGCGCCGCTCCCAAGCTCGGCATCGTGCAGGCGGATGCGTACACCACGCTGCTCGAGCGTGCCGATCGTGGCGACGCCGAGGCGGCCCGCATCATGCGTCCGATGCGCGTGATCGTGCCGCTCTATCGCCAGGAGCTCTACCTGGTGGTGCGCGCCGATGCGCCGCTGAATACGTTCGCCGATCTGCGCGGCGCGCGGATCAACGTGGGCCCGCCGGGCAGCGGGACGGCCCTCACGCTCGACACGCTCTTTCGCCTAGCGTTCGACGAGCCGCTGGCGGCGTCCAATGCGCTGCAGCTCCCGACCGAGGGTGCGCTCGTCCGGCTGGTGACCGATCGCAGCGTCGACGTCGTGGCGTTCATCGATGGCCAGCCGGCGCAGCTGCTGGCGGACATGAAGCCCGCGTCGCGCCGGTTCATCCGGTTGCTGCCGTTCGATCCGCCGCCCGCGGCGCGCGAACGGATCTCGCAGCGCTACACCCGCGCCACGATCCGCGCGGCGAGCTATCCCAACCTGCTGGACGACGACCTTCCGGCGCTGGCGGTGCAGACCTATCTCGTCGCGAACGACATCGAGCTGCGGCGCACGCCGGCGGAGGCCGTGCGCTTCGCGCGCGAGCTGTGCCGCGAGCTGCCGCAGCTGCAGGCCGCGGGCCATCCCAAGTGGGCCGAGGTGAGGCTCGCGTTGCCCGAGCTCGGTCCCGGTGCGTTCTACCAGGAGCTGGCGGCGCGCGAGCTACAGGCGTGCGCCGAGGACGCGGCATCCGCGCCGAGCGCCGCTGGATGTACGCCGCAGCAGCGCGCCCTCGGCTTCTGCAAGTGACCGGAGTGACGACGATCGACCCCGCGCAGGTCGAATGGACGGCCGTGCGCGCGCAGGGCGCCGGCGGCCAGAACGTCAACAAGGTCGCGAGCGCGGTGCACCTGCGCTTCGATGTGCGCGCATCGTCGCTGCCGGAGTCCGTCAAGGCCCGGCTCCTGGGGAGCGGCGACAACCGGGTCACGACCGATGGCGTCGTGGTGATCAAGGCGCAGCGGCACCGCACCCAGGAACGCAATCGCGTGGATGCGCTCGAGCGTCTCCAGGCGCTGGTCGACGAGGCCGCGATCGAGCCGGTGCAGCGGCGGCCCACGCGACCGACCCGCAACTCGCAGCGGCGCCGCGTCGACACGAAGGTCAAGCGCGGCCAGGTGAAGGCGGCCCGTGGGAAGATCGTCGAATAGCCGGGGCGGTGCGCGCGTGTCCGTGGCGAGCGTGCGGTGCCGGTGCGCCGCCCGCGGCGCCGCGGCACGGCGCCCATGCGAACCGACCGGGGGGCGTCGATGACGCGCGACGAGCTCGCCGCGCTGCTCGAGCAATCGGTGCTGCGCCCCGAAGCGACGCTCGACGACGTGCAGCGCAACGCCGCGCTCGTCGCTGGCCGCGGCATCGGGTTCCTCTGCGTGGCACCGTGCTGGGTTGCGTCGGCGCGCGAGGCGCTCGCCGGAACGCGCGGCCAGGTGGTGGCGGTGATCGGCTTCCCGCATGGCGCCGACAGCACCATCGCGAAGGTCGCGTCGGCGCGCCAAGCCTGCCACGACGGCGCCGCCGAGCTCGACATGGTGCAAAACCTCGGCGCGCTCAAGAGCGGCTGGTCCGCGGCGGTGGCGCAGGACATCGAGGCGGTGGTGCGCGCCGCGCAGGGTGCCCTGGTCAAGGTCATCCTAGAGACCGCGATCCTGAGCGAATCCGAGAAGCGGCTCGCCTGCCGGCTCGCGCGCGAATCGGGCGCCGCGTTCGTCAAGACCTCGACGGGATTTCATCCGGCGGGCGGCGCCACGGCCGCCGACGTGCGCGTGCTGCGCGCCGAAGTCGGCCGGGCGCTGCGCGTCAAGGCGTCCGGCGGCATCCGCACGCTCGGGGACACGCTGGCGATGCTGGCGGCCGGGGCCGACCGGATCGGGACCTCGGCGAGCGCGGTGATCCTCGACGAGGTGGGGTGACGGGATCAGTCCGCGCCGTCGCTCACGCCGTCGAGGTCGATGCGAATCGACTTCGTCGCGAGATACACCTCGCGCAGGAACGAGAACAGGCCGCCGATCAGGCACATCATCGCGACTACGAAGAGTCCTCCCGACAGCCACCTGACCGGCGTCGAGAAGAGCTCCTCGACGAATAGCGACACGATGACGATGCAGACGAGCAGCGCGGCGCACGTGCAGAAGTTGATCGACCAGCTCGCCAGGTGGCGCCGGCGCTCGAGATCGCCCACCTCGGCCCGGGCGATGGCGCGCTGCCGCTCGCTCATCGCGGGCCAGCTCGACTGCAGGTCGCGCGCGCGGTCGATCACGCGCGCCAGCCGCGTCGCCATCACGCCCAGGAGGGCTGCGATCCCGGTCAGCAGGAACACGGGCGCGATGGCGAGCTGGATCGCGTGGGCGATGTAGGCGGAGTCGATCGGCATCGGTTCGCATCAACGAGCGGTGACCCCGCACGTCGCGGGGCCGGGAGCTTTAGGCATCGGCGCGATCCCGCACAAGCGGGGGCGGGCGCCGCCTTACAATGCGTGCGCATGAGAGCGATCACGCGCGCGACTGCCGAAGCGTACCGCACCGCGTGCGCCGGCAGCGTCGTCCCGCGGCCAGCCCGCCGTCGGGCGGACTCGTGATCGTTGCCACGTATCGCGTGCGCGCCGCGGCCGCGGACATCGGGGCGATCGCGCAGGCGCTCGCGCTCGAGCAGAGCGTCGAGGTGCCGGCGGAGGCGGTGCGCGATGCGTTCGTCGCGCGCGAGATCGTCGGGCGGGTGCGTGCGGTCACCGACCTGCACGACGGCACGCACGCGGTCGCCGTGGGCCTGGCGACGGCAACTACCGGCAACGACGTCGCGCAGACGCTCAACATGCTGTTCGGCAACAGCTCGCTGCACGACTACATCGAACTGGTCGACGTCGAGTTCCCGGACGACTTCATGGCGCACTTTGCGGGGCCGCGCCACGGGATCGAGGGCGTGCGGGTCGCGGCCGGCGTGCCCAGCGGACCGCTCACCTGCGCCGCGCTCAAGCCACAGGGACTGTCCGCGACCGCGTTGGCCGCCCTGTGCCACACGCTGGCCCTGGCCGGCATCGACGTCATCAAGGACGATCACGGGCTCGCCGACCAGGCCTATGCGCCGTTTGCCGCGCGCGTCGCGGCGTGCCAGCGGGCGATCGAGCGCGCCGCCGCCGAGACCGGCCGGCGGGCGCTGTACGCGCCGAGCCTCGTGGGCGCGCCAGGCCGCCTTGCCGAGCAGGCGCGCATTGCCCGCGACGAAGGCGCCGCGATGGTGCTGGTGGCACCGGCGCTGGTCGGAATGCCGGCGTTCGCGGAGCTGTTGGCCCGGCACGTCGAGGTTCCGGTGCTCGCGCACCCGGCGTATGGCGGCGCGGCGCGCGTGGCGCCGCCGCTGCTGCTCGGGAAGCTGTTCCGCTGGCTGGGGGCCGACGCGATCATCTTCCCGCACTTCGCCGGCCGCTTCGCGTACGCGGAGGCCACGTGCCGCGCGATCGCGCAACGCTGCCGCGCGCCGTGGCCGCCACTGCGCCCCGCGTTGCCGGTGCCCGCGGGAGGCCTCGCCGTGGAGCAGGTGCGCGAAGTGGTAGGCTTCTACGGCCCGGACACCATGCTGCTGATCGGCGGGTCGCTCCTGCTGGCCGGTGCAGGATTGCCGGCGCGCGCCCGAGCCTTCGTCGCGCAGGCGCGTCCCTGATTCCCTCGAAGCCACCGTATGCCGACGGCCTTTCACCGACCCCAGACCGGCGCGTTGCGCTGGGACGCCGTCGAAGTGCTCGCCTACAAGCAGGAGGGCAGCGCGCCGTTTCGCTCGGTTACGCGGCAGGTGCTGTTCGACGACCCGATGCTCGCGTGCTCGCTGCGCTACTTCGAGATCGCCGCGGGCGGCCACACGACGCTCGAGCGTCACGAGCACGCCCACGCGGTCGTGATCCAGAGTGGCCGCGGGCGTTGTCTCGTCGGCGCGGAAGTATTCGACGTGACGCCCTTCGATCTCGTGCAGGTGCCGTCCCTGACCTGGCACCAGTTCCGCGCAGCACCAGACGATGCGCTCGGCTTCCTCTGCATGGTGAACGCCGCGCGCGACCGGCCGCAGCTGCCCGACCCGACCGAGCTCGCGCGGCTGCGCGGCAATCCAAGGGTGGCGGCGTTCATCGCGGTCTGAAGCAATTCGACGCCGCACCAGTCGTGCGAAAGGAGCCGCACCATGAAGATCGAGGCAATCCGTCCCGGCAGCATCGACAGCGGCGGCAACATCGTGCCGATCGAGCGCCTCGCCGGCAAGGCAATGCCGGGGCAGCATGCGCTCGCCACCACCGACACCGAGCTCTACTTCCAGGCGCTCGCCAACTTCAACCGGACGTTCGATTTCCGTCCGGACGATCGCCTGGTTTTCCTCACCGACAAGCTGCTCGACCCGCGCGTGGTGTCCGCGATCAGCGGCTTGGCGCTCGCGCAGGGCATCCGCCCGATGATCGTGACGACGCACACGACCAACATGATGGAGATTCCGGCCGAGGTGAAGCCCATCCTCGAGCAGGCGACGTTCGTCGTGTCGACGTGGTTCTGCTCGGCGTGGCACCCCTACTGCATCGGCCTGCGGCGCACCCGCGGCCAGCGCTGGGTCAAGATCACGTTCTTCCGCAACCTCGACCTGCTCAAGACCGCCCAGGCGCGCTTCCCGGCGGAGATCGTCGGCGAGCTGATCCGCGCCACCGCCGCGCGCATCCCGCCCGACCGGGACTACGCGCTGACGTTCGGCGACCGGCGCGGCAGCGACCTTTCCATCGGCCTCACCGCGTCCATGAGCCGCCGGAACCTCGACACCAACCGGTGGCGCGGCGAGATGTTCGCCACGAGCCCGGGCGCCTACGTGCACTACCTGCCGACGCACGGGCCCAACCTGTACGAGCCTGGTCCCATGCTGGATGATCCGGCGGCGCACGGGTCAGTGCCGGTCAACGGCACCATCTACCCGCAGTGGGCGGTGGGCTTCGAGAAGCCCTTCGGCGAGCGTATCGGCGTGCGCTTCGAGCGGAACCGCATCGCCGAGGTCACGGGTGCGTCGGCCGACGCGGTCGTGCTCCGCGAGATGCTGATGGATGGCGTGCTGATCGAGCTGGGCTGCGGGTTCAATCCAAAATGGCCGCGGCACCAGATCTATCCCGCGGGGTCGAACTCGCCCGGTGCGCTGCATTTCGGCATCGACCTGGCGCACGCTTCGAGCTACATCAAGAAGACCATGCCGAACTGGGAGGAGCCGCCCATCCACATGGATCTCGTGACGTTCGACAGCACCGTCGAGGCCGGCGGCGCGCGCCTCGTGACCGACGGCTTCCTCGAGGCGCTGCGCGATCCCGCGGTGGTTGCGCTGGCGACGCGCTACGGCGATCCCGTCGATCTCCTGGAGAGCTGGCCCGATTGAAGCGCGCGCATGGCGCTGTTCCTCGGCCGGGGCGACCTGGACCGCCTGCTCGCCAGCGGTGCGGTCAGCGTGGCCGACTGCATCGACGCGGTGGAGGCGTCGTTCCGCGAGCAGGGCGAGGGCCGCGTCGGCATCGTGCCTCGCCAGGTGCTGACCGCCGACGGCGGCGCCGCGACTCCGCGCTCGCGCGCATTGAAGATCGGCGCGGCGTACCTGCGCAAGCGCGAGGTGATGGGCGCGAGCGTGTATTCGACGCACTTTCGACCCGGCGACGTGGACATGTGGCTGATGGTCTTCTCCGGACGCACGGGCGAGCTCGCCGGCATCCTGCACGGCAAGGTGTTGAGCCTGTGGAAGACCGGCGCCACGGGAGCCGTCGCGGCACGGCATCTCGCGCGCCCCGACGCGAAGCGCGCCGCCCTCATCGGCACGGGCTACTACGCGAGCCTGCAGCTGCGCGGGCTCGCGGCGGTGCGCGCGCTCGACACGGTCGCGTGCTACAGCCGCGATCCGGTCCGGCTCGGCGCATTCGTCGCGGCGGCGGCGCGCATGGTGCCGGAGGCGACGGTCCGCGCCGCCGCTTCTGCGCAGGCCGCGGTGGAAGGCGCCGACCTCGTCGCGACGATCACGACGTCCGCGCAGCCGGTGGTCGAAGGCGCGTGGCTCCAGCCGGGCACGCATTGCAACGCGATGGGACAGCATGCGCCGGCCGCTCGCGAGCTCGACACCGAGGCGATCCGCCGCGCGACCGTGGTTGTCGACGCGCGCGAGCAGGCCTTCCAGGAAAAGGGCGAGATACTCGTGCCGCTCGCCGCAGGGGATATCGAGCCTGCCCATGTGGTCGCCGAGCTTGGCGAGGTGGTCGCCGGCCGTGTCGCCGGCCGCACGCGCGCCGACGAAATCACCGTCTTCTGCTCGGGCGGCACGGCGATGGAGTACATGGGACTATGCGAGCTCCTCATCGAGCGGGCGCGCGCGGCCGGCGTCGGGCGCGAACTCGATCCTTAGTCAATTCGGAGAATCGCGATGAGCAGATGGGTTCGGGCGGTGTGCGCGTTGTCGATGGCGGCGATGTCGGCGTGGGCGTCGGCGCAGGAGTTTCCCAGCAAGCCGGTTCGGCTCGTCCTCGGGCAACCCGCCGGCGGGCCCACCGACATCGTCGCGCGCCTGGTCGGCCAGAAGCTCGGCGAGCGCCTCGGCCAGCCGGTGATCGTCGAGAACCGCCCGGGCGCGGGCAGCAACATCGGCACCGAGCTCGTCGCCAGGTCGCCGAAGGACGGCTACACGCTGCTGGTCGGCACCGTTCAACAGATCGTCAATCCGTTCCTGTTCGACGCGCTGTCGTGGGATCCGCTGCGCGATCTGGCGCCGGTGGCGCTGATCAGCAAGGCGCACATCGTGCTGGTCGTGAACCCCGACTTTCCGGCGCGCAACCTGCGCGAGCTCATCGCGGCGGCCAAGGCGAGCCCGGGAACGCTCGCATTCGCCTCTGCAGGCAACGGCAGCACCGGACATCTCGCGCTGGAGCTCTTGAAGACCAGCGCCGGCATCGACGCGGTGCACGTGCCGTACAAGGGCACGCAGCCCGCGCTGACGGACGTGCTCGGCGGCCGCGTGCCGGTGATGTTCGATGGGGTGATCACGTCGCTGCCGCACATCCGGGCCGGCAAGCTGCGGCCGCTGGCCGTGGCGAGTCTCACCCGCTCGCCGCTGCTGCCCGACGTGCCCACCATGTCGGAAGCGGGGCTCCCGGGCTTCGAGGCGGTGGGGCTCGCGACGTTGATGGCTCCCGCCGGCACGCCGCCCGCGATCGTGAGCCGGCTCTCGCGCGAGGTCGCGGCGATCGTGCGCACGCCCGATGTGCGCGACCAGCTGGTCGGCATGGGCCTCGAAGTCGTGGGCAGCACGCCGGCGGAGTTCGGCGATTACATGCGCGCGGAGTCGCCGAAATGGGCGAAGGTGATCCGCGACGCGCATGTGAAGGCGGAGTGATCCCGCGCGGGTCGCTACTCCCCGCCGCCGCCGCAGCCGCCACTGCAGCCACCCGATCCGCCGTCCGACGAGCCCCCGTCGGACGACGCGCCGCTGTCCGCCGAGCTGCCGCCACCGCCCGACGTGCCGCCGCCACCGCCGAATCCATCCGAGGCGGAGTCACCGAAGCCGGCAGTGGACCCGTCGACGCTCGAATCCGAGAAGTCCGACGTGCATTGCGTCGTCGCGCCGTCCCGCGTGAGCCGGCGACAGTCGAGCGCGTAGCGAAAGCCATCCGCGATCGACAGCTTGCCGTCGATGGCGAACAGCAGCGGCAAGCGCGTGGGGCGCCGCGGATTGATGTTCTCCTCGAGGCAGCTCCGCCACCAGACGCGGCGCAGCCCTTCGTTGCGGGTGCGGTCGGTGCCGAGCACCGCCGCGGGCGCGTGGTGCAGGAAGCGTCCGAACGCGCGGTTGCAAAAAATCCGATACGCCTGCGTATGCAGGATGAACTCGTGCCATAGATCATCGGTGATCTGCGACGGCATGGCCACGGCGCGCCGGCCGCCTTTTAGGTACGCAAGGAAGAACTGGCGCAGCGCGCGCGCCGCGAGTTGGCGGTCCTTCAGGGCGAGCCCCGGCCGGTGCTTGCCCAGGCGGTCGATGAGGCCCGCGGGAAACATGTACGTGCGCACATAGGCTTCGCGGCGCGAAGCCTGCACGCGCGCTCCGAGCGCCAGCGCGATCGCAGCGACGACGAGTGCGACCACGACCAGCGCGGCGGTCATGCGACGCTACCGCGGCTTGACGAACCGCAGTGCGAACTTGTCGGTGGGGATCGGCGAATCGCTGCTGGTGCGGTCGCGCGCATCGGCAGGGTTGCGCAGGAACGTGCCTTCGGCGTCCAGCGTGAAACCGGCCTGGCGCATCTCCTCGCGCACGACGGCCTCGTCGATGCGATGGAGCGTGCGTCCGTCGGCGGTGCCGGTGCCCGCTCGCGCCGCATGATCGACGATCACGAGCCGCCCGCCGGGCGCGAGCGCTGCGAACAGCCTTTGGTTCATCTTCGCGCGATCGACGGGCAGGTAGGAGATGTCGTGGTAGTTGAGGACGATCGTGATGAGGTCGAGCGGCGGGGCCTCGGACGGCACCGGGTCCTCGAACGGACGCGCGACGAGCACGAAGTTGCCTTGTGGCCGATCGCGCAGCCGTTGCGTGATCGTGTTGCCCGGCGCGGGCGCCTGGGCGAAGAGCCGTCCGTCTGCGCCCACCGCGAGTGCCAGCAGTTGCGACGTGTAGCCTCCGCCCGCCGACACGTCGAGCACGCGCATGCCCGGACGCACGCCGGTGAACGGCAGGAATGCGTCGGGGCGACGGCTCTCGTCCAGCCGCCGGTCGGCGTCGGTGCGAAGCGGGCTGGCGATCACGCCGGCGTAGCGCTCGCGCGCGGCTTGCGGCGATTCGACGGGAAGTGCCGCGCGCGCGCCAAGTGCGAGGGCGAGGCCGAGTACCGGGAGAAGGCGATGGGCGGGCATTGAGGTGTCCTGAAGCGAGGGAGCGCGCATCTTAGCGCCCCCGGCCGGGCCACGGTCCCCGGTAGACTCGGCGGCGATGGCCCTCAAATCCACCGTGTTCAAGGCCGAGCTCGCGATTGCGAACATCGACCGCGCCTATTACCACGATCATGTGCTCACCCTCGCACGGCATCCGTCCGAGACCGACGAGCGGATGATGATGCGGCTGCTGGCGTTCGCCCTGCACGCCGATCCGATGCTGGCGTTCGGCCGGGGACTTTCCGCGGACGACGAGCCGGACCTGTGGCAGCGCGATCGCACCGGCCTCATCGAGCGGTGGATCGACGTAGGCTTGCCGGACGAGCGCGAAGTGCGCAAGGCGTGCGGGCGGGCGCGCGACGTGCACGTCCTGGCCTATGGCGGCCGCGCGGCGGCCTTGTGGTGGGCCGATGCGCGGCAGCGGCTGGCGCGCCAGGAGCGGCTGACGGTGCAGGAGGTGCCGGTCGAAGCGAGCCAGGCGCTCGCCCGGCTCGCGCAGCGCACGATGCGTCTGCAGTGCACGATCCAGGACGGCCTCGTCGACATGACCGACGGCGCATTCTCCGTGCCGGTCGAGCTCGTGGTGCTGAAGGGCGACGACGCGGCCTGAAGCGCGCGCCGTCCGGCGATCGTTCAGCGTCGCGGGCGCCTAGCGGTCGTCGTAGCGCTGCCGTCCGGTCGCCGCGCCGTTCCCCTGGCCGCGATAGGACGATCCGCGCGATTGGCGTTGCGCCGGAGCGCCGCCGTTGCCGTGCGGTCGCGCCGCGCCGCCCGCAGCATGGCGCGAATGGCCGACCGGCGCGCCGGAGCGTCCTGCACCGTGGGCAGGGCGTCCGCCAGTGCCCGGACGCGCACCCTGTCCCGGCGCACGACCGCCGCGCGAGGCGAACACCTTCTGCGCCACGGCGCGCGGGTCGGGCTCGAAGCCCGCCACCACCTCGCGGGGGATCTGCCGCTTGATCAGCCGCTCGATGTCGCGCAGGAACACGTGCTCGTCGATGCAGACGAGCGAGATCGCCTCGCCGTCGGCGCCGGCGCGACCGGTGCGGCCGATCCGGTGGACGTAATCCTCAGGCACGTTCGGCAGGTCGTAGTTGACGACATGCGGCAGCTGGTCGATGTCGATGCCGCGTGCCGCGATATCCGTCGCGACGAGCACGGCGACCTTGCCGCTCTTGAAGTCGGCAAGCGCCTTGGTGCGCGCGCCCTGGCTCTTGTTGCCGTGCAGCGCAACGGCCTGGATGCGGTCGGTGATCAGCGAGCGCACGAGCTTGTCGGCGCCGTGCTTGGTGCGTGTGAACACGAGCACCTGCTGCCAGCGCTTCTGGCTGATCAGGAATGCCAGCAGCCGCGCCTTCGCATCACGGTCCACCGGATGGATGCGCTGCGCGATCGCCTCGACGGTCGCGTTGCGCGGGGCCACATCGATCGTCTGCGGATGGTCGAGCAGCTTGTCGGCGAGCGCGCGGATCTCGTCGGAGAACGTCGCGGAGAAGAGGAGGTTCTGGCGCTTCTGCGGGAGCAACGCGAGCACGCGCTTGATGTCGGGGATGAAGCCCATGTCGAGCATCCGGTCCGCTTCGTCGAGCACGAAGATCTCGACGCGCGAGAAGCTGACGTTGCCTTGCCGCTGGTGGTCGAGCAGGCGACCGGGCGTGGCCACCAGGATGTCCACGCCGCGGCGCAGCTGTGCGGTCTGCGGGCCGAAGCCCACACCGCCGAACAGCGCCATCGACGTCAGCTTGAGATGCTTGCCGTAGACCTTGACCGCGGCCTCGACCTGCGCGGCAAGCTCGCGCGTCGGGGTGAGGATCAGGCAGCGCAACGGCCGTCGGCCCGGGCCGGGCGCTGCCGCCTGCGTGGACAGTCGCTGGAGCATGGGCAGGACGAATCCGGCAGTCTTCCCGGTGCCCGTCTGCGCGGCGGCGAGGAGATCGCCTCCGGCCAGCACGGCAGGAATCGCCTGGGCCTGGATCGGCGTGGGAACGGTGTAGCCTTGTTCGGCGACCGCGCGCAGCAGGGCGTCGGACAGCCCGAGTCGGGTGAATGGCATGGATGACTTTCGTCGTGTGCTCGGCCATACGCCCGCGGAGGGACGGCCAGTCACAGCCAAACGAGAGACGTCGGAGGTCGAAATCGACTGCGGCGGGGGACTGGAACAAAAGCCGCAGGGCGTATGGTACCGCAATGCAGCAAAATACGCCAACCCGGCGCAGCTTCGTCGCCCAGAACGCCGCGAACCCAGGACGGGACCCACCCATGCCCACGACCGCCGCGCCGGCACTCACCGGCATCCATCCGATCGCGCCCACGCCGTTCACCGCCGGTGGTGATCTCGACCTCGAGGGGCAGCGCCGCGTGCTCGATTGCATGGTCGACCAGGGCGTCGACGGCATCTGCATCCTCGCCAACTACTCCGAGCAGTTCCTGCTCTCCGACGCGGAGCGCGACACGCTGCTGGAGCTGTGCCTCGACCATGTCGCCGGTCGCGTGCCGGTGATCGTGACCTGCAGCCATTTCAGCACGCGGATCGCGGCAGAGCGCGCACGGCGCGCCCATGCCGCCGGAGCAAGCGTGCTGATGCTGATGCCGCCCTATCACGGCGCCACGCTGCGCGCGGACGACAACGGGGTGGTCGAGCATTTCGCCCGCATCGCCGAAGCGGCGCCCATGCCGATCATGGTGCAGGATGCCCCGCTGTCCGGGGTTTCGCTCCCGGTGTCGCTGCTGGTGCGGCTGGGACGGGAGGTGCCGACGATCCGCTACTTCAAGATCGAGGTCGCGGGCGCGGCGGCGAAGCTGCGCAGCCTGATCGCGGCAGGCGGGGCCGCGATCGAAGGACCGTTCGACGGTGAGGAATCGATCACGCTGATGGCCGACCTGGACGCGGGCGCAACGGGAACCATGTGCAGCGCGCTCTTGCCTGATCTGATCCGGCCGGTGGTGACCGATCACCTGGCCGGACGGCGCACCGAGGCGGCGCGACGCTACGCGCAGGTGCTGCCACTCATCAATTTCGAGAACCGGCAATGCGGGCTGCGTGCGACGAAGGCCGTGATGGCCGAGGGGGGCGTGATCCGCAGCGAAGCCGTGCGGCACCCGCTCGAGGCGCTGCACCCGGCCACGCGGGCGGGATTGATCGAGCTGGCGGCGGAGGCGCAGCCGCTGGCGCTGCGCTGGGGGCGCTAGTGACGCTCCCGACTTCACGAAAGGAACCGGAATGAGCATCCTCGATCGATTTCTAGGCACACAGCGGCCGATTGCGGCGGCGGCGGAACCGGGCCCCGACGATCAGGCGATCGCGCGTTATCGCTATCTGCTGCGCACCGCGCCGCCCGAGACCATCGAGCAGGCGCACGCGGAAGCGTTTGCCGCGCTGACACCCGAGCAGCGGCGCGCCGTTCTCGAGCAGCTCGGCGACGCCGTTCCGGCGGCAGAGCGCGCCGCGGCCACCCGCGGCGGCGACGATCCGCAGGCCCTGGCGCGGGTCGCGACGCGCGCCGAGATGCGCCAGCCCGGCACCATGGAGCGCATCTTCGGCGGGTTCGGCCGACCGGCCGGCTTCGGCGCGCCGGGCGGCGGCATGGGCGGTTTCGGCGGCCTGATGGCCGGGGGATTTCTCAGCAGCATGGCGGGGACGGTGCTCGGCAGCGTCATTGCCCAGCACTTCTTCACCAGCCATCCCGATGCCAGCCACCTGTTCGGCGGCGATGCGAACGTCGCGGATGGCACCCCGCAAGCGAGCGACCCTTTCCATACCTCCGATGGGCTGGCCGGCGACAGCGGCGCAGCCGACACGGGTTTCGCCGGCGGCGACGCGGATCCTGGCGCCGTTGATGGCGGTGTCGATTCAGGCGGTGTCGATTCAGGCGGTGTCGATTCGGGCGGCTTCGATTCGGGCGGCTTCGATTCGGGCGGCTTCGACGTGTAGAGCGATCGCGGCGCGCAAACCTGTCGCCGCCTCCCGACGATCGCGCGCAAAAAACCACCCCGAGCTTGCCCACGGGCAATCGTCCGACACGCGACGCGCATTCGCGCCGACAGCCCTGCGCGCGGCGGTCGCGTTAAATAGCCTCCACCGCGGCGCTTTTTCGCATCCGGCTGTATCCATCGGAGGTCTCATGAATCGAACTCTACGTACTGCGCTCGGCGTCGCCGGGCTCGCGCTCGCTGCCCAGGCGTCTGCGCAGGTCACGTTTTATCAGGGCGACGGCTTTCGCGGCCGTTCCTTCACCGCCGACCGGCGGTACGGCGACCTGGAACGCCAGGGTCTCAACGATCGTGCGGCGTCGGCGATTGTCGACGCTGGCTCGTGGCAGGTGTGCGAGGACGCGCGTTTCAATGGTCGCTGCGTGGTCTTGCAGCCGGGTCAATACGATTCGCTTGCAGCGATGGGCCTCGATCGTTCCGTCTCGTCGGTGCGTCCGGTCGACCAGACCGCGTCGTCCGGCAATCCGGCGGACGATCGCTACTCGAACGCGCCACGCTTCGAGCAGGGAGGCGACGCCCCCCGACAAGCGCCGAACGGCGAGGAATATCGCCGCCGGGGCGACGAGCGTGTGTTCGAGGCACCGGTAACGTCCGTGCATGCGGTGGTCGGACCGCTGGAACAGCGCTGCTGGGTCGAGCGCGAGAACGTTGGCAGCGGCGGTGGTCCGAACGTTCCCGGGGCCGTCATCGGCGGGGTGCTCGGTGGCATACTTGGCCATCAAGTGGGTGCGGGTCGCGGGCGGGAGATTGCGACCGTCGGCGGCGCAGTCGCGGGCGTTGCGCTCGGCAGCAATGTCAATCGCGGCGGCACCTATGGGCGCGAAGTGCAGCGTTGCACCGACGTCTCGGCCAATGCGCGCCCCGATTACTACGACGTGACCTATTCGTTCCGGGGCGTCGAGCACCGGGTCCAGATGGAAGCGCCTCCTGGGCCGGTCCTCACCGTGAACCGCGACGGAGAGCCACGCCAGTAAGTTTCGCCAGCGAAGCGGATCGCGCGCCGCGATCGGCTTCGAGTAGGACGGCGGCGGACATCGATTACCGTCCGCACTCCGATGGCGGCCCCGGCATCCGTTTGCTACGCTCGCCTCGCTGTCCGGATCTTGCCTTTGCCGGACCCATCGACCAACAACTCTGGAGATCCCGATGAACAAGACCCTGATTGGTACCGCCGTCGTCGCGCTGGCCCTGGCTGCGTGCGACAACCGCCCGGCAACGCCCGTGGTCGTGACCCCGTCCACCACCACCGCGCCGGCGCCTGTGACCACCACACCGCCGTCCACCACCACGATCGTCACACCCGCCGCCACCACGCCGGCCGACGCCGCGACCGCGACGGATGCGGCCAACTCCGCCAAAGACGCGGCTCGGGACGCCCGGCAGAATGCGGATGCGGCACGCAACGCGGCCGGCTCGGCCGTTGGCGCGGCCAACGACGCAGCCAAGAAGTAACCAACGCTCCTCGTGCGCGAGCGAGCAAGCTCGCGTAGCACGTTTCCGACCAAACGGCTCCGCGCGAGCCGGTTGTTTTTTGGACTTATCCACAGTTCTGGTGGACAACTCGTGTATGCGTTGCTGCATGCGGCGTCGGGCGGGCCGCTGCGACCGGTGACCGATAATTGAGCGCATGCACGGTCTTGCACGCGCGTATGCTGCGCGGTCCGACAGGTTGCGCGAGCTACGCGCCCCCGGTAAGCACCGTGGGCGGACCCTATCCCAGGAGCATCGATGCAGACACGCAAGCTTGGCGGCGCACTGGAGGTCTCGGCAGTCGGCCTGGGTTGCATGGGCATGTCGGATTTCTACGGCGGCCGCGATGAAGCGGAAGCCATCGCGACGCTGCAGCGCGCGCTGGAGCTCGGCATCACGTTCTTCGACACGGCCGACATGTACGGGGGCGGCGAGAACGAGCGCCTGCTCGGCCGCGTGTTGCGCGAATGCCGCGCCGACGTGGTCGTGGCGACCAAGTTCGGCAACGTGCGCAATACGGATGGAACGTTCCGGGGCGTGAACGGCAAGCCCGACTACGTGCGGCAATGCTGCGAGGCGAGCCTCCGACGCCTCGGCGTGGAGGTCATCGATCTCTACTATCAGCATCGCGTCGATCCGGAAACGCCCATCGAGGACACGGTCGGCGCAATGGCCGAGCTCGTCCATGCGGGGAAGGTCCGCTACCTCGGCTTGTCGGAAGCGGCGCCGCACACGCTGCGGCGCGCGCATGCGGTCCATCCGATCACGGCGCTGCAGACCGAGTACTCGCTGTGGAGCCGCGACCCGGAGGACGAGATCCTGCCGACCGTGCGCGATCTCTCCATCGGGTTCGTTCCGTACAGCCCGCTCGGCCGGGGCTTCCTCACGGGGGGCATCAAGTCGGTCGACGACCTCGACGCCGACGACTATCGGCGCAACTCGCCGCGCTTCCAGGGCGACAATTTCGCGCGCAACCTGGCGCTGGTCGAAACCATCGGCGCACTGGCCGCTGCAAAAGGCTGCACGTCCTCGCAACTCGCGCTAGCGTGGGTGATGGCGCAGGGAGACGACATCGTTCCGATTCCGGGCACGAAGCGCCGCATCTATCTCGATGAGAACGTCGCCGCGCTCGACGTATACCTGACGCCCGACGACCTCGCGCGCATCGACGCCGCGCTGCCCGTAGGCTCGGCCGCCGGCGATCGCTACGCGGCCAAGCCCATGCAGGCGGTCAACCGTTGAGCTGGACGCTAGTGCGCGCCGGCTGACGCCGCCGCGCTGGCGGCCGACGGCGGCGCGGGCCGCGCGAGCCACACGATCGCGATCAGCAGCAGAAAGATTCCCGCCGACGCGTAGAACAGGTCGTTCGCCGACAGCATGAACGCCTGCTGGTCGATCAGCCGGTTCAGCGTGGCATAACTCTGCGGCGCGGTCATGCCGCCCGACTGCAGGTTGCCGAGGCTCTGCGCGGTCGACGGGTCGAAGCTCGACAGGCGCTCCGTGAGCTGCGCGTGATGCAAGCTCGCGCGCCGGTCCCAGAAGGTCGTCACGATCGACGTGCCGAACGAGCCCGCGGTGATCCGCGTGAAGTTGAACAGGCCGGACGCCGCGGGGATCCGGTCGGGTGTGATGCCCGACAGACTGAGCGTCACCAGGGGGATGAAGAACGCCGCCACCGCCGCGCCCTGGATCACCGTCGGAATCATCAGCGTAACCAGGTCGGCCGTAGTTGCGAACTGCGAGCGCATGAACAGCACGACCGCGAAGAGGGAGAACGCGCCCGTGAGCATCAGGCGCGGGTCGACCTTGCCGACGCTCTTGCCGACCACCGGCGACAGGATGATGGCGAGGATGCCGACCGGCGCCAGCACCATGCCCGCCTGCGTCGCCGTGAAGCCCATGTATTGCTGCAGCCACAGCGGCAGCAGGACGACATTGCCGAAGAACGTGCCGTAGGCGAGCGCCATGGCGAGCGAACTGGTCCAGAAATTCCGCCGCCCGAACAGCCGCAGGTCGACCACCGGATGCTTCTCGGTCAATTCCCAGATGATGAACAGCGTGAACCCGGCCACGGCGGTGAGCGCAAGCGCCACGATTTGCGTCGAGCCGAACCAATCGAGGTCCTTGCCCTTGTCGAGCATCACCTGCAGCGCGCCCACCCATACGACGAGCAATCCGAGGCCCACGCGGTCGATGGGCAGCTTGCGCGTCGGCGTTTCGCGCTTCGCGTAAATGGACCACGTGACGGCCGCGGCACCCAGGCCGATGGGAATGTTGATGTAGAAGATCCACGGCCACGCGAGCGTGTCGGTGATCCAGCCGCCGAGCAGGGGGCCCACCACCGGGGCGACCAGCGTCGTGATGCTCCAGATCGCCAGCGCGCTGCCGGCGCGGGCCTTCGGGTAGCTCGACAGCAGCAGCGTTTGCGAAAGCGGGATCATCGGGCCCGCGACCATTCCCTGTACCACGCGGAACACGATCAGGAGCTCGAGCGATGGCGCCAGTCCGCAGAGGAACGAGGCGAGCACGAACAGCAGCACCGAGGCGGTGAACAGCTTCACCTGGCCGTAGCGTTGCGTCAGCCAGCCGGTGAGCGGCAGGGAGATCGCGTTGGCGACGCCGAACGAGGTGATCACCCAGGTGCCCTGGTCCGGCGAGACGCCGAGGTCGCCCGCCATCGCGGGAATCGACACGTTGGCGATCGACGTGTCGAGCACGTTCATGAAGGTGGCGAGCGACAGCGCGATCGTGCCCAGGAACAGCGCGCTGCCCGACAATGGCGCCGGACCTGCGGCCGCGTCATGCGCAGCTGCCGGCGCGGCCGCCGGCGCCGTGGGTAAGCCGGCCACCGCAGCAGCGCCCGGAGCGTCAGCCGAACGATCGCTCATGGCGGCAATTGCGACCGATCAGAGCGGCCGCGCTGCCCCGGCGGGACGCGCCCGCGCGGTCGCGAATCCACGCCCGTGGTCGCTGCTGGGGGCTACCGCGATGGCGTCGCCCACCGGCCCGGCGGAGCGGGCGCCCACGTTGGCCGCGATCACCGCGGCCACGCGCTGCTCGGCTGCGTCGTCGGCCGACCGGAACATGTCGGTCGAGTACGCGGGCGCCTGCTGCGCGAGGTGAGGCAGGCGTACGCCTTCGCGCTGGTGCGTGTCGATCTCCACCTGCATCGACAGGCCGATCTGCAGCGGATGATCCGCGAGCTCCTTCGGGTCGATCGCGATTCGGACCGGCACGCGCTGCACGATCTTGATCCAGTTGCCCGTCGCATTCTGCGCGGGCAGGAGCGCGAACGCCGAGCCCGTGCCGGCACCGAAGCCCGCGACGGTGCCGTGATAGGCGACTTGGCGGCCGTAGAGGTCGGACTTGAGCGTGACCGTCTGGCCGACGCGCATGTCCGCGAGCTGGGGCTCCTTGAAGTTAGCGTCCACCCACACCTGGTCGAGCGGGACGATCGCCATCAGCGGCGTGCCGGGGCTGACGCGCTGCCCGAGCTGCACGGAGCGCTTGGCAACGAAGCCCGCCACGGGAGCGGGCAATTCGGTGCGCGCGAGCGCCAGGTAGGCGTCGTGCAGCTGCGCGGCAGCGGCGAGCACATCGGGGTGGTTGCGCAGGGTGGTACGGTCGACGCGCGCGCTGTTGGCCTCGAGCTCCTGGCGCGCTGCCGCCTGCGCGGCGCCGGCGCTCGACAGCGCGGCGCGCGCGTGCTGCAGCTCCTCGCCGGACACTGCGCCCGAGCCGGCCAGCCGCTCGCGGCGAGCAAGATCCTCCGTCGCGCGAGCGACATCGGCGCTGCGCAAGTCGACGGAGGCACGGAGCTGCGCGGTGGTCGCGAACAATCCCCGCACCTCGCGCACCGTCTTGCCAAGCCGGGCATCGGCCTGCTCGAGGGCGATCTTGGCGTCGGCGCGATCGAGCTGCACGAGCACCTGGCCCGCCTTCACGAACTGGGTGTCGTCCGCCGCGATGCCCACAACCGTTCCGGCCACCTGGGGCGTGATCTGCACCACGTTGCCGCTGACATACGCGTCGTCGGTCGATTGCTCGTTGCGCAGCGCGACGAACCAGTAGATGCCGTACGCGATACCGATCACGGCAAAGGCCGCGCCCGCGATCGACAGCCACTTGCGCCGCGCGCCGTTGGGCGTAGTGACGGGTGGGGTGGCCGGCGTAGCGGCCGGCGTAGCGGCCGGCGCAGCGGCCGGCGTAGTGGCCGGCGCAGTGGCCGGCGTAGTGGCCGGCGCAGTGGCCAGCGTAGTGGCCGGCGCAGTGGCCAGCGTAGTGGCCAGCGTAGTGGCCGGGGCGGGTGGAGACGCCGGTTGCGGCGGGGTGGTTTCGTTCGTGCTCATAGCGCGGTGTCTCCGGGCAGGGCCGGCGCTTCGGGAGCGCACGCGGGAATCGATCCGTACCGGCCGTCGACCAGGCCTGCGGCGCAGCGGGCCAGCGTGCTTTCGACCAGCGGGGTGGGGGCGTCCTCAAGGACCCACCGCTCGCCGTAGGCCATCACGGCAAGCGTGAGTGCTGCGACCGCGTAGGCGGCAAGGCGAATGCGCCAGTCGCGCGGCGCCCGGCGCACATCGCGCGTTCCGCAAGGCAGAGCGCTCGCGGGAGCGGTGGGCTGGACCGTACAGAAGTTCATCGTGCAGTTCATGGTGTTTGCAACCCTGCAATGGCGGGCGCGGCGTCGTAGCCGCCGCCGAGGGCGCGGATCAGGTCCACCGACAGATGGAGCTCGCGAGCGCGCAGGTCGGCATCGAGGCTGCGCTGGACGAGCAGCGGCTGCTCGGCGGAGAGCACCTGCAGGTAATTGCCGAGCCCTTCGCGAAAGCGCAGCAGCGACAGGTCGTAGGCTTCGCGCGCGGTGGCCGCTGCCTCGCGCTGCTGCGCGCGTTGCTCGGCCAACGCGCGCGACGACGCGAGCTGGTCGACCACCTCGCGCATTGCGTCGGCGAGCGCCTGGTTGTATTGCCCCACCGCGATGTCGTAGTCCGCGTCGCGGCCGGCGAGATTGGCGCGCAGTCGCCCAGCATCGAAGATCGGCAGCGTGACGGCGGGGCCGAAGCCGGCCATCCGGCTGGCTGCGGTCAGCAGGCTGCCGCCGCCGATGCTCTGCAGCCCGACGAACGCGACCAGGTTCACGTTCGGATAGAACTGCGCCTTCGCCGCCGCGATCTCGCGTCCCGCGGCTTCCACGCGCCAACGTTGCGCGATAAGGTCCGGACGCCGGCCGAGGAGATCGGCGGGAACGATGGTCGGCAAGCCGGCGCTGCGCAGCGCGGCTGCGCTCGGCCGCGTGATGGCTGCCCCGCGATCCGGGCCCGCGCCGAGCAGGGCGGCGATGCGGTTGCGCAGGAGCGTGCCGCGCTCGTCGAGCTCGGCAATCTGTTCGCGCGTGGCGGGAAGCGCCGACTCCGCTTGCTTGACCTCGAGGCGGGAATCGAGCCCCGCCGCGTTGCGGTCGCGCGTCAATGCATAGACGTGCTCGCGCTCCTCCAGCGTGGCGACCGCGACGTCGCGTTGCAGATAGGTCCGCTGCAGGTCGACGTAGGCTTGCGCGACTGCGGTGGACAGCGCGAGCCGCGCCGCGTAGCCGTCGACCTCGGCAGCACGCGCCGCACCGACGGCCGCTTCGTACGCGGCCCGGTTGCGGCCCCAGAAATCGATCTCCCAATCGAGCGTCGCCTGCACTTCGTTGAGCGTCTGCACGCTGCCGCCGAACGGTGGCGGCACCAGTCCATGCGACGAGAAGCGCTCGCGGGTGCTGGACGCGCTGCCGTTAACCTGCGGCACCAGCGGTGCCCGGCGGGCCGCAACGTCGGCGAGCGCCCGGCGCGTCCGCGCCGCAGCGACGGCGAGGGTCGGACTGCCGGCGAGCGCTTCATCCTCGAGCGAGTCGAGCTGTTGGTCGCCGAACGCGCGCCACCAGTCGGTACCGGGCCAGCGGGCGTCCGCAACCGTCGCGCCTGCCAGCGACTGGCTGGCCGCAAGGGAATTGGCCGACTGGACCGTCGCTTCAGGGGCAAGGCCGCGCAGGCTGGCGCAGCCGGCCAGCAGCAGCGCGGCCAGCCCTGCGGAGAACGTGCGGGCGCCGGCGCGAGGGGCACCCGTGCAGGACGCGGGGATTGGAACGTGGACCATGGAGAGGCTCGGTAGATTGCTCAAGCTGTTGATGCCTAGGCAAGTGTTAGTGCTAAAAAAACGTCAACGGTTCGCCAGCATGCGGTTCAGCAAGCCCTCGAACATGCGCACCTCGTCGGCACTGAAACCACGCAGGAAGCGAGCCTGCACGACCTCTTTCGCCGCCGCGAGCTTCGGATAAAGCGCCGTTCCTTCCTCGGTGAGCTCGAGGTTCGTCGTCCGGCGGTCGTCGGGGCGGGGCAGGCGGCGCAGCAGCCCCTTCTGCTCCAGTCGGTCGATCATGCGGGTCATGGCGCCGGGGTCGTAGGAGATCCCCTTGCACAACCCGGCTGCCGAGTCCGCCTCGCCGTTGGCGACCGTTGCGAGCACGATCATCTGGGCCGAGCTGATCTCGAAGGGCGCGAGCTCCGCGTCGAGGGCATCCATGACCTCGATGCGCACGCGGCTGATCAGGCGCAGGAGGCTTCGCTGGGGTACGACCGACGGAGCGGGATTGAGGAGCGCGGAGTCGAAGATCGAGGTCATGGTTGGAATATAGGTGCCTAGGCAACGATTGTCAAGGCTATTGTTGCCTTTGAGTCCTATCTGTCCGCGGCTGGGCCGACCGCCTGCCTGCCGTCTGGTTGGTCATGGGAACAGTGACAACGGGTCCGCGCCGTGCCGCGTTGTAGGTCAGAATGCGGCGCCCACGATTCGCGCCAAGCCACCAGGAGGCAAGCATGCGTACTGCAATTTCGAAGGGGCTGGTCGTCGTCGTCGCACTGTGCGCGATGCCGGCCCTGGCACAGGTCTCGTTCTACGAGGGCGAGGGCTTTCGCGGCGGGATGTTTCGCGCGACCGGACCGGTCGGGAATCTCGACCGCACGGGCTTCAACGACCGCGCGTCGTCTGCGGTGGTGGAGCGCGGCTCGTGGGAGGTGTGCGAGGATGCGCGCTTCGCCGGGCGCTGCATGGTGCTGGTGCCCGGGTCGTATCCGACGTTGGCGCAGTTCGGCTTCGGCAACAACATCTCGTCGGTGCGCCCGGCCGGCCGGCCGGCCAACTTCGTGCCTGCACCGCCGCCGCCGGCGCCGCTACCGGTCTACGAGTATCGGCGCCGCCCAAGCGAGCGGCTCTTCGAGGCCAACGTCACGTCGGTCCATGCCGTGGTCGGGCCGCCCGAGCAGCGCTGCTGGGTCGAGCGGCAGGAGTTGGCCGGTCCCCGCGGCGGCGATCCCAACGTCCCGGGCGCGATCATCGGCGGAATCCTGGGCGGCGTGCTCGGCCACCAGGTCGGTGGGGGGCGCGGACGCGATATCGCGACCGTGGGCGGCGCAGTCGCGGGAGTCGCGATCGGCGCCAACGCCGGGCGCGGCGGCAACGGCTACAACGGCCGGGACGTCCAGCGCTGCGCAAACGTACAGGACCCGGGCCGTCCGGAATTCTGGGACGTGGGCTATGACTTCCGTGGCGTTCAGCATCGCGTGCAGATGAGCGCGCCCCCGGGGCCGACGATCACGGTCAACGGTCGCGGAGAGCCGCGCACCTGACGCCGGGCGATGCTACGCTTTTGCCCGCCCGTCTACGAGAACCGTCGCACCATGGCTGACAACGACCTGAACGTTCTGGGCAGCGCACTCGCCCCCTGCTCGACGCGGCCGTTGACTGGCTTTTTCCGCGACGGATGCTGCAACACCGGCCCCGACGACGTCGGGCTGCACGTGGTCTGCGTCCAGGTGACGCGCGCGTTCCTGGAGTTCGCCCGCCAGGAGGGCAACGACCTCATCACCCCTGCGCCACGGTTCGGTTTCGTCGGCCTGAAGCCCGGGGATCGATGGTGTGTATGCGCCGGAACTTGGCGGCGCGCCTACGAGGCTGGATCCGCCGCCCCGGTGATCCTGGCGTCGACGCACGAGGAAACGCTGGCGATCATCCCCATCGCCGCGCTCAAGGAGCACGCGCTCGACCTGCAGTAGCGAAGGAGCGGGCGACGGGTGGACCGGGCGAGTGCGCGTCGCGCGTGCCGATCGAGCGCGCGGTCAGGCGCTCGCCCCCGACGCTGCGGGCGCGATGCCGGGGAACATGTGGCGACGCGCCTCTTCGTCCATTTCCGTCTTGAACGCGTGCCGGTCCTTCAGCGCCGCCACTCGTGCGGCGGCCGGCCGCGCGTTGATCTCGTCGACCAGCCGCTTCAGGTTCGGCACCGCCGACCACGCCTCCTCGCCCAGCACGAACGCCAGGTTGCGGGCCCATCCCCAGGCGTTCATGTCGGCGATGGTATAGGTGTCGCCCAGGAGATAGCGATGCTTGCCGAGCTCGGCATCGAGGATGGCGTAATGACGCTTCGCCTCGAACGCATAGCGGTCGATGGCGTAGGCGAGCTTCTCCGGCGCGTGCAGCTTGAAATGCACGGCCTGCCCCGAGTACGGGCCTACACCGGTGCCGACGAACATCATCCAGGAGAGGAGACGGCCGCGCGCTGCGGGCGTCTGCTCCGGGAGGAATCGACCCGTCTTTTCGGCCAGGTACAGAAGGATCGCGGTGCTGTCGAACACCGTCGCGTCGCCGTCCACGATCACCGGTACCTTCCCATTCGGATTGATGGCGCGGAAGGCTGGGGCATGCTGCCCCCCCTTGCGCGTGTCGACCGGAATCGGCGTATACGGCAGGCCGGTCTCCTCGAGCATCAGCGCGACCTTGGTCGGGTTGGGGGCAAGGCTGTAATAGAATTGAATCATGGGACCACCTCCACGGGGGCAAAGGCCGGCAGCTTAGCGCAATGGTGCGGGGCGTCGGTTAGCGAGCAGTCTGCACCATCAAACTCCGTCTGACGCGCATTTCAGCTTCCGGACTACGGAGCGAGCTGGGCCGGACGATTACAGTGCCGGATCATTTCCGCGATGTGCGAAGGCTTGCGATCTTCGAATCGCCTCGTTCCGTCACCTTCATCCAAAGGACCCTGATGGCAACCACTCCTGCAAAATCGACCGCGGCGGCCAAGGACGCAATCGCGCTGCTCACCGCCGACCACAAGCACGTCAAGGCACTTTTCAAGCAGTTTGAAAGCCTCGTCGACGACGAGGATGCCGGAGACGAGAAGGCTGACATTGTCGAGCAGATCTGCAACGAGCTGACCATGCACGCCGAAGTCGAGGAGGAGATCTTCTACCCGGCGGTGCGCGAAGCGATCGACGACGACGACCTCATGGACGAAGCGGATGTCGAGCACGCGAGCGCGAAGGACCTGATCGCCCAGCTCGAAAGCATGGAGCCCGGCGATGATCATTACGATGCGAAGGTCACCGTGCTCGGCGAGTACATCGACCATCACGTCAAGGAAGAGGAAAACGAGATGTTTCCGAAGGCCCGCAAAGCCGACATCGACAGCGCCGCGCTCGGCGCGCAGATGGCGTCCCGCAAGGCGGAGCTGAAGTCGGAAATGGGGATCGTCGACGACGAGTCCGACGATTCGGCGCCCCGGGCAACGGCAGGCGACGGTAAGAAGGCGCGGCCCCCCGCGCGGCGTTGACCCGATCCAACGCGCCCAAGCGCTGGAGAACGCAACGCCCGGCCGGTCGGCCGGGCGTTTTCACGTAGTCGCTGCGTTACGCCTGCGTGACCGGCCGCAAGCCCAGGAAGAAGCGCACCATCGCGGCCGACGCATCCGGCCCGCTCGTTTCCACGAACGAGCCGCCGGCGCCGCCCCCCGACCACGCGTGACCGGCGCCCGCAAGCTGCCAATACTCGGCAACGGTCACCCGATTGGCGTTCGAGTAAGTGGTGCGCGTGAACGCGTTTCCATGGGCGGAAACGCCGTGCTCGCGCGCCGTCTGCACCCCTGCGGTTCCGGTGTGGGAGCGCGTCACCTGCTCGATGATGGCCCGGCCGTTCCGGGGGTCGACCGTGGCGTCGGCGTCCCCATGAAAGACGATCGTCGGCACACAGGTACCCGCATCGTCCGGCATCGTGTCGTGCGCGACCCCGACCGCAGGTCCGTTGCGCATGACCCCGAACGCGGAGGGCATGTCGCGCGCCGCTCGATAGGGGACACCCGAGTGCACACCGACGCCCGCATAGAGCTCCGGATACGCGTGACCGAGGATCACGGCCATGGCGCCGCCAGCTGAAAGACCGGCGACGAACACGCGCCGCGGATCGACGCGATGAGCGTGCATGACCTCGCGGGTGATGCCTGCGATGAGCGAGGGCTCGCCGCGATCCCGGCCCTGGTCCTGCGGTCGAAACCAGTTCCAGCACTTCGATCCGTTCGCATTGGCGGCCTGGGCCGGATACACCACGATGAAGCCGTGCTCCTCGGCGAGCTTGTTCATGCGGGTGCCGGTTGCGAAGTCGTCGGGCGACTGCGTGCACCCATGCAGCATCACCACCATCGGCAATGGCTCGCCCGCGCCTACCACGCCGCTAATCGGAACGTAAACCTTGTACATGCGCGTTCCCGCGCCGCTGGTAAACGAATGCGTGTCTAACGCGCCAGGCGCGCCCGGACTGGCCGACCGCATGGGCCGATGCTCGAGGACCGGCTGCGCCACGACGCGTTCGGCGCTCTCGATCACCCGGGCTGCAGGTACGCGGGATGTGGTGGGTGTCGAGCCTGCGTTCGGAGCGAGCAATCCGGCGGACCGGAGCGCCTCGTCGATCGTGTGCGATACGTCCGCCATCACGCCCGCGCGAGGGTCGATGCCGGCGGACACGAGCGCGTCGCGGATCGTCGAGGTAATGCCGTGCGCATCGCGCGCAGCAGGGCCCGGTGAATGGTCGGGTGCGCGCAGGCGAAGGAACGGCAAACGGGGAAATTTCATGGCGTTATCCTGTCGAAGAGTCAATGAATGCGATCGGCCAGTGCCTCGCGCACGGCCGGGCTGGCATGCAGCGCGCCGAGCACTTCGATGGACTGGATGGTGGAGCGCGCGAGTTCGGCAGAGACGTCGTCGGCGATGCGCACGAGCCCGACCGCACGGATCTGCACCATGCGGCCGGCCGCCTTGGCCTCCTCGAGATCGGCGCGCGCCACGCGCTGGAGGCCGAGCACGAGCGTGCGCCGCATGACGGTCTGCTTGACCTCCTCCGCGTGCACGTGAAGCTGGTTGCGAATCGCCGTGCGGATGAGATCGGTGCGGTTGGAATAGAACCCCTCCTGCACCAGCAGGTCGATCTGCCCCAGATCGACGACCCCGAGGTTCACGGTGATCTTCTCCGTGTCGCCGATACGGGCCGCCTCGGAGCGGGAAACACGGGTCGGCAGCAATTTAACCATATTGTTAACCATCCACATACCATCCATGGGACATCCATATGGATGGTGATTGGATCACAAAGCGTCTTCGCGTGCAAGGATATTCCTCGACGACGTTGGGGGGGCCGTGGAACAATCCGCGCAGCGGTGGCATCCCCGCCACCACGCTCGCTCGCCCTAACCCGCGGAGGTACGCCATGAACCGAACACTTGCGCCTGCCACCCTGTCGGCTGCCGATTAAGCGGGCTTTCGCCAGCGCATCCGTTCCAGGTCCAGCCGCTCGCTGACCGCGTGCGGAGCGACCTCCGCGCTCGACCCATCGCGCCCGTTTCCGGCGCGCCGACGTTTCGACACCTCGTGGCGCCACGCCTTTGTGCGGGGCGCCACGCCGGCGCGCGGCCCCGTGGGGCGCGCGCGGGTGGTACGAAGGCTAGAAACCCCATGTTCGCAAACCATTTTGTATTGGTTTCGTCGCGGGGGGGGGAACCCCTGGGCCCCCCGCGTGGCGGGGGGCGCGGC
>JBBSEG010000030.1:0-52083 GCA_038239945.1 Burkholderiales bacterium
CACGGGTCGAACGCCACGGTCGAATGCTAGCGGTCGAACGCCACGGTCGAACGCCACGGTCGAACGCCACGGTCGAACGCCACGGTCGAACGCCACGGTCGAACGCCACGGTCGAACGCCACGGTCGAACGTCACGGTCGAACGTCACGGTCGAACGCCGCGTGCGAAATGCCGCATCTGATACGCCGCATCTGAAGCGCCGCGTGCCACCAGCCGCGTCTCAAAGCCATCTGCCATGCCGATCGACGCCCTCAACGCCGCCGTCAAGGCACAGATCCTCGCCGAGGCGCTGCCCTACATCCGCCGCTTCCACGACCGCACCATCGTCGTGAAGTACGGCGGCAACGCGATGACCGAGGCGCACCTGAAGGCCGGCTTCGCGCGCGACGTCGTGATGCTCAAGCTGGTCGGCATGAACCCCGTCATCGTGCACGGCGGGGGGCCCCAGATCGGCGACCTGCTGGGCAAGATGGGCATTGCGAGCGAATTCCGGCAGGGCATGCGCGTCACCGACGAGCGCGTCATGAACGTGGTCGAGATGGTGCTGGGCGAGCTCAACCAGGAGATCGTCGGCCTCATTAACCAGCACGGCGGCAAGGCGGTCGGCCTGACCGGCCAGGACGGCGCGTTCATCCATGCGCGCAAGATGCTCCTGCGCAGCGAAACCAATCACGCCGAGATGGTGGACATCGGCCTCGTGGGGGAGATCGAGCGCATCGACCCCGAGCTCATCAGCCTGCTCGACTCGCGCGATTTCATCCCGGTGATCGCCCCGATCGGCGTGGGCGACGAGGGCGAGGCCTACAACATCAACGCCGACCTGGTCGCGGGGAAGCTTGCCGAGACGCTGCGCGCCGAGAAGCTCGTGCTGATGACCAACACGACGGGCGTGCTGGACCGGCACGGCAAGCTGCTCACGGGGCTTACCGCGAGCGAGATCGACGCGCTGTTCGCCGACGGCACGATCCACGGCGGCATGCTGCCGAAGATCGGGTCGGCGCTGGACGCCGTGCGCAACGGCGTGAAGAGCTCGCACATCATCGACGGCCGCGTCGACCACGCGCTGCTGCTCGAGGTGCTGACCAACGAAGGCGTCGGCACCATGATCCGCGCCGACGACTCGCCGCCGCGCTACGCGGCCTGAGCGCCGAGCGGCCCTCGCTTTCGCGCGGCGTCGATTCCATGGCCACCAAGCCCGGCGAGCGCAAGCTCCAGATCCTGCAGACGCTGGCCGCGATGCTGGAGAGTCCGCGCGGCGACAAGGTCACCACGGCCGCGCTCGCCGCGCGCCTCGCCGTTTCGGAAGCCGCGCTGTATCGCCATTTCGCGAGCAAGGCGCAGATGTTCGAGGGGCTGATCGAGTTCATCGAGACCACCGTGCTGTCGCTGGTCAACAAGATCGGCGCCGAGTCGTCCGATGGAGTGGCGCAGGCGGAGCAGACCGTCGTGATGCTGCTGCGCTTCGCCGAGCGCAATCCGGGCATGGTGCGCGTGCTGATCGGTGACGCGCTGGTGAACGAGGACGAGCGGCTGCAGGTGCGCATGAACCAGTTCGTCGACAAGCTCGAAGCGGCGCTGCGGCAGTCGCTGCGCATTGGCCAGGCGGCGAACGCGTGGCACGGCGACGCGCAGGCCGACGCCGCAGTGCTGATGGCCTATGTCGTCGGCCGCTGGCAGCTGTTTGCGAAGAGCGGCTTCAAGCGCCTGCCGCAGGACGGCTGGGACCTGCAGCGCAAGTTCCTGTTCGGCTGACGCGGCGTCGACGCTGCGCGAGCGATGCGTCGCGGTGCGGAGAGTAAACTCGCCCCCAAGTCCCGCAGAATCTTTCCCATGCTCTTTCCCATGCCTAGCCTCGCTTCGTTCCGGCCGTCGCCGACGTTTCTCGCTGCCGTCGTTGCCGCGACCCTCGCGGCTGCCACGACCGGCGCCGGCGCTCAGAGCGCGCCACCGGCGGAGCCGGGCGCGCCCGTGCCGTCGCGCTGGGCCGCGGATCTCGACCGGCTCGACGAGGAGGCGCGTCTTGCGCTCCTCACGCCGAACGACCCGCGCGCGAACTTCGTGCGCGCCGTGCTCGACCACGCGGACATCGCGTCGCAGGTCGCGCATCTCGCGGCGGCGCGCAATCAGGCGCCGCAGGAGCCGCTCTACGTCGCCGCCCTTGCCGCCGCGTGCGTGCAGCCGACACAGCCGGTGCTGCCCGACTGCGAGCGCGTGGACCGGCTGGCGGACTGGGCACGCCGCGACGAAGACAACGGCGTGCCGGAGATCGTGCTGTCGGATCGCGCGCGGCGCCGCGGCGAGACCGACCAGATGATCGCGCACCTGAACGAGGCCGCCGGCAAGGCCCGGTTCGAAGAATACTGGGGACGCGGCATGCTCGTCGCGTGGGACTATTTCCGCGCGTCGCCGCTCGCCTACGACGCGGCGGCGAAGGCCGTGGCGGCGGTTACGTATGCCGGTGAACAGCCGCTGATCTGGCCCACGGCCCTCCAGGGGGTGTGCGTCAATCCCCGCCAGCCGTCCACTGACGCGCTGCGCGCCGCGTGCGCGCGGCTCGGCCAGGCCCTCGCCGACCGGAGCCGGACCTGGAGCGGGCGCCTGATCGGCATCGCGCTCCTGGCTCGCAGCACGCCCGACGCGGGCGGCCGCCGACAGGTCGACGAGCGCCGCGTTGCGCTCGACCGGACGCGCGCCCGCTGCGACGACCGCCGGCGCGCGCGCTTCGACGGTCTCGAGGCGGGCGATCCGCCGACGCGCGCGCAGGCGCTCGCCGCCGCGGACGCGTGGATCCGCGCCCAGGCGCAATACGGCGAGGTCGGCGCGTGCGAGCAACTGGCGGGTCGGGGCCGCTAGCGGATCGGCAACCGTGCGCCGGGCGCCCGGCATGCGCGAGGACCGAAGGGCAGCAGGCCGCGCAGGCCTCGCATTGCCGTCATGCCACCATCGCGCCACCGTCGTGCCACCGTCACGCCGCCTGCACGCGCGAGGTCGTCACGAGGCAGCCCGCGATGCGCCATGCGCGCCCCTCGCGCTGGACGGTATAGAGCGCTACCCGCACCTGGTTGTCGGGCAGCACCAGCCGCAACGACTGCACGATCGCGCCGTCGACCACCCGCCCGTCCAGGAACTCCGCCGGCACCGCAGGCGCCGCGGCGCGGGCGCGTTCGCGCGCGGCGGCGGCAGCGGCACCGATGAGACTGCCCATCCCGCCGCTTGCGGCCCCGGTCACGACGCCCATTGCCAGCGTCGCGTGCAGCAGACCGCGGCGAGTCATGCGCCGCCCCCGCACACCGGGCATGCGGGATCGCGCGGCACGCGCAGCTCGCGCCACTGCATCGCGAGCGCGTCGATCAGCAGCAGCCGACCGGCCAGCGACTCGCCCACGCCCGCGAGCAGCTTCAAGGCCTCGGCGGCCTGGGTCGAGCCGACGATACCCACCAGGGGCGCGAACACGCCCATGGTCGCGCAGCGCACGTCCTCCGCCTCGTCGCCTTCGCCGAACAGGCAGTGGTAGCACGGGCTGGACGGGTCGCGCGGGTCGAACACGCCGAGCTGGCCGTCGAAGCGCACGGCGGCGCCCGACACCAGCGGCTTCCGGCCCCGCACGCATGCACGATTGATCGCATGCCGCGTGGCGAAATTGTCACTGCAGTCGAGCACGACGTCGGCGCGGTCGACAAGCGCGACGAGCTCGGACGGGCCCACGCGCAACGGCACGGCCACGACGGCCACCTCCGGGTTGATCGCGGCGAGCCGGGCGCGCGCGGCCGCGACCTTCGGTGCGCCGATGTCGGGCCCGGCGTAGAGGATCTGGCGCTGGAGGTTGGTCAGGTCGACCTGGTCGGGGTCGCAGATCGTCAGCTGCCCGACGCCAGCCGCCGCCAGGAACTGCGCCGCGGGCGCTCCGAGGCCGCCCATCCCGACGACGAGCGCGCGTCCGGCCGCGAAGCGCGCCTGCGCGTCGGGGCCGAGCTCGTCGAGGAGGATGTGCCGACTGTAGCGGAGGAGTTGGGCGTCTTCCATGCGGGGTTCCGGGCCGAACGCCCCGCCGGATCCGGTCCGGCGCACCAGGCCTTAGGGGCTCCGGCGCAAAGCAAAACGCCCGGCGGGGGGCCGGGCGTTCGCTGGCACGGCCGCGGGCCTACTGGGGCTTCGCCTCGGCGGTGATCGACTTCGCCTTGGCAATGACCGGCGCGCCCTTGAGGTGGTTCATCGCCTGCTTGAGCTGGAAGTCGTCGTCGGCGCCGAACTCGACGCGCGGCAACAGCGCCTCGACCTGCGGGCCGGACGAAGCCGCGGGCGTTGCGGCCGGAGTGGCCGGGCCGGCCTTCGGATCGATCTTGGCGTCGGGCGGCGCGAGCGTTCCCGGCTGGACCGCGACCTTGGCGTCGAGGGCGGCGTCGCCCTTGCCGCCGCCGATCGGCACCACCAGGTGGCGCTCCAGGTTCGCCTCGCGGATGCGGTTGGGCGAGTCGCGCCCGTCGTCGACGTACAGGTCGGGCTCGATGCCCTTCGCCTGGATCGAGCGTCCGGCCGGCGTGTAGTAGCGCGCCGTGGTGAGCTTGAGCCCGGTGTTGTTGCCGAGCGGCAGGATGGTCTGCACCGAGCCCTTGCCGAAGGTTTGCGCCCCCAGCACCGCTGCGCGGTGGTGATCCTGCAGCGCGCCCGCGACGATTTCGGACGCTGACGCCGTGCCCGCGTCGACCAGCACGACCATCGGCACCGTCTTCACGCCCGGCGGCAGGTCGCGGAAGTAGTCCTCGCCGCGGCGCACGTAATTCTCGCGCGTGGCCGTCAGGCGCATCCGCGCATCGGGCGAGCGGCCGTCGGTGTACACCACCAACGCGTCCTTGGGCAGGAAGGCCGCGGATACGGCCACCGCCTGGTTCAGGAGTCCGCCCGGGTCGCTGCGCAGGTCGAGCACGAGGCCCTTCAGATCGCCGCCGCGGTAGACCTCGCGCAGGCCCTTGGCGAGATCGGCGCCCGTGTCCTCCTGGAACTTGCGTACGCGGATGTAGCCGTACCCGGGCTCGAGAATCTTGGCCTTGACGCTCTTGACGTTGATTTCCTGGCGAAGCAGCGTGAAGGTGAGCGGCGAGTCGACGTCCTTGCGGACGATGGTGAGCACGACCGGCGAGCCCGGCTTGCCGCGCATCTTCTCCACGGCCTTCGACAACGGGATGCCGCGGGTGGCGAGGTCGTCGATCTTGACGATCAGGTCGCCGGACTTGATGCCCGCCTTGAACGCGGGCGTGTCCTCGATGGGCGAGATCACCCGGATGATGCCGTCCTCGATGCCGACCTCGATGCCCAGACCGCCGAAACGCCCCTGCGTGTCGACCTGCAGCTCCTTGTACGCCTCGGCGTCGAGGAAATCCGAATGCGGGTCGAGCCCGTGGACCATGCCGTTGATGGCCTCGCGGATCAGCTTGTCGTCGGGCACCTGCTCGACGTAGTCGCTCTTGATCTTGCCGAAGACCGCCGAGAGCAGCTGGAGGTCCTCGTAGGGGATGGGCAGCTTGGTCTCGCGCTGCGCGAACACCGTGAGGTTGAGGGAAAGCAGGATGCCGAGCACGGCGCCCAGTCCGATCCATCCCGCTTTTTTCATCCGCTCGCGCATGCCGGTTCCGATCCTGTAGGTGGTTTGCCGGGCGCCCCGTGCGGCAGGGCGGCGGCCGATGAGAAAAAGTATACGCCCGGGTGGACGAGGCGGATGCGCCCGCCGGGCGGACATTGCGCCCCTTGCGTCCGCACGCCGCTCGACACGACGCTACGACTGCACTACGACGGGGCGCCGGGCCTAGCCCGGTACAGCGCCGGGTCCGGTCCGCCGTCGCGAGGCGTCCAACCCGCGTTTGCAGGTGTTGGGCCGCCACCGGCATGCAAGGTTCCTCGCCGACACATCCTGTAACGAGGCGAGCCTGGGCGCGGGTCTGGCGACCGGATCGGGAGGGCGGTCGGCGGTCAGCGCATGACCAGCGAGCGGCCGGTCATCTCCGCGGGTTGCGGCACGCCGAGCAGGTCGAGCAGCGTGGGCGCGACGTCCTGGAGCGCACCCCCGCTCGCGAGCTGCGCGGGCCGCCCGACGTAGACCAACGGCACGACGCTGAGGGTGTGCGCCGTATGCGCCTGCCCGGTGGTGCGGTCGTTCATCATCTCGGCATTGCCGTGGTCGGCCGTGATGAGCACCTCGCCGCCTACCTCCCGCGCGGCTTCGACCACGCGTCCGATGCATTCATCCAGGACCTCGATGGCGCGCTTGGCGGCGGCGAAGTTGCCGGTATGTCCCACCATGTCCGCGTTGGCGAAATTGCACACGATGGCGTCGTAGCGCCCGCCGAGGATCGCCTCGGCGAGCCGATCCGCCACCACGAAGGCGCTCATCTCCGGCTGCAGGTCGTACGTGGCCACCCGCGGGGAGGGCACCAGAATGCGATCCTCGCCTGGGTAGACCTGCTCGGAACCGCCGTTGAAGAAGTATGTGACGTGCGCGTATTTCTCCGTTTCGGCGATCCGCAGCTGGGTGAGTCCGCGGCTGGACAGCCATTCCCCGAAGCTGTTGCGCAGCGTCTGCGGCGCGAAGGCCACGGGAAGCGCCGCGAACTCGTCGCCGTAGCGGGTCAGGCAGACGTAGCGGCCGAGGGCCGGCACTCGCGCGCGCGGAAAACCGTCGAAGCCGGGATCGGTCAGTGCGCGCGTGATCTGGCGCGCGCGGTCGGCGCGGAAATTCATGAACACGACGACGTCGCCGTCGGCCATGCGCGTCGGCGTCGCGTCGGCGGGGACGATGGCGGTCGGGCGCACGAACTCGTCGCTCTCGCCGCGCGCGTACGCTGCCTCGAGGGCCGCCGATGCGCTGGTGGCGCGGGCCGCATCGCCGTCGACCAGCAGCGCATAGGCCGCGGCCGTGCGATCCTGGCGCTGGTCCCGGTCCATCGCGTAATAGCGCCCGCACAGCGACGCGATGCGCGCGTCGGCGAACGTCGCGCACAGGCGGTCCATCCGCTCCAGCGACGCGGCGGCGCTGCGCGGGGGCGTGTCGCGACCGTCGAGGAACGCGTGCACGCGCACCGGCGGCGCGCCCGCCCCGCCGGCGGCCAGCGCGACCATCGCGGCCACCTGCCGCTCGTGGCTGTGCACGCCGCCCGGCGAGAGCAGTCCCATCACGTGCAGCGTGGCGCGGTTGCCCCGCGCCGTGTCGACGGCCTCGAGCAACACGGGATTGCGCGCGAAATCGCCGTCCCGGATCGCGACGTCGATGCGGGTGAAATCCTGGTACACCACCCGTCCCGCGCCCATGTTGAGGTGGCCCACCTCCGAATTGCCCATCTGGCCTGCCGGCAGCCCGACCCGCAGCTCCGAGGCGTCGATGGTGGTGTGGGGATAGCGCGCGAGCAGGTCGCGCCAGCGGGGCGCATCGGCACGTGTGATCGCGTTGTCGGGCGCGTCGGGCCGGCAGCCGAAGCCGTCGAGGATCACCAGCACCACCGGCCGGTGGGACGGCCGCGGATCGGGCGGCGGGGCGACCGCGGCGGCCACCGCCGGCGCTGCGGGGATGAGCACGTCCATGCGTATGTCGCGGCGGTCCGCGCGGGCGGCCGCGCTCCGTTCGTGCGGCGGGGTGGGACCGCGGCCAGAGGCGCGCCGCGGCGTGAGTTATCATTTTACCTTTGCTTCGCCGCGTGCTCGCGCGGCCCCTCCATGCCCTTCCTGGAAAAGAACTGGCCGATCGTGCTCGTCATGGTCGTGTCGGGGCTCATGCTCCTGTGGCCGTTCGTGCAGCGCCTGATGTCACCGGTGCGCGAGGTCGGCACGCTCGACGCCACGCGCCTCATGAACACGTCGAACGCGGTGGTGCTGGACGTGCGCGAAGCCAAGGAAGCAGCGGCCGGCCGGCTGCCGAACGCCATCCACATTCCGCTCTCCGAGCTCAAGTCGCGCATTGCCGAACTCGCCAAGTCGAGCGCGCGGCCGGTGATCGTCTATTGCGACCGCGGCGAGCGCGGGCGAGGCGCGGCGGCGGTGCTCGGCCGCGGCGGCTTCACGGAGGTCTACCTGCTGCGCGGCGGTTATCGCGCGTGGAAGGACGCCGGCCTGCCGGTGCAGAAGGCCTGACCGCGGCGCGCCCGCCAGGAAAATCCGCATGCCTCCCGTCACCATGTACACCAGCGGCTACTGCCCCTACTGCATCAACGCCGAGCGCTTGCTGCAGAAAAAGGGCGTCACGGGGCTCGTCAAGATTCGCGTCGACGAGGAGCCGGGTCGGCGCGCCGAGATGATGACGCGCACCGGTCGTCGGACCGTCCCGCAGATCTTCATCGGCGATCGGCATGTCGGCGGGTACGACGACCTGGTGGCGCTCGACCGGGCGGGCCAGCTCGACCCGCTGCTCGCCTGACGGGGCGCCCGCCGCGCGGGATCCTGCACGCAGCCGGTGCGGTAGAATCGCCGTTTTCGCACGGGAGCCATCCACATGGCGGACACACCAGGCGCCAGCGGTCCGGGCGATGCATACGGAACGGCGCAATTCTCGATCGAGAAGATATACATCAAGGACCTGTCGCTCGAGAATCCCGGGTCGCCCAAGTCCTTCCAGCTCACGGAGGCTCCGCAGGTCGAGATCGGCTTGCGCAGCCGCGGCGAGCAGATCGACCCCGACATCTACGAGTGCGTGCTCACGTTGACCGTCACTGCGCGTAGCGGCGACCAGACGGTCTTCCTGGTCGAGGTCGCGCAGGCGGGCGTCTTCGGCATCCGCGGCGTGCCACCCGACCAGATCCAGCCTTTGCTCGCGATCCACTGCCCGACGGTGTTGTTCCCCTATGCGCGCGAGGCGATCGCCGATGCCACGATGCGGGCGGGGTTTCCGCCGGTGCATCTTGCGCCGATCAATTTCGAGGCGCTGTACCAGCAGCAGCTCGCGCAGGGTCGCGAGACCGCTCCCGCCCTGACCAACTGAGCGTGGCCGCGATGTTGCGCGCGCCTGTCCTGCTTCGCGTACTGGCCTGCATGCTCGCCGGGCCGCTCGCGGCGTTCGCATGCGCGGGCGCCGAGTTCCGCTCGACCGGCGAGCCCGCAACCGTACTCTACGACGCGCCTTCGACCCATGCGCGCCCGTTGTTCGTGTACGGGCGCGAGGTGCCGGTGGAGCTGCTGGTGACTGTTGAGGGCTGGACCAAGGTGCGCGACGCGGGCGGCACCATCGGCTGGATGCAGAGCCGCGGCCTGTCCGACAAGCGGGTTGTGGTGATCCGGCCGGCGTTCGCCGACGTGCGCGCGGCTCCGGAGGAAGGCGCGGCGGTCGTGTTCCGGGCCGAGAAGGACGTGCTGCTCGAAGTGACCGAGACGGCCGCTACGCCGTCCGCATCGCCGACGCCCGGATGGGTCAAGGTGCGGCATCGCGACGGCGCCGCCGGTTACGTGCGCCTGGCCCAAGTGTTCGGCTTCTAAGCCGGGCGTCGCCGGCCGTTCAAGCCCAAGGCAGGCCATTTCGATGACGCTGCGCATCGCCGTGCTCGGCGCCGGCGCGTTCGGCACGGCGCTCGCCTTGCATCTGGCGGCGCGCGCCCACGCCCGGCCGGAGGTGAGCCTGCACGTGCGCTCGCCGGCGACGGCCGCGGCGCTCGCAGCGCAACGCGAGAATCATCGATATCTCCCGGGGCATCTGCTGCCGGCGGAAATAATCGTGCAATGCGGGCTGGCGGGCGCGGTCGGGGCAGACTTCCTGCTGGCCGCGGTGCCGAGCGCTGCGCTGCTCGACTTAGTCGCCGACCTGCGCACGGCGGGCGCACGCGCGCCGCTGGTGATCGCCGCAAAGGGGTTCCTGCCGCAGGCTGCTGCTCCGGGGCACGCCCTCATCCACACCGCGCTCGCGCCGCAGTGGCCGGCGCCCCTGTGCGTGATCTCGGGGCCGAGCTTTGCGAGCGAGGTCGCGCAGGGATTGCCCACCGCGCTGACCGTGGCCGCAACCGACGCCGCGCTGGCCGGCCACGTGGCGCATTGGCTGCGGGCCGATGCGCTGCGGGTCTATCCGACCGATGATCTCGCCGGGCTCGAGACCGGGGGTGCGATCAAGAACGTGCTGGCCATCGCCGCGGGGGCGAGCGACGGCCTGCGCTTCGGCGACAACGCGCGCGCCGCCCTCATCACGCGCGGGCTTGCCGAGACGGGGCGCTTGTCGGCGGTGCTTGGCGGGCGACGCGACACGCTGATGGGTCTGGCCGGTCTCGGCGACTTGGTGCTGACCTGCACGGGCGAAGCGTCCCGCAATCGCCAGGTGGGGTTGCGCCTGGCGCGTGGCGAGCCTCTGCCCGCGATCCTGCGCGACCTCCGTCACGTGGCGGAGGGCGTCGGCGCCGCGGCTGCCGCTCACGCGTTGGCGCAGCACCATGGCATCGACATGCCGATCGTGAGTGCCGTGCACCGCGTGCTGTCCGAAGGGATGGCGCCTGCGGACGCGGTGCGCGACCTCCTGCGGCGCGATCCGCGCGGCGAGGGTGAATAGGGTGGAGGATGGGGGACTCCGGGCGGTGGCGTCAGAGGGCCGGCCCGTCGCCGGCCGCGCCCGCCGGCCCTTCACAGTGCGCGGCCCCCGGCTCGTCGCCCGGACCCTTGCCTGAGGTGTCGTCAGCCACGTCGCGCGGCATCGCGGTTCGATTCCCGGCGGGCGTGTCGGCTGGCCCGGCGCCCGCGAACCCGTTCTGGCGCCACGCCTCGTAGACACCCAGCGCGACTGCATTCGACAGGTTGAGGCTGCGCTGGCCCGGCCGCATCGGCAGCCGCAGGCGCTGGCGGGGCCCGAACGCGCCAACGATGGCCTCGGGCAACCCAGTGGTCTCGCATCCGAACACCAGCACGTCGCCGGGCCTGAAGCGGGCATCGTATGCGCTGCTCGCACCGGCCGTCGTGAAGGCATGCCAGCCGCGCCCCGGCAGCTCGGCGTCGAGCGCGCGTCGACAGGCGGCGAAATCGACGTGGACCGACATGCGGGCGTACTCGTGGTAGTCGAGCCCCGCGCGGCGCAGATCGCGATCGTCGAGCCGGAACCCGAGCGGCTCGACCAGATGCAGGGCGGCGCCAACGTTCGCGGTGAGGCGAATCGCGTTGCCGGTGTTCGGCGGGATCTGCGGATGCACCAGGACGACGGCGAACATGGCGACGCGGCCCCAAGGCGCAATTGGCGGCACGAGTGTAGCCCGCAGCGCCGGCGCGCGGGCTGCGGTGGGACCGGCTGCGGTGGGACCGGCTGCGGTGGGACCGGCTCCGGTGGACCGACCGCGCGCGGGCGAGATTCACGAGGGCAACGTGCGTGCCACGACGTAGACCTCGACGACGCCGGCGCCCGCCGCGCGGACGGCGCGGGCGGCGGCTGCGAGCGTCGAGCCGGTGGTCAGCACATCGTCTACGATCGCCACGCGCAGGCCCCGCAGATCGCGTTGCGCTGCAAATGCATGCTCGACATTCGCTTCCCGCTGCGCGAGCATCAGCGCCGCTTGCGGGCCGGCGTCGCGCACGCGGGCGAGCGCGTGCACCACCGGGCGATGGAGCCGCCCGGCGAGCGCTCGCGCGAGCAGATGCGCCTGGTTGAAACCGCGGCGCCGCTGGCGTGCCGGCGCGAGCGCCACCGGCACCAGGAGGTCGGGGAGCGGGAGCCCGCGCGCGAGCACGGCGCCCGCGAGGCCTTCGGCCAGCGGCTGCGCAAGCGCGACGCGTCCGCCGTACTTGAGCTCGACCACCAGGCGGTCGACGGGGAAGGCGTAAGTCCACGCGGCGACGGCGCGCGACCAGGGCGGCGGATGGGCGCGGCAGTAGCGGCACCAGGCAACCCGGGCGCGCGCAGGGTCGGGTGGCAGGGCGCAGCGGCCGCAGGACACGTCGAGCGCGGGCAGCGACCCGGCGCAGGCACTGCACAGGAGGCGCCCGGCGCTGGGCGCCCGGCATAGCCCGCAGGACTGCGGCAGCAACGTGCGCGCGCCAGCCAGCGCGAGCGCAACACCCGCGCCGAGCGCGGTCGCGAAGCGCACGTCTGCCGATCCGGCGCCCCGCCGCGAACCGCTGTCAAATGCAGGCTGCGGAAAATTTGACATCTCCCTGTGCGTCCGCAAGACTTCCACGCCCGAAGCTTGGGCGGAATCGCCGCCGTTCCCTCTACCCCTTTCGACCTAGGCCATGAGTTCTATTGCCATTCCGTTGTCGCTCGTGACCGATGCCGCCCCGCGCGGTGCCGTAGCGCAGATGGAGGCTTGGCCCGTCGACGCGGTGGCGGCTCTTCTGGATCTGCCGTTCAACGATCTCCTCTTCCGCGCTCAGCAGGTCCACCGCGCAAACCACCGGGCCAATGCGGTCCAGCTGTCGACCCTGCTGTCGATCAAGACCGGCGGGTGCCCCGAGGACTGCGGCTACTGCCCGCAGGCGGCGCGCTACGACACGGGGGTCGCGGCGCAGGCGCTGCTCGACGTCGGCAGCGTCGTGGCGGCCGCCCGGGCCGCCCGCGACGCCGGCGCCACGCGCTTTTGCATGGGTGCGGCGTGGCGCGGGCCGAAGGAGCGCGACTTGGCGCCCGTGCTCGACATGGTGCGCTCGGTGAAGGCGCTCGGGCTCCAGGCGTGCTGCACCCTTGGCATGCTGCGCGACGGCCAGGCCGAGGCGCTCAAGGACGCGGGGCTCGACTTCTACAACCACAATCTCGACACGGCGCCGGAGATCTACGGCGACGTGGTCTCGACGCGCGATTACCAGGACCGCCTCGACACGCTCGAGCGGGTGCGCGGGGCTGGGCTGCGGGTCTGCTGCGGCGGCATCGTGGGGATGGGCGAGTCGCGCCGGCAGCGCGCGGGCCTGATCGCGCAGCTCGCCAATCTGTCGCCGCAGCCCGAATCCGTGCCCATCAACCAGCTCGTGCAGGTCGCGGGCACGCCGCTGCACGAGCGCTTCGGCGGCGCAAACGCGCTCGATCCGCTCGAGTTCGTCCGCACGATCGCGGCCGCGCGAATCACGATGCCGTCCGCCGTGGTGCGCCTGTCGGCCGGCCGCCGCGAGCTCGGGGACGCGACGCAGGCGCTGTGCTTTCTCGCCGGCGCCAATTCGATCTTCTACGGCGACCAGCTCCTGACCACCGGCAATCCGGATGCCGCCGCCGACCGTGCGCTCCTCGATCGGCTCGGCCTCGTCCCCGCCTGATTCGCGCGGCCCGCGCCGCGAAGTGCTCGGCGCGCTCGCCGGCGCGCTCGCCGTGCGCCGCGCAGGCTCGGGCTGGCGCACGCGTCGCGCGCTCGAAGGCGCGCAAGGTCCGGAAGTCGAGGTAGATGGTCGCCGCGTGCTCTCGTTCGCGAGCAACGACTACCTCGGGCTTGCCGCGGACCCCGCCGTGAAGTCCGCCGCGCGCGCGGCGATCGACCGGTGCGGGGTGGGCGCGGGGGCGTCGCACCTGCTGGGCGGACACGCGGCCGCGCACGACGCGCTGGAGCGCGCGCTGGCCGCCTTCGTCGCGCCCTGCGCCAACGCCCGCGCGCTGTGCTTCTCGAGCGGCTATCTCGCGAACCTGGCGATCGTCACCGCGCTGTGCGGACGCGGCGACGCAGTCTTTGCCGACCGCCTCAACCACGCCTGCCTCAACGACGCCGCGCTGCTGTCCCGCGCGGCTTTCGTCCGCTACCCGCATGCCGATGCCGGCGCGCTCGCGGCGCGCCTTGGCGCGAGCCGCGCGCCGCGCAAGCTGATCGTCACCGACGCGGTGTTCAGCATGGACGGGGATATCGCGCCGCTGGCGCAGCTCCTGGACCTGGCGGAGGCCCACGACGCGCTGCTGGTGGTGGATGACGCGCACGGGTTCGGCGTGCTCGGGGAGGGACGCGGGACGCTGGCCGACCTCCGGCTTGCGTCGCCGCGCATCGTCTACATGGGCACGCTCGGCAAGGCGGCCGGCACCGCGGGCGCATTCGCCTGCGGGCATGAAAGCGTGATCGAGACGCTGCTCCAGACGGCGCGCTCCTATGTGTACACCACCGCGGGTCCTGCGGCGCTCGCGGCCGCCGCGTCGGCCGCGCTCGCGGCGATCGGCGCGCGACCTGCGCTGCGTGAACGGCTGGCGGCGAACATCGCGCAGTTCCGCACCGGCGCCGCGACGCTGCCGTGGCGACTGCTGCCCTCGCGCACGCCGATCCAGCCGCTCGTGATCGGCGACGAGCGCGCCGCGCTCGCGGTGGGCGACGCGCTGTGGGCGCACGGCATCTGGGCGCCCGCGATTCGTCCGCCTACCGTTCCCAAGGGCACCGCGCGGCTGCGCATCTCGCTCACGGCCGCGCACACGACCGGGCAGATCGAGCGTCTCCTAAGCGCACTCCTTGCGCTGCGCGGGATGCACGGATGAGCGCGACCGGAATCGCGCGGACGGTGGCGACGGATGCGCCCCGCGCCGCCCCGCTCTACGTCGCATCGCTTGGCGCCGGATCGCCGCTGGTGCTGCTGCACGGCTTCGCCATGCACGGCGGCGTGCTCGCGGGACTGGCTGCCAGGCTCGCGGCGCGACACCGCGTGCATGTCGTGGACCTGCCCGGGCACGGCCGCTCGTGCAGCGCGAACGTCGACACGCTCGGCGCGGTTGCCGACGCGGTGGCGACGAGCGTGGCTGCCGCGCGCGCGCACGACACCGCAGCGCACGCGCCGGTCGCCGTGCTCGGCTGGTCGTTCGGCGGCCAGGTGGCGATGGCATGGGCGGCGCAACGCCCGGCCGAGATCGCCCGGCTGGCGCTGGTCTGCACGACCCCGTCGTTCGTGACCCGCGCCGACTGGCCGTGCGCGATGGCGCCGGAGACGCTGTCCCGCTTCGGCGACGAGCTCGCCGTTGCCTATCGGGCGACGCTCCAGCGCTTCCTCACGCTGCAGGTGCAGGGCAGCGACGCTGGCCGCGCCGCGCTCGCGCAATTGCGCGCGCGGCTGTTCGAGCACGGCAACCCGGCGCCGGCCGCGCTTGCCCGCACGCTGGCGCTCGTCGCCGGCAACGACCTGCGCCCGCTCGCCGCGTCGTTGTACGTCCCGGCCCTGGTGGTGGCCGGCGCGCGCGACGCCCTCGCGCCGGCACCGGCCGGGGCATGGCTGGCCGCGGCGCTTCCCGCCGGCCGGCTCGCGATGCTCGACGGCGCCGCGCATGCGCCGTTCCTGTCGCATCCGGAAGCATTCGGCGCCGCGCTCGGCGCGTTCCTCGATGAGCGGTGAGCCGCGCTTCACCGCGCCGGATCCGCGCGACGTGGACCCGCGGGCGGTGCGCCGCGCGTTTGCGCGCGCCGCCCCCACCTACGACGCAGCCGCGGCGCTCCAGCGCGAGATCGCCGCGCGGATGGCGCAGCGCCTCGACTACGTGAAGGCGGTCCCGGCGCACATCCTCGACGCGGGGTGCGGCACCGGCGAGGCGCTCGGCGAGCTGGCGGCGCGCTACCCGGGCGCGCGGCTGCTCGGTCTCGACGTCGCGCCGCCGATGCTCGCATTGGCTCGCGCGCGTGCCCATACGACCCGTGCCGTGCTGCGCCGCCTGCTGGGGCCGGTGCTGCGGCGCTCGCCCGGACGCGCCCCGGCGTTCGTCTGCGGCGACTTAAGTGCGCTGCCGCTCGCCGCCGTGACCTTCGACCTGGTCTGGAGCAATCTCACGCTGCAGTGGCTGAACGACCTCCCGCGCGCCTTCGCGGAGGTGCGGCGCGTGATGAAGACCGGCGGCCTGTTCACGTTCACCACCTTTGGCCCCGACACGCTGAAGGAATTACGGTCGGCCTTCGCGCGGGTCGACGGGCACACGCACACCAGCCGCTTTCCGGACATGCACGACGTGGGCGACGCGCTCGTGCAGTCGGGCTTCGCGGACCCGGTGATGGACATGGAGCTCGTCACCGTCACCTACGGCGCGCCGGACGCGCTGCTCCGCGAGCTCAAGGCGCTCGGCGCCACCAATGCGACGCGCGGTCGCCCGCGCGGCCTCACCGGGCCGCGCCGCTGGCACCGGCTGCTCAGCGCACTCGAGCGGCTGCGGGTCGACGGCCGCATCCCCGCGACCTTCGAGATCGTCTACGGCCACGCGTGGAAGGGCGAGCCGCGGCGCACCGCCGAAGGCCATGCCGTGGTACAGATGCCGCCTCCTTCGCGCGGCTGAACGCGCGTGCCGCCGACGCGCTTCCTGTTCGTCACCGGTACCGACACCGGCGTCGGCAAGACCGTCGTGGCGGTGGCGCTCCTGCGCTCGCTTGCGGCGGCGGGCTACCGCGCGGCCGGCATGAAGCCCGTGTCGGCGGGCATCGACGGCGCGCTGGGCGTGAACGGCGATGTGGCGGCCTTGCGATCGGCGGCGTCCGTGGAGGCGCCGCTCGCCGAGATCAATCCCTGCGCATTTACCGCACCGATCGCGCCGCACGTGGCGGCGCTGCGCGAGGGACGGCGCATCGATCTCGCGGTGGTGCGGTCGGCAGCCGCAGCGCTCGCGCGACGGGCCGAGGTCGTCGTCGCGGAAGGCGCAGGCGGCGCCATGGTGCCGATCGACGCGCATCTCGACATGCTGGACATCGCGGACGCGCTGGACGCGCCGGTCATCCTGGTGGTGGGCATCCGCCTCGGCTGCCTCAACCACGCCTTGCTGTCGGAGGCGGCGATCCGGCAGCGCGGCCTGCCTCTGGCCGGATGGGTCGCCACGCGCATCGATGCGGCGATGCCCGCCGCGGACGCGAGCGTCGCCGCGCTGGCCGAGCGGCTGCGCGCGCCATTCCTCGACGACATCGCGGAGCCACATGCGGCGACCCTTTCGGCGCATGCCCTGCGGCTGCTGGGGTTCGCGCCGCGGAGCTGACCTCTGGTGTGTCCAGGCGTTTTGCGAGCCGCGGGTGGATACCCTGCGCGTGCATCCCGCACTGCAGCGCACCGGGCGATTCGTGCTAGCATTTCAGGGTTTTGCACTGCAAGGCCGGTGGCCGGAAGGCACTGCGCGCAAGGGTTGCGCCGCCCGGCATTTGCGATCACGACGCTGCGACCATGCCGTTCGTTCCGCCGTCCTCGAGCCTCCCCGATCCCGATCTGCACGTGATCGCCCGGCGCAACGACTCGCTGGGGGCGCGCGGCCGCCTGCGTGTGTTCGCGCTGCTGGCGACGGTGAGCCTTGGCTTCGGCGGCGCGTTCCTCGCGGCGGGGGCCTGGCCCGTGCTGCCGTGGTCGGTGGTCGAGATTGCCGCGCTCGGCGCTGCGTTCGCGTGGCAGGCACGCGCCGCGCGGGACTGGGAGCGGCTGACGGTTCAAGGCGACCGCGTCGTCGTCGATCGCCGCTGGCACGGGCGGCTCGACCATCGCGAGTGGAATCGCCAATGGCTTCGGATCGAATACGCGCCGGAACGTCTCGGCAAGCGCGCCTGCGTCGTGCTGGCCGGCGGCGGCCCGCCGCTCGAGTTCGGCGCGCTGCTCTCCACCGCCGCGCGGGGGCAGCTGGCGCGCCGCCTGCGTGTGCTCGCCGCGCGGCCCGCGACGTGCGGAATGAGAGGGTCGGGCGGCATGGAGGAAACCGGAAGGTGATCGAAGACAGCATGGTTCGTCAGCCGCTCGAAGGTCAACGCCGCCGACGCGCGCGGCTCGGTGCGTCCATCGCCGGCGCCGCCGGGGCGTTCGCCGCGGGCGGCGCACACGCGGCGGGCGCGCGCTGGGACTGGTACTTTCAGCCCCCGGTCACCGAGATCGCCCGCCGGATCACCGGCTTGCACGACTACATCTTCTGGATCTGCGTCGTCATCTTCGTCGGCGTGTTCGGCACGATGTTCTATTCGCTGCTGAAGCATCGCAAGTCGGTCGGCCACCAGGCCGCCCAGTTCCACGAGAACACGGCCGTCGAGGTGATCTGGACGGTCATCCCGTTCGCGATCCTCCTGTTCATGGCCTATCCCGCCACGCGCACGATCCTGGCCGCGCACGACACGTCCGCACCCGACATCACCATCAAGGTCACGGGCTACCAGTGGAAGTGGAACTACGACTATCTCGAGGACGGCTTCGCCTTCTACTCGAACCTCAGCACGCCGCTCGAGCAGATCGACAATCGCGTCGAGAAGGGCGAGAACTATCTCCTCGAGGTCGACCGTCCGCTGGTGGTGCCGGTCGACGCCAAGGTCCGCGTGCTGGTCACCGCGGCCGACGTCGTGCACGCATGGTGGGTGCCGGCGTTCGGCGTGAAGCAGGATGCGATTCCCGGTTTCGTCCGCGACACCTGGTTCCGCGCCGACCGGCCCGGCATCTATCGCGGCCAGTGTGCGGAGCTGTGCGGCAAGGAGCACGGCTTCATGCCGATCGTGGTCGAGGTGAAGACGCGGCCCGACTACGACGCCTGGCGCGACGCGCAGAAGCAGCAGTCGCAGGCGGCCGCCGACGACCCGGCGAAGGTGTGGGAGGTGGCGGCGCTCGTCGCGCGCGGCCACACGGTGTTCGACGCCAACTGCGCCGCCTGTCATGGCGCGGGGGGCACGGGTAACGCGGCCCTCGGCGCGCCGCCGCTTTCCGGCGACAAGGTCGTGCTGGGTCCCAAGGACCACCAGATCGAGGTGGTGCTCAACGGCCAGAACAACGGCAAGATGCCGTCGTGGAAGCAGCTCTCCGACGTGGAGATCGCCTCGGTGATCAGCTACACCCGCAACAGCTTCGGCAACCAGGCCGAGCAGAACGCCGTCCAGCCGGCGGACGTGAAGGCGGCCCGCAAGTGACCACGCCACGTGACGACGGCCCGCAAGTGATCAGGAGATCCCAATGAGCAGCGTCCCCCACGATCCCGCGATCGGCCATGCACCCGCGTACGGCGGCGCGGATGCGCACGACCATGCGCCACGTCCCGCCGGGATCATGCGCTGGATCACCACGACCAACCACAAGGACATCGGGACGCTGTACCTGTGGTTCTCGTTCACGATGTTCATCGTGGGCGGGATCATGGCGCTCACGATTCGCGCCGAGCTGTTCAAGCCCGGCCTGCAGATCGTCGACCCCGAGTTCTTCAACTCGATGACCACCCTGCACGGCCTGGTCATGGTGTTCGGGGCGCTGATGCCCGGCGCGGTCGGCTTCGCCAACTGGATGATCCCGCTGCAGATCGGCGCGCCCGACATGGCCTTCGCGCGCATGAACAACTGGAGCTTCTGGCTGCTGCCGCCCGCCGGCATGCTGCTGATCGGATCGCTGTTCATGCCGGGCGGCGCGCCCGGAGTGGGCTGGACGCTCTACCCGCCGCTGTCGATCCAGAACGGGATGGGGATGGACATGACCATCTTCGCGATCCACATCATGGGCGCGTCGTCGATCATGGGCTCGATCAACATCATCACCACCATCCTCAACCTGCGCGCGCCGGGGATGACACTGATGAAGATGCCGCTGTTCTGCTGGACGTGGCTGATCACCGCCTACCTGCTGATCACCGTGATGCCCGTGCTGGCCGGCGCGGTCACCATGCTGCTCACCGACCGCCACTTCGGCACGTCGTTCTTCAACGCGGCCGGCGGCGGCGATCCGGTGCTGTTCCAGCACATCTTCTGGTTCTTCGGCCATCCCGAGGTGTACATCATCATCCTGCCGGCGTTCGGGATCATCTCCGAGATCATCCCGACGTTCTCGCGCAAGCCGCTGTTCGGCTACGCATCGATGGTCTACGCGGTGTCGGCCATCGCCATCCTGTCGTTCATCGTGTGGGCGCACCACATGTTCACCACCGGCCTGCCGGCGGCGAGCATCCTCTTCTACATGTACGCGACGATGCTGATCGCCGTGCCCACCGGGGTGAAGGTGTTCAACTGGGTGGCGACCATGTGGAAGGGCTCGATCAGCCTCGAGGCGCCGATGCTCTTCGCGATCGGGTTCCTGTTCCTGTTCACGCTCGGCGGCTTCACGGGCCTGGTGCTGTCGATCCAGCCGATCGACGTGCAGTTCCAGGACACCTACTACGTGGTCGCGCACTTTCACTACGTGATGGTGGCCGGCACGCTGTTCGCGTTCTTCGGCGGCACGTACTACTGGCTGCCCAAGTGGACCGGACACATGTACGACGAGAAGCTGGCCGACTGGCATTTCTGGCTGTCGTTCGTATTCTTCAACGTCACGTTCTTCCCGATGCACTTCCTCGGGCTCGCCGGCATGCCGCGGCGCATCCCGGACTACTCGCAGCAGTTCGCCGACTGGAACATGGTGGCGTCGATCGGCGCGTTCGGCTTCGGCCTGTCGCAGCTCCTGTTCCTGTACGCGGTCGTCAAGACGATCCGCGGCGGCGCGACCGCCCCGGCCAAGCCGTGGGAGGGGGGGATGACCCTCGAGTGGACGGTACCCTCGCCGGCGCCGTACCACACCTTCGAGACGCCCCCGGAAGTGAAATGAGCGCAGCGCCGAAGGACCGCCTGGCGGCAGCCAACCGCAAGACGGCCCTGATCCTCTTCTCGATCGCGCTTGTGTTCTTCTTCGGCGTGTTCGGCGCGCGGCTCCTCGGGTCGCCGGCCGCGTCGGTCGCGGTTCTGGGCGGCGCGGTGCTCCTGTTCCTGGTGCTGGCCATCGGCCGTCACCTGCGGCGATGACCGCAGCGTCCGCCGCGCTCGCCAACCGCCATGCCGCGCAGCGGCGGGCCAACCGCGTGCTGGTGCGCAAGCTCGCCATTGTCGCCGCGGGGATGTTCGGGTTCGGCTACGCGCTCGTGCCGTTCTACGACAAGATCTGCGAGGTCACCGGGCTGCGCAACATCGCGCGCGCCGACCCGCTCGTCAACACGCAGGTGGACGCCACCCGCCTCGTGCGGCTGGAGCTCGATTCCAACGTGCGCAACCTGCCCTGGCGGTTCCGGGCGCTCGAGCCGGTGGTGCAGGTGCACCCGGGCGAGGTGTCGCAGACGGAGTTCGAGGTGGTCAACACCACCGATCACGTGATCACGGGCCAGGCCATCCCGAGCTACGGGCCGCAGTACGCCGCGCAATATTTTCGCAAGCTCGAGTGCTTCTGCTTCGCGCCCCAGACGCTGCAGCCGGGCGAGACGCGCCGCATGCCGGTCGTGTTCGTGATCGATCCCGCCGCCCCGCGCGACCTGTCGACCATCACGCTGTCGTACACCTTCTTCGAAGTCGAGGGCGGACGCAAGGGTTGACGAGCGGGGGGCAGCCACGCCGCTACCCGCCGCGCCGCATCAACGAGGAGTCAAACGATGACCGCCACCACTACCGACGGCCCCCGGCCGTACTACTACGTTCCGCAGCCGTCGCACTGGCCGATCATGGGCTCGTTCGCGCTGCTGCTGATGGGCTTCGGCGCCGCGCTGTGGTTCAACGCCTATACCCCGGGCCCGTACCTGGTGGGGACGGGCTTCTGCGTGCTGCTGTTCATGCTGTTCGGCTGGTTCGGGACCGTGATCCGCGAATCCGAGCAGCGGCTCTACAACCTCAAGGTGGACACGTCGTTCCGCTGGAGCATGAGCTGGTTCATCTTCAGCGAGGTGATGTTCTTCGCGGCATTCTTCGGCGCGCTGTACTACGTGCGCACGATCGGGGTACCCGACCTCGGCAGCGACATCACCGGCCGCTACGCGTGGCCGGGCTACGTGGGCACCTGGCCGACGGTCGGCCCGTACCTGAACCAGGTGTTCACGCCGATGGCCGCCATCGGCATCCCACTGATCAACACCATCATCCTGGTCACGTCCGGCGGCACGCTCACCATCGCCCACCACGCGCTCAAGGTCGGCCATCGCGGCGCGCTCAAGTTCTGGCTGGCCGTGACGATCGTGCTCGGCTTCACGTTCCTGGTCCTGCAGGCGTACGAGTACACGCACGCCTACAGCGAGCTCAACCTCAAGCTGTCCACGGGCGTCTACGGCTCCACGTTTTTCATGCTAACGGGCTTCCATGGCCTGCACGTGACGATCGGCGCGATCATGCTGACGGTAATGCTCGCCCGATCGTTCCGCGGGCATTTCGACGCCCAGCACCACTTTGCCTTCGAGGCCGCGGCGTGGTATTGGCACTTCGTCGACGTCGTGTGGCTGCTGCTGTTCGTGCTGGTTTATTGGATCTAGGCGCCGCGCGGCGGTCAGCGCGCGCCGCCCGGTGCGATCCAGCCGAGCTTGTACGAGAGCACGAGGAACGCGACGAGGCACGCCGACAGGCCAACCCGGATCGCGAGCGCGACGACCACGCGCTCGCCCTTGCCGCGATCGCGATAGAGGAACACGAGCGCGCTGAACAGCGCTGCGACGACCGCGACGAGGGCGACGATGATCGCGATGCGCACCCGCAAAGTCTAGCACCGCCATGGTGAGCGAAACCCGCGCCCGCCCCGTCCCGGCGCGCCTCGCGTCGTCCGTCGGCGTGCCCGGGGGCGACGCCTCCGCACCCGCGGGCGACGCCTCCGCACCTGCCGGCGACGCCTCCGCACCTGCCGGCGACGGCGCCCGCCCGCGGCGTCCGCGCTGGATTCCGCTCGCCGCCATGCTCGCCGTCGTCGCGCTGTGCGTCACGGCCGGCAACTGGCAGCGCGGTAGGCTGCACGAGAAGGAGGCGCTGCGCGCCGCCCTCGAGCGGGCCGACCAGGATGCGCCGCGCGCGTTTCCGACGGGCGTCGGCGACTGGTCGGCGTGGCGCTTCCGGCGCGTGCTGGCGCGTGGCCGTTACGAGTCGGACCGGCAGTTCCTCGTCGACAATCGCGTGCGCGACGGTCGCGTCGGCTACGAAGTCGTCACCCCGCTCGCGCTTGCCGACGGCGCGCGCCTCCTGGTGGATCGGGGCTTCGTATACGCGGCGCCCGACCGGGCGGTGCTGCCCGACCTGCCTCCGCCGCCGGGCGAGGTGGAAGTCGCGGGACGCGTGGCCGTCGCGCCGCGCGGCTACGTGTTCGGCAATCCGCCGCCGCGCGGCGCGTTGTGGGCGCACCTCGATGTCGAGCGCTATGCCCGCGACGTCGACCCGCGCGCATTGCCCGTCTACCTGCAGGCCAGCGGCGGAGTCGCGGACCCGGGGCTCACCCGCGACTGGCCCGTCCCCGATCTCGGCACGCAAATGCATCTCGGCTACATGGTCCAGTGGTATTCGTTCGCGGCGCTCGCGGCTGGATTGTGGATAGCCTTCGCGGTGCGACGCAGGTCGCACCGATGAGCGCACGGCCTGGCGAGGCGAGCCCGGGCGGGGCGATCGCCTCGGCATCCGCGCATCGCCGCACCCGCCGCCAGCTCGCGCTGATCGGGCTGATCGGCATCGCACCGGTGATCGCCTCCTATGCGATCTATTACGGCTGGCCACGCGAGCGGCAGGTCAATTACGGCACGCTGGTCGCAGCACCCGCCCCGCCGATCGCGGCGCGCACGGCCGACGGCCGCCCGTTCGCGCTCGCCGATTTGCGGGGCCGTTGGGTCGTGCTCACCGTCGCGCCGGGCGCGTGCCCGCCCGACTGCGCGACGCGCCTGTATGCCGGCCGCCAGGCGCGCACCATGCAGAATGCGGAGCGCGAGCGGATCGCACGGGTCTGGCTGGTGACCGGCGACGCGCTGCCGTCCGCGGCGCTGCTCGCCGAGCACGCCGACCTGCTCGTCGTGCATGCGGAGCCGCGCGCCGCGGCGACGCTCCCCGACGCGGGCCGCGGCCTCTACCTCGTCGACCCGCTCGGCAACCTCGTCCTGGAATGGCCCGCCGACCCCGACATCAAGGCGCTGGCGCGCGACCTCGGCCGGCTGCTGCGCGCCTCGCGCATCGGCTGAACGCGCGCGGCGCTGGTGGGTGGGTGCCGCGGTGTAAAATCGCGTCGATGTCCGCCCTCGCGCTCTCCGACCTGCGGCTGCGCCAGTTCCTGAGGCTCGCCAAGCCGCGGGTGGTGGCGCTCATCGTCTTCACCGCGGTCATCGGGATGTTCCTCGCGGTGCCCGGCCTGCCGCCGGCGATGCCCGTGTTCTTCGGCACGGTCGGCATCGCGCTGGTGGCGGGCGCCGCGGCGGCGATCAACTGCCTCGTCGAGCAGCGCATCGACGCCGTGATGCAGCGCACGCGCGTGCGCCCGCTGCCGCGCGGCGAGCTGACGTCCGCGCAAACCCTCGGCTTCGCGCTGGTGGTCGGCGGCAGCGGCCTGTGGCTCCTGTTCCGCTATGTCAACCCGCTGACGATGGGGCTCACGCTGGCCACGTTCGTAGGCTATGCCGTCGTCTACACGGTGCTGCTCAAGCCGGCGACTCCCCAGAACATCGTGATCGGCGGCGCGTCGGGCGCCATGCCGCCGGTGCTGGGGTGGGCGGCCATCACCGGAGACGTGCCGCCCGAGGCGCTGCTGCTGTTCCTGATCATCTTCATCTGGACCCCGCCGCACTTCTGGTCACTCGCGCTGTATCGCCGCGACGACTATGCGCGCGCCCGCCTGCCCATGCTGCCGATCACCCACGGGCAGCGCTACACGCAGCTCATGATCGTGCTCTACACCCTGGTGCTGGTGGCAGCCACGCTCATGCCCTACGCCATCCGCATGAGCGGGCCGCTGTACCTCGTCGCAGCGCTGGTGCTCGGCGCGGTGTTCACGGGCTATGCCGTGCAGCTCTATCGCGCGTACAGCGACCGGCTCGCCCGCCGCACCTTCCGCTTCTCGATCGTCTATCTCGCCGCGCTGTTCTCGGCGCTGTTGATCGACCACTACATCGGGTGAGACGCCGTCGCGCGCCGATGCGGGACGTCGATCGTGCACTCCGTGCGCTTGCCATCGTCGCATTCGCGGTGCTGGCCGGTTGCACCCCGGGCGGAGTCTCGTTCAAGGGATCGGACGTCACCGGCGCCGCCTTCGGCCGCGATTTCGCGCTGGCCGACGCCGCCGGGCAGCCGCGCACCCTGGCGGACTATCGCGGCAAGGCGGTTGCGCTCTTCTTCGGCTACACGCAGTGCCCCGACGTGTGCCCGACGACGCTTGCGGCGCTTGCGGAGGCCACGCGCTCGCTAGGTGCGGACGCCGCGCGAGTCCAGGTGCTGTTCGTCACCGTCGACCCCGAGCGCGACACGCCTGCGTTGCTGGCCGCGTACGTGCCGGCCTTCGATCCGCGCTTCGTGGGCCTGCGCGGCGACGCCGCCGCGACCGAACGGACCGCGCGCGAGTTCAAGGTGATCTACCAGAAGGTCCCCGGCGCGGCGCCGGACCGCTATACGATGGATCATTCGGCGGGAACGTACCTGTTCGATCCGGCGGGAAGGCTGCGCGTGTTCGAGTCGAGCGCCGCCGACCCGACGGCCCTCGCGCACGACCTGCGCGAGCTCCTGCGCACGACGCCAGGCTAGGGCGCGCGAACCGGCTGCTCGATCAACTCGATCTTGTACCCGTCGGGGTCCTCGACGAAGGCGATCACGGTGCTGCCGCCCTTCACCGCGCCGGCCGGACGCGTGACCACTCCGCCCGCGGCGCGTACCGCGTCGCAGGCCGCTGCGGCGTCGTCCACGCCGATCGCGACATGGCCGTACGCCGACCCGATCTCGTAGCGGGTCACGCCGTAGTTGTAGGTCAGCTCGAGCACCGCGCCCGCGGACTCGTCGCCGTACCCGACGAACGCAAGCGTGTAGCGCTGCTCCGGCCGGTCGGTCCTGCGCAGCAGGCGCATGCCGAGCACGCCGGTATAGAACTCGATCGAGCGAGCCAGGTCGCCGACGCGCAGCATCGTGTGGAGGATACGCATCTTCAGATCTCGATCATCTCGAAGTCCTCCTTGCGCGCGCCGCACTCCGGACAGGTCCAGTTCGGCGGCACGTCCTCCCAGCGCGTCCCGGGCGCGAGTCCTTCGTCGGGCGCGCCGTGCTCCTCGTCGTAGAGCCAGCCGCAGATCAGGCACATGTACTTTTTCATCTCGTGCGACCGCGAGGCGCGCCCTGCGTGGAATAGAATCGGAATTGTAGCAACCGCGCTGTTGTCCCCCATTCCACCAGTGCCCATTCCTCCGCGCGGCCTCGCCCGCGTCGACCATGCCTGCCGAGCGCTCCGCCACGCCGCCCATCGTGCTCACGTTCAGCGCGTCCGATCCGTCGGGCGGCGCGGGCATGCAGGCCGACCTCCTCACGCTCGCGAGCATGGGCTGCCATCCCCTCTCGGTGATCACGGCGCTGACGGCGCAGGACACGCTCGGCGTGCATGGCGTGCTGCCGATCGACGCCGACTGGGTCGCCGACCAGGCGCGCCAGCTGCTCGAGGACATGCCGGTCGACGCGTTCAAGCTGGGCGTGCTGGGCAGCGTCGAGAACATTGCCGTGATCGCCGAGATCGTGTCCGATTATCCGGACGTGCCGCTGATCCTCGATCCCGTGCTCGCATCGGGCCGCGGCGACGAGCTCGCCTCCGCGGAGATGACGCGCGCGCTGCGCGAGCTCCTGCTGCCGCAGACCACCCTGATCACGCCGAACAGCCTCGAGGCGCGGCGCCTTGCCATTGTGGACGACGAGGAGGACGACGACGCGCCGGCGCTGGCCGATTGCGCGGCGCGGCTCGTCGCGCAGGGCTGCGAGTTCGTGCTGGTGACGGGCACCCACGAGCCGACGACGCAGGTGATGAACACGCTCTACGGCAAGGACGGCCTCGTGCGCACCGACACCTGGCCCCGGCTGGCGGGCACCTATCACGGCTCCGGATGCACGCTGGCCTCGGCGATCGCCGCGATGCTCGCCAACGGGCTCGATCTTCCCGACGCCGTACGCGAGGCGCAGGACTACACCTGGCATACACTGCAGAAGGCCTACCGCCCGGGCATGGGGCAGTGGCTGCCCGACCGGTTGTTCTGGGCCCGCGAGGAAGCCGACGCCTCCGCCGCGGAGGTCCCCGCGCCCGGCATCGCCGTGGATGCGCGCGGCAGCCATTGATCGCACCGCCACGCGCGGCGCTCGGACCGTGACGCCGGCCGGCTCCGCAGTGCGACCATGATCGTTCCCGAAGACGACGCCACGCTGTTGCGGCGTGCGCGGGCGCGGCGCCTGCGCGGGCTCTACGCGCTCACTCCGGCCATGGACGACACCGCGTCCCTGGTCGCCGCCGTGACCGCCGCACTCGACGGCGGCGCCGCAGCGGTGCAGTACCGCAGCAAGGATGCCTCCGCGGCGCGCCGCGACGAGCAGGCGCGAGCGCTCGCCCGCGTCCTCGCCGCGCGCGGCGGCGTCTACATCGTCAACGACGATCCGGCGCTCGCGCAGCGCGTGGGCGCGGACGGCGTGCACCTCGGCGACGACGATCCAAGCATCGCCGCGGCGCGGCGCCACCTCGGGCCGGAGCGCCTGGTCGGCGTCTCGTGCTACGCCGACCTTGACCGGGCGCGCGCCGCCGTGGCGCAGGGTGCCGACTACGTCGCCTTCGGCAGCTTCTACCCCTCAGTGACCAAGCCGGGTGCGGTTCGCGCGGAGCTGCGCATACTGGAAGAGGCGCGCACGCTCGGCGTGCCGGTGGTGGCCATCGGCGGCATTACCGCGGAAAACGCCGCCGCGTTGCTCGACGCCGGCGCGGACGTCTTGGCGGTGATCGCGAGCCTGTTCGACCATTCGCGAGTCGAGGACGTGCAGGCGGCCGCGGACGCGCTGGCGCGCGCCTGCACGCGGGGGGCGCGCTAGGAGTTCTCCGGCTGCCCGCGCCGATCCACGGGCGGCGCGACGCGCAGCTTGTTGACGTGCGCCGCCTCGACCGGCGAGCCGTCGGGCGCGGTGCCGAGAAAATAGTAGCGCTGCCACGCTTCCTTGAGGGTCGACGGATCGTTGGCGTGGAAACGCCGCATGAAGTCGTCGCGCCGCGCCTTCCACGCCATCGCCTGCGCGGACAACGCCGGGTTGTCCTGCAGGTTGCGGATCTCCGGCTCGACCTCCATGACCACCGCCGCGGGCAGCGGGAACACCATGCAGATCGGCTCGTCCTTTTCGAAGCGCACGTTGCCCGGCCGGGTCATCTGCCAGTTCATGGTGAACGGATAGGGCAGCCAATCGGTCTCGATGACGCCCGACAGAGGGGCGATTCCGTCCTTGGGCGAATTGACCGGACCGGTCGCGAGCAGGTTCCAGCCGGGCTCGGTGCGGAACAGGTACGAAAGGTGGAACGTGACGATGCCGAACGCGAAGTGCGACGTCGCGAAGCGATCGAGATGCGGGCATCCGTCGAGCGCGCGCACCTTGAGGTTGAACGGATGCGGGCCGCCGTCCCAGGCGATCTCCATCGCGCAGCCCGCCCCGATCTCCCAGCCGTGCGCGTTCGCGATCGTCAGCGGCAGGCAGCGGTACGCGTGGCGGTCCGGGATGGCGTCCATCCAGGCGCGCGTGGCGGGCGCGGGGCGCAGCCGCAGCGGCTCCGGACCCAGGGCATAGCAGGTCATCTTCATGGCGAGCGGGGAAGCGGCGCGCCCTCTTGACAGGCGCGGGGTGCGCGCGCGCCGTGGCGGCGGCCGCACCGGGTCATAATGGAGGGCATGACCCATCATACAAGCTGGACGTCGACGCGAATCCGCGCGCGCGTCGTCGCGCCGTGCCGCCGATGACCCGCAACGAAACCCTGTTCGAGCGCGCGAAGCGCAGCATACCGGCCGGCGTGAATTCGCCCGTGCGTGCGTTCCGCTCGGTGGGTGGCACGCCGCGCTTCTTCGTGCGCGGCGAGGGCGCGTTGCTCTGGGATGCCGACGGTACGCGCTACATCGACTACGTTGGCTCGTGGGGGCCGGCGATCATGGGTCACGCCCATCCCGCGGTGGTGGCCGCCGTGCAGGAGGCCGCGCGCGACGGACTGTCGTTCGGCGCGCCGACCGAGCGCGAGATCGAGCTCGCCGAGCTCCTGGTGCAGCGCATGCCGTCGATCGAGCTCGTGCGGCTGGTCTCGTCGGGAACCGAAGCGACGATGTCCGCGCTGCGTCTTGCGCGCGGCTGCACCGGCCGCGCGAAGATCCTCAAGTTCGAGGGGTGCTACCACGGCCATGGGGACAGCCTGCTGGTCAAGGCGGGGTCGGGCGCGCTCACCTTCGGGCAGCCGTCGTCGGCGGGCGTGCCGCCCGCGATCGCCGGCGAGACGCTGGTCGCCACGTACAACGACCTCGCGGACGTCGAGGCCTTGTTCGCCGCCAACCTCGGCGCGATCGCCGCGATCATCGTCGAGCCGGTGGCCGGCAACATGAACCTGATCGCCCCGGCGCCCGGCTTCCTCGCCGGCCTGCGAGCGCTGTGCGACCGGCACGGCAGCGTGCTGATCTTCGACGAGGTCATGACGGGCTTTCGCGTGCACGCGGGCGGCGCGCAGGCGCTGTACGGCGTGATGCCCGACCTCACCACGCTCGGCAAAGTGATCGGCGGCGGGATGCCGGTGGGCGCGTTCGGCGGGCGGCGGGCGCTAATGGAGCAGATTGCGCCGCTCGGCCCGGTGTACCAGGCGGGAACGCTCTCCGGCAATCCGGTCGCGGTGGCGGCCGGGCTCGCGACGCTCGAGCTCACGGCCGCGCCGGATTTCTATCCGGCGCTAGAGGCGCGCACGCGCCGCTTCGCCGAAGGCATGTCCGCCGTGGCGCAACGCGCCGGCGTGCCGTTCTGTGCGCAGTCGATCGGCGGCATGTTCGGGTTGTATTTCGCCCCGGCCATCCCCGCCTCGTACGACGCGGTGATGGCATGCGACAAGGCGCGCTTCAACCGGTTCTTCCATGCGATGCTGGCGGCGGGCGTTTATCTCGCCCCATCTGCATACGAGGCGGGGTTCGTATCGGCAGCGCATACCGACGCGCTGGTCGATGCGACGCTCCAGGCGGCCGAGGCGGCCTTTGCGACGGCGTGATAGTTGTAGCCGACAAATTGGCGCGCCGCCGGGCGGCGCTGAACCAAAGTGGGAACGCGAGGGTCAACGAACACGCCTCGAAGCGCCGGGCGACTGCAACGTCCGGCGGGCCGGCGCGCGCCGATGGCTGCTCCTTCGCGGGGGCGGCCGGGCGTGGGCGCGCGGCCGGCCGCCCCTAACATGACCAGCCTGGATACCCTGTCCGCCCCCCATGTCGAGCCGACGCTCGCGCCTGCTCGCAAGCGCCTGGGCGAGCTTCTCGTCGAGCGCGGCAAGCTCGAGCCCGCGGCGCTCGAGCGCGCGCTGCGGCTGCAGCAGGAGAGCGGCGAGCGGATCGGCGCCTTGCTGATCACCCTCGGGCTGTGCGCGCAGCGCGACGTCACCGAGGCGCTCGCCGTGCAGCTCGGGCTGCCGATGCTGGACGCGTCGGGCTACCCCGAGTTTCCGATCCTCGAGGAGCGCGTTTCCGCGCGCTTCCTGCGCGAGTCGCACGCGCTGCCGGTGCGCGAGGACGAGACGGAGCTCACCCTCGCGATGTCCGATCCCACCGATGCCTACACGATCGGCGCGTTCGAGATGGTCACCGGCCGTGCGGTGCGCGCGGTAGTGGCGATGCCCACCGAGCTCGATGCCGCGCTCGAGCGCCTGTACGGAACCGGCAAGTCGGCGCAGAGCCAGCTGATCGGCGACGTGGAGACGCGCGTGGACGAGCTCGCGTTCGACGCCGACATCCAGCAGCTCAAGGACCTCGCCGCCGAGGCGCCGGTCATCCGGCTCGTCTCGCTGCTCATCACCAACGCGCTCGAGACACGCGCGTCCGACATCCACATCGAGCCGTTCGAGAACCGGCTGATCGTGCGCTACCGCATCGACGGCGTGCTGCACGAGGTGGAGTCGCCGCCCAGGCGGCTGTCTGCGGCAGTCATCTCGCGCATCAAGATCATGGCGAACCTCGACATCGCCGAGCGCCGGCTGCCCCAGGACGGCCGCATCCGCCTGCGCGTGCAGGGCAAGGAGATCGACCTGCGCGTGTCGACGGTGCCGACGATGCACGGCGAGTCCGTCGTGATGCGGATCCTCGACAAGGGCGGCGTGGCGCTGGACTTCGACCGGCTGGGCTTCGAGCCGGACACGCTCAAGTCCTTCCTCGACGTGTTGATGCAGCCGCACGGCATCCTGCTCGTGACCGGCCCGACCGGCTCAGGCAAGACCACCACCCTCTACACCGCGCTCGACCGGCTCAACCAGCCCGACGTGAAGATCCTCACCGTCGAGGATCCCGTCGAGTACCAGATGCCCGGCATCAACCAGATCCAGGTCAAGCCGCAGATCGACCTCACCTTTGCCAACGCGCTGCGCTCGATCGTTCGCCAGGACCCGGACGTCATCATGATCGGCGAGATCCGCGACCTGGAGACCGCGCAGATCGCCGTGCAGTCGGCGCTGACGGGCCACCTCGTGCTGTCGACGGTGCACACGAACGATGCTCCGTCGACGATGAACCGCCTGCTCGACATGGGCGTCGAGGACTACCTGCTCACGTCGACGATCGTCGGCATCCTCGCGCAGCGCCTGGTGCGCACGCTCTGCCAGCAGTGCAAGGAGCCCTACACCGCGCTGCCGGAGCTGGTCGACCAGATGCAGCTGCGCAAGTTCTCGCCCGCGCCCGACATCACTCTGTGGCACGAGCGCGGCTGCAGCCACTGCGGCAACACGGGCTACATCGGCCGCATCAGCATCATGGAGATGCTCCCGATGACGGACGCGCTGCGCAGCCTGGTGATGAAGCACGCCACCGGGACGGACCTGCGTGTCGAGGCCATCCGCGGCGGCATGTCCACGATGTACGAGGACGGCCTGCGCAAGGCGCTGCGCGGCGTGACGACGTTCGAGGAAGTCCTGCGCGTGACGCGCGAGAACTGAAGGCGTCTGCGACGATGCCGCTGTATTCCTATCGCGCCGTATCGTCCGCGGGCGAGGTCGCCACGGGCGAGCTTGCCGCGGCCAGCGAGGCGGAGATCGTCGACCGCCTGCGCGACCAGGGCATGATGCCCATGCAGATCGCGCCGGCCACGGGCGCTGGCATCGCACCGGCCGCCGGTGGCGCGCGCGCGCCTCGGCGCAGCCTGTTCGCATCGCGCTGCGTGACGCGCGACCACCTGCTCGCGATCACCCGCGAGCTCGCCACGCTGCTCCGCGCGGGTCTTCCGCTCGACCGTGCGCTCGAGGTGCTGATCGGCCTTGCGCCCACGCCGCCGGTGGCGACGCTGCTGCAGGGGATTCGCGACGACGTGCGCGGCGGCAAGGCGCTGTCGCAGGCGCTCGACGCGCGGCGCGACGTGTTCTCGCGGTTCTACGTCAACATCGTGCGGGCGGGTGAGGCGGGCGGCGCGCTGGGCCTCGTGCTGCAGCGGCTCGCCGACACGATGGAGCGCAACAAGGAGCTGCGCGAGAGTGTGCGCTCGGCGCTCATCTACCCGACCATCCTGGTGTGCGTCGCGGTGGCGTCGGTGATGGTGCTGCTGGTCTGGGTGGTGCCGCAATTCGAGCAGACCTTCCAGCAGGCGGGCAAGGCGCTCCCGCTGCCCACTGCCGTGGTGATCTTCCTCGGTAATGGCCTGCGTCATTACTGGTGGGCGCTTTGCGGAGGCACGTTCCTCCTCGTCGCGTGGCTGCGCCGCCGCGGCCGCGACGCGCGCGTGCGCCGCATCCGCGACGCCCGGCTGCTGGCGGCACCGCTGCTCGGCGACGTGCTCGCCAAGGTCGAGATCGCGCGCTTCACGCGGACGCTCGCGACGCTGCTCGCCAACGGCGTCACGCTGCTCGCCGGCCTGGGCATCGTGCGCGAGACGATGACGAACACCGTGCTCGGCGGCGCGCTCGACGGCGTGATCGCCAAGCTGCGCGAGGGCAAGGGCTTCGGCCGGCCGCTCGCGGAGACGGGCGTTTACCCGCGACTCGCAGTACAGATGATTCTCGTCGGCGAGGAGAGCGGCCGGCTGGAGGAAATGCTCGCGCGCGTGGCCGACGTCTACGACCGCGAGGTGCAGGTCGCGATCAAGCGCTTTCTCGCGGTGCTCGAGCCGGTGATGATCCTGAGCCTGGCCATGCTCGTGGGCGGCATCGTGTTCTCCATCCTGCTCGGGGTGATGGGGATGAGCGAACTCGTCTCGTGAACCCTGTCTAACCCGGGCGAACCATGCGGGGCGCCCCGACGCCTTCGCGCCATGCGGCGGACGCTCGTCCCGGGTGTCGTCCGTTGCCGACACCCCAGCAAGAGGGTGCGGCAGAAGGCGCCGACGACCTCGTCGACGTCCATGCGAACTGCAACGCAAAGGAATGCCATGAACGCAAGTCGATCCAGCGCCGGAACGCCTAGCCTTGGGCGCGGCCCGGCTTCACTGCGCCACCGCGGCCGCGCGGTCCGGCCCGTCGCAACCCGCTCGCGGGCGCGCCACGCTGCACGCGGCATGACGCTCATCGAGATCCTCGTCGTGCTGGTCCTGATCGGCATCGTGATGGGCATCGTGGGCAGCAACTTCATCGGCAAGGGCGAGAAGGCCAAGGCCGACGCCGCGCGCATCGAGATCAGCCAGATCGGCCAGTCGCTCGACCTCTACAAGCTCGAGGTGGGGCGATATCCCACGACGCAGGAGGGACTCCAGGCATTGATCAGCGCGCCCGCCGGCACGGCGAACTGGAACGGTCCGTACTGGAAGAAGACATCGGTGCCCAAGGATCCGTGGGGCAACGAATACAAGTACAGCGCGCCCGGCCAGACCACCGCCTACGACATCGTGTCGCTCGGCGCCGACGGCAAGGAAGGCGGCGAGGGCGTGAACAAGGACATCACGAGCCGCGAGTGATGCGGCGCGTGCGGCCCCGCCGATGAACGCCTGCTCCCGCCGCCTGCGCGGCGTCACGCTGCTCGAGCTGCTCATCGTGATGGCATTGATGGCCATCCTCGCGAGCGTGGTGCTGCCGATGTTCGGCACCGGCGTCTCGACGACCGAGCTGCGGAGCTCCGCGCGGCAGCTCGCGGCCGGGCTGCGCACCGCACGCAGCGAGGCGCTTGCGCAGCGGCGCGAGACGTTCCTCGTCGTGGACGTCGCCGGCAAGCGGTTCAGGGTCGACCAGGATCCGCGCGAGCATCGCCTTCCGGCCGGGGTCGAGCTCAAGCTCTTCACCGCGCAGAACGACCTGGTCGACGCCAACGTGGGCGCGATCCGCTTCTTTCCCGACGGCGGCAGCAATGGCGGTCGCATCACCGTGGGCGCCGGAGCGCGCAAGTTCGAAGTCGACGTGGACTGGCTCACCGGCCGTGTGGCGATCCTCGACTGACATGGCGCGCGCCCACAACCGGGTCGCGGGACCCGCGCGGCCGCGCCGCGCCGCGGCCCGCGGCTTCTCGCTGCTCGAGGTGCTGGTCGCCTTCGTCATCCTCGCGCTCGTGGTGACCGCCCTGTTCGGATTGTTCGGCGGCGCGCTGCGCAACGCCGCCACGGCCGAGGAGTGGACCCGCGCGCTGTTGGTCGCGCAAAGCCGGCTGGCCGAGAGCGCGAACGTGCAGCCGCTGCGCGAGGGAACGTTCGCGGGCACCGAGTCCGACGCCCGCATCGCGTGGCAGGCGGTCGTCGCGCCCTATCTGGCGCCCCAGACCAACCCGGAGCTCGAGCGGCAGTCGGAGTCCATGACCACCCGCCTGTACCGCGTCACCGTCGACGTGCGCTACCCGGGCGACGATGGCCGCGACCGCACGCTATCGCTGTCGACGGTGCGCCTCGGCGCGAGGAACCCGCCATGAGCGTGAGCCCTCGACCGTCGTGCGGCGCGCGCCGGGCGCGCGGCTTCACGCTCCTCGAGCTGTCGATCGCGCTGGTTCTGCTCGCGCTGATGGCGGCCGTTCTGTACGGCGCGCTCGGCTTCGCCGGCACGAGCTGGGACCGCGGCGAGGCGAAGGTCGAGGCCACCTCGAGCATGCGCCTCGCCGAGGAGTTCCTGCGCGCGCAGCTCGAGGGCCAGCATCCGCTGCGCATGCGCAAGGTCCCCGAGTTCCCGCTGCTGTTCGTCGGCGAGCGCGACGAGATCCGCTATACCGCATCGCTGCCCGCGCGCGTGGCGGCGGGCGGCATCTGGTATTACCGGCTCGCAGTCGACGGCGCCGACGCGCGCGGCCCGCTGGTGCAGGAGCGCGTGGTGCCGGACGTGAACGCGGCCCGCGTCCCCGACTTCACCGAATCCGAGCGGTCCACGCTCGCCACCGGCATCGCGGCCATCCGCTTCGGCTACTACGGCCGCGACGGCGGCGGCAGCAGCGCCGACGAGCCGTCGTGGCGCGACCGCTGGGACAACGCGCAGCGGCTGCCGCTCCTCGTGCGCATCGACGTGACGCCGCGGCAGGGGCCGGCGTGGCCCACCCTGGTGGTGGCGCCGCGCGCGGCGCCCGAGGCCGGATGCCGCGCGTTCGATCCCGCGCGCCTCGTCTGCGCGGGCGTGTGATGCGCTGCACCCGCGCCCGTTGGCTCCCGATGCCGCAGCGGCACCGCGGCATCGCGCTCGTGCTCGTGCTGTGGCTCACCGTGCTGCTCACCGTGATCGCGAGCGGGTTTGCGTTCAGCATGCGCGGCGAGGCGCTCGCCACCCGCAACGCGCTGTCGCTCGCCCGCGCGCGCGCCGCCGCGGACGGCGCGATCGAGCGCGCGGCATACGAGCTCCAGCGCCCGCGCCTGCCGGACGCGTGGTCACTCGACGGCGCGCCGCACACCTGGGCGGAGGCCGACATCACCGTCACGGTGAGCGCCGTCGACGAGGCCGCGCGCATCGACCTCAACGTCGCGCCCGATGCGCTCCTCAAGAGCATGCTCCTGTCGCAGGGCCTGGAAGATGACCAGGCGGGACGCATCGCGGCGGCCATCGCGGACTGGCGCGACCCCGACGACTTCACCCGCCCGAACGGGGCGGAGGAGGCCGAGTACCGAGCGGCGGGCCTCAAGTATGGTCCGGCGAACGGTCCCTTCGAGACGGTGGCCGAGGTGGGACGCGTGCTGGGCGTCAACGGCGAACTCTACGCACGCCTGGCGAGCCTGTGCACCGTGTATTCGCGCCAGCCGGGGGTCAACCCCGCCACCGCCGCGCGCGACGTGTTGCTGGCGCTGCCCAACGTCACGCCCGAGGCGGTCGACGCCTTCCTCGTCCAGCGCAGCCTGGCCCTTCTCGACAAGCTGCCGATCCCGCCGTTCCCGCCCGCGCAGGCGTTCGCAAGCGGAGCGATCCCGGTGTGGCGCATCCGCGCCGATGCGACGCTGCCCGATGGTGTAACCTTCGCCCGCGAAGCGGTCCTGCGGCCCTCGGTCGACCCCGCGCGGCCCCTGATCGCGCTCGCCTGGATCGAGCCGCCGCATGCGGCGTCCATGCAGTCCGTCGATCCGCAGGTTGCGGGCGCTGCCGGTGCCCGCGGCGCCGGCGGATCCGAACGCGCCGCGCAGGGCGGCGCGCCCAACGCCGATTTCCTGTCGAAGCCCGCTGGGTCTCCGAGCCCGTTGCCCGCACGCGGCCTCGACGGCCGATGAACGAAAGATGAGCCGCTCCATGCCAGGTGCGTTCGCTCGAGACCTAGCCCGCCAGCTCGGCGTCGCCGGCGCCTTGCGCTGGTGGGTCGACCAGCTTGCAGGCGTGGTGCCCGCCGCGCCGCGCGCGGCCTGGCAGCGGCGCCGGATGCGCCCGGTGCTTGCCTTCGAGCCGCATCGGGCGACCGTGTGGCTGCCGGTGGTGCGCGACGGCCGCTTGTCGATGGTCGAGCGCGCGACGATCGCGCTCGACGGCCCGCCGGACGACGTGGTGGTGGCCGGGCGTGCGGCGCTCGCCTCGCTGCCGCGCGTGGGCGGGGCGGGTATCCCCGTCACCGTGGCGCTGCCGGCGCGCGAGGTGCTTCGCAAGCAGCTCATGCTGCCGGTTGCGGTGGCGGAAAACCTGAGGCAGGCGGTGGGCTACGACCTCGACCGGCATACCCCGTTCAAGCCGGAAGAGCTTTACTTCGATGCGCGGATTGCCGGCCGCGATGCCGCGCGCGCGCTCCTGCGCGTCGATCTCGCCAGCGCGCGGCGCGGTGTCGTCGACCCGTTGCTGCGGCATGCCGAAAGCTGGGGTGCGACGGTCGGCGGCATTTCCGCCGATGGGCCGCAGGGCGCGGGGGCGACGGGGCTCAACCTGCTCCCGCCCGAGCGGCGGCCCGATCGTACGCCGTGGCGCCGGTGGCAATTCTGGCTGCCCATCTTCGCGCTCGGCGCTTTCGGCCTGGCGGCGACGGTTCTTCCGGTGTGGCAGAAGCGCGATTACGCGATCGGCCTCGCGGACCTCGCCGATCGCGCCCGCGCGCAAGCGGCGGTCAGCGAGACGCTGCGGGCCGAGGTGGAACGCCAGGCCGTCGATTACAACTTTGCGCTCGAGCGCAAGTTCACCTTCCCGGCCGCTGTGCAAATCCTCGACGACGTCTCCCGCCTCCTTCCGGACGACACCTGGCTGACCCAGCTCGAGTTGCGCACGACCCGCGGCAAGGAGGTGCAGCGCGAGCTCTCGCTGCGGGGGGAGTCGGCCAACGCCGGGCGCCTCGTCACCGTCCTCGAGGAGTCGCGCCTGTTCGCCCAGGCCGCGCCCCGGTCGCCCACCACGAAGATCCAGCCGGGTCCGGGCGAGATCTTCGACGTCGGGGCGCAATTAAAGCCGCTGCCCGCGCCGGCGGCCGCGCCGCTGGTAGTGGCGGCCGCGCCAGGCGCGCCCGCGGCGATGCCCCTGGCGGCACCCGCGGCGGCCGCTGGCGCCGCGTCCGCCACACCCCCCTCGAACGGCGCCGGCCCGTCGCCGGCCACGAGCCCCCCGCGGGCCGCGGGCACGTCTCCTGTCGCGGCGCCGCCGGCCGCCGCTCCCCCGCCCGGCTCACCTGTGGCGGCGCCTTCCGCAACGAGCGGTGCGCCGCCGAACGTCGCCGGCCCGGCTGCACCCGCGGGTCGACCTGCTCCGGGAGCCCGGCCGTGACGCCCGCCTTTGCCGAGGGCATGTCGCCCGCCCGCCAGCGGCTGCTCGCGCTGGGCATCCTGTTGATCCTGCTCGTTGCGGTCGTCGGCGCACTCGTGGTGCCGGTCTTCCTGCTCCACCGCCACTACGATCGGTCGATCGACGACCTGGGCGACAAGCTCGTCCGGTACCGACGGGTCGCGGCCCAGGCGCCGGAGCTGCGGACGGCCCTCGATGCCGTGCGCGCTCGCGAAGGACGCAAGTTCTACCTGCACAACACGGCGGTCAATCTCGCGGGGGCGGAGCTCCAGGAGACGGTCAAGGCCGCGATCGAGAACAACGGCGGCCGCATCACCACCAGCCAGAACACGGCGGCACGCGACGACGGGCGCTTCAAGCAGGTGGGGGTGAACGTGCAGTTCTTCGCCACCACGCCGGCGCTGCAGAAGATTCTCGCCGCGGTCGAGACGCAGCAGCCCTACCTGGTCGTCGACAACATCGCCATCCGGCCGCTGAACGCATTTCGCGGCTTCAGGCCCGGGCCTGGCCAGGAGCCGGAGCTCAACCTGCAGCTCGACGTAAGCGCATGGGCTTACCCCGACCCGGTCAAGCCGCCGGGCGCGCCCGGCGCGGGCGCGAAGTCCTGTGGAGAATGGCGATGCAATCGATCGATCCGCGTATCCGCGCCTGGCTCGTGTGGCTCGCGCCGTTCGTGCTGGTGGCGCTCCTGCTGGGGTGGGAGACCGACTGGGGCCGCACCCTCAAGCGCGTTCCGGTGGCCGACACACCCGTGCAGCCGCAGCCGGTGAGCGTGGCCCTGCTGCCGGAATTCAAACTGGATGGCGCCGCGGACGCGCGCCGCGAGACCGTGGACCGCACGTTGTTCAATCCCACCCGGCGTCCTGCGCCGCCCGCGCCGCCGCCCGCAGCCGCGGCGCCGAGCATGGCGAAAGGCACCTTCGCGCTCACCGGCACGACCGTCGTGGAAGGCAGGGCCACGGCGTTCCTGCGCGAAGTGAACGGCGGCAAGGTCCGCCGGGTGCAGAAGGGCGAGCTCGTCAATGGCATGCTGGTCGACGACGTGAAGGCCGACCGCGTGCGCTTCACGCTCGGCGGCGACGCCGAGGAGGTGACCATGAAGATCGCTACCGGCCCGCGGACAACGATCCAGCCGGTGGTTCCCGGCACGCCGCCGGCGGGCATCGCCGGGCAGCCGCCGGCCGGCGCCGCGCCCACCCCGGCCGGCGCTGCCCAGCCGTCCGGCGTTCCGGACGTCGCCGACATCCTCGCGCAACGGCGCCGGGCGGCCCGCGCGGCCGAGGCCGCCGGCGCCCAACCCGGCGCGGCTGCTCCGGCGAGCGGCTCGGCGCTGCCCGCAGCCGCTTCCAGCGCTCCGGCGCAGGCGGCGCAGGCGGCGGCCGCCCCGGCCGCCGATCCCACTCAGAACGCCGCCTGGAGCGCCGTCTATCAACGCATGCAGCAGGGACGCAAGCGGTGACGCTCCGCGCTCGTCCCGCCGGACGCGCCCACGACCGCCGCACCTACGACCGGCGGGCCGCATGCCGGCGGATGCACCCAGGACAACAACGATGACAGACGCCCCTTCCGGCCGCCGGCTGCTCGCCTGCGCCATCTCGCTCGCCTTGGCGGCGTGCGCGACCCAGTCACCGCAGGAGGACGCCGCCGCCGTGCGCCCCCAGCGCGCCCCGCTCGGCATGTCCCCCTCGGTGGCCGACGCCGTTGCGCGTGCGCAGGATCCGAATTTCCCGGAGCGCGCCAAGGTCTACCGCGGCAGTGGCGTGGTGGTGAAGGGCCAACAGGCCCCCGCCGTTCCCCCCGCGCCGCCGCGCGCCCAGGCGACCGGCAGCGGCGTGGTGCTCAACTTCGAGGGCGCCGACCTCCGCGAGGTCGTGCGGAACATCCTCGGGGACATTCTCAACGAGGGCTACACCATCGACCCGGCGGTCGGTGGGCAGGTCACCATCCGCACCACTGCCGGCATCCCGCGCGAGCTCCTGCCGGCCACGCTCGAGACGCTGCTGCGCATGAACGGCGCCACGATGGTCAGGGAGGGTGACCTTTGGAAAGTGCTGCCGCAGGCCGCTGTGGTGAGGGGCAACTTGACCCCGCAGCTCGGCGGCTCGCCGCGCGCGCTGCCGCAGGGCTACGCCGTGCTTCTCGTGCCGCTGCGCTTCGTCGGCGTGCGCGAGATGCAGCGGATCCTCGAGCCATTCGCGCGCGACGCCACCGCCGTGCGCTTCGACGACACGCGCAACCTCCTGATCCTCGCGGGTACCGAGACCGAGCTGCGGCACCTCCTCGACACCGTCGAGATGTTCGATATCGACTGGATGAGCGGGATGTCCGCGGGCGTCTTCACCCTCCAGAACGCCGACGTGAAGAGCGTGATGCAGGAGTTCGAGAAGATCATCGGCGATCGCGCCACCAGCCCGCTCACGGGCATCCTGCGCGTGATTCCGATCGAGCGCATGAACGCGCTCCTGGTGATCTCGCCCAATCCGCACTATCTCGACGAAGCGCGCAAGTGGATCGAGCGCCTCGACAGCGGCAGCGGCGAGGGGGTGCGCTTCTACGTCTACAACCTCCAGAACCAGCGCTCGGAGCGGGTGGGGCCCCTCCTGCAGCAGGCCTTCACGGGCCGCGCCTCGGCGCCGGTGGGCACGCCTGCGCCGACGGTTGCGCCCGGCACCCCGGCAGGGCAGATCGTCTCGCCGCCCGCGTTCGCGGCGCAGCCGGCGATCCCGGTCGCCAATCCGGCCGCGCCGGGGGCGGCCGCCGCGGCCGCCGCGGCCGCCGCGGCAGCGGGCGGCGCTGCCTCACGCGCCATCACGGGCGAGGGCGCAGGCATCGTCCGCAACGTGCAGGTGGTGGCCGACAAGGACCAGAACACGATCCTGATCGTCGCCACGCCGTCCGAGTACTCGATCATCGAGCAGGCGCTGCGCAAGCTCGACGTGCCCGCGCGCCAGGTGATGATGGAGGTGACGATCGCCGAGGTGAAGCTCACCGACAGCCTGCAGTTCGGGGTGGACTGGCTGTTCAAGGGCGGCGCACCCTCCGGCCGCGGCAGCGGCGGCATGTTCCTGACCAACCCGGCGATCAATCCCGCCGTGCCGCTGCCCACCACGACCGCCGGTGCGGCGGTCGCGGGGCTCCAGGCAGTGAGCAACGCATTCAACTACATCATCAACAGCGCCAACTTCCCAGGCGGCGTGCAGGCGGTCCTCACGCTCATGGACACCTACGGCAACACGCGGGTGATCTCGAACCCGCACATCGCGGCGCTCGACAACCAGAAGGCCACGATCAAGTCGGGCAACCGGATCCCGATCAACCAGCAGACGCTCGTCGGCGGCACCACCAACGCGGTCACCACGACGTCGCAGTACATCGACACGGGCGTGCTGCTGCAGGTGACGCCGCACATCAACGCCGGCGGGCTGGTGACGCTGGACGTGCAGGTCGAGGTCAGCAGTCCCGGCAACGTCGCCACCGCCGGCGACGCGCCGCCGATCGACACCCGCTCGGTGCAGACGCTCGTGTCCGTCCCCTCGGGGCGCACGATGGTCATGGGCGGGCTGATCCAGGAGCAGAAGGGCAACAACAGCAACGGCCTGCCGCTGCTCGACCGCATCCCGATCCTGGGCGGCCTGTTCGGCAAGCAGACCACCCTCAACGACCGGACCGAGCTCGTCGTGTTCATCACGCCGCGCGTGGTGGACACCGAGGCGGACAACGAGGCCGTGCTGAACGACCTGCGGCGGAAGATGGAGACCCTCGACCGGGTGTTCCCGGGGACCTCCACCTGGCCTGCCTCGCCGCCGAGCTACTCCGACCGCATCAACCAGTGGACCAACCCGTACCGCTTCGACCTGCCCCGCCAGGTCGAGCCCATGCCATACGCGCCGCCCGCGGGGCAGCCAACCCAGACGCCCTTCGCGGGCGATCCCGCCGCCGCCGCCACGCCGGTGCCGGGCCCGTCGCAGCCGGTGACGGTGGTCGCACCGCCGCCGGTGAGGGTGGTCGCGCCGCAGCCGGCGGTCGCGCCGCAGCCGCCCGGGAGCCCCGGCGGGGCGCCGCCGGCCCCGGTCGAGCCGGCCGCGCCACCCCCGGCGCGCTGAGCTCAAAGCCGCCGGAAAAGATGCTGTTGCGCGCCAACAACAACTGTTGGCCGCAGCCGTCGGGGTCGTGCAGGCTATTGACGATTCCCCGCTATTTCCGATACGCTTTCCCCGTGAATGCGACGTGTCCCGGCCGAGTACGTATGTTCTTTAAAGCGTCTGGCGCAGACGACACGCAGGGTGAATTGGGGATGTTTTCGACGATTAAGACAAAAATTGCCGCTTTTGACGTGTCAGGCGTCGCCATTCAGCGACAAGCGGCCCGTCTGGCGGCCGTTTCGATTGGTATTTTGGGCCTGGCGGGTTGCGCAGTGTCGCCAAACGGCGACGAACGCGCCGCTTCGCTCACCCCTGAGGCTCGCCGGGAGGTCGTCGCCGGGCGCGTCAAGGCCCGCTGGGACGCCCTCATCAAGGGCGACGTCGGGGCGTCGTATGCCTATCTCAGCCCGGCGACCCGCGCAGCCGTAAGCCTCAGTCAGTACGGGGGCAAGATTCGCAAGGACGGTTTCCGCGAAGCCAAGATCGATTCGATCGACTGCGACGCCGACGCGTGCAAGGTCAAGCTCTGGATCACGTACGACCACTCGAGCATGAAGGGGATCACCACCCCCCTCCAGGAGTCCTGGGTGTTCGACAAGGGCCAGGCCTGGTACGTGTACCGGGGGTAGTCGCGTTGCAAAAAGTTAACACGGAGATTCAGGGGTTTGGCCCGAATCATTTGTCTTGAAGGGCAAGCTGTAATAAGATTTGCGCGCTGTTGGTTCCGAAGTGATCACTTTAAACGGCAACTCAGAGGAGTCACCACCCACATGAACACGTTCAACAAGAAGTCGCTGTACGCCGCCGTTGCGGGGCTCAGTGCCTTCGGAGTGACGGGCGCTGCGCAAGCGGTTTCCGTCAATGCCGACGGCCTGGGTCAGGCCCTCATCTACCCGTACTTCACGGTTCGTGAATCGGCCGCCGGTGCTCCGTTCAACTCGCTGCTGTCGGTTGTGAACTCGACCGCATCGGCGAAGGCGGTCAAGGTTCGCTTCCTGGAAGGCAAGAACTCCCGCGAAGTACTTGACTTTAACCTCTACCTGTCCGCGCACGACGTCTGGACGACCGCGATCATCCCGACGACCGATGGCGCCGGCATCATCACGGCCGACAAGTCGTGCACGACGCCCACGGTTTCGGCCACTGCCGGCAGCCCGACCGCGTTCGTGAACTTCCAGTACACCGGCTCGAACGACGACGGCGCCGATCCCACGCTGGACCGTACGCGTGAGGGCTACGTCGAAATCATCGAGATGGGCAACGTGACGGGCACCACCGCCACGAACATCACCCACAAGGGCGGTGTGCCTCCGGGTTGCGCCGCGATCACCGATGCACAGGCGCAAGCCGACACGGTGGCGGGCACGGGCGGCCTGTTCGGCGCACTGACGCTCATCAACGTGCTGCAGGGCTCCGATTTCCAGTTCGACGCCACCGCGCTCGACCAGTTCTCGCAAGTGTCGATCTGGAGCGCGCCGGGCACCATCGCGCCGGACTTCACGTACGTGAACCCGAAGGTCTCGGTCGTCACCAACTCGTCCGCCGGTCTCGGCACGACCACCTACGTCACGCAATGGCCGGCTCCGCTGGTCGGCGTCGTCGGCACGGTCGACCCGGTGTCCGCGGTGCTGATGCACAACAACGTGTACAACGAATATGTGCTCGACGCGGCAACCAAGTCCGGTACGGACTGGGTCATCACCATGCCGACGAAGCACTTTTACTTCTCGGGCACGACGGTCGTCAACCTGTTCCAGCGCGACTTCGAGCCCACCGGCTCGTGCGACGACATCAGCATCTCGCTGTACGACCGCGAAGAGCAGACCAAGCAGTCGCAGCAGAACTTCTCGCCGCCCCCGCCCACCCGCACCGCCGCTCTGTGCTGGGAAGCGAACGTCGTGACGTTCAACAACAGCAACGTGTTCGGCTCGAAGAACATCGCGAACCTCGACACGGCCAACCCCTCGCCGGCGTTCTTCAGCGGCTGGGTGTCGATGAACTTCCAGACCGCCGTCACGCCGACGGTCCACGAGCTGATCTCCACGACCCCCGGGTCGTCGAACGTCAACGTGAACCCGATGGGCCTGATCACGGTAACGCCTTCGCCGGCGGCCACCACGTTCCAAGGCCTCCCGACGATCGGCTTCGGTGCCATCACGTTCAACAACGGCACGCTGACGAACCCGGCTGGTGGTGCGATCCTGTCGAACTACGGCGGGAACGAGTCGCACAAGTTCACGCGCAGCATCCAGTAGTCAGGCAACTCGCAGCACGACAGGGCGGGAACGCGTTCCCGCCCTGTTTTTTTCGCCTCCTCGCTTCGCCGTGCACGGCCTCCTCCCGACGCCCGATTACGGGCTCGCCGTTGCGGCCGACGGCCTTCGGATCATGTCCCGTTTCCCTCTTTTCACGCGCGCCGCCGCTGGTGTTGTTGCGGCCGTGCTGTTCGTCACCGGGCTGTGCGCGCAGACGCGCGACACCGCCGATCCCCTTTTGGTCGAGCGCAGCGGCGTGCAGATCCGCCGCAGCGATTTCGACGCCGAGCTCATGAAGATGCCCGCCGACATCCGCGGCGGCTTCGCCGCGGACAAGCAGCGCATCGGCAAGATGGTGCAGCGGTTGATCGTGCAGCGCTCGCTTGCGGCGGAGGCCGATGCGGCCCATCTCGATGCGCCGGAGCAGTCCGCGCTGCGCCTCAAGCTCGAGCGCGAGCGCGTGATGGCGCAGTTGCGCATCGAGGACATCGAGCAGCACGCCGAGCGCGAGTTCGACACGCGGGCCCCGCAGAACGTCGCCCGCGCGCGCGAGCTCTACGCGGCCGATCGCGCCAAGTACGAGATGCCCGAGCAGGTGTCCGCATCGCACATCCTCTTCGACACGAAGAAGCATTCGCGGGCCGAGGCGGAGCGCCTGGCCAACGATGTCTACGCCAAGCTCCTGGGCGGTGCCGACTTCGATACGTTGGCGAAGCAGGTGTCGGAGGATCCGTCGGTCAAGATCAATGCGGGACGACTGGGGTTCTTCGACCGGAAAACCATGGACCCGGCATTCACGTCGGTAGCGTTCGCGCTCGCTCGTCCCGGCGACGTGAGCACGCCCGTGCTGTCGAGCTTTGGATGGCACATCGTCCGGCTGGACGGGCGCCGCGCCGCGCGGCTGCAGCCGTTCGAGGAGGCACGCGAAGCGATCGTCTCCGAGCTGCGCAAGCGGTTCGTCAACGACCAGCGCGAGGCGGCCATCGCCAAAATTCGCGACGATCCGGAAATGAAGGTGAACGTCGGCGATCTCGATGCGCTGTACGTGCCTACCGACCCGGAGGCCGCGAAGCGCGCCGTCGATGCCCTGCAGCGCCATGACGGCCCCGCCGCCACGGGCAGGTAGGGCGCTCGCGGCCGCCGCTGCCGCGCCGCAAAGCCATCGCATGACCGAGCCCAAGCCGGCCGCCCCCGGCGCGATGTCCGTCCGCGGCGCCATCCGGCCCGCGGCGCGGACCGCCCGCGACCGGGCGCTGTTCGCGAATTTCTACGGCCGGGAGCTACGGACCCGCTATCTCGGCAGCCTGAGCGGGTTCGCGTGGGCGCTCGTGCATCCGCTCGCGCTCCTGGCGGTCTATCATTTCGTGTTCACGTCGGTCTTTCGAACGACCGGCTTCGCGGGGCAGAGCTTCCTCGCCTTCGTGGCGGTGGCACTGTGGCCGTGGCTCGCCGCGCAGGAAGCCGTGCAGCGCGGCACGGTGAGCCTCGGCAGCTATGCCGGCCTGATCCGCAAGGTCGCTTTTCCGCACGAGCTGGTGGTGTACGCGTCGGTCGCGGCGACGCTCACGCTCCAGCTCGCCGGCTATCTCGTGGTGCTCCTGGTGCTGCGCGCTTTCGGCGAGCCCATCCACCTCGAAGGCCTGCTCCTCGCGATTCCCCTGTGGGTCGTGCTGGCGGCCGCCGTGGTCGGCATTGCGCTGGCGCTGGCCTCGCTGCAGGTGTTCATCCGTGACGTCGAGCACGTGCTGATGCCCATCATGATGATCCTCATGTACCTGACCCCGATTCTCTATCCACTTACGCTCGTCCCGGTGGATCTGCAGCCGTGGGTCGCCGCCAATCCGTTCGGCTGGCTGGTCGGGCGCTTGCGCGACGCGCTCCTGGACGGGCACCTGGCGCTTCATACCGGCGATGCGATCGCGGTGATCGTCGCCGCGCTGCTGCTGCTGGCCGGACGCTGGATGTTCCGCCGCCTCTCGCCGCACTTCGAGGATTTCCTTTGAGGCGGTGCGCGCGCCGGGAATCGCCCAGGCCGTGACCCCGCCGCTGCTCTGCCTCGAAGGCATCGGCAAGGATTACGCAAAGGTAGAGTCGCGCGGGGGCCGGATGCGGCTCGTGGTCGACCTCCTGCGCGGGCACGCGGCGTCGAACGTCTTCCGGGCGCTCGACGGCGTGTCGCTCGAGCTCGCGCGCGGCGAGTCGCTCGGGCTGGTCGGCGAGAACGGCGCGGGCAAGTCGACGCTCCTGAAGATCATCGCCGGGGTGATCCCGCCCACCCGGGGAAGCCTCGTCGTGAACGGGCGCGTAGGGGCGCTGCTCGAGCTCGGCTCCGGCTTCCATCCCGACTACACCGGCGCGGCCAACATCGACCTCGCCGCCGCATTGCTGGGGCTGGCGCCGGCGGAGATCGACAGCAAGCGCGAGGAGATCATCGCCTTTGCCGACCTGGGCGATCACCTGCAGGACCCGATCAAGCACTACTCGTCCGGAATGGTCGTGCGGCTGGGCTTCGCGGTGGCGACGGCGCTTGCGCCCGACATCCTCATCACCGACGAAGTCCTGGCGGTGGGCGACGAGTCCTTCCAGAAGAAATGCATCGCCTGGATGGAGCGCTATCTCGATTCCGGCGGCACGCTGCTGCTTTGCTCGCACAGCATGTATCACGTGCAGAAGCTCTGCCGGCACGCCCTCTGGCTCAAGGACGGCCGTCCGGTGCGCGCGGGCGGCGCGGCCGAGGTGACGCAGGCCTACCTTGCCTACCACGAGGAGAAATCGCAGGGCGCCAAGGCGCCGATGTCCCAGGCGGTTGCGTCCGCGTCCGGCGTGTACGCCGTGCAGTCGCTCGACCTCGAGCCGGCCGACACCCTCCCGCAGGGCGCGGCGCTGACGGTGCGCGGCGAGGTCTACTCGCCCGACGCCCGGGCGCCGGTGGTGCTGATCGGCATCGTGCGCGCCGATGGCACCCCCGTCTACGGCGTCGCGACCGACATGGACCAGGTCGATCTCGTGCGGCTCGGCCCCGATCGCTACGCGTTCGCGCTCGAGTTCGCCGGATTGCCGCTCCTGCCCGGCAAGTATTTCGTCCGCGCGCACGCGCTCGACCCCGAGGGCGTGCGGCTGTTCGACAACGTCGAGCGGCCGCTGACGATCTCGGGCACCACGCGCGAGCTCGGCATGGTCCGGCTGCCGCATCGCTGGAACGGCCCGGCGCGCTAGCGCGTTAAAATACGACCGCTGCAAGCCTTCGCGCCGGCGGCCCGTGCCTTTGATCCCCTCCGACCTCGCATTCACCGGCGAGCGCTTCCTGCCCGGCGCCTTGGGCGAGATCGCCCACGAGCACTGGCACCGCTACGCGTTCGCGCGGCGCTTCGTCGCCGGGCGGCGGGTCGTCGACGTCGCGAGCGGAGAAGGCTACGGCAGCGCGCTGCTCGGGAGCGTCGCGACGCAGGTGACCGGCGTCGACATCGACGCGCAGTCCGTGACCCATGCCAACGCGGTGTATGCAGCGCCGAACGTTAGCTTCGTCGAAGGCTCCGCAACGGCCTTGCCGCTACCCGATGCGTGCGCCGACGCCATCGTGTCGTTCGAGACGATCGAACACCTGCCGGCCGCGGCGCAGCCGGCGATGCTCGCGGAGTTCGCGCGGGTGATCGCGCCGGGCGGCGTCCTGGTGATGTCGTCGCCCAATCGCCCGGAATATTCGGACAAGCGCGCGCACCGCAACCCGTTCCACCTGCACGAGCTCGACCGCGACGAGCTCGCGCACCTCCTCGACACCGGGTTTCCCGCGCGCCGCTGGTACCGCCAGCGCCGCTATGTCGGGTCGGCGCTGTGGGCAGAGGACCCGGGCGCGGGTTACGAGGCGCTGGCCGGCGACGCGCACAGGGTCGCCGCGGCCGTGGTCCCGGAGGCGCTTTATTTCGTGCTGATCGCCGCTCGCACCGCGGCCGCCCTTCCGCCCGACCCGGTCGGCCTGTCGCTGTTCACCGATGCGGACGAGCGCGAATGGGAGCGAATCGACGCCCAGGCGCGCGAGGTCATGCGGCTCGACGCCGTGCTGGGCGAGCGCGACGCGGCGCTTGCGCGCTCAGCCGCGCACGTGGCGCACCTCGAGGAGCTAGTGGCCTACCGCGACCGCATCGTGGTCGAGCGCGACGCACAGATCGTGCGGATCGTCGCCGAGCGCGACGCCGAGCGGGCGTCGCTGCACGCGGAGGGCGCGGCGCTGCGCGGCGATCTGGCGCGCTCGCAGGGCGAACTCGGTTCGGCGCGCCACGCGGTCGAGGCGCTGCAGGCCGACGGGCGCCGGCTCGAGGCGGCGATCGTGGCGCAGGAGCGCATCATCGCGTACCGGCAGAGCGCGCGATGGTGGATCGAGCTCCCCTGGCTGCGCGTGCGCAACCTCTGGCACAGGGTTGCATGATGGGCGTGACGGTCGTGGTGCCGGTCTACAACGCGCCCGACGATCTCGTCCGCTGCATCGAGGCGGTGCTCGCGCACACGGACGGCGACTATCGGCTCGTTGTGATCGACGACGCGTCGACCGATCCGCGCATCGCGGCCTGGCTCGAGGACCTGGCGCGGCGCGGGCTCGCCCAGGTGACGATCCTGCGCAATCCCGCCAACCTGGGCTTCACCGGCACGGCCAACCGCGGCATGGGGCTTTCGCGCGACGACGTCGTGCTGCTCAATTCCGACGCGATTCCATCGCCGGGATGGCTCGACGCGCTGCGCCGCTGTGCTGCGAGCGATCCGTCGATCGGCACCGTCACGCCCTTCTCCAACAACGCCGAGATCGCCTCGTTTCCGCAATTCTGCGTGGACAACGCGGCGCCCGACGATGCAGGTGCGGAGCTCGTCGCGATGGCGTTGCGGGAGCGCTCGGTGCCGACGTATCCCGACCTGCCGACGGGAGTGGGATTCTGCTTATACGTGCGGCGCGCGCTCATCGACGCCGTCGGCATGTTCGACTCCGCGTTCGGCGCCGGCTATGGCGAGGAGAACGACTTCTGCCTGCGCGCGGCGCGCGCGGGCTATCGCAACGTGCTCGCCGACGACGCGTACGTGCGGCACACCGGCGGGCGCTCGTTCGAAGGCCGGAAGGGAGCCCTCGCGGAACGCAACATGGCCCTGCTGCTCGCGCTCCATCCGCATTACCTCGACCTGGTGCGAAGCTACATTGCCGACGATCCGCTGCGGCCGATCCGCGCCGCCGCGCAGACGCTGCTCGCCGCGTCCCTGTCGGGTGCGCAGGGCGTGCTGCACGTGATCCACGACCACGGCGGCGGCACCGAGACGCACGTGCGCGCGCTGATCGACGCATCGCGCCAGCGCCTGCGGCACTTCCTCGCCATTGCCGTGCAGGACGCCTGGCAGGTCGAGGAGCATCGCGCCGACCGTTCGGTCGTGACCTACGAATTCACCCGCGAGACGGCCGAGACCTGGCCGGCATTCGTCGGCGGCCTGTGCGCGACGTTGCGCGTGGCTCTCGTCCACCTGCACAACATTTCCGCATGCCGCACCGGCCTGCTGGCGGCGATGCCCGCGCTGCGCGTCCCGTACGGCTACACGGTGCACGACCTCAACTTCGCCTGTCCCACGATCACCTTCCTCGAGGCGGGGCGAATGTATTGCGGCGCCCAGACCGATGCCAGCCGCTGCACGCCGTGCCTCGCGGCGCAACCGGAGTTCGCGGGCGTCAATATCCAGGACTGGCGCACGCGGCATGCCGCGCTGATCGGCCGCGCCGCCTTCGTGGTCGCGCCGTCCCGCTGGGCCGCGCAGACCTTTGCGCGCTATTTTCCGGAGCGGATGCCCACGCTCATTCCACATGGCCATCCAGATGCGGGCCGCCGCACGCCGGGCGCGCGTTCCGCGCTGATGCTGCCCAACGACGACGTGGCGACCGTCGCGGTGCTCGGTGCCATCGGCCCCGATAAGGGTGCGCGAAGGCTCGAGCGATTGATCGAGATCGCGCGGCAGCGAGGCGCGCCGGTGCGCTTCGTACTGATCGGCTACCTGGATGCGCAGCACGTGCCCTGGCAAAGCGACGACGCGCGCTTCACTGTGCACGGGCGGTACGCGACGGGCGATCTCGCGGACCTGCTCGCGCACTACCGGGCCCGGCTCGTCCTGTACCCGTCCGCCGGCCCCGAGACGTTCAGCTACACGCTCACCGAGGCGTGGGCGGCCGGGTACCCGGTGCTCGTCCCGCCCTTCGGCGCGCTGGCCGAGCGCGTCGACGGCACGGGCGCAGGCTTCGTGATGACCGACGAGGAATGGCGCAACGAGCCCGCGATGCTCGACCGCATCGTGGCACTGGTCGGCGAGCCGGGGGCGGCGACGTTGCGCGCGGCGGGCCACGAGGCGCGCCGGGTTGGCGCGGCGACACTCGCGCAAATGGCTGAAGCGACGATTGCGGTGTACGCCGCCGCGTTCAATACCCCAGGGCTCGCCACGTCGTGGGGGCCATTTGCCCCGACGCGCGTGCGCTCGGCACTCGGCTACCGGCCCTGGGTTCCGCCGGCGCCGGCCGCCGCGCCAGGCCCTCCGGACCGGGCGTTTCCGGTCGGCCGGCCCGTAACCGATGCTTCGCCGCCGATGTGGCAGACGCGCCTCGCGCGGCGCGCGCTCGCCATCCGCCATACGACGCTCGGCCGCGCGCTGCATCGCCTCGCCCCGCGCCCGCTCCTCCAGGCGCTCAAGGCCAGGCTCGAGGCGTGAGCGCGGCGGGCACAGGCACGAGCGCGGCCGGACAGGACGTGCGCGCGGCGGGCAGCAAGGCGTGAGCGCGGCCGGGCAGGGCGTGAGCGCGGCGGGCAGCCAGGCGTGAGCGCGGCGCCCGCAGGGGAGGCGGCGAGCGCCTCGCATTACGCTCGATGGCTGGCGCGCGGCCGCGAGCATCAACAAGCGCTGCGTCCGCTGGACGCGATCCAGTGTTTCCGGCGCGCTGCGCGCGAGTGGCCGCAAGGCGTCGAGGCGCGCTTCCACCTCGGCGAGTCGCTCTGGCAGCTCGGTCGTCTCGGCGAAGCGATCGAGGCGTGGCGCGCAGCGCTCCATGCCGACCCTGGTTTCCTCCCGGCGTGGCAGGCGCTCGCGGAGGCGACCCTCGGCACGGGCGACGCGACGGCCGCGGCTGTGGCGGCCCAAGGCGTGCTCGAGCGCGCTCCCGGCAATGCGCGCGCGGCCGCCGTGCACGCGATCGCCGGCTACTCGAACCCAGGCGATGCCCCTTCTGCGACGCGCACGCCCGCGCTGATCGCAGCCCTCGCTCACGCGCCGGAGTGGCTTGGCGTACCGGCGCTCGGTGGCGCGCTCGCCGTTGCGCTCGAGCACCATCCCGACGCGCAGCTCCAGGAGGCGCTGGCCGAGGCGGCCCGCGCGATGGTTCCGTCGGCGCTGCATCCGCGGCTGCATGCGTTGCTGTGCGAGATCGAGACCGACGCAGCGCGCCGGGAAGCGTGGTGCGCCGCCATGGCGGAGCGACCGCTCGGGCTCGACGATCACGACGCATTGCGGCACGCCGCCCGCGCGGCGCAGCGGGCCGCGCTTCCTTCAGCGCGTATGCTCGCATCGCTCTATGCCGCGCGCTGCCAGGCGGCGTTCGCGCCGGGCGTTCCACTGCTCGCGCCGCTGCGCAGTGCCGGGAGGCGCGCGCGATTGGTCGTGCTCGCCGCTGAAGGCGACGCGCATGCGCAGGACATTACGCGCCGGTTCGCCGCCACGGCGGATATCGTCGTCGCCTCCGTCGCCGGTGCGGGGACGTCCATCCCGACTGCTGAAGCCGGCAGGGTCGCCACGGTCGCGCTGGCGCCGACGCCCACGCTCGACGACGCGAAGCGTCTCGCCACGCTCGACGCCGACGTCCTCGTCGACCTTGC
>JBBSEG010000031.1:0-51471 GCA_038239945.1 Burkholderiales bacterium
CCGGACGCATCGGCGCCGGCGAGCGACGGCGCGTCGGCGGAGTCGGTCACTCGCAGGCTCCGCCCGGCAGGGCTTTCGCCTCGGCGGATTCGGGATAGCGGTTGCGCAGCTGCGACACGTACGACAGCTCGGCCGCGCGGTCGCCCTGCTTGCGCTCGATGCACATGCCGAGGTAGAGGGCCTCGGGCGGCGGCGCGCTCTGCTGCATCACCGGCCGCATCCACGCGCGGGCATCGTCGAGGCGCGTCTGGCGGAACGCGAGCAGCGCGAGGTTGTAGGCGGCGATCGGCTGGTTGGGAACGACTGTCAGCGCCTGGCGGAAGTACTGGTCGCCGCGGGCGAAGTCGCCGAGCGAGACGCTGCACTTCCCGGCGTTGATGAGTGCGATCTCCGGCGTGCGGTACAGCGGGTTGCGGTACGCCTGCTCGAACTCGGGAAGCGCCTCACGGGCGCGGCCCGTGCTGCACAGGAATGCGCCCCAGTTGTGATGGATCTCCGAATCGGCGGGGGCGAGGGACAGGGCGCGCCGGTAGTTCTCCTCCGCCTTGGCGTTGTCGCCCATCGCGGCGTAGACGAGCCCGTACACGTTGTAGATCCGTGCGTACCCGGCGTCCAGGCGCGCGGCTTCGCCGAGCTCCTCGAGCGCCACGTCCATCTGGCCGCGCTCGTAATAGCCGGCGGCGAGCTCGGTGCGGATCTGGGCGCGCTGCGTGAGCGTGGTCTCCGGGCCCCTGATCGGGCTGGTGTCGGGCTGGGGCAGCGGTGCCGGACCGCGCGACGCGCACCCCGCCACGAGGAACGCGAGCAGGACGAGCGAGCGGCGAAGGATGCGTGACATGGAAGCCTCGGCGTCAGCGGCTGGCAACGATGGGAATGCGGGTGCGCGTGGACAGCCGCCGCTTGGTGCGGTCCTGCACACGGCCGGCGAGCTGGCCGCACGCAGCGTCGATGTCCTCGCCGCGCGTCTTGCGAACCGTCGCGACCAGTCCTGCGTCCGTCAGCTGGCGGCGGAACACCGCGATCCGCTCGCGCGGCGAGCAGCGGAACTCGGTGCCTGGAAATGGATTGAACGGAATGAGGTTGACCTTGCACGGCAGGTCGGCGACGCGCTGGATCAGTGCCGCCGCGTGCTCCGGCCGGTCGTTCACGTCGTCCAGCATCACGTACTCGAACGTGACGAAGTCGCGCGGCGCGCGCTCGAGATAGCGGCGGCACGCGGCCATCAGCGTCTGAAGCGGGTGCGTGCGGTTGATCGGCACCAGCCGGTCGCGCAGCGCGTCGTCGGCCGCGTGCAGCGAGACCGCCAGCGCGACCGGGCAATCGTCGCGCAGCCGGTCGATGAGCGGAACGAGCCCGGAAGTCGACAGGGTGACACGGCGGCGCGACAGCCCGTAGGCGTGCTCGTCGATAAAGAGCCGTAGCGCCGCGACCACCGCGTCGTAGTTTGCGAGCGGCTCGCCCATGCCCATCATCACGACGTTGGTGATCGGCGCTCGGCCGGCCTCGACCCACAGGGTGGCGGCGCCGCCGGCAAGGAGCATGCGGTTGGCGGCCCAGAGCTGGCCGACGATCTCGGCGGTCGTCAGGTTGCGGTTGAACCCCTGCTTGCCGGTCGCGCAGAACGCGCAATCGAGCGCGCAGCCGGCCTGCGACGAGATGCACAGCGTGCCGCGGTCGTCCTCGGGGATGAACACCGTCTCGAACGCGTTGCCGTGGCCCGCGTCGAAGAGCCACTTGCGCGTGCCGTCCGACGCAACGCTGTCGCGGATCAGGCCGGGCGCGTGCACCCCGGCCTCGCGCGCAAGCGCCTCGCGGAACGGACGGGCGAGATCGGACATCTGCGCGACGTCCGCGACGAACCGCTGGTGCACCCAGCGCGACACCTGCCGGGCGCGGAACGGCTTTTCGCCGCGCCCCGCAAGGTAGGCGGCGAGCGCGTCGGGCGAGAAATCGAGCAGGTTCTGCATGAGATCAGTATGGCGCGAATGCCGCTGCCAAGGAATCGCGCAGCCCGCCGGTGGCTCCAGGCGGCCGCCGCGTGCAACGGCGCGGCGCTACGCGTCAGCGGCTGCGGATGTCGAGGGCCGGGAAGAAATAGGCGATCTCGGTTTGCGCGGTCTGCGACGCATCCGACCCGTGCACTGCGTTGGCGTCGATCGAGTCGGCGAAATCGGCGCGGATGGTCCCCGGCGCGGCCTGTTTCGGATCGGTGGCGCCCATCAGCTCGCGGTTGCGGCCGATGGCCCCGTCCCCTTCCAGGACCTGGACCATGACGGGGCCGGAGATCATGAAGTCGACCAGGGCGGCGAAGAACGGCCGCGCCCGGTGCACGGCGTAGAACCCCTCGGCGTCGGCCCGGGACAGGGACATCATCCGCGCGGCGACCACCTTCAGCCCCGCGCGCTCGAACCGGGCAAGGATTTCCCCGATGACGTTCTTCGCGACGGCGTCGGGCTTGATGATGGACAGGGTTCGTTCAACAGCCATGCGGCAGCGCTCCGGGCTAAACGAGTTCGGAATAAATGCGAGTAAATTCAAAATTATACCACCCCTTACCGGGGCGCTCCAGGGGGCCGGGAGGGGCCCGCTTCGGCGGCGGTGTGCAACGCATTTGCCCGGCGCCGGCAGGGCCGCCGGAGATGTCGGCGCCCCGCCGCGCCCCGCCCCGGCGCGTGTTTCGGCGGGCGAACCGGCGGGCAAACCGCCTAGCTCGTCATCCCGAGGATGCGCGGCAGCCACAGCGTGAGCGGCGGCCAGTAGGTCACGATCACCAGGAAGACCAGCATGGTCAAGAGCCAAGGCCAGACTGCGATCGTGAGCTCGGTGATCCCCATCTTGGTGACCCCCGACGCGACATAGAGGTTGAGACCCACCGGCGGGTGGCACATGCCGACCTCCATGTTGACCACCATCATGATCCCGAAGTGCACCGGGTCGATGCCGAGCTTGACGGCCACCGGGAACAGGATCGGCGCGAAGATGAGGACGATGGACGACGCCTCCATCACGTTGCCGGCGAGCAGCAGCAGGACGTTGACGACGAGCAGGAAGGCGATTACGCCGAGCCCCTGGTCGAGCATCCACGCCGCCATCGACTGCGGGATGTTCTCGGACGTCATGAGGTAGCTGAACATCACGGCGTTGGTGATGATGTACAGCAGCATCGCGCTCATCGCGGCCGAGTCGAGGAGGATCTTCGGCACCCGGGACAGCGGCATGTCCCGGTAGACGAACACCGCCACCAGGAACGCGTACACGGCGCTCATCGCCGCGGCCTCGGTCGGCGTGAAGATGCCGGTGTAGATGCCGCCGATCACGACCACGATGAGCAGCAGCCCCCAGGCGCTCTCGCGGAACGCGCGCAGCCGCTGCGCGCCCGTGGCCCGGGGCTGGCGCGGGTAGCCGTGCTTGCGCGCGAGCCACCACGTGGTGAGGCCGAGCATGGTCGCGAGCGCGATGCCCGGGACGATGCCCGCGATGAACAACTGGCCCACCGAGGTGTTGGTGGCCACGGCGTACATGACCATGACGATCGACGGCGGGATGAGGATGCCGAGGGCGCCCGAGGTGGTGATGACGCCCGCGCCGAAGCGCGCCGGGAAGCCCTGCTTGACCATCGCCGGCAGGATGATCGAGCCGATCGCGACGACCGTGGCCGGCGAGCTGCCCGACACCGCGGCGAACAGCGCGCAGGCGAGCACACCGGACAGCCCCAGGCCGCCGTACCAGTGGCCGACCATCGACGACGCGAACCGGATCATCCGGCGCGCCACCCCGCCATGAGTGAGGAAGTTGCCGGCCAGGATGAAGAACGGGATCGCCATGATCTCGAACTTCTCGATGCCGGTGAAGAGCTTCAGCGCCACCGATTCGATCGGCACCGTGGTCATCGTGAACAGGTAGGTGAGCACGGTGAGGCCGAGCGAGATCGACACGGGCATGCCGGTGAGCATCAGCCCGATCAGCAGCGTGAAGATGATCGCGGTGTTCGGGACTGTGACGCCGGCGAGGCGCAGCGCGAACGGCGCGACGACCAGCAGCGCCGGCACCAGCGCCGGCCAGCGCGGCGCGTCGGGCGATCCGACGGCGGCGGCGCTCATGCGCGCGTTCCCGGCACGGCGGCCGGGTGCAGGGCCGGGCTCGCGGCGTCAGCCGCGTCGACATCGTCGATGCCCTCGACGTGGCCGACGTCGTGGTGCGGCAGGTCACCCGTGCGCACGAAGGCCCATGCTACCTGGAGGAACCGGAAGCACATGAGGTACGAGCCCAGCGGGATGCACAGGTAGACGATCCACTTCGGGATCTCGAGATCCGGCGACACGCTGCTCGTGTGCGCGACGTCCCACGTGAAAGTCGCGCCGAGCGTGCCGACGATGCCTGTGAACACCGCTCCGGCGAGAAGGCCGAACAGCACGTAGAACCTTCGGTCGGATGGCCGCAGGCGGTTGACGAGCACGTCCACGCCGACGTGTATGCCGGTGCGCACGCCGTAGGCGGCGCCGAACTTGGCCATCCACACGAACAGGTAGATGCACAGCTCCTGCGCCCAGGACAGGTCGATCTTCAGCAGTGCGTCCTGCACGCCCGGAATCGCGACGCCGGCCGCATACCGGTGGACCACCGCCACGAAGATGATCAGCGTGGCGACCGCCATGAGCACGGTGATCAGCCACTCCTCGAGGCGATCGAGGATCTTCACGCGCCGCCCGCCCCGTCGGGCCGGTCGCTCAAGGCGTGAAGCCGGTCATCTTGTACACGGCCTCGATGGTTTCGCGGCCGACGCGCGACTCGTTTTCCTTGTGCACGCCGACCAGCGCCTTCTTCATCGCCGCCTTCTCGTCGGCGGTGAGCGTCAGGATTTGCGTCCTGCCGCTCTTGCGCACGGCTTCGAGCGCCTCTTCGTTGTCCTTTTTGGCGATGTCGTTGCCGAACTTCGTGGCGTCCTTCATCGCGCCTTCGAGCATGGTGCGCACGTCGGCCGGCAGGCCGTCCCAGAACTTCTTGTTCGCGATCACCGCGTAGCCGAGGTAGCCATGGTCGGTGAGCGCGAGGAATTTCTGCACCTCTTGCATCTTCTGCGTGTAGAAATTCGACGGCGGGTTCTCGGTGCCGTCCACCACGCCGGTCTGCAGCGCCTGGTACACCTCGGAGAAGGCCATCACCTGCGGAATCGCGCCGAGTGCCTTCATCTCGTCGCCCAGCACCTTGGAGGACTGGATGCGCATCTTCTGGCCCTTGTAGTCGGCCGGCAGGCGGATCGACTTGTTGGAGCTCATCACCTTGAAGCCGTTATCCCAGTAGGCGAGCCCGATGATCCCCTTCGACTCGAGCTTCTTGAACAGCTGGGCGCCCACCGGGCCTTCCGTCACCTTGTGGAGCTCGTCGTAGTTGTCGAAGATGTACGGCAGGTCGAAGACCTCGAACTCGCGCACGCCCAGCGGACCGAACTTCGCCAGCGAAGGTGCCAGGAGCTGCACTGAGCCGAGCTGCAGCGCCTCCATCTCCTCGCCGTCCTTGAACAGCGCGCTGTTGGGGTACACCTCGACCTTGACGCGGCCCTTGCTGCGCTCCTCGGCGAGCCGCTTGAACTCCAGGGCGGCCTTGCCCTTCGGCGTGTTGACGGCCACGACGTGGCTGAACTTGACGACGATCGGCTGCTGGGCCGCGGCCGGAACGGATAAGGCGACGGCGAGGAGCGCCGCGGCGAGAATCTTGCGATGCATGATGCCTCCAGTAGGTGTGGGTGGCGGCGCTCGGCCGCTTCTTCTGGCGTGGCCCGCGCGTCTTCGCAGCACGCGCGGCGCCCGTCAGCCCCCGAGTTAGCCTAGCTGATGGGAGCAGGGTCGGCAATGGGCGGCGCAGGCGGGAATGCTTCGTCGGGCCGCCAGACGAGCGTGGCGCCGCGCGCAGGCGCCCCGGCGCGAACCCCAGGATCCATGGCGATGCCGGGTACGGCTACGAGTGCGTCGCCCGCGAACACGAGCGGCCATCCACCGCGCTCCCACGGAGGTACGGCGGCTTCGCGCATCAGGTCGGAGAGCGCGCGGGCCGGCCGGTCGTGCGCCACGCGCATGCGCTCGCCACCCCTGCGCGAGCGCACCGTTACCGGGGCGCTGAACAGGCACTGCGCGTCGAGCTCGCCCGTACCGTCTTGCGCGCAGCACAGGGTCCCGTGTGGCAGCGCGAGCGGATCCTGACCCCCCCAGCGTTGCGCGAACGGCGCCGCCGCGCCGGCGTGCACGACGACGCGGCCGCGGAACACGCCGAGCTCGCGCCCCGCGTGCTGCAGGCGCACGGCCGCGTCGCAGCGCGCCGTGCATAGCTGCGCAAGCATGGCCTCCAGGCGGGCCGTGGAAGGCGCCGGCAAGCCGCGCTCGTGGAGGAACCAGCGCAGGACATTGCGTGCGCGCGGCGGCGGGAGGGCGGCCAAGGTGGCGCGGCCAAGCGATACGCCGTCGAAGCCGGTGCGGGCATCGGCGCGCGCGAGCTCGTGCAGCAGCGCCGCGGCCTCGGCCTGGTGGGCCGCGGCGCGCGCGAGCGTCGCCGGATAGCCGGGGGCGAGCGCGCGCAGCGCCGGCAGCACGTACACGCGCAGCCCGTTGCGCCGGTGTGCGCTGTCGCCGTTGCTGTCATCGTCGACGTACGCGAGTCCACGCCGCGCGACGAAGGCGTCGATGCAGGCGCGCGGAAGGTCCAGCAGCGGGCGCACCCAAGTCACGCCGCCGGCTACGTACGCACGCGGCATGGCGGCGAGTCCGCGCGGGCCGGCGCCGCGCAGGAGCTGCAGCAGCAGCGTTTCGGCCTGGTCGTCCTGATGATGCCCAAGCAGGACCACCGACGCGCCCGCAGATTGGGCCATGGCGGTCAACGCGGTGTAGCGCACGCGCCGCGCGGCCTCCTCGAGGCTCTGGCGAGGCGCACGCGGGACCGCCACGCGGCGTACGGCGACCGTGACGCCGCGCGCGGCGCCCGCCGCCGTGCAATGCAGGGCCCAGCCATCGGCGTGGCGGGAGAGTCCGTGGTGCACGTGCAGCGCCACCAGTGTGGTGTCGGGCGGGGCACCCGTTGCCGCGGCGTCGAGGAGCGCCATCGAATCGCGCCCGCCCGAGAGCGCGATCGCACAGCGGCCGCCCACGGGGAGCGCGAGCGCCAGCGCTGTCGCGACGGCGTCCGGCAGCGGGTCCGCCGGATTGGCGGACGCGCGGGCCACCGCCGCCGGCGGGTCAACCGGGGTTGATCTCCTTGTACTTGCCATAGCCGAGGATCTTGTCCTCGCGCGCCTCGAGGAGGACGTCAAGCGGCTGGTCCTGCAGCTGGCGCAGGACCTCGGTGAGCGATTTCTTGAGCGCGACCATCATCGGCGCGTGATCGCGGTGCGCGCCTCCGACGGGCTCGCTCACCACTTTGTCGACCAAACCGAGCTGCTTCAATCGGGTGGAGGTGATCCCGAGCGTTTCGGCGGCCTCAGCGGCATGCTCGGCGGATTTCCACAGGATCGAGGCGCACCCCTCCGGCGAGATCACGGAGTACGTGGAATATTGCAGCATGAGCGTGACATCGGCGATGGCGATCGCGAGCGCGCCGCCGGACCCTCCCTCGCCGATGACCGTGGTGATGATGGGTGTGCGCAGGCCGGCCATTTCGTAGAGGTTGCGGCCGATCGCCTCCGACTGGCCCCGCTCCTCGGCGCCGATGCCGGGGTAGGCGCCCGGCGTGTCGACGAACGTGAAGAGCGGCAGCTTGAACTTCTCGGCCAGGCGCATCAGCCGCAGTGCCTTGCGGTAGCCCTCCGGCCGCGGCATGCCGAAATTGCGATAGATCTTCTCCTTGGTGTCGCGGCCCTTCTGGTGGCCAAGCACCATGCACGGCTGGCCGTTGAAGCGCGCGAGGCCGCCGACGATGGCGGGATCGTCGGCGTAGGTGCGATCACCGTGCAGCTCGCGGAACTCGCTGAACATGCCGTTGACGTAGTCCAGCGTGTAGGGCCGCTGCGGATGGCGCGCCACCTGCGCGATCTGCCACGCCGAGAGCTTCGAGTAGATGTCGCGCGTGAGCTGCTGGCTCTTCTTCGCGAGCCGGGCGATCTCGTCGGAGATGTCCACGGCGGAATCCTCGTGGACATAGCGCAGCTCGTCGATCTTCTGCTGGAGCTCCGCGATCGGCTGCTCGAAATCGAGGAAGTTCTGCTTCATGCGCGGCCGATCATAGCGTACCGCGCGAGGCGGCAGCATGGGTGACCCCGGTCCGGCCGCGCCAGGCGGCAAAGGCTTCATTGGCGAGCACCGCGCCGAGCACCACGGCGCCGCCGGCCAGCGTGGCCGCGGCCGGCCGCTCGGCCATCAATGCCCACACCCAGATCGGACCGAGGATGGGCTCGAGCAAGGCGAGCAGGCCGAGCTCGGTGGCGCTCAGGCGGCGCGAAGCGGCGGTGGCGAGCAGGCAGCCGGTGCCGAGCTGGACGGCGCCCATGACCGCCAGCACCGCGAGGTCGCGCGCGGTGGCCGCGAACGCGGGGGCCGCGAGGCCGGCGATCACCAGCGAGATGATCCCGGCCACGAGCACCTGCGGCAGCATGTCGACTTCGGCGTGGAACTTGCGCAGCAGGGTCACCTGCGCCGCGAAGCACGCCGAGACGCCGAGCGCGAGCAGGTTGCCCGACATGCGCCCGGTGCCAAGCGAGTCGGCGAACATGACGACGATGCCACCGAAGGCCACGGCCATCGCGAGCCAGGTGCGCAGCGGGACGGCCTCCCTGAGGATGAGCCGCGCGGCGAGCGCCGCCAGGAACGGCGACACGCTCATCAGCACGTTGGTATTGGCGACGGTGGTGCGCGTGAGCGAGGCGATGAAGAAGAAGAACGTGCCCGCCAGGAAGGCGCCCGAGGCGAGCCCGGGCCAGCCGGCTGCCGCCACCGCGCGCGGCATGCCTCGGCCGTGCAGCACCGCGAGCACGCCGGTGACGAAAAGTGTCATGAACAGCGAGCGCCAGAAGACGATCTCCCATGGATCGACGATCGAGAGTTGCCGCACCAGATAGCCGCCGGACGACCAGCAAGTCGCCGCTACGATCATGAAGACGATCGCGCGGCGATGGGAAAGGAGCGAAGCCATGGGAGAGGTGAGAAACGGCCGCGCTGCGCCGCACCGGGATCGGCGGCCGCGCATGCGCACGCTTCGACCGGTGCGAAGGGAGGGCCGGCGGCGCGCGAGTCTAGCGTGAACGGCGAGCGGCGCGCAAACCGCTGCCGGCGTGCGGTGGTCGATGAGCGCACTCAGCCCGACAGCAACCACGCGAGGGACGGCCAGGCGACGCCCAGCGCGGCGATGGCCCCGAACGCGAGGATGAACGCGCCGAACCAGCGCACGGCCTGGCGGGTGAAAGCGTGCTGCGCGGCGAGCGTGCTCGCATGCAGCGCCTGGGCTGCCGCCTGCGCATCGCCGGCGCGCCGCTGCTCGGCGGCGATCTTTTCGAGCAGGCCCACTACGCGGGCGTCGGCCGACAAGTCGTTCATGTGGCTGCTCCCATTGCCGCGGTGATGCTCTGGAAATCGCTGGCCTCGACGCGCACGACGCCGAACCGGAGCGCGGCACCCCAGTCTGCCTTGTTGCGGATGAAGTCGAGATGCTCCAGCAGCGGGCGGATGGGTGCGGGGGCGACGCAACGCCAGTCGACGCGGCGGCGAAACGGCGCCGGGCCGGCGGAGCACTGGTAGATCGGGGTGCCGTCGACTGCACCGAGCGCGGTGAACGCCTGCAGCGCTGCGCCATCGGGATAATCGAGCCGCGGCGAATAGCAGGCGACGCCGTCGCCGGCCTGCATTCGCTCGAGGGGTCCCGCCTTGCCGTGGTTGATCTCGACGTAGCCGCCGGCGACGGCGACATCCACGTGGGCCTTGGCCATGACGACGATCCAGTAGCGCGTTGCGCGTTCGTCCATGCATTCCTCCCCGAGTCCGGTGACAAGGCGAGTGTTACGCGCGGCGCGGCGTTTGCTCCATCGGCCGGATGGATGACGCGGTCGCAGCGGCGCGTCCGCGGTGTCCGCCGGAGCTTCTCTATAATCGGCGCTGCAGAGGAGCCACGAGCCCGCTATGAGCCAATCGCATCGCATTGCCGTCATGCCCGGCGACGGCATCGGCAAGGAAGTCGTTCCCGAAGGCCTGCGGGTGCTCGAGGCGGTGGCGCGCCGCTTCCGCATCGCGCTCGAGTTCGCGCACTTCGACTGGAGCTGCGACTACTACGCGAAACACGGCCGGATGATGCCGGAGGACTGGTTCCCGACGCTCGCGCCGTTCGAGGCGATCTATTACGGCGCGGTCGGCTGGCCCGCGACGGTGCCCGACCACGTGTCGCTATGGGGTTCGCTGATTCCGTTCCGACGCGGCTTCGACCAGTACGTCAACCTGCGTCCGTGCCGGCTGATGCCGGGCATCCCCTCGCCGCTCGCCAATCGGCACCCCGGCGACATCGACTTCGTGGTGGTGCGCGAGAACACCGAAGGCGAGTATTCGTCGGTCGGGGGGCGGGTGTTCGAGGGCACCGCGCGCGAGACGGTGTTCCAACAGACGATCTTCACCCGCCACGGCGTCGACCGCATCCTCGACTACGCGTTCACGCTCGCCGCGCAACGCCCGCAGCGCCACCTGACCTCGGCCACCAAATCGAACGGCATCTCGATCACCATGCCGTACTGGGACGAGCGGGTGAAGGCGATGGCCGCGCGCCATCCGGACGTGCGGGTGGACCAGTACCACATCGATATTTTGTGCGCGCACTTCGTGCAGCGGCCGCAGATCTTCGACGTGGTGGTCGGCTCCAACCTGTTTGGCGACATCCTCTCGGACCTGGGGCCGGCGGTCTGCGGCACGATCGGCATCGCGCCGTCGGGCAACATCAATCCGGCGCGCACCCACCCGTCGCTGTTCGAGCCGGTCCACGGGTCGGCGCCCGACATTGCCGGCCAGGGTATCGCCAACCCGATCGGCCAGATCTGGTCGGGCGCGCTGATGCTCGACTTCCTGGGCCACGCCGAGGCCGCGCGCGCTATCGTCGACGCCATCGAGCGCGTGCTGGCCGACCCGGCGGCGCCACGGACCCCGGACATCGGCGGGCGGGCCACCACCACGGCCGTCGGCCGGGCCATCGCGGACGCGATCTAGCGCGCGTACTGTACGATAGCGCGCCAACGAATACGCCGCCGCCGGACGCCGATCCTGCGGCGCTTTCCCTCAGGGTTACCGCCATGCGCATCGGCATTCCACGCGAGACCCGCCCCGGCGAGACGCGCGTCGCCGCGACGCCGGAGACGGTGCGCAAGCTGGCGGCGAGCGGCAAGCACCAGTTGCTGGTCGAGCGCGGGGCGGGACTGTCGTCGCGTCTGGGCGACGACGACTACACTGGCGCGGGCGCCACGCTCGTCGACGCGGGCGAGGCCCTCGGCGCCGACCTGGTGCTCAAGGTGCGCGCACCGAGCGCGCCGGAGCTGCCGGCGCTGCAGCGCGGCGCGACGCTGATCGGCCTGCTCGACCCGTACGACGCCGCCGGACTAGCCGCGCTCGCCGGTGCAGGCGTCGTCGGCTTCGCGCTCGAGCAACTGCCGCGCATCAGCCGCGCGCAGTCGATGGACGTGCTGTCCTCGCAGGCGAACATCGCCGGGTACAAGGCCGTGATCCTCGCTGCGAACGAATACGGCCGCTTCATGCCCATGCTGATGACGGCCGCGGGCACGGTGAAGGCGGCGCGGGTGCTCGTGCTCGGCGTCGGAGTCGCGGGCCTGCAGGCCATCGCCACCGCCAAGCGCCTCGGCGCCGTGGTCGAGGCTTCCGATGTGCGCCCGTCGGTCAAGGACCAGGTCGAGTCGCTGGGTGCGAAATGGGTCGACGTCCCGTACGAGACCGACGAGGAGCGCCAGATCGCGGAAGGCGTGGGCGGCTACGCGCGGCCGATGCCGCCGGCGTGGATGCAGCGCCAGTCCGCGATCATCGCCGAGCGCGCGCGCCAGATGGACATCGTGATCACCACCGCGCTCATTCCCGGCCGGCCCGCGCCGAAGCTCGTGCGCGCGGACACGGTTGCCGCGATGCGGCGCGGCGCCGTGCTGGTCGACCTGGCCGTCGAGCAGGGCGGCAACGTCGAGGGCGCGGAGCCGGGCCGCGTGGTCGAGCGCAACGGCGTGAAGATCATCGGGTTCGCGAACCTGGCGGCGCTGCTGCCGGCGGATGCCTCGGCGCTCTACGCGCGCAACGTGCTCAATTTCCTGGCGCTGTCGCTCAACCTCAAGAGCGGCGACTTCGCGCTGGCGCGGGACGACGAGATCGTGCAGGCCACGCTTGTCACCGACAATGGCGCGGTCGTCCCGCGCAAGACCTGATCACCGAGGACGCCGCGCGTCCCGCCCCCAGCGAAAGTCCCCCGCCATGTCCGCCGTCGATCCCATCGTCTTCTACCTGATCATCTTCGTGCTGGCCGTGTTCGTCGGCTATCACGTGGTGTGGAGCGTCACGCCGGCTCTGCACACCCCGCTGATGTCGGTCACCAACGCGATCTCCGGAATCATCCTGGTCGGGGCGATGCTCGCCGCCGGCCCGGCGTTGTTCGACTGGGGCGGCTGGGTGGGCGTGGTGGCCGTGGTGCTGGCGTCGGTAAATGTGTTCGGCGGATTCCTGGTGACGCAGCGCATGCTCGAGATGTTCCGCAAGAAGGAGCCGGCGGGCAAGCCGGTCGCCAAGCCGTGACCGCGCCCACGGCAGAAGGGCGCGCGCGATGAGTGCCAACCAGGTTGCGCTGTGGTACCTGGTCGCGTCGGTGTGCTTCATCCTCGCGCTCAAGGGGCTGTCGCATCCGTCCACCGCCCGGCGCGGCAATCTGCTCGGCATCGCCGGCATGGCGATCGCGGTGGTGGTCACGCTCGCGCTGGTCTACACGCACACCGGCAACGTGGGCTACATCCTGGGTGGCATCGTGGTAGGCGGCGCAGTCGGCGCGCTCACCGCGCGGCGCGTGCAGATGACGCAGATGCCCGAGCTCGTCGCCGCATTCCATTCGCTGGTCGGCATGGCGGCGGTGCTCATCGCCATCGCCGCCATCCACGATCCCGCTGCCTTTGGCCTGCCCAGCCCGATCCCGCGCGGTAACCGGCTCGAGCTCTTCATCGGCACGTTCATCGGCGCGCTCACCTTCTCGGGCTCGGTGATCGCGTTCGTCAAGCTGTCGGGCCGCATCCGCAGCGCGCCGGTGGTGTTCGGCGGCCAGCACTGGGTGAACCTCGCGCTGGCCATCGCGATGGTCGGGTTCGGCATCGCGTTCTTCCTCGCGTCCGACGAAGCGAAATGGCTGCCGTACATCGTGATGACCACCATCGCGTTCGTGCTCGGCGTGCTGATCATCATCCCGATCGGCGGCGCCGACATGCCGGTGGTGATCTCGATGCTGAACAGCTACTCGGGCTGGGCAGCCGCGGGCATCGGCTTCTCGCTCAACAACCCGATGCTGATCATCGCCGGCTCGCTGGTGGGCAGTAGCGGCGCGATCCTGTCCTACATCATGTGCCGCGCGATGAACCGGTCTTTCATCAGCGTGATCCTCGGCGGCTTCGGCGCCGAACCCGGGTCTGTCGCGGCAGGCGGCGGCGAGCAGAAGCCCGTGCGCGTGGGCTCGGCCGACGACGCGGCGTTCCTGATGGGCAACGCGGAGAGCGTGATCATCGTGCCGGGATACGGACTCGCGGTCGCGCGCGCCCAGCACGCCGTCAAGGAGCTGGCCGAGAAGCTGCGCGCCAAGGGCATCACGGTGCGCTACGCCATTCACCCGGTGGCGGGCCGCATGCCGGGCCACATGAACGTCCTGCTGGCCGAGGCCGAGGTGCCCTACGACCAGGTGTTCGAGATGGAGGACATCAACAGCGACTTCGGCAACACCGACGTCGCGCTGGTGCTCGGCGCCAACGACGTGGTGAATCCCCTCGCCGAGGTGAAGGGCAGCCCGATCTACGGGATGCCGATCCTCGAGGTGCACAAGGCGCGCAACGTGATCGTCAACAAGCGCTCGATGGCGGCGGGCTACGCCGGCCTCGACAACCCGCTTTTCTACCAGGACAAGACGATGATGGTGTTCGGCGACGCGAAGAAGGTCGTCGAGGACATCGTCAAGGCGCTCGACTAGCGCGTCGCGTATGAGCGCCAACCAGCGCCGGGCCCTCTTCTGGGGCGCTTACATGCTCGTGTCGCTGGTCGCGCTCGCCGTGGCCAGCCGCCTCTTTCCGCTGGCGATCCCGATCCTCAATCTCGAGGTCAGCATGTCGCGCGGCGCGGCCGAGGCGCGCGCCCGCGAGATCGCCGCCGCCGAGGGCCTCGCGCCGGCCACGGCACGGGCGGCGGTGCGCTTCAACCACGACTCGACCGCCCAGAATTACGTCGAGCTCGAAGGCGGTGGCAAGGACGCATTTGCCGCGCTCACCGCTGCGGGCGGGCGCTATGCGCCGTACTGGTGGGAGGTCCGGCTCTTCACGCCCGGCGTGGTGGACGAGACCACCGTGCGATTCCGGCCCGACGGCACGCCCGCAGGTTTCGTGCGCCGCGTGGCGGAAACGTACGTGCGCGATCCCGCCACGCGTGCGCTCGCGCGTGACGCGGCCCGCGCGCTCGGCGAGGCGCGCGCGCGCGACGCCTTCGGCGTCGACCTCTCGACCTACGCGCTGATCGAGCAATCCCAGGAGGAGCGCAGCAGCGGCCGGGTCGACCACCTGTTCGTCTACGAGCGGCCGGAGCGGCTGGGCGAGGCCACGTTGCGGCTGCGGCTCGGCGTCGCGGGCGACGAGCTTATCGGCGTAGTCCCGTACATGAAGGTTCCGGAGCGCTTCCTGCTGCGCTTCGCCGAGCTGCGCAGCGCGAATACGCTGATCGCTTCGGTGGCGGGCGTCGCGGCGCTCCTGCTGTACGGCGTGGGCGGGGTGGTGCTGGGCTCGCTGTGGCTGTCGCGCCGGCACTGGCTCATCTGGCGCGCGCCGCTCGCGGCGGGGCTGTGCGTGAGCGGCCTGATGGCGCTGGCGACGCTGGCGAGCGCTCCGTCCAACTGGTTCAACGCCGACACCACCGAGACCGTCGCGACGTTCTGGGCGAAGCAGGGCGGCCTCGCCGCCTTCCTGTTCCTGTTCGGCGCGCTCGGCTACGGCGCGGTGTTCATGGCCGCCGAGAGCCTTGCGCGCCGCGCATTCCCGCACCAGCCGCAGCTGTGGCGCGTGTGGGGGCGCGACGCCGCGCCGACGCCGTCGATCGCGGGGCGCACGCTCGGCGGGTACCTGTTCGTGCCGCTCGAGCTCGCGATGATCGCGGGGTTCTACTACGTCACCAACCGTTGGCTCGGCTGGTGGCAGCCGTCCGAGGTGCTCACGGATCCGAACATCCTGGGCTCCGCGGTGCCCGCCCTCACGCCCATCGCGACGTCGCTTCAGGCGGGCTTCATGGAGGAATGCGCGTTTCGCGCCATCCCGCTCGCGCTCGGAGCGATCCTCGGTGCGCGCTACGGCCGGCGCAGGCTCGGCATCGCAATCGCGCTCGTGCTGCAGGCGCTCGTGTTCGGCGCAGCGCACGCGACGTACCCGGGGTTCCCTGCCTATTCGCGGCCGCTCGAGCTGTTCCTGCCCTCGATCGTCTGGGGGCTGATCTTCCTGCGCTTCGGGCTCGTGCCGACGGTGCTGCTGCACGCGCTGTTCGACCTCGTGCTGTTCGCGATTCCCGTGTTCCTGCTGGACGCCCCCGGCGCGCGCTTCCAGCAGGGGCTGATCGTCGCGGCCGCGCTCGTGCCGCTCGCGATCCTCGGCTGGCGCGTCGCGCAGGCGGGCGGCCTGGTCGCGTTCCCCGTGGGGCTGTGGAACGGCGCGTGGCAGCCGGCGGCGCCGGTCGAGGAGCGCGCCGCAGCGGCGCCGGCCGCACATGCGGACAACCGCTACGCGGCCGCCTTCCAGCGTGCGCTGCCGCTGCTGGGAATCGGCGGACTGGTCGCGCTCCTCGTCTTCGGGACGTTTCGCGCCGACGTGCCGGCGCCACGGGTCGACCGCGCGGAAGCCATCGCGGCCGCGGAGGACGCGCTGGCCGCGCGCGGCGCGCGCCTCGACCGGGCGTGGCAACGGGTGGCCGTCCTGCGCGGCGCGGGCGACGAACCGCAGGCGACGATGCACAAGTTCGTCTGGCGACAGGCAGGCCCGGACGCTTACCGCCGCCTGGTGGGGCCGGTGCTGCCGCCGCCCACCTGGGATGTCCGCTTTGCGACGTTCGAGGGCGACCTCGAGGCGCGCGCCGAGGAATGGCGCGTCAGTGTTGGACCGGCCGGCGAGGTGCGCACGGTGCGCCACGCCCTGCCCGAGTCCCGGCCCGGCGCCGCCCTGTCGCGCGACGATGCGCTGGCGCGTGCCGTGGGCGAGCTGCGCGCCCGCTACGCCATCGATCCCGCCGCGCTGCGCCTCGTCAGCGCCAACGAGGAGAAGCGCCCCGCGCGGACGGACTGGACGTTCACCTGGGCCGATCCGCGCGTCGAGGTGGGCAAGGACGGCGAGGCGCGCATCGTGGTGGCGATCGCCGGAGACGAGCCGGTCGCGTACGGCCGCTACGTGTTCGTTCCGGAGGAGTGGACGCGCGCCGAGCAGGAGCAGGTGAACCGGGCGCAGATCGCCGGCCTCCTCGCGAGCCTCGTGTTCGTCGTGGCCGCGCTGGCCGGCCTCGTGGTGGGCGTGATCGCCTGGACGCGCCACCGCTGCGATGTCCGCGCGCTCGCGCTCGTGTTCACGATCTCCGCGCTCGTGACGATCGCGATCGCCGTCAACAACGTCCCGTCGATCGCCATGGGCCTGAAAACGTCCGAGCCGCTGTGGTCGCAATGGCTCCTGCGGGGCCTGGGCGCCGTGGCCGGCGGCCTCGTCGCCGCGCTGCTGTTCGGGCTGCTCGCGGGCGTCGGCGCCTGGGGGGCGCGCGCCGCGCCGCGCGCGTCTTTGCGCGGATGGCTTCCGCCGTGGCTCGCGGCGGTCGCCGCCGCCTTGCTCGTCGGCGGCATGCAGACCGCGCTGGCCGCGCTTGCCCCCCATACCGCGCCCACCTGGCCGGCGCTGCCGCAGTCGCAGTGGTCGGTCCCGGCCGGCGCCGTGCTGAGCGGCCTCAACATCGTCGCCTTGGCCGGGGTTGGATTGTTCGTCGTGTACGTCGTCGCGCGGCTCACGCATGGCTTCACCCGGCACGCCTGGATCGGCGTCGCGATCCTGGTGCTGCTGCAAGGTGCGGCCGCGCTGTCGCAGGCGGGCGGCCAGTACGCGGGGGCGCTCCTCGCCGGCGTCGCGGGCGGGCTCACCTCTGCCGCGGTGCTCTGGTGGCTGATTCGCTACGACCTTCGCATGGTGCCCGTATACATGGCCGCCGCGTCGATCCTGGGCGGCGTGCCGCGCGCCGCGCAGACCGGCACCGCGCAGGGCTGGATCGCGTTCGGGCTCAACGCGGTCGTCGCTGCGGCGATGGCGGCGCTGGTCGTGCGCTACCTCGAGCGCCCGCTGGCCCGGACGTGACCGGCACGCGGTCCCCGCGCGGCCGGGGCGACGACCCGGCGCGCGCGGCGCTGCGCGAACGCCTCGCGACGACCATGGCGGCCGACGAGCCGCGCCTCGCACGCCGGATCGAGCGCACGGCGCCGCACGCGGCAGCGGAATGGACGCGCCTGGTCGCCGACGTCGACCGGTCGGCCGCGCGGCGTGCCGCGCGTGCGGCCGCCAAGCCGACGATTGCCTATCCGCCGGAGCTGCCGGTCGCGCAGCGGGCCGGCGAGATCGGGGCGGCGATCCGCGCGCACCCGGTGGTCATCGTCAGCGGCGAGACCGGTTCGGGCAAGACCACGCAACTCCCGAAGATCTGCCTCGAGGCCGGCCGCGGCGAGCGGGGCCAGATCGGCCATACGCAACCGCGCCGCATCGCGGCGCGCGCAGTCGCCACGCGCATCGCGCAGGAGCTGCACACGCCGCTCGGCGAGGCCGTCGGCTACAAGGTGCGCTTCACCGACCACACCCGGCCGGACGCCTATGTCAAGGTCATGACCGACGGCATCCTGCTCGCCGAGACGCAGGGCGACCGCGACCTCACGGCCTACGACACGATCATCGTCGACGAGGCGCACGAGCGCAGCCTCAACATCGACTACCTGATGGGCTACCTGCGCCGCCTGCTCGACCGGCGCGCCGACCTGAAGGTGATCATCACCTCGGCGACGATCGACGCGGCGCGGTTCGCCGCGCATTTCGGCCTGCCGGGCCCGCCGGCGCCGGTGATCGAGGTGTCGGGGCGCCTCTATCCGGTCGAGGTCCGCTATCGCCCGCTCGGTGGCAGCGACGAGGAAGCCGACGACGAGGAGCCGCTCGAGAACGCGATCGTGAATGCCGTCGAGGAGCTGTGGCGCGAGGGCCCGGGCGACGTCCTCGCATTCCTTCCGGGGGAGCGTGAGATCCGCGAGACCGGAGACCTTGCCCGGCGCGCGCTGGCACGTCGGCCCTACGCGGGAGCGGTCGAGGTGCTGCCGCTGTTCGCGCGACTGTCCGTCGACGAGCAGCAGCGCGTCTTCGCACCCTCGCAGGGGCGCCGGCTGGTGCTGGCCACCAACGTCGCCGAGACCTCCCTCACCGTGCCGGGCATCCGCTATGTCGTCGACAGCGGGCTGGCGCGCGTGAAGCGCTACGCGGTGCGCAACAAGACCACGCTGCTGCAGATCGAAAAAATCTCGCGGGCCGCCGCCGCGCAGCGTGCCGGCCGCTGCGGCCGCGTGCAGGACGGGATCGCGGTGCGGCTGTACGACGCGGACGACTTTGCCGCGCGGCCGGCGTACACCGAGCCCGAGATCCTGCGCAGCTCGCTGGCGGGCGTCATCCTGCGCATGGCCGCGCTCGAGCTCGGCGCCGTCGCCGCGTTCCCCTTCCTCGATCCGCCGGCGCCGCGCGCCGTCGCGGACGGCTACCAGCTCCTGCAGGAGCTCGACGCCGTCGACGCCGCGCATGCGCTCACGCCACGCGGCCGCGAGCTCGCGCGCCTGCCGCTCGATCCGCGCATCGGCCGCATCGTCCAGGCAGCGCGCGACGAAGGCTGCCTGACCGAAGTGCTGGTGATCGCGAGCGCGCTCTCCGTGCCCGATCCGCGCGAGCGGCCACTCGATCGCCGCGCGGCCGCCGACCAGGCCCACCTTCGGTTCGCCGACCAGCGCTCCGATTTCCTCTCGCTTCTGGCACTGTGGGAATTCTTCTCGGATGCCCTGGCGGCCCGCCTGTCGCACCGGCGTCTGGTGGAGCACGCCCGCGCGCATTTCGTCTCGCACCTGCGGCTCACCGAGTGGCGCGACGTCCACCGCCAGCTGGTCGCGGCACTGGCGGAGGCGGGCTGGCAGTGGGACCAGGCGGCGACGCCGCGCGCCGTCGACACGCTGCGCTACGCCGCGATCCACCGTGCGCTGCTCGCCGGCCTGCTGGGCAATGCCGGGCTGCGGGAAGAAGAGGGTGGCTTTCTGGGCGCGCGCGGCATCCGCTTCCACCTGCATCCGGCCTCCGGCCTGGCGCGCAAGCCGCCGAAGTGGGTGCTTGCGGCCGAGCTGACGGAGACGTCGCGGCTGTACGCGCGGTGCGCTGCGCGCGTCGAGCCGGAGTGGATCGAGGCCGTCGCCGGCGAGCGCGTCACGCGCGACTACTTCGAGCCGCGCTGGGACGAGCGGCGCGGCGAGGTGGTCGCGAGCGAGCGCGTCACGCTCTACGGCCTGCCCCTGGTCGCGCGTCGCACCGTTTCCTACGCGCGTATCGATCCGGCCGCGGCGCGCGCGGTGTTTATCCGCGAGGGCCTGGTGCCGGGGGCGCTGGAGACCCGGGGCGCGTTCCTGGCGCACAACCGCGCGCTGCTCGAGGAGGTCGGCCTGCTCGAGCACAAGACCCGCCGCCAGGACGTGCTGGTCGACGACGAGACGCTCGCCGGGCTCTATGCCGAACGCCTTCCGGCCGATGTTTCCACCCGTGCCGGTTTCGAGGCCTGGCGCACCCTCGCCGAGGCGCGCGACCCGCGCGTGCTGCATTTCACCCGCGCGGACGTCATGCGGCGCGCCGCCGCGGAGGTCACGGAGGAGCTGTTTCCGAAGACGCTCGCGCAGGGCGGCACGGTGCTGCCGCTCGACTACCGGTTCGCGCCAGGCCATCCGCGCGACGGTCTCACGCTCACCGTGCCGCTTGCGCTCCTCAACCAACTCGACGAGGCGCGGCTGAGCTGGCTGGTCCCGGGGCTCGTGCGCGAGAAGGTCACGTTGATGCTGAAGGCGCTGCCGAAGGCGCAGCGCAACCGGCTCGTGCCGTTGCCCGATGCGGTCACCGCGTTCCTCGCGGCGACGCCGTTCGGCGCGTCCACGCTCGCTCAGGCGCTGCGCGGCTACCTGCGGACGCGACAGGTCGACGCGCCCGTCGCGGGCGTGCTCGAGGCGGCCGAGCTGCCGCCCCACCTCGCGATGAACCTGCGCGTCGTGGACGCGGGTGGTGCCGAGCTGGCCGAGGGGCGCGACCTCGCCGACCTGCGCCGCCGGCTCGGCGAGGCGGCGCAGCTTTCGTTCGCGGCGGCGGGCCCCGCGTTCGAGCGGGAGGGACTGCGGAGCTGGGACTTCGGCGAGCTGCCCCCGTCGCTCACCGTCCTGCGCGAGGGCGCCCGGCTGACCGGCTACCCGGCGCTGGTCGACACGGGCGACGCCGCCGCGCTGCAGCTCCTCGATACGCGCGCGGCTGCCGACGCGGCGAGCCGTGCGGGCGTGGTGCGCCTCATGCGGTTCGCCCTCAAGGACGCGCTGGCGCAACTCGACAAGGGCATTCCCGGGTTCCAGCCTGTCGCCCTGCAGCTGCGGGGCAGCGTCCCGCCCGACCGCCTGCACGACGACGCGGTGCGCGCCATCGTGGACCGGGCGTTCATCGGCGACGATCCGCTGCCGCGGGACCCACGTGCGTTCGCCACGCAGGTGGGGCGTGCGCGCACGCGCCTGCCGGCCGTGAGCGAGTCCGGGCTTCGCGTGCTGGAGGCCATCGCGAGTGCTCATGCGACCCTGTCAGAGCGGCTCGCCGCGGCCCCCCAGTCGCTGGCCCGACTCGTCGGCGAGCTCAGGGCCCAGCGCGATGCGTTGGTGTACCCGGGATTCATGACGCGGACGCCGTGGCCGCAGCTCCATCACCTGCCGCGGTACCTGCAGGCGCTCGAGCGCCGCCTCGCCCGGTATCCGCAGAATCCGGATCGCGACGCCCGCCATGGCGCGCAGGTCGCCATGTGGGCGGGCCGCCTGCGCGAGCGGCGCGAGCACTGCGCGCGGGACGCGGCCGCGCACCGGTCCACGACGCCGCTCGAGGAATTCCGCTGGCTGCTCGAGGAGCTGCGGGTCTCCCTGTTCGCGCAGGGGCTGCGCACCCCCACCCCAGTGAGCTTCAAGCGGGTGGAAAAGGCCTGGCAGGCATTGCAAGACTAGAGTCGCGGCAGGGGTCGGGTTGGCGGGCACGCGAGGGGCGTGCTAGAGTGACTTGGCGATTTTTCGCCCTAACACTTTGAGAACGTGACGGGTTTTTCGCTGTCTCCTGCCCCCTGCCCGTGAGCGCCACGCCGACCACCGAAACCGCCATGCGGCGACCGCCGCCGCGGGAGATGGCCAAGATCCTGACGGATTGCCGGGATCTCGCCGTTCATCGCCTGTTGCTGTCGATCTCAGGCGTCCTCGACAAGGTCTCCGACCTGTTGATGGACCGCGCGAGCAAGTCGGACATCCGCGACGAGCAGCAGCTCTACCTGGATTCGCGCCAGGCGCTGCGCACCGAGCGCGGCAATCTGATGGCGGAATTCGAGCGCAAGTTGCGCCGGCTCATCGACGAGCGCATCGCCGGCAAGGCGGAGGCGAAGGCCGACTTCTCGAAGATCGACTCCACGCAGCTCACGCTGGTCGATACCTCGTCGATGGACGAGTCGGTGATCATCGGCAACATCGTGCGCATTGTCGAGAACCAGTGCCACGACGAGCTCCTGTCGCTCAATCGCGGCATCGGCAACCTGCTCGGCCGGCCGAACCTCGAGACTCCGGAGAATCCGCTCTCGCCCGAGACGATCGTCAATGCCTTCTCGGAGGCGCTCAAGGGTGTCAAGGCCGAGAACCGGATCAAGTTCCAGATCCTGAAGGAGATGAATCAGGCGCCGCTCGGCGAGATCAACGCGATCTACGCGGACCTCAACCGGCACATGACGAACCTGCGCGTCATGCCCGCGGCCGGCGCCCGCGGCATCACCAACCGCGGCGGACCCGCCGACCGCACGCGCGGCGCCGCACCGCCCGCGCCCCCGGCGGCGCCCGAGATCGACGTGATGGCCCTGTTCCGGCGCATGGCATCGCAGGGCAGCTTCCCGATGGCCGGCCGGGCACCGCCGCAAAACCCCCAGCAGGGCGCGCCGGCGATGCAGCCGCCGTTCCAGAATTACGGCGGGGCGGCGCCGCCGGCCGGGGCGGGCGAGCTGCCGCACATCGACTTCGGCGGATTGCAGCAAAGCTCCGGGCCGATGCGCAGCTTCGCGCCGATGGCCCCCACGCCATCGGGCTACGTGCCTGGCGCGCCGATCATCGCCACCCGGGCGCTGCACGAAGGGCTGACGCGTCTGCAGGCCGGCCAGACGGGCTTCGACGTCGAGGGCGCCCAGGTTTCGTTCTCCGGCATTCCCGACGGACTGCACAACGTCCTGCGCGACCTGCAGGAATCCCCGCTCGGCCAGAGGGCGAACCAGCTCGAGTCGATGACCATCGAGATGGTCGCGATGCTGTTCGACTTCATCTTCGAGACCCGGGATCTTCCCGACGGCATCAAGGCGCTGCTTGCCCGGCTTCAGATCCCGGTGCTCAAGGCCGCGATGCTCGACGGCGCGTTCTTCGCCAAGAAGACGCATCCGTCGCGGCTGCTCGTCAACGCGCTCGCCGAAGCCGGCCTCGGCTGGTCGACGTCGATGGGGAACGACGATCCCCTCTATCGCAAGATCGAGAAGATCGTCCACGGCATCCTCGACGGCTTCTCCGACGACCTCGCGATCTTCGACGAGCTGCGCGAGGAGCTCGAGGCTTTCCTCGCCGAGGAGGAGAAGGTCGCCGAGGCCAACATCGCGACCAGCGCGGAGGAGATCACCCGCCGTGACCGCGTGCAGGTCGCCGCCAGCGTGGCGCGCGACGAGGTCGAGCGGCGCATCGAGTCGTATCCGATTCCGGCGTTCCTCGCGCAGTTCCTGCGCGTGAAGTGGCAGGCGGGCCTCGAGTCCACGTATCTGCAGCAGGGCGACGAGAGCGACATGTGGAGCTCCGGCGTCAACACGCTCGAGGACCTGGTGTGGAGCGTGCAGCCGAAGAAATCGACCGAGGACCGCAAGCACCTGGTCGCGCTGCTGCCGTCGCTCCTCAAGCGCCTCTCGTCCGGCATGCAGGCGCAGCCGTGGCCGCAGGAGGAGCGCGAGGCGTTCATGTCCAACCTCGTCGAGGCGCACGCCGCTGCCGTCAAGCCGTCCCTCTCGGCCGTGCCCTCGCCGACCGCCGCGGTGGCCGAAGCCGCGCGGGCGCAGGCGGAGATCGCCAAGGCATCCGGCGACGAGGCGGGCGCGGCCAAGGCGGAGGCGCTCGCGGTCGCGATGTCCCCGGCCGAGCCGGCCACGCCGGAGCCCGAGCGCGAGATCCTCGACGACGAATACCTCGAGATCGCGCGCGGCATCGAGCGCGGCGTCTGGGTGGAGTTCGAGGGCGAGGACGGGCAGCTCGCGTTCGCGAAGCTCGCCTGGGTGAGCCCGCTGCGCGGCACCTACCTTTTCACCAACCGGCAGGGCCAGAAGGCGCTGTCGATGACCGCCGAGGAGCTCGCAGGGCGCTTCCGCGCCGACCGCGCGCGCCTGGTCGAGGCCGAGCCGCTGATCGACCGCGCGTTCTCCAGCGTGCTGACGCAGCTCGGCGAGCAGTTCGGCGAGGAAACGGTCGAGGCGTGACGCGAGCGGTCGGCGCGCTGATCATCGGCGACGAGATCCTTACCGGCAAGCGCGCGGACAAGCATCTCCCGCACGTGATCGCCACGCTCGGCGAGCGCGGCATCACGCTCGACTACGCTCACTACCTGGGCGATGACCGCGCGCGCCTGACCGCGGCGATGCGCGACTCGTTCGCGCGCGACGACATCGTGTTCAGCTTTGGCGGCATCGGCGCCACGCCCGACGACCACACCCGCCAGGCGGCCGCCGCCGCGCTCGGCGTGCCGGTCGAGCGCCATCCGGAGGCGGTGCACGAGATCGAGATGCGCTTCGGCGCCGACGCGTACCCGCATCGCGTGCTGATGGCCGAGTTCCCGGCCGGGAGCCGCATCATCCCGAATCCCTTCAACCGCGTGGCGGGCTTCGCCGTGCGTGATCACCACTTCTTCCCGGGCTTTCCGCAGATGGCCTGGCCTATGCTCGACTGGGTGCTGGAGGGCTGGCAGGCCGCGCTTGCGCGCGAGCATGCGGTCGAGCGCACGCTCATCGTGCACCAGGCGGGCGAGAGCCAGCTGCTCCCGCTGATGGAATCGATCACGGCTGCGCATCCGCTTGCCAAGCTGTTCAGCCTGCCGACGCTCCTGCCCGACGGCGTGCGCCGCATCGAGCTCGGCGTGCGGGGGCTCGCCCGCGACGTCGAGCCGGCCTTCGCCGCGTTGCGCGCCGGGGTGGTGGCGTCGGGGTTCCCGTGGGAGCCGGTGTAGAGACCCCGCCACTGCCGGCGCGGCCCGGTGGTCGCGCCGCCGCGCGCGCGGTGCTGCGCGCGGTCGGGCGCGCGTTGCCGCTGTTGTTCAACGGGCGCCTCGTGGCCGCGATCGCGCTTTGGACGGCCGGCGCGTTCACGCTCTGGATCGCGGTCGGCGTCGTGGCCTTCGAGCCGGTCGTGCGCTGGATCGCCGACGCGCTCGGACGCCCGTCCAGCGCGGGGGTCTACGCGGGCGTGGCCATCCTCGTGCTGCTGGTGCTGGTCGCGCTCGCCATCCTCACCGCGGTGATCGCCGTCGCGGTGCTCGCCATGCCGGCGGTCGTCCGCGCCGTGGCCGCCCGCCACTTTCCGGCGCTGGAGCAGCGGCGCGGCGGATCCTGGCGCGGCAGCCTTGCGAACCTGCTCGTCACGCTGGCGATCTTCCTGCCCGCGTGGCTGCTCGCGCTCATGCTGTTGTGGATGCCACCCCTGTACCTGCTCGTCTCGTGGGCGCTCAGCGGCTGGCTGAGCCAGCGCGTGTTCCGCTACGACGCGCTCGCCGAGCACGCCGACGCCATCGAGCTGCGCACGCTGCCGCGCGCGATCCGAGGCCGGCTGTTTCTCCTGGGGGCGCTGTTCGCACCGCTCACGATCGTGCCGATCGTCAATCTCGTAGCGCCGCTCCTGGCGGGCATCGCGTTCGCATGCCTGTGCCTTGACGAGCTCGCGCACGCGCGCGAGGCGGCGGCCGCGTGAACGGGCTCGCGGGCAGCGGCGCGTGGTTCGACGACCTGACTGAGGGCGAGCAGTTCGCGCGCACCCTTACCGTCACCGAAACGCACCTGGTGCTCGGCGCCGGGCTCATCGGCGAGTTCAATCCGCATCACGTCGACGAGACCTATGCGCGCTCGTCACGCTTCGGCAAGCGCGTCCTCCACGGCATGATCACCTCGGCGCTTATGGGCGCCTGCGTCGGCATGCGCTTCCACGGCACCGCGCTGGCCTATCTCGAGCACAATGCGCGCTTCACGGCCCCCGTGCGCGCCGGCGACACGCTGACCACCACGTGGACCGTGACCGGGCTCATCGACAAGCCGAAGCAGCGCGGCGGCATCGTCGTGCTGCAAGGGGTCGCGACGAACCAGACGGGGGTCGTGGTGGCGGAGGCGCTTGGCAAGATCCTCGTCGCGTGTCGCGCCTGAAGCGCGTTCGCGCGGCGCGAGCCCGCGCGGGTTGCGCCTGCGGCCCTAGCCGCGCCTCGCGTCGCGCAGCGCGGCCACGCATTCGGCGACCAGCGCGGGACCGCGATAGATGAGACCGGTGTAGACCTGCACGAGCGTCGCGCCGGCGGCGATCTTGGTGCACGCGTCGGCGCCCGACAGAATTCCTCCCACGCCGATGATCGGCAGCGCGCCGTCGAGCGCGCGGGCGAGCGTCGTGATGGCGCGATCCGCCAGCGCCCGAACCGGGGCGCCCGACAGGCCGCCCGCCTCGTCCGCGTGCGGCAGGCCGCGCACCGCGTCGCGCGCAAGCGTGGTGTTGGTGGCGATCACGCCGTCCACGCGCGCCGCCACCAGCGTCGCGGCGATGCCGCGGAGCGCGGCGTCGTCGAGATCCGGCGCGATCTTCACCGCCAGGGGCAATGCCCGGCCATGGCGCTGCACCAGCGCGTCGCGCTCGCGCACGAGGCGCGCCAGCAGGTCGGCGAGCGCCGCCTCGGATTGCAGCGCGCGCAGCCCCTGTGTGTTTGGCGACGAGATGTTGACGGTCACGTAGTGGGCATGCGCGTGCACGGCGCGCAGCCCGGCGACGTAGTCGTCGGCCGCGCGCTCGTTGGGCGTGTCGAAATTGCGGCCGAGGTTGATGCCCAGCACCCCTCGGTATCCCGAGGCCGCGACATTGCGCACGAATCGCTCGACGCCGTCGTTGTTGAAACCGAGGCGGTTGATGAGCGCGTGCGCGGCCGGCACGCGGAACATGCGCGGCCGCGGGTTGCCGGGCTGCGGACGCGGCGTGACCGTGCCCGCCTCGAGGAAGCCGAAGCCGAGCGCGGCAAGCCCGGGCAGGTGCGCGGCGTTCTTGTCGAGCCCGGCCGCAAGCCCGACGGGGTTGGGAAAGCGGATGCCCATCACGGTGACGGGCAGGTCGGGAATGCGGGGGGCGAGCGCTTGGGCTATGCCGATACGGGCGGCGGTGTCGAGCGCGACGAAGGTGGCAGCGTGCGCGGCCTCGGGATCCGCGGCGAACAGCAGCGGGCGGAACAGCGGATAGAGATCGGGCATGGCGGGACGAGCGCGGCCCGGATGTTAGCATCGCCGCTCCGCTTTCCCTCCTTCGCCACGCCGTCGCGCCAAGCCCTTGCCGCACCGTCTCCTCCTGTTGCTCGCGGCGCTCCTGCTGGGCGGCGTCGCAGCGGCGCCGGATGGCTGGTCGGCCACCCGGGCATCGCGCGCGACGCCCGCCGAGCTATCGGGCTACGCGCAGCGCGACGACGTGCGCGCGTTCATCGACGAGATGGTCGACGCGCAGGGCTTCGAGCGGGCCGACCTCGTCCGCTGGCTCGGTCAGGCACGCTATCAGCCGCGCATCGTCGCGGCGATGCAGCGACCCATCGTCGCGCCGCCCAAGTGGTACGAGTACGCCCCCGGCTTGCTCGGCGCGGCGCGCATCGACGGCGGCGTGGCGTTCTACCGAAGCCATGCCGAAGCGCTCGAGCGCGCGGAGCGGGAGTACGGCGTGCCGGCGGAGGTGATCGTCGCGATCATCGGCATCGAGACGTTCTACGGCCGCAACGTCGGGTCGCATCGCGTGCTCGATGCGCTCGCGACGCTGGCCTTCGACTACCCGCGGCGTGGGGCTTACTTCCGCGGCGAGCTGCGCGAATTCCTCCTGCTCGCGCGCGCCGAGGGCTTCTCGCCGCTCGTGCCGAAGGGCTCATTCGCCGGCGCCATCGGCGTGCCGCAGTTCATGCCAGGCAGCGTGCGCCGCTATGCGATCGACTTCGACCACGACGGTCACGTCGATTTGTGGAACAGCGCCGACGACGCAATCGGCAGCGTGGCCAACTACCTCGCGCGCCACGACTGGCTGCGCGGCCAGCCGATCGCGCTGCCGGCCGTCATCGACGCGCAGAACCTCGACGCTGCGCTCGCGCGCCTCGACGGCGGAATCAGCGAGCGGCGGGCACTGGGCGCATGGAACCGCGACGGCGTGAGCGCAGCGGGTGCGCCGGACGACCTCGCCGCCGATCCGGTCGCGCTCCTGCTGCTCGAGGAAGCGCCCGCGCCCGACGCCACGGCCAGCTACTGGATCGCCTGCCCCAATTTCTTCGTGATCACGCGCTACAACAAGAGCCGTCTCTATGCGGCCGCCGTGTGGCGTCTCGCCGAGGCGGTGCGCGCCGCCGCTGCGTTGCCCTCCGCCGCCGATCGCTGATGCGACGGTCCGCGCGTGCGATCCGCCTTGGATCCGGGCGTCCCGACCATTGCACCAATCGGGCGCAGGCAACGCACCGCGATCGAATCCCCCCCCGCCCCGGCGACTCGTTTGATATCGTTGCACGGATGAATGCTTCGGTGCCGGACGACAAGGAGCTGCCGCTGCGCGACGACACGCGGCTGCTCGGCCGCGTGCTCGGCGACGTGCTCCGCGCCCAGACCGGCGCGGAAGGCTTCGCGCGCATCGAGGCGATCCGGCAGACCGCCATCGCGTTCCGGCGCGCAGTGCCTGACGAGGCAGACGCCGCGCGCGCCGCGCTGGCCGCGCTGCTCAATCCGCTGCCGATCGGCGATGTCTTGCACGTGGTGCGGGCGTTCAGCTATTTCTCGCATCTGGCGAACATCGCCGAGGACGTGCATCACGCGCGGCGGCGGCGGGCGCACGCGATCGGCGGCGCACCGCCACGACCCGGCAGCCTTGGCCACGCCTTCGCGCGCCTCGCCGACGCCGCGCTGCCCGACGCCGCGGTGGCGGGCTGGCTCGAGCGCGCGCTGGTCTGTCCCGTGCTCACCGCACATCCGACCGAGGTCCAGCGCAAAAGCATCCTCGACACGGAGCGCGAGATCGCGCGCCTGCTCGTCTGGCGCGACCGCACCAGCCTGACTCCGGACGAGCGCACGGCCTTCGACCGCGGCCTGCGCACGCAGGTGCTCATGCTGTGGCAGACGGCCATGCTCAGGCTGACCCGTCTTGCCGTGCGCGACGAGGTCGACAACGGGCTGTCGTATTACCGCTACACGTTCCTGCGCGAGATCCCGCGCCTGTATGCGGCGCTCGAGGACGAGCTGCGCGTCCGCTACCCGGGCCTCGCGCAGGTTCCCTCGTTCTTCCGCACCGGCTCGTGGATCGGCGGCGACCGCGACGGCAATCCGAATGTCACCGCGCAGACGCTCGACTACGCGATCCACGCGCAGGCCGGCGTCGCCTTCGAGCACTACCTGGGCGAGATCCACGCCCTCGGCGCCGAGCTGTCGCTGTCCACGCGGCTGATCGCGCCCGCCCCGGCCCTGCTCGCCCTGGCCGGGACGGCCGGGGACGCGAATCCGCATCGCACCGACGAGCCCTATCGCCAGGCGCTGTCCGGGATCTACGCGCGCGTTGCGGCGACCGCGCGCGAGGTAGCGGGGCATGTCGCGGCGCGTCCGCCGCACGCCGCCGCGCCGCGCTACGCCACACCTGCCGATCTGCGCGACGATCTGCACGCGATCGCCGCATCGCTGGCCGCGCATGGTGCCCAGGACCTGGCCGCGCCGCGCCTCGATCCATTGCGGCGCGCGGTGGACGTGTTCGGGTTCCATCTCGCCACGCTCGACCTGCGCCAGAACAGCGACGTGCACGAGGCGGTGCTAGGCGAGCTGCTCGCAGGCGCAGGCGTGTGCAACGACTACGCCGCGCAGGACGAGCCCGCGCGCGTCGCGCTGCTGGCGGCGGAGCTCGCCAACCCGCGCCTGCTGCACTCGCCGTTCCGCGAGCCGTCGGCCCGCCTGGCCGGCGAGCTCGCGATCCTGCGCAAGGCAGCCGACATCCATGCCGCGTTCGGGCCGCTGGCGCTGCGCCACTACGTGATCTCGAAGTGCCAGTCGGCGTCCGACCTGCTCGAGGTGGCGGTCCTGCTGAAGGAAGTCGGGCTCCTGCGCGACGGGCGGCCGGCGATGCTGATCGTGCCGCTGTTCGAGACGATCATCGATCTCGCGCAGTCGGGCGAGGTGATGGACGCCGCGTTCGCGATCCCCTGCTATCGCGCGCTGGTGGCGAGCCAGGGCGATCGCCAGGAAGTGATGATCGGCTACTCGGACAGCAACAAGGACGGCGGCTACCTCACCGCCAACTGGGCGCTCTATTGCGCCGAGCGCACGCTGGTCGAGCGCTTCGCCGCGCATGGCGTGCAGCTGCGGCTGTTCCATGGCCGCGGAGGCACGGTGGGCCGCGGCGGCGGGCCAAGCTACGACGCCATCCTCGCGCAGCCCGTCGGCACGGCGCGCGGCGGGCTGCGCGTCACCGAGCAGGGCGAGATCATCGCGAGCAAGTATTCCGATCCCGAGCACGGCCGGCGCAACCTGGAGACGCTGGTCGCCGCCGCCCTCGAGGCGGGTCTTCTCGACAGCGAGCAGACCGGCGCACGGGGTCCCGTCTACCAGGCCGCGATGGACGAGCTCTCACCCCATGCGCATCGTGCGTATCGCGGGCTGGTCTACGACACGCCCGGTTTCGTGGAGTACTTCCGCGCCTCCACGCCCATCGCGGAGATCGCCGAACTCAACATCGGCAGCCGCCCGGCGTCGCGCACGGCGTCCGCGCGCATCGAGGACCTGCGCGCCATCCCCTGGGTATTCAGCTGGGGGCAGTGCCGCCTGATGCTGCCCGGCTGGTACGGCTTCGGCGCTGCCGTCGACGCCTGGCTGGGCGAGCGGCCCGACGGGCTGCCGCTCCTGCGCGAGATGCACGCGCGCTGGCCGTTCTTCCGCAGCGTCCTGTCCAACATGGCCATGGTGCTCGCCAAGACCGACCTCGCGATCGCGTCGCGCTATGCCGAGCTGGTGGCCGACGCGCCGCTTCGCGCGCGCGTGTTCGACCGGATCGCGGCGGAGCACGCCCGTACCGTCGCGCACGTCCTCTCCATCACGTCGCAGCGCACGCTGGTGGCCGACAATCCGACGCTCGAGCGCAGCATCCGCGACCGGGTGCCTTACCTCGATCCGCTCAATCATCTCCAGGTCGAGCTCCTCCGGCGGTTTCGCGCGGGCGCGACCGACGAGCGCACGCGCCGGGCCATCCACCTCACGATCAACGGGCTCGCGGCGGGCCTGCGCAACAGCGGGTAGCGCCGGATCGATCGCCTGCCGCATCGTCGCCGCGCGCCGTGGCGGCCCTATAATCGGCGATCGTGCGCATCCTGCTTTCCAACGACGACGGCTATTTCGCTCCCGGCCTCGAGCACCTCGCCCGCGCGCTCGCGACGCACGGCGAGCTCACGGTCGTGGCGCCGGAGCGCGACCGCAGCGGCGCCTCGAACTCGCTGACGCTCGACCGTCCGCTGATGGTGCGGCGGGCCGCCAACGGATTCCTGTTCGTGAACGGCACGCCCACGGACTGCGTGCACCTGGCCGTCACCGGGCTGCTCGACCAGGAGCCCGACATGGTGATCTCGGGGATCAACCTCGGCGCCAACATGGGCGACGACACGATCTACTCCGGCACCGTCGCGGCGGCGACCGAAGGCTTCCTGCTCGGCGTGCCGTCGATCGCCATCTCGCTCGCCTCGAAGACCGCGGCGCATTTCGAGACGGCGGCGCAGGTGGCGGTCGAGCTGGTCGAGCGGCATCGGCGCGTCGCCGCCGGTCGCTGGCTCCTGAACCTCAACGTACCCGACATCCCGCGCGAGGCGATGCGGGGCTACCGCATCACGCGGCTCGGCCGGCGCCACAAGGCGGAGAAGGTGATCAAGGCGCAGAATCCGCGGGGCGACGTGGTGTATTGGGTGGGCGCCGCGGGTGCTGCCGCCGACGCCGGCGAGGGCACCGACTTCCACGCGGTGGAGAACGGCTATGTGTCGGTGACACCCTTGCAGATCGACCTCACCAACCGCGAAGAGATGAGCGGCGTCGCCGGCTGGCTCGGCGACTGAGCGCGGCCTCCGGACCCATGGGTATCACAGACAGCGGCGGCGCGCGCAACGGCATCGGGATGACCTCCGACCGCACCCGCGCGCGCATGATCGAGCGGTTGCGCTCCGACGGCATCCGCGACGAGGTCGTGTTGGCAGCGATCAACGCGGTGCCGCGCCACATCTTCGTCGACGAGGCGCTCGCGATCCGCGCCTACGACGACGTGCCCCTTCCGATCGGCAGCGGGCAGACGATCTCGCAGCCATGGGTGGTGGCGCGCATGTCCGAGCTGGCGCGCAACGGTCGCGTGCTCGGCGCCGTGCTGGAGATCGGCACCGGCTGCGGCTACCAGACCGCCATCCTCGCGCACCTCGCGGCCACGGTGTACACCGTCGAGCGCATCGGCGCGCTCGTCAACAAGGCGCGCCGCAACCTCACCTCGCTCAAGCTTCGCAACGTGCGCCTCAAGCACGGCGACGGCAGCGCCGATCTCGGCGAGACGCTGGCGGTGGATGCGATCGTCGTCACCGCGGGAGCCACGCACGTGCCGACGGCGCTGCTCGCCTACCTCAACCCGGGCGGGCGCATGGTGCTGCCGCTCACGCACAGCGGCACGAGCGACGAGCGCGGCGTCCAGCGACTGACGGTGATCGAGGCGGCCCCCGGCGGCCTGCGGGAGCAGGTGCTCGATGCGGTAAGATTCGTGCCGCTGCTGTCGGGTATCTCGTGACCGGCTGGGCGCGCGGTGGCGCGATGCTCGCCCGCGCCGGCCGCGGCGACGGTCAACGGCCCTGCGTGGCGGCGCGTTCGCCGAGGGTCGCCCGCTTTCCGTCACGGTTTCGTCGCACGATGTCCATGCCCCGCTCCCCAGGTGAAACCGCTGCGCGGCCCCGCGCGGCACAGTGGCGCAGGCTCGCCGCGCAGGCGTTCGTCGTGGCGCTCACCGTGGCGATGGTCGCCGGGTGCGCGACGCGCCGCGCGGCGCCCATCGAGGATCGACAGGCGGGCGTGCGCGGTCCGGGAGGGACGGCGCTCGATGCCGCGGGTCGGCCGATCGATGCGGCCGCGGTGCCGTCATACACCGTGAAGCGCGGCGACACGCTCTACCAGATCGCGCTCGACAACGGGCTCGACTATCGCGAGCTCGCGGCGTGGAACAGCATCGATAACGTGAACCTCATCCGCGTGGGCCAGGTGCTGCGGCTGCTCGCGCCGGGAGAGGTTGCGCCGCCGCCTGCGCCAGGTGCCGAGGGAGTCACCACCGCGCCGCTGCGCACCGTGCCGCCGGTCAGCGAGGCGCCGCGCGGGGTTGCACTGCCTCCGCCGCTCACCGGCGCCGCGCCGTCACCGCCGCCCGCGCCGGCGGGCAACGTCAAGAGCGGGCCGAAGGCCGTGAAGGAGCCTTATTCCGACCAGGCCGTGCGTGATCTCACCCTCGCGTCCAGCACGCCGCCGCCCGCCGGCGAAGCCACGCGTCCCGCGCCGCGCGTCGACTCGCCCGCGCCGGCGCGCGCCGATCCGCCGCGCGCGAGCAACGGCGACGATGGCGACGACGAGCGCGTCGACTGGTTGTGGCCGGCCAAGGGCCGCGTCGTCGCGGGCTTCTCCGAGACCGCGAATCTCAAGGGCATCGACATCGCGGGCGGATTGGGCGATCCGGTCCTCGCCAGTGCAGCCGGCAAGGTGGTCTACGCCGGCGCCGGCCTGCGCGGCTACGGCAAGCTGATCATCATCAAGCACAACAAGACGTTTCTCTCCGCGTACGCCCACAATCGCGAGATCCTCGTCAAGGAAGGTGCGCAAGTGACGCGCGGCCAGAAGATTGCCGAGATGGGCAATTCCGATGCCGACCAGGTCAAGCTGCATTTCGAGATCCGCCGGCTGGGCAAGCCGATGGATCCGGCGCGCTTCCTGCCGCCGGGATGACGCGCACGCCCGGCACATGAACGGTCGCTAGCCGCGCCGATGACCGCCAGGCAGCCCCGGCACGACCTGCTGGGCCCGCGGGAGGAGACCGAGCCGGCGGGTGACGTGGCCGAAGCGCCGTGGGCTCAGGCAGACGAGCCTGCGGAGGCGCCTCCCGATCGCTTTACCCGCGATCTGCCGCTCGACGGTCCGCCCGCAGGCCTCGCCGCCGACTTCGTCGCCGACCTCACTCAGCTCTATCTCAACGACATCGGCCAGCATGCGCTGCTGACCGCTCCGCAGGAGCTCGCCCTTGCGCGCGCGATGCGCGCCGGCGAGTTCGCGGCGCGCCAGACGCTCATCGAGCGCAACCTGCGCCTGGTGGTCAGCCTCGCGCGGCGCTACACCAACCGCGGCGTCGCGCTGCCGGACCTGATCGAGGAAGGCAACCTCGGTCTGATCCATGCGCTTGAGAAATTCGACCCCGAGCGCGGGTTTCGCTTCTCGACCTATGCGACCTGGTGGATCCGCCAGTCGATCGAGCGCGCGGTGATGAACCAGTCCCGCACCATCCGGCTGCCGGCGCACGTGGTGAAGGAACTGAATGTGGTGCTGCGGGCGCTGCGCCATCTCGAGACGCATGGACCGGTCGGCGGGCGCGATGCCACCCTCGAGGACGTCGCCCACCTGCTCGGCAAGAACCAGGGCGATGTCGAGCGCCTGTTGCGCTATCACGAGCAGCCGCTCTCCCTCGACGCGCCCCTCGACCGCGACCCGGGGCTGACGATCGGCGAGGCGGTGGCCGACGAGCATGCGCTGTCGCCCGAGCTGCTGCTGCACGAGAGCGCGCTCGAGCGCAGCGTGGTCGAATGGCTGGCCGAGCTGCCCGAGCGCCAGCGGCGGGTGATCGAGCGCCGCTATGGCCTCGGCGGCTGCACGGTCGTGACGCTCGAGCAGCTTGCCGCCGAGCTCGGCATCACGCGCGAGCGGGTGCGCCAGATCCAGAGCGAAGCCCTCGAGAAGCTGCGCGGGCGGCTGTTGCACAAGGGCTACGCGCGCGACGATCTGTTCTAGGTCCGGTACGCGCGGGCCGGCAGCGGCGGGACTTCGATTAAGCGGCCGACGCGTTGCGCAAGCGCACGGCCGCCGGCAGCACCTCGATGGCCCGCTCCAGCGTCGCGAGCATCGCCGCGTGCTCGCGGGGATGCCCCATTGCGTCGCCGTAGCGCAAGGTTGCGAACGACTGGCCGATCGCGTGAAAGGCGATGGCGAACTGCGGCCACCGCTCGGCCGCGCGCTGGGCATAGGCGAGCGGCCCCTCGTGCGGCAGGCGCGCGAGCCCCGCGTTTGCGAGCCGGCGGCACACGGTGGCCCACAGCACCAGCGCGCGCTCCTGCCGGCGACGCTTGAACGTGAGCCAGCCGAGCACCGCGCCGGCCCACACCGCGGCGAGGAGCGCCACGCCGGCGACGATGTGCCACGGCGCGTAGGCGTCGACCTCCAGGTCGCGCCACAGGGCACGCTGGCGATGGAAATCGAAGTCCACGACATTGCGGCGCCATTGATGGTTGAGGGCATCGATGGCGAGCTGCGCGTTCTTGAGCAAGCCGCCGTCCAGGCGTGCGAGCAAGGGCAGGCCGTCGGCCGTCGGCAGGGCGGCGCCGATGCCGCGCTCGACGCGCAGCGGCGACACGGCGGCGGTCGGGTCGAAGCGACGCCACTGGCCGTCGATGATCGCCTCCGACCAGGCGTGCGCGTCGGATTGCCGCACGATGAGGTAGCCGCCGCGTGGATTGATCTCGCCGCCCTGGTACCCCGTCACCACGCGCGCCGGGATGCCTGCGGCGCGCAGCAGGACCACGAACGCGCTCGCGTAGTGTTCGCAGAAGCCGCGCCGCGCGCCGAACAGGAACTCGTCGACCGGCTCGTCTTCGTAGAGCGGCGGCGCGAGCGTATAGGTGAACGGCTCGGTGCGAAAATATCGCAGCACCGCGCGCACGTATTGCGCATCGTCGGGATTGCGCTCGCGCAGCTCGCGGGCGAACGCCATCGTCTGTGGGCTGCCCGCCGGAAGCGCGCGGTTGATGTCCGCTTCGCGCGGCCCTGCAACCGCGAACGCGTCCCGCAGCAGCGAGGTCTGCCGGTAGCGCACGGGCTGGGTCACGGCGGCGCGTGCGATGAGCTGCTGGTCGCGCGTCAGGCGCGCAAGCGGAATCCCGCTGTCCGCGCCGGACGGGTCGTCGTCTGGCGCTTGCGGTGGCCCGGCCGGCAGGTCGAGCGCGAACAGCCACGGATTGCCGTTCGGCTCGAGCGATACCGTGTAGGTGACCGGGGTGCCGCCTGGCACGATGAACGTGCCGCCGTAGCGCGACGGCAGGGCGCCCCACGCGCGGCCGTCGAAAGCGGACAGCACCGGGCCGCGCCAATAGCGGTCGCGCGGCGCGGGCGGAGCGCCTGCGAAATCGACGCGAAATGCCACCGCGTCGGACAGCGACAGCGCGCTGATCGTGCCGGGCGCCATCCGGTCGGACAGGCCGGTGCGCGCGCTGTAGTCCTTCGGCAATCCCCACAAGGGAGCGGCGAGCCGTGGAAACAGCACGAACAGCAGCAGCGCGATGGGCACGCCCTGCAACAGCATCACGACCGTGCGCCGGATCGCGCTGCCCCAGACGCTGAACTCGAAGTCCGCGGCGCCGGGCCGCGCGAGCGCGTCCAGCGCACCCCCCATCAACAGGATCGCGGGGACCGTGGCAAGCGCCGCGAGCATCGACTGCCCGTAGAAGAACGGGGTGATGAACAACGCCATGGCGAGGCAGACCAGCAGCGTCCCGTCGCGCAGCGTACGGGCCTCCAGGAACTTGATGCCGACCAGCACGAACAGGAAGGCGACACAGGGATCGCGGCCGAGGAAGTAGCCGAACGACTGGCGGATGGCGAGCCCGATCGACAGCGCGAAGAGCGCCAGCGCCCACGACGGTATGCGCGCCGGCCGCACCGCGGCGCGCAGGCGGTCGCGGCGCAGCAGCGCGAAGCGCAGCGCGACCAGCATCGCGCCGAACAGCGCGACCCAGATCGGCAGATGAATCGCCTGCGGCAGCTGCGCCGCGAGGAGCAGGGCGCCCAGCCACCGGATCTGCGGCGGCTTGAGCGGGGTGACCGCGCCTTCGTTGCGCAGCCACCCCGGCATGCGCGTCGCGGCAATCAAGCCGCTTCCGGAGGGAACAGCGCCAGCGCGAGCAGCGCCGCGCGCCGATGCTCGCGGCCCTGCGCGGGCGGCAGCGCCGCGCCCGGCAGCGACAGCGCGAAAGGCCGGGCGGCGCGCTCGGCGGCCAGCACCCATGCGGACAGGCGCGCCAACCGCGCCTCGACGTCGAGGTCGCGGGGCAGCGCCTGCCAATCGAGCAGCGCCGGGCCGCCGCCGGAGCCTTCGAAGTGCTTGGTGTACCAGCCCGCGCCGCGCGCGACGGCTTTCCACGCCACCCGCTGCGGCGGATCGCCGGCCGGGTAGCTGCGCAGGCCGGCGAGGTCGGCGTCGTCGCCGCTGCCCTGCTGCAGCGCGTCGGCGCCGCCCGGCCCGAACGGCAGCGGGGGCGGGGAGACCTCCGGCGCGGGGAAGGCGATTCCCTCGAGGGGGAAATGCACGTACGCCCATGCGTTCCACAGTCCGAACGGGTAGGACGACGACAGGGTGACGCGGCCGAGCGGTACACGGCCGCGCACGGGTGCTACGACCTGAAGCGACACGGTGCGCACTTCGCCCGCGGGCACATCCGCCATCAACCTCGCGCCCTGGGCGCGCAAATTGATGGCGAGGCGCGTCGCGGCGCCGGGCACGAGTGCGAGGGAGAACGCGATGGCGCCGCCCGCGAACGTGTCGCCGGCGGCCAGTGGCTTCACCTCCATGCCGGCGAGGTTGCGGAACGTATGCAGCAGCGCCGCGGAGACGAGTCCGGTGAGCGCAAACGTCACCACCAGCCCGAGCGAGAGCGCGTAGTTGAGCGAGGTGAGCAACATCAGCGCCAGGGTGAGGATGAGCGCCGTGCCCCGGCGCGTCGGCAATATGTAGATGCGCGAGTGGCGCAGGACGACCGGATCGCGGTCGGACGGCGCCGCCCGGAATGCCCGCTGCCGCAGGCGGGCGAGGGCGCCCGGCGCGAGCCGGGGCGCAAGGGCCGCGGCCATGCAGCGGTGCCTAGGTCAGCGCGACCGCGCGGAGCAGCGCCTGCGCCTGCAGCGCGCCGGCGCGGGCCCCGCCGGCGAGCCGATGTCCGGCGACCGACGCGAACACCGCCTGCACGTCCTCGGGTACCACCATCGGGCGCCCCGCGACCAGCGCCCACGCGCGGGCGGCGGCGACCAGCATCAGGCCCGCCCGTGGGCTCAAGCCGCGCCGTGCGCCGGAGTCGCCCGTGGCGCCCGGCAGGTGCCCGCGCGAGGCGGCGAGCAACGCCTGGACGTAGTCGAGCAGCGCCGGCGCGACATGGATCGCCGCCGCTTCGCGCTGCCATTCGGCGAGGCTCGCCGGATCGGCCATGGGCGCGACGTCGACCAGCCTTGCGCGCCGGTCGCCGCCGGCCAGCAGCTCGCGCTCGGCGGCGGCATCGGGGTAGCCCAGCTCGATGGCGATCAGGAAGCGGTCGAGCTGCGATTCGGGCAGCGGATAGGCGCCGATCTGCTCGACCGGGTTCTGCGTCGCGATCACGAAGAACGGGTCGGGCAGCTTGCGCGTCTGGCCGTCCTGCGAGACCTGCCGCTCCTCCATGGCCTCGAGCAGCGCGCTTTGCGTCTTGGGCGGCGCACGGTTGATCTCGTCGGCGAGCACGACGGAGTGAAAGATCGGCCCGGCATGAAACCGGAACGACTGCGCCCGCTCGTCGTACACGGACACGCCGAGCACGTCGGCGGGAAGCAGGTCGCTGGTGAACTGGATCCGCGCGTACTTGAGCCCGAGCGTGGCGGCCAGCGCCTGCGCGAGCGTCGACTTGCCGACGCCGGGGATGTCCTCGATCAGCAGGTGGCCGCGCGCCAGCAGGCAGGCGAGCGCGAGACGGATCGCGTCGTCCTTTCCCACGACGATGCGGCCGAGCTGCGCGGCGATGGCCGCGAGCCGCTGGGCAGTGGTGACGTTCTGCGAGAGGGGCCGGACGCTCATGGGATAGGATCGACAGGACGAGGGGTCAAGCGTTCACTCTAGCCGACCGGGCGCGTCTCGTCATCGCCCGGGGCGGCGCGCTACACTCCGCCCAGCGGACGAGACGAGCCGCCTGGCCGCCCTTGGCCCGCCACCTGGCCGCCGTCCCTCCGATGCTGCACTGTCCGACCCTCCGGCATCCCGTGACCACCGCGTACATCACCCACCCGTCATGCATGCTGCACGACATGGGGCCCCATCACCCGGAATGTCCCGAGCGGCTGGCCTCGATCGACGAGCATCTCGCCGCCGCCGGCCTGCACGAGCGGCTCGTCCACCACCTCGCGCCCGCCGCCACCCGCGCCGAGCTCGTGCGCGTCCACGGTGACGACTATCTCGACCTGCTCGACGCGTCGAGCCCCGACGAGGGCCTGTTTTTCATCGACCCCGACACGGCGCTGTGCCCGCAGTCGCTCGACGCCGCCCGGCATGCGGCGGGGGCCGTGGTGCTCGGCGTCGATCTCGTGCTGACCGGCGCGTGTCGCACGGCGTTCTGCGCGGTCCGCCCGCCGGGACACCATGCCGAGCGCACGCGGGCGATGGGGTTTTGCGTGCTCAACAGCGTGGCCGTCGGCGCCGCGCATGCCATGGCCGTGTACGGCCTGTCGCGCGTGGCCATCGTCGACTTCGACGTGCACCACGGCAACGGCACCGAGGACATCTTCACGGGCGACCCGCGCGTGCTGATGACCGGAACCTTCCAGTACCCGCTCTATCCGTACAGCGGAGTCGACGCGTGCGCCCCGAACATGCAGAACGTGCCGCTGGCGCCGGGCATGGGGAGCGCCGCGTTTCGCGCCGCCATCGAGGAGCGCGTGCTGCCGGCGCTCGACGCGCACCGCCCGGAGCTCCTCATCATCTCGGCGGGCTTCGACGCGCACCACGAGGACCCGCTGGCGGGGCTCGAGCTGGCCGACGAGGACTTCGCGTGGGTCACCCGGCAGCTCGTCGACGTGGCCGACCGGCACGCGCAGGGGCGCATCGTCTCGGCGCTCGAGGGCGGCTACGCGCTGGCCGCGCTCGGTCGCAGCGCAGTCCTGCACGTCGGCGCGCTGCTCGCGGCCTGACGCGCGACCCGGATCCTGCTCGCGCCGGCTTACCGCATGGAACGTCGCGTTGTCGTCGACTCCCGCGAAGCGGTGCCCGGCATGACCTCCGATGCGCCGGCCATCGTCGTGCACGACCTGGAGAAGCGCTACGTCGACGTGCATGCGGTACGCGGCCTCTCTTTCACGGTTCGGCCGGGCACCACGACGGCCCTGCTCGGCGGCAACGGCGCCGGCAAGACCACTACGCTGTCGATGCTGCTCGGCGTGCTCACGCCCACCGCCGGGACCATCCGAGTGCTGGGTGTCGACATCACGCGGCACCGTCACCGGGTACTGCCGCGCCTCAACTTCACCTCCCCCTACGTCGACCTCCCGAAGCGCCTCACGGTGCGGCAGAACCTGCGCGTGTTCGCGGATCTCTACGGCGTGCGCGGTCCGGCGGCGCGCCTCGACGAGCTCGCGCACGAGCTGGACCTCGCGAGCCTGCTCGACCGCGTTTACGGAACGCTGTCGGCGGGTCAGCGTACGCGCGTCTCGCTCGCCAAGGCGCTGCTCAACCGGCCCGAGATGCTGCTGCTCGACGAGCCGACCGCGTCGCTCGATCCGGACGTCGGCGACCGGATGCGCAGCTACCTCGAGGACTACCAGCGCGCCAGCGGCTGCACGATGCTGCTCGCCTCGCACAACATGGGCGAGGTCGAGCGCATGTGCGACGACGTCGTGATGCTGCGCGCGGGCGAAGTGGTCGACCAGGGCGCGCCGCGGGCGCTGATCGAGCGCTACGGCCGCGACACCATGGAGGAGGTGTTCCTCGATGTCGCCCGCGGCACGGGGATCGAGCGCGACGAGCCGGCGGCGCTGAGGGCCGAGCTGCCGTGAAGCCCGGTAGCGACGCGACCACGAGCGCAGCGCCGGCGCCGGCCGGGCAGGACGCCGTCGTCGCGCTAGCCGAGACCGTGCCGCCGCGCGCTGCACGGGCCGAGGGCGCCTGGCTGCTGCCGCAGACCGGGCCGGGCGCGTCGCTGCGCCGGGTGCGCGCCCTGGTGCGCCGGCACGCCTACCTCCTGTTCAAGTCGTGGCCGCGCCTCTTCGCAACGCTGTACTACCCCACGGTCACGATGGTGCTGTGGGCGTTCCTCACCCTCTACCTCGCGCCCACCAACGCGTTCCTGCGCGACGCGCCCGGCTTCTTCCTGGGCGCAGTGCTGCTGTGGGACGTGCTGTTCCGCGGCCAGCTCGGCGTATCGCTGACCTTCATCGAGGAGATGTACGCGCGCAACCTCGGCAACCTGTTCGTGAGCCCACTGCGCCTCTACGAGCTGATCGCGGGCCAGCTTACGCTGAGCGTCGCGCGCACGCTGATCGGCGTCGGCGGCGCGTGCCTGTTCGCGTGGCTGCTGTTTCGCTACTCGATCTTTTCCATCGGCCTGCCGCTGATCGCATTCTTCTCCAACCTGCTGGTGTTCGGATGGGCCATCGGTCTCGCCGTGTCGGCCATGATCCTGCGCTGGGGGCTCGGCGCCGAGGAGCTTGCGTGGGCGGCCATCTTCCTGTTCGCGCCGGTGTCCGGCGTGTACTACCCGATCGCCGTGCTGCCGGTGCCGCTGCAATTCGTCGCGCGCGCGCTGCCGTCGTCGTACGTCTTCGAGGGCATGCGCGGGGTACTGCTTCATGGAGGCTTCGACGCGTCGATGTTCGCGCACGCGCTGGCGCTCAACGTGGTGTACCTGGCACTCGGCTGCGCGCTCCTCGCCTGGGCAGTGCGCCACGCGCGCAAACGCGGATTACTGCTGCAGATGGGCGAATGAGGGTGCGACGCGGCGCCGCCCACCGGCAGCGCTTCTAGAAGAGGATCGCGGCCACCACGCGACGTCCTTCGCCGAGCAGGATGTTGTAGGTGCGGCACGCCGCACGAGTGTCCATCGCCTCGAATCCCACGTGCGCGGCCGGCAGTGCCTGCGACAGCCGCGGATGCGGGAACCGCTGCACCGCCCCGGTGCCGAGCAGCACGATCTCCGGGCAGTAGGCTAAGAGGCCGGTGAAGTCCACCTCCGCGAGCGCGGCGAATCCGGCCGGGGCGAAGCCAGTCTGCACGCCGTCCGGCGTGAGCAGGCAGTTCTCGCGATACTCGCGGCCGCCGACCCGAATCCAGTCGTCGCCGAAGCCGGAGACCAGCAGCGCGTCGGGGCTTTGCAGATGGAACTTCATCGGGCCGGAAACGCTCCTGTATCATTGTAGCGTCTCACCCATCTACGTCGCTCGGACGGTTCCGGGCGCTGACGCTAGAGGTTCTTCATGCCCTCTCTCCCGCAGACGCAATTCGCGCGCATCGAGCGCCTGCCGCCGTACGTCTTCAACATCACCACCGAGCTCAAGATGGCCGCCCGCCGTCGCGGCGAGGACATCATCGACTTCGGCATGGGCAATCCCGACGGTCCCACTCCCCCGCACATCGTGGCGAAGCTGGTCGAGACCGTGCAGCGCGGCGACACTCACGGCTATTCGGTGTCGAAGGGCATTCCCCGCCTGCGCCGCGCCATCTGCCACTGGTACGACCGGCGCTGGGGCGTGCAGTTCGATCCGGAGACCGAGGCGATCGTCACGATCGGCTCGAAGGAAGGCATCGCGCACCTCGCGCTCGCCACGCTCGGCCGCGGCGACACGGTGCTGGTCCCCAACCCGAGCTACCCGATCCACATCTACGGTCCGGTGATCGCCGGCGCCGACATCCGCCAGGTCCCGCTCACGCCCAACGTCGATTTCTTCGCGGAGCTCGAGCGCACCATCAAGTCGTCGGTGCCGAAGCCCAAGATGCTGATCGTCAACTTCCCGGCGAACCCCACCGCGCAATGCGTCGAGCTGCCGTTCTTCGAGAAGCTGATCGCGCTGGCAAAGGAATACGGCATCTACGTCGTGCACGACCTCGCCTATGCGGACATCTGCTTCGACGGGTGGAAGGCGCCGTCGATCATGCAGGTGCCCGGTGCGCGCGACGTCGCGGTCGAGTTCTTCACCATGTCGAAGAGCTACAACATGGCGGGCTGGCGCATCGGCTTCATGGTCGGCAACAAGGATCTCGTCTACGCGCTGTCGCGCATCAAGGGCTATCACGACTACGGCACCTTCACGCCGCTGCAGGTGGCCGCCATCGCGGCGCTCGAGGGCCCGCAGGAATGCGTCGGGGAGATCGCGCAGAAATACCAGCGCCGGCGCGACGTGCTCGTCAAAGGCCTGCAGGAGGCGGGCTGGCCGGTCGACGTGCCGAAGGCGTCGATGTACGTGTGGGCGCAGATTCCCAAGCCCTACGAGACGCTCGGCTCGCTGGAGTTCTCGAAGAAGCTCCTGGCGCACGCGAAGGTGTCGGTGTCGCCGGGGATCGGCTTCGGCGAGTTCGGCGACGGGCACGTGCGGTTCGCGCTGATCGAGAACGAGTCGCGGACGCGGCAGGCGCTGCGCGGCATCAAGCAGATGCTGCGCGAGGACGGGCTGCTCTGATGCGACCGCCGTGCCCATGAAGCCCCTGCAGGTCGGGTTGCTGGGCTTCGGCACGGCCGGACGCGGCACGTGGGACGTCCTGCGCCGCAACGAGGAAGAGATCACCCGACGCGCCGGGCGCCCCATCCGCATCACGTGGGTGGCGACGCGCACGCTCGACCGCGCCCGCGAGGGCATGCGCGGGATCGACGGCGTGAACCTCACCAACGATCCCTACGTGGTCACCCGCCAGCCCGACCTCGACATCGTCTGCGAGCTGGTCGGCGGCACCGACGCGGCGCGCGCGCTGGTGCTCGACGCCATCGCGCAAAAAAAGCATGTCGTCACCGCGAACAAGGCGCTGCTCGCCCACCATGGCACCGAGATCTTCGCCGCCGCGCACGCGCAGGGCGTCATGGTCGCGTTCGAGGCGGCTGTGGCCGGCGGCGTGCCGATCATCAAGGCGCTGCGCGAGGGGCTCACGGCGAACCGCATCGAGTGGATCGCCGGCATCATCAACGGCACCGCCAATTTCATCCTGAGCGAGATGCGCGACCGCGGCGCGTCGTTCGACACGGTCCTGAAGGAGGCGCAGGCGCTGGGATACGCCGAGGCCGACCCGACCTTCGATGTCGAGGGCATCGACTCCGCGCACAAGCTCACGATCATGTGCGCCATCGCGTTCGGCGTGCCGATGCAGCTCGACAAGGCGTACGCCGAGGGCATCTCGCGGCTGCACCGGCAGGACATCGCCTACGCCGAGGAGCTTGGCTATCGGATCAAGCTGCTCGGCATCACGCGCCGGGCGCGCGGGGGCATCGAGCTGCGCGTGCATCCCACCCTGATCCCCGCCCGGCGCCTGATCGCCAACGTCGAGGGCGCGATGAACGCCGTGCTGGTGAAGGGCGATGCCGTGGGCGCGACGCTGTATTACGGCGCCGGAGCGGGGGCCGAGCCGACTGCCAGCGCGGTGATCGCCGACCTCGTCGACGTCACGCGCATGCACACGGCCGATCCCGAGCATCGCGTGCCGCACCTGGCCTTCCAGCCGGACCAGCTCTCCGATGTTCCCTTCCTGCCCATGGCGGAGGTCGAGACGAGCTACTACCTGCGCATGCGCGTGGAGGATCGGCCCGGCGTGCTCGCCGACATCACGCGCATCCTGGCCGACCGCGAGATCTCCATCGACGCGATGATCCAGAAGGAGCCCTCGGAGGGCGAGCAGCAGACCGACATCATCCTGCTCACGCACCGCTCCGTCGAGGGGCGGCTGATCGACGCGATCGACAAGATCGAGGCGCTGCCCACCGTGCGCGGCAAGGTCGTGCGCATCCGCATGGAAGCGCTTAATTGATGCGCTACGTGAGCACGCGCGGCGCATGGCACGACCGGCCGCGGCCGTTCTGCGAGATCCTGCTCGAGGGCCTCGCGCCCGATGGCGGCCTCGCCGTGCCGCAACGGTATCCGCGCTTCACCGCAGCCGAGCTCGCCTCGCTGCGACCGCTCGATTATCGCGCGCTCGCCTTCGAGGTGCTGGTCCGCTTCATCGACGACATTCCGGCGGCCGCGCTGCGCGCGCTCGTCGACGCCACCTACACTTCGGCGACGTTCGGCAGTGACGAGATCACGCCGCTTCTCACGCTCGAGCCCGGCCTGCACCTGCTGCGCGTGTCGAACGGACCCACACTCGCATTCAAGGACATCGCGCTGCAGCTTCTCGGCCGCCTGTTCGAGCACGTGCTGCGGGCCGAGGGGCGCACGTTGAACATCGTCGGCGCGACGTCGGGCGACACCGGCAGCGCGGCCGAATACGCGCTGCGCGACAAGGCGGGAGTGGCCGTTTTCATGCTCTCCCCGATCGGGCGGATGAGCCCGTTCCAGCAGGCGCAGATGTACACGCTGCAGGAGCCGAACATCCACAATTTGGCGATCGACGGCACGTTCGACGCGTGCCAGGACATCGTCAAGGCGGTCTCGAGCGATGCGCCGTTCAAGGCGCGCCATCGCGTCGGGGCGGTGAATTCCATCAACTGGGCACGCGTCGCGGCGCAGGTCGTGTACTACTTCAAGGGTTACTTCGCCGCCACCCGCAGCAACGATGAGCAGGTTGCCTTCGCGGTACCGTCGGGCAATTTCGGCAACATCCTGGCCGGGTATGTCGCGCGGCAGATGGGGTTGCCCATCGAGCGGCTGATTCTTGCCACCAACGAGAACGATGTGCTCGACGAGTTTTTTAGCAGCGGCCGCTACCGTCCGCGCGGCGCGGCCGAGACGCACGCGACGTCGTCGCCGTCGATGGACATCTCCAAGGCGTCGAACTTCGAGCGCTTTGCCTACGACCTTGTGGACCGCGATCCGGTGCGGCTGCGCGCGTTGTGGGATTCGCTCGCTCGCGACGGCGGCTTCAACCTGCGCGACACGCTGTCCTGGACCCGCCTGCAGGACGCCCACTTCGTTTCGGGTCGCAGCCGTCACGCCGACCGGCTGGACGCCATCCGCGACATCGCAGCGCGCTTCGACCTCGTCATCGACCCGCACACCGCGGACGGGCTGGGCGTCGGACGCCGCCTGCGCACGCCGGGGGTGCCGTTGATCTGCATCGAGACCGCGCAGCCGGCGAAGTTCGCGGCCACGATTCGCGAGGCGATCGGACGCGAGCCTCCGCGGCCGCCGCGGTTCATCGGCCTCGAGGCGCGTCCGCAGCGACGTACCGTGCTGCCGGCGGACGCCAACCAGGTGAAGTCGTTCATTGCCGCGCACGCGATTGCTGAACCGATTGCCTGAACCGATTGCCTGAACCGATTGCCTGAAACCAATGGCCGACGCCCCCGCACCCATCCGAGCGCCGCTCGCCGACCTCGCGGCCAATCTCGCCGCGGGCGCGCGGCTGGCGTTGTTCCAGCCCGTCGACCGGCGCGCGTTCCGCGTCGATCTCGTCGCATGGCTGCTGGTGATCGTCGTATCGGCGTTGATCGACATCGCGCTCGACGGATTGCGCGCGACGCCGGGCGGATCGTTCACCTTCGCGGGTCTCGGCGGCGAGCTCTATTCCGTCGGCCTGCTGATGGTGAGCAGCGCGCTGATCGCCGCGTGGTGCCGGGACGACGGGATCTTCGTGGCCGTGCCGGTCGTCGTGCTCGCGGCATTTCCGCTGCTCCAGGTGCTGCACGCCGTACCGGCGGTGGCGGGCATGGGCCTCGAGGGCACCGCCAGCGTCGTCTTCGAGCTGGCGATGCTCGCGTGGATGGTGGGGTTGTGCATGCGGGTCGTCTACGTCGTCAGCGAAGCGCCGGCATTGCGCCGCACCGCCCGGGCGGTCGCCGGCGGCCTGTTGCTGAGCTTGCCGTTGTGGGCGGCGCCGTTCGCCGGCCCGCTCACCGGCTGGTGGACGCCCGGCGGGGACGACGCAGGCAACGAGGCCGCCTTGAGTCCGGCCTCCGAGCCCGTCATGGCCGTGCAGGCCCTGCTTCTCGACAACGCCATCGACGGCCTCGAGGACGAGCGGCCGGGCGTGACCGACCTGTATTTCGTCGGGTTCGCGCCTGACGGCCGCAAGGACGGGTTTCGCGCGGAGGTCGACGCGATGCGCACGGTGATGGACGAGCGCTTCGGCACGCAGGGCCGGTCGATCGCTCTGGTCAACCACGCGGCCACGCTCACCGAGCTGCCGTTCGCCACGCTCACCAACCTGCGGCGCGTGCTTCAGGAGTTAGGCGATTCGATCGAGGCCGACGACGACATCGTGATGCTCTACCTTGCCGCCGACGCCGCCGCCGAGAATGGCCTCGTAGCCCATCATCCGCCGCTCGACCTCGTGCCCGTGACGCCCGCGGCGCTCAAGCAGCTGCTCGATGGCGCAGGCATTCGCTACCGCGTGATCGTCGTGGCGACGTGCGCGGCAGGCGCATGGCTCGACACACTGTCGGGCGAGGATTCCGCGGTGCTCGTCTCGAGTCCCGGCGAGGAGCGCGCGGCCGGTTGCGCCGGGGACGGCGGTCCCTCCGCGTTCGCCCATTCGCTCGCCGACGCGTCGCTGCGCCATGCCGAGTCGATCGGCGCGGCACTCGAGCAGGCCGCGCGCGACGCGGGCGAGGCCGGCGCGCCGCGCCTGTCGATCGGCACCGGCATCGAGGCGCAGTTGAGGGGCGTCGCGCGCGGCGCGCCCCCGATGCGTGCGGCGCGGCTGCGCGATCCCGCGACCCCCCGCGGCGGTTAGCGCCGTATCGCGTCAGCCGGAGGTCGTGAAGAAGTCCACCATCCGGTCGAGCTGGCCGCGCATCATCTCGCGCCCGTAGACCACTGTGCACCCGCACGCTTCGGCCAGCGCGATCAGCGGCGTGCGTTCCGGCCTCACGATCGCATCGAGCACCGTCAGCGACGCGGGCAGGCGCTCCACGTGCAGCGGCAGCCGCGCATCGTCGAGCATGCCCGCGGGCGATACGTTGAGCAGCACGTCGACGTCGTCGATGCGCGGCTGCGCGACCTTGACCAGGGTGGTGGGCGAGACGGCGTGGACCTTCGCGGCGAGCGCCTTGGCGCGCGCGCGGTCGGGATCGAACAGGCGCATCGAGGCCGGACGCTCGTGCGCGAGGGCCACGCCGACCGCGGCGCCGGCGCCGCCCGCGCCCAGCAGCATCAGCCTTCGCCCGCCGACCGCGATGCCGCGCCGCCGCAACGCCTCGGCGCAACCCAGGCCGTCGAAAATCTCCCCGTGCCATGCGGCGCCCCGGCGCGCGAGCGCATTGATCGCGCCCACGCTGCGCGCCTGCTCGCCGAGGGTGGCGGCAAGGCCGATGGCGCGCGCCTTGTACGGGATGGTGAAAATGAGGCCGTCGAGGTTGCGCAACGCGAGCAAACCGCCGACGCAGGCGTTGAATTCGGCGGGCGCCACGTGCAGGGGGACCAGCACCGCGTCGAGGCCGCGTGCGCGCAACGCCGCCGTGAACATTTCCGGCGAGCGCACCTGCGCGATCGGATCGCCGACGATGCCGAACAGGCGCGTCGCGCCGCCGAGGTAATCGACTTCTTCGGGGACGGTTGCGAAGCGGTCTGGCATGGGCGTACGGCTCGCAGATTGACCCTAAACGCGGGCGGCCGTATACTAGCGGACTCAGACGCGGGGTGGAGCAGTCTGGCAGCTCGTCGGGCTCATAACCCGAAGGTCGCAGGTTCAAATCCTGCCCCCGCAACCCGACCTATCTTTCCATCGCCGACCGCCAACAGGCGGTCGGCGATGGACTCAAACTCCAAGAAGAGATCCTCGCCGTCCGGCTTGAGTCGGATCTCTCCAAACGATTCTCTCAGTGCTTCCCTGGCGCGTACGGTGTCGCCACGCAGCGCCGCCTCGAGGTTGCCTACGAGCGTCAGCACGCGCTTTCTGATCGACGCTGGTAGGATCGCGACGTCGGCCGTCCGGCCTCGAGGACGAGACGAATTGGCACTGGACGCAGCTGCTCGCTGGAGCGACTCTGTCGACCCTCATAGGCGTTGGCGCCGAACTCGCCGCGCCGGACCGCAGTAACGGGCAAGCCAAATCGTCGTTGCCACGCGGGGAGTGTGCAAGACTCCGTCTCGTGCTGCGGCGGTATCAGCCGCTGTTCTACGAGCGAAGCGTCCAGTGACCCGGAGTGATTGGGCAAAGAGAGCGCGATACTCTCGACAAACGGTTTGCTGGTTCGTTGCGAGTTTTCGGTATAGATGATCTCTCCGCCTGCAAGGCGAAGGCCCGTCCTACGGCGGTAACGAGCTGGGCGATCGACCTCTCGAGCCGCATCTCGATACGGCTCTTGTCGGCGTCCCAGACCGCCTTTCTTAGCGATTCGATCCATGGCGTCGCGAGCGTACAAACGCCTAAAGATCGGTCGAACTGGGTTCGCTACCGAAAGAAGCGGCATCTAGGTCTTCATGAAATGGCCGTCAACCTCGACCCTTACTTTTTCAGGGTAGAAGCTATACCAGCGTGGAATTGTGAGCGCGTCTCCGAGCGGTGCGGTAAGACTCCAGGCCGCGTCAGCGATGTGCGTGTCGCCAACGACGACGTGCCAATGTTGGCCGTCGCCTTTATACGGGCACGTGGAAACCGTTTCGCTCTTGATAAGGAATTCCGGCCGCACGGCGTCAGGAGCAAGGTAGAAGCGGGGTGCGAGGGAAGTTTCGAACAGCATCGCTGGTTCTATTGATTCCGCGACCACCGACTCTTTGACTCGGACAACGACGTGTCGAGACGAGCGATGCACGTCGGCACGGTGATACGGATCCCTCGGATGCGCATAGCCCAGATCGTCTTCCAGATACCAAGCGTCCACCTTCTCGAAATCGAAGCAGACGTAGTCCTTCAACGCAGCAGCCGCCGGCGGTGGCGCATCCAGCGATCGCGCCGCGGCTTCTGCCATGCCCTTCGAGGTCTTGAGAGATCAAGCTGTCGTGGCGCCAAGTGGCTTCTCGGAGAGACGGGCGCCAGCAGTCAACAGCTCGAGACGAACATCAGCCGAAGGGACACACACCCGCATCTTTTCGCCAGTCTCGTGCAAGGCAATCGCCCTCGCACTGTCGGCGACGGTTGCGCCGCCGGCGACGATTCTCATCCTTTTTAAAAAGGGCTCCCAGAATAAGAGGGGAAGGTTCGGCGGGACGACGTTGAATCGCCCGCTTGGCTGCTCCCCAAATGGAGCGGTTCCAAAGGTCTGAATCGCCCCGGGTTCCGTGGAGGCTGTCCGGGTTAAGTTATGCCGCCATCGCGACAGGTTGACCGGCAAGTTGCCGATAATAGTTTGCCTCAGCTTCGGCAGGAGGAATGTATCCGATGGGTTCGAGTAATCGATGGTGGTTGAACCAAGCCACCCATTCCAGCGTCGCCAATTCGACTGCCTCCTTGGTTTTCCAAGGCGCGCGGCGATGAATCAACTCAGCCTTGTAGAGCCCGTTGATGGTCTCCGCCAAGGCGTTGTCGTAGCTGTCGCCTTTGCTGCCTACCGACGGTTCAATGCCGGCTTCGGCCAGGCGCTCGGTGTAGCGAATGGAAACATATTGCGACCCTCTGTCCGAATGATGAATCAAGTTGGTGTCGCGCCCCGGCTGACGCGCCCAGAGTGCCTGTTCCAAGGCGTCGAGCACGAAGTCCGTACGCATCGAACTGCTGACTCGCCAGCCAACGATGCGCCGGGCGAACACATCGATCACGAAGGCCACGTACAGCCAGCCTTGCCAGGTCGACACATAGGTGAAATCTGAAACCCACAACTGGTCCGGCCGCTCGGCCCGGAATTGTCGATGGACGTGATCCAACGGACAGGGCGCCTTGGAGTCACTGATCGTCGTGCGCACTACTTTGCCGCGCATTACGCCACGCAGGCCCTGCTGCCGCATCAGCCGCTCGACGGTGCAGCGCGCCACCGGCATGCCCTCACGCGCCAGCTGACGCCAAACCTTGTCCGCGCCGTAGACCTGCATGTTGGCCTGCCAGACGCGCTCGATCTGCGGCACCAGCTCGTCGTCGCGCTTGGCCCGCGCCGGCCGCAACGAAGGGTCTCGCCGCTGAGCCGCGTATCGGCGGTATCCCGAAGGGGCAACCTGCAGCACTTTGCAGATCGGCTCGACCCCATGGGTGCTCCGGTGCGCGTCGATGAAATCTCTCATCACTTGAGTCGGCGGTCGAGCTCCGCCTGCGCGAAAAAAGCGCTCGCCAGCTTCAGGATTTCGTTGGCCCGGCGCAGCTCCTTGACCTCGCGCTCCAGCTCCTTAACCCGCTGCGCCTCGCTGGTAGTCACGCCTTCCCGCACCCCGGCATCGATCTCCCGCCGCTTGACCCACTGCAGGAGCGTCTGCGGCACGCAGCCGACCTTCGGGGCCATCGACTCCACCGCGGCCCACAGTGACGGGTACTCTCCGCGCTGCTCCTGCACCATGCGCACAGCGCGCTCACGCATCTCAGGTGAAAACTTGTTCGACTTGTTCATGGCTCCATTCTCTCAAGAGTTGGAGCCTCCTCAAAACCCGGGGCGATTCA